>DASSBB010000040.1:0-25252 GCA_035699145.1 Marmoricola sp.
CGGTCCGGGCACTCCACCCACCGGGCGTGGCACGGCTGCTGGTGGATGTCTCGGGCCACGCACTCGTCGATGAGGTCCGTGACCAGCTCGCCGTCGCTGTTCCGCAGGCCGTCCGGGAAGTACGACGCGAACGGTGGCCAGAGGTTCGGGTACCGGTCCTGGGAGAACTCGCGGAGCCCCATCCAGTCCCGGTGGCCTACGCCGCGCAGCTCGTTGAGGGAGAGCACCTGGTCCTCGGCGTCGTTGAGCTCGACCGGGAACTCCCACCCCTGCGCCTCGAAGACGATTCCCATCACCGTGATGTCGTGGTTGCGGCACTCGGCGATGAACTCGCTGTCGTTGACGAACCCGTAGAACCGCGAACGCGCATCGACCGCGCCGAAGGCCTCCTGCTCGAGGTAGGGCAGCGCCAGGGAACCGCCACCCATCGACGCCCACACCAGGACGGTCGCGCGGAGGTCACGCAGGTCGTCCACCATCCGGAGCCGCCGTGGTGGCAGGCTCGGGTGGTAGCAGTGCTGCCGGGGGAACCAGGCGTCGAAGTAGACACCACGCTGCATGGACACGCCTTTCGGTGAGGGTCAGACGACGACCAGCGGTCCGAGCGTGCGCTCGGCGATGACAAGCCCCTGGCGGACGCGCTCCGGGTCGCCGCTCCAGACCGGGTCCTCGTGCTCGACGGACACCACACCGTCGTACCCCGCTTGGTAGAGGGTGTCCACGACGCGGCGCCAGTCGACCTCGCCGAGGCCGGGGATCCGGTAGCGCCACCAGCCGCTCACCCACGGCGACCGGTCGACCACCTGGCCGAAGACGCCGAACCGGTTGCGTGCCGCGGCGTCCACCTCCACGTCCTTGGCCTGCACGTGCAACACCTGGTCGAGGTGCCCGACCAGCGCCTGGACCGGGTCGATCCCCATCCAGACCAGGTGGGAGGGGTCGTAGTTGAGGTAGAACCCCAGCCCCGTGAGCCAGTCCCACAGCTCCGGCGAGTACGCGAGGTTGGCCGGATAGCCGTCCGGGTGCCACCCCTCCATCGGGCAGTTCTCCACGACGAGCCGTACGCCGCGCGCGCCGGCGTACTCCACGAGCGGCGGGAGCAGCTGCTCGGCCAGCCGCAGGTTGTCGCGGACGGAGAGCGTCACGTCGCGTCCGACGAACGTGCCGACCAGCCCGCACCCGAGCAGCTGAGCCGCGTCGATGCACCGGCGCAGGTGCTCGTGGGTGGCCTCCCGCGTCGCCAGGTCGTGGTGGAGGTTGTTCTCGTAGTAGGCCACCGCGCTGACCACCAGGCCGTGCTCCTCCATGAGCGCGCGGACCCGTCCCGCCGCCGCCTCGCCGAACGACTCGACGTCGAGGTGGCTCGCCTCCCACTCCCGCCCGGGGCGGTCCGGCCACGCCGCGACCTCGAGCGCCTGGTAGCCGTGGGAACCCGCCCAGGCGGCGATCCGCTCCAGGGGCTCGCCGGGCAGGCAGGCGGTGAGGAGCCCCAGCCTCACGTGCGACTCACACGTTCTCGTAGGTGTTGCCCGCGAGGTCGCGCCCTCGGGCCAGCCAGATCTTCCACCCCTGGTTCGCCTCGATCGGCTGCATCCGCACCGAGGAGGGGAAGTAACGCATCGTGTAGCCGGTACGCCGGACCGGGCTGGTGTTCGGCTTCGCCCCGTGCACGATCCGCCCGTCGTGGAGCGAGAACTCGCCGCGCTGGAGCTCGAAGTCGACGGCCTTCTCCTCGTCGACGTCCGCGATCTCGGCGTGGAAGGTCTGGACGCTCATGTCGGTCGGGACGTAGTTCTCGGAGAACCCGCCGGCGAGGTGGCTCCCCGGGACCACCCGCATGCAGCCGTTCTCCCGGGTGCTCGGGTTCTCCAGCGCGAGCCACAGGGTCACGATCCGGTCGTAGCTGCTGAACCGCCCGTTCCAGTAGGAGCTGTCCTCGTGCCACGGTGTCGCCCTCCCCGTGAACGGGTCCTTGGAGATGAAGTGGCTCGACCACAGCGCGATGTCAGGGCCCACCAGCGGCTCGATGACGTCCAGGACCTCGTCGGAGAGGAGGAAGTCGAGCAGCTCGGGATCCCGGAAGTGCGGGGTGTCGAGCTCGTCGGAGAGCTTGTCGCCCTTGTCGGCGAGGTGCTTGTTGAAGATCTCCTCGAGCCGCTCGAGCTTCTGCGGTGCGAAGAGCTGCTGGTGCGGCAGCAGGTAGCCGTTGGCGCGGAAGAGCTCCGCGTCCCGGTCGGTCAGCATCATGACTCCTTCTCCATCGTGCGGACCAGCTCGAGAAAGAGCTCCATGTCCTCGACGTAGTCCTCGGGGGTGGTCTTCGGCGTACCGCCGGTGGTGACCACCTGGTGGAAGTACTCCAGCTCGTGGGTGTAGGGATCCTTCAGGTGCGGGCGCAGCACGGAACGCTCGTAGGTGTCGCCGACGGTGCGGTCGGTGACGAGCGTGGTTGGCAGGTGCCGGACGTACGGCGTGTCGTACTGGACCCGCAGGGAGCCCCGCTCGCCGTAGACCTCGATGTGGGCGTCGAAGCGGACCTGCTCGTCGACGCCCGTCTCGTAGGTGACGACGAAGTCGCCGTAGTCGAGGAGCGCCACGAGAAAGCCGCCCTTGCGCCACTGCCGGGCCGCCAGCACGCGCTGCGGGCGGCCCAGCAGCTCTCGCATCGCCGAGAGGTCGTGGCTGCCCAGCCCGCAGAGCAGCCGGTAGGTCCAGGCGAGCTCCTCGGGCACGTCGCCGAGCGCCTCCCGGACCAGCGCCGCCCCCCGCGCCCACCGGTCCTCGACCGCGGCGGCCGGCAGGTCGTCGGGACGGAGCACGGTGTGGGCCTGGTCGATGATCAGCCGGTTCTCTCCGATGATGTCGTGGACGCGGGCGTAGGTGACCGGGCCGAGCTCGGGCAGCCGGGCGACGGCCTCGGTGAAGGCCGGCGCGAACCGCCGCATGTAGGCCACCATCACGACCTTCCCCGAACGGTCGCGTGCGGCGATGATCTCCTCGGCCTCGCGCGGGCTGAGGCACATCGGCTTCTCGACCAGCACGTGCATCCCCTGGTCGAGCGCCGCCACGACGCACTCGGCGTGGTACTCGTCGCTGTTGAGGACGAGGACGCAGTCGAGCCCTCCGGAGCCGACCATCTCGGCAGCATCGGCGTAGCGGCGACTGACGCCGTAGCGGTCACCCATCGCCTCGAGCAGGGTCGGCGAGAGGTCGCAGACCGCGGCGATCTCGTAGTGCGTCGGCAGCGCTTCGAGGATGGGCAGGTGGATGACCTGGGCGACCTCCCCCAGGCCGACCACGCCGACCCTGAGCCGCGTCGTCATTCTTGTCCTGCCGACGAGAAGGCGGCGTCGAACGACGCGGCGGACGGCTCGATCATGGTCAGCGCGCGCACGAACGCCAGGGCGTCCGGCCCACCGTGCTCGCGGTCCATGCCGGCGTCCTCCCACTCGACGCTGATCGGCCCGTCGTACCCGATCGAGTTGAGCATCCGGAACACCGCCTCCCAGGGCACGTCGCCGTGGCCGGTCGACACGAAGTCCCAGCCGCGTCGTGGGTCTCCCCACGGCAGGTGCGAGCCCAGCCGCCCGTTGCGGCCGTTGAGCTGCTTGACCGACTCCTTGCAGTCGACGTGGTAGATCCGGTCGCGGAAGTCCCAGAGGAAGCCGACCGGGTCGAGGTCCTGCCAGACGAAGTGGCTGGGGTCGAAGTTGAGCCCGAACGTGGGCCGGTGGCCGATCGCCTCCATCACCCGGTGCGTCGTCCAGTAGTCGTAGGCGATCTCGCTGGGGTGCACCTCGTGGGCGAACCGGACACCGACCTCGTCGAAGACGTCGAGGATCGGGTTCCAGCGGTCGGCGAAGTCGGCGTAGCCGCGCTCGACCATCGCTTCCGGCACGGGCGGGAACATCGCGACGGTGTGCCAGATCGAGGAGCCGGTGAAGCCGATGACCGTGCCGACCCCGAGCTTGGCGGCGGCCCGGGCCGTGTCCTTGACCTCCTCGGCCGCGCGCCGCCGTACCCCCTCGGGGTCGCCGTCGCCCCACAGCCGCGCCGGGAGGATCGCCTGGTGGCGCTCGTCGATCGGGTGGTCGCACACCGCCTGACCGGTGAGGTGGCAAGAGATCGCGTGCACCGACAGGCCGTGCTCGGCGAGGATGTCGAGCCGGCCCTGGACGTAGTCGTCCTCGGCGAGTGCTCGGTCCACCTCGAAGTGGTCGCCCCAACAGGCGATCTCGAGCCCGTCGTAGCCCCACTCCGCGGCCTTGCGGCACATCTCGGGAAACGGCAGGTCGGCGAACTGGCCGGTGAAGAGGGTCACGGGACGAGGCATTCAGCCACACCTCCGGTTCGTCGAGGGGTTGCGCACGGTCATCCGACCGGCGTCCATCGGGCGTCGGCTGCGGACGAGCGCTCGACGGCGTCGAGCACCCGCTGGACCTGCAGCCCGTCGGCGAAGGAGGGCCGGGGCGGGGTCCCGGTGGCCACGTCGCGCACGAAGTCGGCGATCTCGTGGATGAAGGTGTGCTCGTAGCCGAGCCCGTGGCCGGGTGGCCACCACGCCCCGGCGTAGGGATGGTCGGGCTCGGTGGCCAGGATGCGCCGGAAGCCCGCCTGCGAGGCGGGAATGGTCGCGTCGTACACGTGCAGCTCGTTCATCGCCTCGAAGTCGAACGCGATGCTGCCCGCCGAGCCGTTGAGCTCGATCCGCATGCCGTTCTTCCGGCCGGTGGCGAACCGGGTCGCCTCGAACGTCGCGAGGGCACCGCCGTCGGTGCGGCCGAGGAAGACGGCCGCGTCGTCGACGGTCACCTCGCCCGTGCGGTCGGCGTCGCCGCTCCCGCTGAGCCCGGAGGACTCGGCGGGGAGCGGTCGCCGGTCGACGAACCGCGTCAGGTGGCCGGCGACGTCGACGAGCCGTTGGCCGGTGAGGAACTGGGCGAGGTCGACGACGTGCGCGCCGATGTCGCCGAGCGCGCCCGACCCCGCCTTCTCCTTCTGGAGCCGCCAGACCAGCGGGAACTCGGGGTCGACGATCCAGTCCTGCAGGTAGTGCGCGCGGATGTGCCGGACGGTGCCCACCGCGCCGTGCGCGACCAGCTCCCGGGCGAGCGCGAGAGCCGGGGTACGGCGGTAGTTGAACCCGACCGAGGACAGGACGCCCCGGGCCTGCGCCTCCTCGGCGGCCGCCGTCATCTGCTCGGCCTCGGCGACGGTGTTCGCCAGCGGCTTCTCGCACAGCACGTGCTTTCCGGCCTCGAGCGCGGCGAGGGCGATCTCGGCGTGGGTGTCGCCCGGGGTGCAGATGTCGACGACGTCGATGTCGTCGCGGGCCACCACCTCACGCCAGTCGGTGGACCAGCCGGCCCAGCCAAGCTTGCGGGCCGCCTCCTCGGTCGCGGACCCGGTGCGGCCGCAGACGAGCTGCATCACCGGCGTCGCCGGGAGATCGAAGAACCGAGGCGCGGTGCGCCAGGCCTGCGAGTGGGCCGCCCCCATGAACGCGTAGCCGACCATCGCCACCGAGAGCGTCCGTCCTGCCTGCGTGCTCAACGGTGCCTCCGATGCAAATCGATTCACACGAACGCTAGGGCGACCGTCGGGCCCCGTCAATGGGCAAGGTCGGCGGCCGTGGCGTAGGACGCCTGAGCGCCCGGACGGGCCACGGAGTGCGCCCCCGCCCGCACGCCGAGACGGACCGCTGCCGCCAGCGGACCCCCGCGACTGAGCGCGGCCGCCAGCGCCCCGGTGAAGGCGTCCCCGGCACCGGTCGTGTCCACCACCTCCACGGTGGGCGCCGGCACCCGCTCGACGCCGTCCGGCCCGGCGAGCACCGCCCCTTCCGCACCGACGGTGACGACGACCGACCGGGTCCGCCCGAACAGCTCCCCGGCCGCTGCCTCCGCGTCGTCGGCCCCGCGCACCCCTCGGCCCAGGAGCGCGCCGGCCTCCGACTCGTTCACCACCAGGGGGTCGCAGAGCCGCAGGAGCGACTCCGGCACCGGGCGGTACGGCGCGAGGTTCACCACCGCCCGGCAGCCGCGCTCGGCCGCCGCCTCCACCACGGCGCGGAAGGTCGCCTCCGGGATCTCCGCCTGGGTCACGAGAATGCCCGTCGGCGCGAGGAGCGAGCGTACGGCGCCCACCGCCTCGTCGGCGTCCAGGCGGCTGTTCGCTCCGGGCGCGACCGCGATGCAGTTCTCCCCGTCGGCTGCGACGAGGACGAACGCCATGCCGGTGCGGACGCCGGGGAGCATGCTGACTGCGCCGGTGTCCACGCCGGCGGCGCGGAGCCCGTCGACGAGCGACCGGCCGTCCTCGTCGTCACCCACCCGGCCCACCATCGCGGTCGGTGCGCCGAGGAGGCTGGCGGCCACCGCCTGGTTGGCGCCCTTGCCGCCCGACCCGACGACCGCCTCGTCGCCCACCACGGTCTGCCCCGCGGACGGCAGCGCCTCGACCCGGCACACGTAGTCACGGTTGAGCGAACCCACGACCACGACGTGTGGTCGGCTCACGGCAGCCCCGCGACCCGCTGGAGGAACAGCTCGCGGAAGGCGTCGGCGTCCACCTCGACCGCGATCCGGCAGTTCGGCTCCGGAGCGTCCTGCCACCGGAGCAGGTCGGCCACCGCCACCCCCCTCGTCACCCGTCCCGCGGTCTCGACGGCCACGTGCGCCGCTCGCCAGGTCACCAGCCCGGGGTGGTCGACCACCGCCACGGCGAGCGGGTCGTGCAGGGCGCAGCTGCCGTGGTCGAGCTCCTCCCCCGGCTTCGCCTGCTCCTGGAAGGTGATCCAGGCGTCGGTCGCCTCCCCCGCCAGCCGCGCGAACGCGCCCTCCTCCGCCGCCAGCCGCGAGGCGTCCGCGCGGCTGAGCCGGACCCGACGCGTCACGTCGAGCCCGACGAGTCGGAGCGGCGCCCCGCTGCGCAGGACGACCTCGGCGGCGTCCGGGTCGGACCAGAAGTTGAACTCGCCCGGCATCCACGCCACGTTGGTCTGCTCGAGGTACACCCCGCCCATCACGACGATCTCGCGGACCGCCGCGGCCACGCGCGGTTCGAGCAGCAGGGCGAGGGCGACGTTGGTCAGCGGGCCGATGGCGACGATCGTCAGCTCGCCCGGCGCGGCCAGCGCCCGGGAGACCAGCTCGGAGGCGGCGTGGCCGGTGCTCCCCGCGTCGGGCGGTGGCGCCGGATCCCGGTGATCGCGGCGGTTGCGCGGGTCGAGCGGACCGCTGGCCCCCCGCACCACCGGCACGTCGGGGCGTCCCAGGAGCGAGAGCAGCTCCCTGGCCAGCCGGGTCGCCGTCACCACGTCGGTGTTGCCGTGCGTGGTGGTGACCAGCTCGAGCTCGAGCGACGGCGCCGCCACCGCCAGGGCTAGCGCGAAGCCGTCGTCGATGTCCGACCCCGGCGCCCCCATGGCGAGGTCGGTGTCGAGGACGACCCGCCTCAGCGGCTCGACCACAGCAGGCCTCGCTCGGTGAGCGTCCTGACGTCCGGGATGTCGAGGTCCTCGAGCTTGTGCCCGATCGTCGAGACGAAGACCCGTCCCTCGCCCCACTGCCGGGTCCACACGGCGGGGCAGGTCAGCTCCTCACGCCACGGTGTGTCCACGGTGACGGGGAACGTCGTGGTCGCCAGCACGTCGTTGAGTGCGTCGGTGAGCACCCAGTACTGCTCGGTGTCCAGCTGCCAGCGGTCCAGCCCCTCGACGATCGGGTGGTCCGCCTTCTCCGGCACGACGACCGCTTCGTACTCCACGAAGCCGCCCGGGTGGGCGGCCCACTGCCCGCCGGTGAGGTGGAGGTAGTCCGGGGAGCCGCGGAAGGAGTCGACGATCCCGCCGTGCCAGCCGGCCAGCCCGGTGCCGGCCCGCACGGCAGCGGAGAGCCCGAGCACCTGCTCGTCGGTGGCGACGCCCTGCGTGTAGCACTGCACGACCAGGTCGGCCGCGGCCAGCGCGTCGGCGTCGGCGTACACCTCCGGGGAGTCGTGGACGTCCACGGTGAACCCGTGCTCCTCGAGGAACGGGATGAAGCGGTCGGTCGCCTCCACGGGGCTGTGGCCCTCCCACCCGCCCCGGACGACGATCGCGCGACGGGCGGGAAGGGCGTCGGTGCTCATCTGCTCTCCTTGGGCTGGTCGGAGCGGCTCAGGGTCCGGTCGCGAGCCTCGGCGTACCTCCGGCGCACCTCCGGGGTCACCGGGACGTGGGTCTCCCGGACGAGGTCGAGCGGCCACTCCGGCGGTTCCGGCTCGCCGGAGAGGACCCACGCGGCCTGCCGTGCGGCGCCCCGGGCGACGTACTCCGCCGGTTCCGGGACGGTGACCGGGACGCCGAGGACCGCGGAGGCGATCTCCTGCACCGCCGGTGAGCGGCTGCCTCCCCCGACGAGCACCGTCCGCCTGACCGGGATCCCGAGGTCGCGCATCGCGTCGACGGCGTCGGCGAGCCCGCAGAGCACTCCCTCGACGGCCGCCCGGGCGACGTGGGCGCGGGTGGTGGTCTCGAGGGTGAGCCCGGCCAGCAGGCCGGTCGCGTCGGGGCGGTTCGGCGTGCGCTCGCCCTCGAAGAAGGGCACGAGCACGAGCCCGCCGGCTCCCGCGGGCGCCGAGAGCGCCAGCGCGGCGAGCGCGGTGCGGTCGCAGTCGAGCAGCCGGGCCGCTGCATCGAGCACGCGCGCGGCGTTGAGCGTCGCCACCAGCGGGAGGTGCCGCCCGGTCGCGTCGGCGAACCCGGCGACGGTCCCGCTGGTGTCGCGCACCGGAGCCTCGGCAACGGCGCACGCGACGCCGGAGGTCCCGATCGAGAGCACCACGTCCCCCGCAGCTGCACCGAGCCCCAAGGCCGCCGCCGCGTTGTCCCCCGCCCCGGGTCCGAGCAGCGCTCCGGAGGTCGTGGTGCCCGCCCGGTCGTGAGGTCCGAGCACGCGCGGCACCGTGGGACGGTGGCCGAGGGCGCGCTCGAGGAGGTCGAGGCGGTACTGCCCGGTCGCCGCGGACCAGTACGCCGTGCCGCTGGCGTCGCTGCGGTCGGTGACCAGGGAGTCGAGCGAGGTGGCGCCGGCCAGCCGCCAGGTCAGGTAGTCGTGCGGGAGGCAGACCGCCGCGGTGCCGGCGGCGGAGGCCGGCTCGTGCTCGGCGAGCCACCGGAGCTTCGTTGCGGTGAACGACGCGACCGGGACCACCCCGACGGCATCGGCCCACGCGTCGGCACCGAGCTCGGCGACGAGGTCGGCGGCCGCCTGGGCGGAGCGGGTGTCGTTCCACAGCAGCGCGGGCCGGACGACCTTGCCGTCGTCGTCGAGGCAGACCATCCCGTGCTGCTGGCCGCCTACCGAGACCGCAGCCACGTCGTCGAGCCCGCCTGCGCGGTCCACCGCCGCCTCGAGGGCGTCCCACCACGCGTCCGGGTCGACCTCGGTGCCGTCGGGGTGCGGCGCCTGCCCGTGACGGACGACCTCCCCGGTCCCGGCGTCGCACACCACGACCTTGCAGGACTGGGTCGAGGAGTCGACGCCGGCGACGAGGGCCACCGTCACGCCTCAGCGGGCACCGAGGAGGTGCTCGACCATCAGCTGGTCGAGCCGGGCGAAGCCGTAGCCCGCGCGGGCCACGGTGTCCGGGTCGAACTCCTCGTACGACGAGCGGTCGGCGAGCAGCCCGGCGTGCCCTTCGGCGGGGTCGACGGTCGGGCGGGCGAGCTCTCCGACCCGGGCCGCCTCGAGCGCCTCCTGCACCTCCGGGTCGGCGCGGAACGCACGGGCACGCTGCTCGAGCAGCTTGTAGGTGCGCATGTTCGAGGCGGCCGAGACCCACACGCCGTCCAGGTCCTCGGTCCGCAGCGGCTTGTAGTCGAAGTGCCGGGGGCCGTCGTACGCCGGACCGCCGTCCGGCCCGCCGTTCTCGAGCAGGTCCACGAGCCCGAAGGCGCTGATCAGGTCACCGTGGCCGAAGACGAGGTCCTGGTCGAACTTCGGCCCGTGCTGGCCGTTGAGGTCGATGTGGAAGAGCTTCCCCTGCCAGAGCGCCTGAGAGATCGCGTGCACGAAGTTGAGGTTGGACATCTGCTCGTGGCCGACCTCCGGGTTCACGCCGACCCGGTCCGCGTGCTCGAGGGTCTCGATGAACGCGAGCGCGTGACCGACGGTCGGCAGCAGGATGTCCCCGCGCGGCTCGTTGGGCTTCGGCTCGAGCGCGAACCGGATGTCGTACCCCTGGTCGACGCAGTACTGGGCGAGCAGGTCGACCGCCTCGCGGTAGCGGTCGAGCGCCGCGCGGACGTCCTTGGCGACGTCGACCTCGGAGCCCTCCCTGCCTCCCCACATCACGTAGGTCTG
This sequence comes from Marmoricola sp., assembly GCA_035699145.1. Taxonomy (GTDB): domain Bacteria; phylum Actinomycetota; class Actinomycetes; order Propionibacteriales; family Nocardioidaceae; genus Marmoricola_A. The sequence goes on from DASSBB010000040.1 coordinate 10,347, forward strand.
CGCGCCCAGGCGCGCGGCGAGGTCGAGGTGGCGCATCACCTTGCGGAGGGCGTACCGCCGGACCTCGCGGTTGTTGCTGGTGAACGCCCCGTCCTTGAACACCGGGTGCGTGAAGAGGTTCGTCGTCATCATCGGCACGACGAGCCCGGTGTCCGCGAGCGCGGACTCGAACCGCGTCACGGTGTCCTCACGCACCGCGTCGTCGCTCCCGAAGGGCACCAGGTCGTCGTCGTGGAAGCTGACGCCCCAGGCCCCCAGCTCCGCGAGCCGCCGCACGGTCTCCATGGGGTCGAGGGGCGGGCGGGTGGCCTCACCGAAGGGGTCCCGTGCCGGCCATCCCACCGTCCACAGCCCGAACGAGAACCTGTCCTCAGGGGTGGGGTCCAGCTCGCCCATGACCCGCTCCTTCGCCAGTGCGCAATCGATTTGCACAACCTAGCGCGATCGCCGACCGGTGAACATCCCGAGCTCCTCGCGCTGCCGGGTCAGAGCTGGGACTGGACCCCGGCGAGGAGCTGGCGCGCCATGACGATCCGCTGCACCTGGTTGGTGCCCTCGTAGATCTGGGTGATCTTCGCGTCGCGCATCATCCGCTCGACCGGGTAGTCGGAGGTGTAGCCGTAGCCGCCGAGGACCTGCACGGCGTCGGTGGTGACCTGCATGGCCACGTCGGACGCGAAGCACTTGGCGGCGGCCCCGAAGAAGGTCAGGTCCTTGTCACCGCGCTCGGAGCGGCCGGCGGCGGCGTACGTCATCTGCCGGGCCGCCTCCACCTTCATCCCCATGTCGGCGAGCATGAACTGGAGCCCCTGGAAGTCGGCGATCCTCTTGCCGAACTGGGTCCGCTCCTGCGCGTAGGCGAGGGCGTGGTCGAGCGCGCCCTGGGCGACCCCGACCGCCTGGGCGGCGATCGTCACCCGCGTGTGGTCGAGCGTGCGCATCGCGGTCTCGAACCCGGTGCCCTCGGCGCCGATCATCCGGTCGGCAGGGACGCGGACGTGGTCGAAGTAGACCTCGCGGGTCGGCGACCCCTTGATCCCGAGCTTCTTCTCCTTGGCGCCGAAGGAGAGCCCCTCGTCGGACTTCTCGACCACGAACGCCGACACCCCGCGGCTCCGGGCGACCGGGTCGGTGACCGCCATGACCGTGTAGAACTCCGAGACGCCGGCGTTGGTGATCCACCGCTTGACCCCGTTGATCACCCAGTGGTCGCCGTCGCGCACGGCGCGCGTCTTCATCGCGAGCGCGTCGGAGCCGGCCTCGGGCTCGGAGAGGCAGTAGGAGAAGCCGCCCTCCCCCGCGGCGAGCTGCGAGAGGTACTTCTTCTTCAGCTGCTCCGAACCGGCCAGCTGGACCGGGAGCGAGCCGAGCTTGTTGACCGCCGGGATCAGCGACGAGGACATGTCGGCCCGCGCGACCTCCTCGATGACGATGCACGTCGCGAGGGCGTCGGCCCCGGCGCCGCCGTACTCCTCCGGGACGTGCGGTGCGTGGAAGTCCGCGGCCCGCAGCGCGTCGGCCGCCTCCTGCGGGTAGCGCGCCTGCTCGTCGACCTCGGCGGCGTAGGGGGCGACCTTCGCGTCGCACACCGCGCGCACGGCCTCTCGGATCGCCTGGTGCTCCTCGGACGGCGCGTACAGCGGGTACTGGTCGGTCATCTGGACATCCTACTTTCGGCCGTCCCACCAGCGGCGCGTTAGGTTCGACACGTGACGAGCACGACGACGCAGCCCTGGCTCGACCCCGCGCACATCCGGTTCATGCTCGAGGACTGCTCCACGTGGGCGGTCGTGGGACTGTCCGGCGACCGGGGACGGACGGCCTACTCGATCGCCCGCCTGCTCCAGCAGCGCGGCAAGCGGATCGTGCCCGTCCATCCCGACGCCCCGACCGTGCTCGGCGAGCAGGGCTACCCGACGCTGGCCGACATCCCGTTCCCGGTCGACGTCGTCGACGTCTTCCGCCGCTCCGAGTTCGCCGGGCCGTTCGCCGACGAGGCGGTCGCCATCGGCGCGAAGGGCGTCTGGTTCCAGCTCGGGGTCGTCGACCACGCAGCGTTCCGCCGTACGACGGAAGCGGGCGTGCCGATGGTCATGGACACCTGCCCGGCCATGGAGTGGCCCGCACTGGGGTGATCTCAGCGGACCAGCACCCGGGTCCGCTGCACGTGGTTGTTCGCCATCGCCTGGCGGTTCCACCGCTGCTCGACCGGCTGGACGTTGCCCGCCTCGTCGGTGGCCCGCACCCAGATCTCCGTGGTTCCGGCCCGCTCGGCGGCCCACGTCCACCGCCAGCGGCGCCACTCGAACGGGTCGCCGGGTGGGCCGAGCGTCGCCTCGTGCCACGCCGCGCCGGCGTCGACGCTCACCTCCACCCGGGCGACCGGCGCCTCGCCGGACCACGCCCGCCCGGTGAGCTCGTGGACGCCGGCGTCGACGATCCGCGTCCGCGTCTGGAAGTCGGGGAACCCGGGCGGCCGGAGCAGCGCCTTGGGCTGGATCCGGCGCACCGGCTCGCCTTCCTCACCCTGCTCGCGCATCACCCGGTAGGCCTTCGCGTTCTGGTAGCCGGTGAACGGCTCGTCCAGGACCGTGATCCGGGTCAGCCACTTCACCTGGGTCATGCCGTACCACCCCGGCACCACCAGCCGGAGCGGGGCGCCGTGCTGGGGCGGCAGCGGCTGGCCGTTCATCGTGTGGACGAGCATCACTCCGTCGGCCGTCGCGTCCTCGAGCGAGAGCGCGCGCTGGTAGTCCTGCTCGACGCCTCGCTCCACCCCGTGGTCCGCCCCGGTGAACACGACGTCGACGGCGCCCGGGCGCACGCCGGCGCGGCGCAGCACCGCTGCGAGAGGTACGCCGGTCCAGGCCGCCGTCCCCACGGCCTCGTCGAGCCACGGCTGGCTGACCGGGCGCGGGTCCACCTTCGCCCGGCCGTTCCCGGCACACTCGAAGGTCACCCGCTGGGTGGTGACCGGCTCCGTCGTCAGCGAGGCGAGGTCGAGCTCGAGGGGACGCTCGACGTGGCCGTCGACCTCCAGCCGCCAGGCGGTCGGGTCGAGGAGCGGGATGTCGTAGTGGGTGAGCAGGTAGTGCAGCCCCGGCGGCGTCACGTCGAGGTCGAGCACCTCGAGCGGCATCCCGTGGTTCCGGGCGGCCAGGCGCAGCTCGTCGAGGGAGATTCCCTCGCCGGGCTCCGCGATGCGGGCGCGTGGGCTGACGTCGTCGAGCGTGGTCATGGCGGCCCTCCTCCCGGTGTCGTACCACCGCGGGAGTGGCCGGTCCATAGCCCGGCTAGAACCCTGCCTTCGGGGCGCCTCCGCGCACGGCCCTGCCCTTGGCCCGGGCGGCGTCGGCGAGGTCGGCCTGGAACGTCACCATCCGGTTGCGGAGCGGCTCGTCGGAGGCCGCCAGGATGCGGACGGCGAGGAGCCCGGCGTTCCGGGCGTTGCCGACCCCGACGGTGGCGACCGGGACGCCGGCCGGCATCTGCACGATCGAGAGCAGGGAGTCCATCCCGTCGAGGTGCTTGAGCGGCACCGGCACGCCGATGACCGGCAGCGGCGTGACGGACGCGAGCATCCCCGGCAGGTGGGCGGCTCCCCCGGCGCCTGCGACGATGACGCGGAGCCCGCGGCCGGCGGCCTCCCGGCCGTAGGCGAGCATCTCGTCCGGCATCCGGTGGGCGGAGACGACGTCCGCCTCGAACGGCACGTCGAACTCCGCGCACGCCTCGGCGGCCGCCCGCATCGTCGGCCAGTCCGAGTCGGAGCCCATCACGATGCCGACGACCGGCGTTCCCTCGATGCTCACTCGCTCTCCTCACCCAGGTCGCCCCGGAACCAGGCCGCGGCGTGCCGGGCCCGCTCCCGCACGTCCTCCAGGTCGTCACCGTAGGCGGTGACGTGGCCGACCTTCCGTCCCGGCTTCACGGCCTTCCCGTACAGGTGGACCTTGAGGCGGGGGTCGCGGGCCAGGACGTGCGGGTAGCCGGCGTACAGCTCCTCGCCGAGCTTCCCCGCACCGCCGAGGATGTTCACCATGACGGTCCACCGCGCGCGTGCCGCGGGTGAGCCGAGCGGGAGGTCGAGCACCGCGCGCAGGTGGTTCTCGAACTGTCCGGTGACCGCACCGTCCATGCTCCAGTGGCCGGTGTTGTGAGGGCGCATCGCGAGCTCGTTGACGAGGATCCTGCCGTCGGTCGTCTCGAACAGCTCCACCGCGAGGATCCCGGTCACGTCGAGCTCGGCGGCGACCCGCATGGCGACCTGCTGCGCCTGGAGCGCCAGCTCCTCGTCGAGGTCGGGCGCGGGCGCCACGACCTCCCAGCAGATGCCGTCGCGCTGCACCGACTCCACGACGGGGTACGCCGCCACCTGTCCCGAGGGTGACCGCGCCACCAGGGCGGAGAGCTCCCTGCGGAAGTCGACCTTCTCCTCGGCGAGCAGCTCGACACCGGCCTGCCTGGCGGCTTCGAACGGCACCTCGCTGGCGGCGGCCGAGTCGACGACCCACACCCCTTTGCCGTCGTAGCCGCCCCGGGTGGTCTTGAGGACGACCGGGAACCCGCCCACGGAGGCGGCGAACCGCTCCACCGCGTCGGTGTCAGCGACGACGGCGTTGCGGGGGCACGGTACGCCGAGGTGGTGCAGCCGGGTGCGCATCACCGCCTTGTCCTGGGCGTGGACGAGGGCGGCCGGTCCTGGACGGCACGCGTGGCCGGCCTCCGCGAGCGCCTGGAGGTGCTCGGTCGGCACGTGCTCGTGGTCGAAGGTGACCACCGCACAGTCGCGGGTCACCTCACGGAGCGTGGCCAGGTCGCGGTAGTCCCCGACCACCGCGTCCGGCACGACCTGCGCCGCCGACACCCCAGGGGCCTCGGCGAGCAGCCGGAGCGGCACCCCGAGCGCGACGGCCGCCTGGGCCATCATCCGGGCCAGCTGTCCGCCGCCGATGACCGCGACGGTCGGGGCAGCGGTGGGGCCGGTCGACGTCACCCTCCGAGCGTAGCCAGGGCCCCCCTAGGAGGGTTCAGGAGGCCCGAGAGGCGTCTTCGAGCCCCGGTGGCACCGGCTCGAAGCGGAGCCCGCGACCGCGGATCGTGGTGATCAGCGTGGGCCGGCGCGGATCGTCGCCGAGCTTGCGGCGCAGCCACCCGAGGTGCACGTCGATCGTCTTGGCCGAGGTCCAGAACGTGGTGTCCCAGACCTCGAGCATGAGCTCCTCGCGCGTCACGATCTCGCCGGGTCGGCGGATGAGCGCGTGGAGCAGCTGGAATTCCTTCTTCGACAGGCGGAGCTCGACGCCGTCGCGCCATGCGCGTCCGGCGATGGGGTCGACCTGTACTCCCTGTACTGACATCACATGATGAGGGTCGCGGGTTGCGAGGGACAACGCGGACATATTCGTTCATATCGGGCCAAAGGGGGGCGGGGGTCAGGCGAATGGTCCCGGGGATGGGAGGCAGGGACCAAGGTCCCTGAGCGTGGGGTCAGCGCCGGCGGACGGCGACCGGCTCGAGGAGCCCGAACCCGCGCACCGGCCGGGCCGTGAGCCGGCGGGTCTCGTAGTCGAGCGGGTCGAGCGCGGCGACCGTGACCTCGTCGGCGAGCACCCGGTTGCGACGCGCCAGGGCGGTGAGCCGCGCGGCGAGGTTGACCGGCGGGCCGAACACGTCGCCGAGCCGGGTCACGACGAGACCGGTGGCGAGCCCGATCCGGATGTCGGGGAGCCGGGCGTCGCCCCCGATGACCTCGATGATCCCCGACGCGATGTCCATCGCCTGCTCCGGCGTGCCGGCGAGGAAGAGCACCGAGTCGCCCAGCGTCTTGATCATCCGGCCCTCGTGCGCCGCGACGACGTCGCCGCAGCGGGCCTCGAAGATCTCGACCAGCTCGCCGAGCCGGTTGGTGTCCATCTCGTTCGACAGGGCGGAGAAGTTGACCAGGTCGGCGAACCCGGCCGTGACCGAGGTGACGGTCTCGTCACCCGCCGCCGGGTCCTCGTCGAGCCGGCTCAGGGCCGCGGCCAGGTGCCGGCGCCAGGAGTGCAGCAGGACGAGCTGGAGGGCGTCGGAGACCTCGTCGGCCATCCGGACCGCGCCCGCATGGCGCAGCTGGGCCCTGGACCCGGCGCCGTCATCGACCTGGCCCACCCGCGAGGCGATCGCCGCCACCTGCCAGTCGGACATGCGGGCGACGTTCTGGCCGACCGCCCGCACGAGGCGGATCGCCGTGTCGAGGTCGATGTCGGAGTCCACGACCATCCCCTTGACCACGCCGAGCACGGTCAGGTCGGCGTCGCCGTAGCTGGCCTCCTGCCCCGCTTCGGGGAAGCCGAGCGCGCGGAAGAACCGCCGGATGTCCCGCTCCGACAGGCCGGTCGCCCGTGCGAGGTCGGCGGTGGTGTAGCGGCGCCGGTCGGCCGGGCGCTCAGGTGCCGTCATCGCTGGTACGACGGTCCGAGATCTTGTGCAGCTCCTCGGCGACGATGCGCTGGACCTCCTCGACCCGGGGGATGTCCTTGAGGGGCACCCGGCCCTCCTCGCTGGCGTCGGAGACGACGAGGGTGCCGCAGCCGAACAGCCGGTCGACGACGCCGATCTCGAAGTCGACGCCGCTGATCCGGTTGAGCGGGATCGTCCGCCCCTCCTTGGCGATCAGCCCGGAGCGCTGCATGAACCGCCGATTGGTGAAGGTGTACGTCGTCGTCACCCAGCGCACGAACGGGCGGAGCACGAACCAGACGACCACCACCACGGCGATCGCGCCCACGATGGCTCCGAGCGTCGTGCGGACGCCGTCGCTGGAGATGTTGCTCTCGACGAGCGTGCCGAGGTAGGCGGTGACGAACGCGGTCGCGAGGAGCACGAGCAGCGCTCCGAGGAGCACCTTGGCGTGGGTCCGGGTCGACACGACGACGTGCTCGCCCTCGTTGAGCAGCTTCGGAGAGATCGCCACCGCCCGATCATGGCATGCCCGGGTTGCCGCCCGGACGCACGTGCACGACGTCCCCGGCGCTCACCGTCACCCGTCGCCCGCCGCTCTCCACGACCAGCGCCCCCGCGGCGTCGACCTCGACCGCGACGCCCTGGAGGATGGCTCCGGAGGGAAGGTGTATCCGGACCGGCTGTCCGATGGTGACGCAGTGCCGTCGGTAGTCGTCGAGCACCCCGCGGGCCGGGTCGCCGGCCGAGCGGTTCCACGCGTCGTACCTCCGGCCGAGGGCGGCCAGCAACGAGACCAGCAACGCGGTGCGGTCGAGCCCGGGACACCCGGCGAGGGCGAGCGAGGTGGCGGTCGGCACCGGGAGCTCCTCGGGGCGGGTCGACACGTTGAGCCCGATGCCGAGCACCGCCGCCGGACCGTCCGGCGTCTCGACGCGCTCCGCGAGGACTCCCGCGAGCTTGAAGCCACCGTGCTGCAGGTCGTTGGGCCACTTCAGCCCGCACGCCGGCCCGCCCGCGTCTGCGATCCCGTCGACCACCGCGAGCCCCGCGACGAGCGGCAGCCATGGCCACCGCGCGTCCGGCACCCCCACCGGGCGCAGCAGCACCGAGAAGGTGAGGGCTGCCCGCGCGGGCGTCTCCCAGCCGCGGTCGAGCCGGCCCCGCCCCGCGGTCTGGTGCTCGGCGACGACGACCAGCCCCTCGGCCTCGCCGAGGCGGGCCCGGGCCGCCACGTCGGCGTTGGTGGACGGCGTCGCGGCGACCACCTCGACGGTCCGCCACGGCGTGGCCGCCGTCGCGGTGGCAGTCGCCAGCCGGGCGCGGTCGAGGGGTGGGCGGCTGGTCCCGGTGTCGGTCACACGCACTAGATTGGCGCAGGAACCTCCCAGACGCGGACCCGGCACGGCAGGAGAGACGGCAGACGTGAGCGAAGCACCGGACCTCGAAGGCGACCCCCGCACGACGGCGGGCAAGCTGGCCGACCTCGACCATCGCCTCGACGAGGCGGTGCACGCCGGCTCCGCGCGCGCGGTCGAGAAGCAGCACGCCAAGGGCAAGATGACCGCCCGCGAGCGGATCGAGAGGCTCTTCGACGAGGGCTCGTTCGTCGAGCTCGACGAGCTGGCCAGGCACCGGTCCACCGCGTTCGGCCTCGAGAAGCGCCGGCCGTACGGCGACGGCGTCGTGACCGGCTACGGCACCATCGACGGCCGTCAGGTCTGCGTCTTCTCCCAGGACTTCACGGTCTTCGGTGGCTCGCTGGGCGAGGTGTACGGCGAGAAGATCACCAAGGTCATGGACCTCGCGATCAAGACCGGCTGCCCCGTGATCGGGATCAACGAGGGCGCCGGGGCCCGGATCCAGGAGGGCGTGGTCTCCCTCGGGCTCTACGGCGAGATCTTCCGTCGCAACGTGCACGCCTCGGGGGTCATCCCGCAGATCAGCATGATCATGGGCTCGTGCGCCGGCGGCCACGTCTACTCCCCGGCGGTCACCGACTTCACGATCATGGTCGACGGCACCTCGAACATGTTCATCACCGGCCCGGACGTCATCAAGACGGTGACCGGCGAGGACGTGACGATGGAGGAGCTCGGCGGCGCCCGGACCCACAACACCCGGTCCGGCAACGCCCACTACATGGGCTCCGACGAGGACGACGCGATCGAGTACGTCAAGACGCTGATCGGCTTCCTTCCCCAGAACAACCTCGACGAGCCGCCGGCCTTCGCCGAGGTCGCTGACCTCGAGGTGTCCGAGCTCGACCAGGCGCTCGACACCCTCATCCCCGACTCGCCGAACCAGCCCTACGACATGCACACGGTCATCACGACGGTCCTGGACACGGATGACGACGGTGTGGGGGACTTCCTCGAGGTGCAGCCGCTGTTCGCGCCGAACATCATCGTCGGGTTCGGGCGCGTCGAGGGCCGCTCGGTCGGCGTCGTCGCCAACCAGCCGATGCAGTTCGCAGGCACCCTCGACATCGACGCCTCGGAGAAGGCTGCCCGGTTCGTCCGCACCTGCGACGCCTTCAACATCCCGGTGCTCACCTTCGTCGACGTACCGGGCTTCCTGCCGGGCACCGACCAGGAGTGGAACGGCATCATCCGCCGCGGCGCCAAGCTGATCTTCGCCTACGCCGAGGCGACGGTGCCGCTCGTCACCGTCATCACCCGCAAGGCGTACGGCGGCGCCTACGACGTCATGGGGTCCAAGCACCTCGGCGCCGACATCAACGTGGCCTGGCCGACTGCGCAGATCGCCGTCATGGGCGCCCAGGGCGCGGTCAACATCCTCTACCGCAACGAGCTGACCGAGGCCGACGACCCGGAGACCCGCCGCGCCGAGCTGATCACGGAGTACGAGGACACCCTCGCCAACCCGTACGTCGCCGCCGAGCGCGGTTACATCGACGCCGTCATCACGCCCCATGAGACCCGCTCCGAGGTGGTCCGCGCACTGCGGCTGCTCCGCACCAAGCGCGCCACGCTGCCGCCCAAGAAGCACGGGAACATCCCGCTGTGACCGAGGACTCCGCGAGGAACGAGCCTGGAGTCCTCGGAACCCCAGACCGTGCCGGCGAAGCCGGCTCAACGCGGTTGATCTTGATCCGTGGCGAAGCCACGGAGGCGGAGGTCGCCGCGCTCGTCGCGGTCGTCCAGGGACTGGCCGCCGCCGCGTCTCTCGCGGCCACCGAGCCGGCCGTGCCCCGTTCCACCTGGGCCTCCCCTGCGCGCCAGGTGGAGAGCCCCTTCCACGCCGGCCCCGGCGGCTGGCGGGCCAGCGGGCTCCCGAGGTAGCGATGAGCACCCCCGACCACCTCGCACACCGACCCGTCGACGCGATCGCCGACGGCTTCGTCGACGAGCTGGCCGCGCTCGACCCGGTCGCCGCGACCGAGCTCGGCATCGCCGGTCACGAGCACGAGCTCACCGACCTCTCCCCCGACGGCTTCGCCGCACGTGAGGCGCTGGTCCGCCGCACCCTCGCCGCCGCCCGCGCCGCCGAGCCCGTCGACGACCGGGAGCGCGCCGCCCAGGCGGCACTCATGGAGCGGCTCGGGCTCGAGGTCGAGCGCGCGGAGGCCGGCATCACGCGGGCGGAGCTCTCGGTGATCTCCAGCGGGCTGCACGACCTGCGGATGTGCTTCGACCTCATGGACACCTCCACCGAGGAGGGGTGGCGCGCGGTCGACGCCCGTCTCGCCTCCGTCGGCGAGGCGCTCTCCGGCTACCGGCGGACGCTCGAGGAGTGCGCGCAGCGCGGCCAGGTCTCCGCCCGCAGGCAGTACGCCGAGGTGGCCGGCCAGGTTCGCGGCTGGACCGGGCAGACGGACACCTCGAGCACCTTCGCGACCCTCGTGGCGACCGCGCCCGCAGGACCGCTCAAGGCGGACCTGGAGCGGCACGCCCGGGAGGCGACCGCGGCGGTCGCCGACTTCGGGAGGTTCCTCGGCGAGGAGCTCGCCCCGCGCGGCCGCGAGCGCGACGCCGTGGGCCGCGAGCACTACGAGCTCTCCTCCCGCTACTTCCTCGGGGCCGCGGTCGACCTCGACGAGACCTACGCCTGGGCGTGGGAGGAGCTGCGCCGCATCGAGGACGAGATGGCACGCATCGCCGACGGCTTCGTGCCCGGCGGGACGCTCGACGACGCCGTCGCCCACCTCGAGGCGGACCCGACGCGCACCATCGAGGGCAAGGAACCGTTCCGCGACTGGATGCAGCAGCTCGCCGACCGGGCGGTCGACGAGCTCGCCGGCCACCACTTCGACATCCCCGAGCCGATCCGGCGGATCGAGTGCCGGATCGCGCCGACGCAGGACGGCGGGATCTACTACACCGGCCCGAGCGAGGACCTCTCCCGGCCCGGCCGGATGTGGTGGTCGGTGCCTCCCGGGGTCACCCGGTTCAGCCCGTGGAAGGAGGTCACGACCGTCTACCACGAGGGCGTCCCGGGCCACCACCTCCAGGTCGGTCAGACGATCCTCCGCCGCGACCTCCTCAACCGGTGGCAGCGGCAGGTCTGCTGGGTCTCCGGCAGCGGCGAGGGGTGGGCGCTCTACGCGGAGCGGCTGATGGACGAGCTCGGCTACCTGAGCGACCCGGCCGACCGGCTGGGGCTGCTCGACGCGCAGGGGCTCCGGGCGGCGCGGGTGATCGTCGACATCGGGCTCCACTGCGGTCTCGAGGTGCCGGCCGACAACGCGTTCGGGTTCCATCCCGGGGAGACGTGGACCGCGGAGCTGGTGCACGAGTTCATGCGGGCCCACTCACGGCTCGACGAGGGCTCCCTGCGGTTCGAGGTGAACCGCTATCTCGGCTGGCCGGGTCAGGCGCCGTCGTACAAGGTGGGCGAACGGCTCTGGCTCCGAGCCCGCGACGAGGCCCGCGCCCGGCACGGCGCATCCTTCGACCTGAAGGCGTTCCACCGCGCCGCTCTCGACCTCGGCTCGATCGGGCTCGAGCCGCTCACCGAGGCGCTGGCGCGCCTGTGACGAGACCGCCCCGCCTCGTGCTGGCCTCGCAGTCCCCCGCACGGCTCGCCACCCTCCGCTCGGCCGGGCTCGACCCCGAGGTGGTCGTCTCCGGGGTCGACGAGTCGGCGGTCACCACGGCTGGTCCCGAGGAGCTCTCGGTCGAGCTCGCCCGGCTGAAGGCGCACGCTGTCGCGGAGCGCGTCGACGGCGACGCGCTCGTCGTCGGCTGCGACTCGGTCCTCGAGCTCGACGGCGAGGTGCACGGCAAGCCGGGCACGGCCGACGAGGCGATCCGCCGGTGGCGGGCGATGCGCGGGCGGTCCGGCGTGCTGCACACCGGCCACTGCGTCATCGACACGCGCACCGGCCGCACCGTCGCGCGAGCCGCCCGCACCGTCGTGCACTTCGCGGCACTCGACGACGAGGAGGTCGCCGCCTACGTCGCGACCGGCGAGCCGCTCGGCGTGGCCGGGGCGTTCACGATCGACGGGCTGGGCGGCGCATACGTCACGGGGCTGGAGGGCGACCCGCACACGGTGGTTGGCATCAGCCTCCCGCTGCTCCGCGAGATCATGGCCGACCTGGGGGTCCCGTGGCACCGGCTGTGGCGTCGGCCCGCCGCCGAGGACCAGGCAGACTGACCGGCATGCGAGGGATAGTCCTGGCCGGCGGCACCGGCAGCCGGCTCCACCCGCTCACCCTGGGGGTGAGCAAGCAGCTGATGCCGGTCTACGACAAGCCGATGATCTACTACCCGCTGTCCACGTTGATGCTGGCCGGGATCCGGGACGTGCTGGTGATCACGACCCCGCACGACGCCCGGGCCTTCGAGACGCTGCTGGGAGACGGTTCCCGGTTCGGGATCTCGATCAGCTACGCGGTCCAGCCGTCGCCCGACGGCTTGGCGCAGGCGTTCACGATCGGCGCGGAGTTCATCGGCGACGGTCCGTCGGCGCTCGTCCTCGGGGACAACCTGTTCTATGGTCCCGGCCTCGGCCGCCAGCTCCAGCGGTTCGAGCAGGTCGACGGCGCCGCGATCTTCGGCTACTGGGTCGCCGACCCCACGGCGTACGGCGTGGTGGAGCTCGACGACGCCGGACGGCCGGTCTCGATCGTCGAGAAACCGGCCGAGCCGCGCAGCTCCTACGCGATCCCGGGACTCTACTTCTACGACAACGACGTCGTGGCGATGGCGAGAGAGCTGCGTCCCAGCGCCCGCGGGGAGCTCGAGATCAGCGACCTCAACCGTTGCTACCTCGACCAGGGACGGCTCCGCGTCGAAGTGCTGGCTCGGGGCACCGCCTGGTTGGACACCGGCACCTTCGACTCGCTCGCCGACGCCACGAACTTCATCCGCACCGTCGAGGCCAGGCAGGGGCTGAAGATCGGTTCCCCTGAGGAGATCGCGTGGCGGCTCGGCTGGCTGAGCGACGACGAGTTCCGGGTCCTGGCCGAGAAGATGCTCGACTCCGGCTACGGCCGGTACCTCTACTCCCTTCCCGAGCGGGGCGAGTCGACCGGGCACCGCTGAAGGTCCTCTCACCTCTTGAGCGGCTCCCACCAGGCGCGGTGGTTGGCGTACCAGGCGATGGTGTCGGCGAGCCCCTGCTCGAACCCGATTGCCGGCTTGTAGCCGAGCTCGGCCTCGATCTTGGAGCAGTCGACGGAGTAGCGCAGGTCGTGGCCGAGCCGGTCCGTGACCCGGCGTACCTTCTCCCACCCGTGACCGGTGGCCTCGAGCAGCAGCCCGGTGAGCTCCTTGTTGGTCAGCTCGGCGCCGCCGCCGATGTTGTAGATCTCCCCCGGCCGGCCGTCGGCGACCACCAGGTGGATCGCCCGGCAGTGGTCGTCGACGTGGAGCCAGTCGCGGACGTTGACCCCCTCGCCGTACAACGGCACCTCGAGGTCGTCGAGGAGGTTGGTGACGAAGAGCGGGATGACCTTCTCGGGGTACTGGTAGGGCCCGTAGTTGTTCGAGCAGCGGGTGACGCACACCGGGACGCCGTGGGTGCGGTGGTAGGCGCGGGCGAGGAGGTCGGAGCCGGCCTTCGAGGCGGAGTACGGCGAGTTCGGCAGCAGCGGCTCGTCCTCGCTCCACGAGCCCGACTCGATGGAGCCGTAGACCTCGTCGGTCGAGACGTGCACGAACTTCGTCACCGGGTGCCGCCGCGCGGCGTCGAGCAGGGTCTGGGTGCCGCGGACGTTGGTCTCGACGAAGTCCGCGGCGCCTTCGATCGAGCGGTCGACGTGGGACTCGGCGGCGAAGTGGACGACGACGTCGGCCTCGTCGACCAGCCGGTCGACGAGCGGGGCATCGCAGATGTCGCCGCGGACGAGCTCCAGCCGTGGATCGTCGACGACTGGGTCGAGGTTGCGCAGGTTGCCCGCGTAGGTCAGCTTGTCGAGCACCACCACGACCCCTGGTCTCGGTCCGCCCCAGGCGTCACCGAGCACGACGCGGACGTAGTGGGAGCCGATGAACCCGGCCCCGCCCGTGACCAGCAGCCTCATCGCATCCCTCGGTCGCCCTGCGGGTCGGCCGCCAAGCGGGCGGCGGGCCGGGCCTGGTGCAGCTCGCGCCGCCTGGCCGCGGTCACCGGATGAAGGAAGACGAACCTCCGGAACGCCCAGAACCGCACCGCGGTCCCCAGCGCCAGCCCGACCACGTTGGCCGCGATGTTGTCGCTGACGGCGTCCGACCGGTCGAGGACGTAACGGCTGAAGGCCAGGCAGGCGAGCGGCAACGCCATCGAGGCGGTGTTGACGAGGAAGTAGGTGACCCGGCCGCCGGCGAGGCCGACCACCTCGCGGTGGCGGAACGCCCAGTGGCGGCTGCCCCGATAGCTGACCAGCATGCCGATCGTGTTCGCCACGACGAAGGCGACGAGCGGGTAGTCACCCAGGAGGCCGAGTCCCGTCCACGCGCCGTGCGCGAGCACGTTGAACGCGACGAACGCGACCGCGGTGGCGATCCCGCCCACGGCGAGGAACTTGGCGGCCTCGGCGACGATGCGCTGCAGCCGTGGACCCATGGCGACAAGCGTAGATGTACGCCGCCACGCCTTTTGAGACGCACCGCTGTCAATGGTCTCTTCGAGGCAGCCATCCGCTGTCCGAGCTGTGCTAGAAGGTCATGGATCTTACCGGTGGAGAGCCGCGCTTCTGTCGGTGCGGTCGACTATACTCGAAGACATGATCGACAGCGACTGGATCGACGGCCTCGACGGCGACACCGCCGCCGACGCGTTGGTCGGGGTCCGAGACAGGCTCCGGGCCGCGGAGGCCGAACGGCTGCTGATCGCCGCGCACTGGGCGGACCTGCACGCCCCCGAGGAGCTGACCCCCGGGGAGCTGGCGCTGTGCACCGATGGGTCGGGGCAGGTCCGGGTGCTGCCCGGTGGGGAACAACGGGTCCGGATCGGCGCCGACGGCACCCCCGAGGTCATGGAGTTCGCCGCCGCCGAGCTCGCCGCACTGTCGG
>DASSBB010000041.1:0-10757 GCA_035699145.1 Marmoricola sp.
TCCCACGAGGAGATCGGGCGGTGGTTCGACGAGGGGCTCGTCGACGGGCTCCGGGTCGACCACCCGGACGGGCTCCTGGACCCGGGGCGGTACCTCGACGACCTCGCGGCCCTCACCGGCGGCGCCTACGTCCTCGTCGAGAAGATCCTCGAGCCGGGCGAGGAGCTCCCCGTCAGCTGGGCGACGGCCGGCACCACGGGGTACGACGCGATGGCGCTGATCGACCGGGTGCTCGTCGACCCGGCCGGCGAGGCGCCCCTCGACGAGCTGGAGTCGCGGCTGCGCGGCGCCCCCGTGGACTGGGCCGAGATGATCCACGGCACCAAGCGTGAGGTCGCCGACACCATCCTCAACTCCGAGGTCCGCCGGATCACCCGGGAGCTCATGGCCGTGCTGGAGCCCGACGGCTCCACCGACGCCGGCCGGGTCGAGGCCGGCCGGGTCGAAGACGGCGTCGCAGAGCTGCTCGCCTGCTTCCCGGTCTACCGCTCCTACCTGCCCCTCGGCCGTGAGCACCTCGACGAGGCGTTCGACCTCGCCCGCGAGCACCGCCCCGACCTCGCCGACGTGCTCGACCTGCTGCACCCGGTGCTCTCCGACGGGGCCGCGGCACCGACGCAGCGGTTCCAGCAGACCAGCGGCATGGTGATGGCCAAGGGGGTCGAGGACTGCGCGTTCTACCGCTGGTCCCGGCTCACCTCCCTCAACGAGGTCGGCGGCGACCCCAGCGTCTTCTCGCTGACGCCCGAGGCGTTCCACGAGGCGATGGCGGCCCGGCAGCAGGTGTGGCCGACCGCGATGACCGCCTCCTCCACGCACGACACCAAGCGCGGCGAGGACGTCCGCGCACGGATCACCGCCCTGGCCGAGCTGCCCGAGGAGTGGGCGGCCGGGCTCGAGCGGCTCCTCGAGCTCGTCCCGCTGCCCGACCCGGGCTTCGGGAACCTGCTGTGGCAGGCGGTCCTCGGTGCCTGGCCGGCCGATCGCGAGCGGCTGCACGCCTACGCCGAGAAGGCGATGCGCGAGGCGGGGGACCGGACGACGTGGACCGCGCCTTCCGCGGACTACGAGCAGGCGGTCCATGCCGCTGTCGACGCGGCCTTCGACAACCCCCAGGTCGCGGCCGTGCTCGACTCGCTGGTCGAGCGGGTCACCCTCCCGGGCTGGGTCAACGGGCTGGGCGCCAAGCTGCTCACGCTCATGGTGCCCGGCGTCCCCGACGTCTACCAGGGCAGCGAGCTGTGGGAGCAGAGCCTCGTCGACCCGGACAACCGCCGCTGGGTCGACTTCGACCAGCGGGGCCGGCTGCTCAAGGAGCTCCGCGCCGGCGAGCGGCCACCGCTCACCGGGTCGACCGGCGACGAGGGCGCGGTCAAGCTGCTGCTCATCCACTGTGCGCTCACCCTCCGCCGCGACCACCCGGACCTGCTCACCGGCTACACCCCGGTCACCGCCTCCGGGGAGGCGGCCGACCATGTCGTCGCGTTCGACCGCGGCGGCGCCATCGCGGTCGGCACCCGCCTCCCGGTCGGCCTGGAACGGAAGGGCGGCTGGGGTGCCACCCGGCTCCCGCTCCCGGCCGGTTCGTGGGTCGACCTGCTCACCGGCCGCCGAATCCACGTCGACGACGCCGACGGGGCGCTCCTCGGCGAGCTGCTCGCCGACTACCCGGTGGCTCTGCTCGTGCGGAACGACCAGGGCGGCCGGGGACGGTTCGACGTCTGGGCACCGCTGGCTCGCTCGCTGTCGCTCCAGGTCGGAGCTCGCGTGGTGCCGATGGAGCGTGGGGTCGACGACTGGTGGACGCCGGTCGGGCCCTCGCCCCTGGGGGAGGTCGACTACGGCTACCTCGTCGACGGGTCGCAGACCGTCGTACCCGACCCGCGGTCGCGGCGGCTGCCGCACGGCGTGCACGGACTCTCCCGCACCTTCGACCCGCACGCCCACGTCTGGGGCGACGCCGGCTGGACCGGCAGGCAGCTCGCCGGGTCGGTCGTCTACGAGCTGCACGTCGGCACGTTCACCCCCGAGGGGACCCTCGACGCGGCCTGCCAGAAGCTCGACCACCTCCGGGAGGTCGGCGTCGACCTCGTCGAGCTGCTCCCGGTCAACGCGTTCAACGGCGAGCACGGCTGGGGGTACGACGGCGTGGGCTGGTTCGCCGTGCACGAGGCGTACGGCGGCCCGGCGGCGTACCAACGGTTCGTCGACGCCTGCCACGCGGCCGGGCTGGGGGTCATCCAGGACGTCGTCTACAACCACTTCGGGCCGTCGGGGAACTACCTGCCGACGTTCGGGCCCTACCTGTCGGACGAGGGCGAGAACCCGTGGGGGGCCCACGTGAACCTCGACGGGCCGGGATCTGACGAGGTGCGTGCCTACGTGCTGGACAACATGCGCATGTGGTTCGAGGAGCACCACGTCGACGGGCTGCGGCTCGACGCCGTGCACGCGCTCCAGGACTCCTCCGACGTGCACCTGCTCGAGGAGATGGCGGTGCTGACCGCGACGCTGTCGGCGCACCTCCGCCGGCCGCTGACGCTCATCGCCGAGTCCGACCTCAACGACGTCCACCTGGTCACGCCGCGCGAGGCGGGGGGCTACGGGCTCGACGCCCAGTGGAGCGACGACTTCCACCACGCCGTCCATGTCGCGCTGACCGGGGAGACCGAGGGGTACTACGCCGACTTCTCGCCGCTCTCCGCGTTGGCGAAGGTCTGCGAGAAGGGGTTCTTCCACGACGGCACCTGGTCGTCGTTCCGCGAGCGCGAGCACGGCAAGCCCGTCGACACGGCGCGGATGCCCGGATGGCGGCTCGTGGTCTGCAACCAGAACCACGACCAGGTCGGCAACCGGGCCCGCGGTGACCGGCTCGCCGAGCAGCTCGACGACGACCAGCTCGCCTGCGCCGCGTTGCTGACCCTCGCCGGCCCGTTCACCCCGATGCTCTTCCAGGGCGAGGAGTGGGCCGCGTCCACGCCGTTCGCGTTCTTCACCTCCCACCCGGAGGAGGAGCTGGGTCGCGCCGTGACCGAGGGACGCACCAAGGAGTTCGCCAGGATGGGGTGGGAGCTCGAGCAGGTCCCGGACCCCCAGGCCCCGGGGACCTTCCAGGGCTCGAAGCTCGACTGGTCAGAGCTGTCCGAGGGGCGGCACGCCGTGGTCCTCGACGTCTACCGGTCCTTGGCGGTGCTCCGCCGGGAGCTGCCGGAGCTGACCGACCCGGCGATGACGAGCACCCGGTGCGAGGTCGACGAGGAAGCCCGGTGGTTCCTCCTGCGGCGGGGGGACGTGGTGGTCGTGGTGAACTTCGGTGCTGCCGGCGTGACGGTCGAGCTCGGGGGCCCGCACGCGGTCCGTTGGGCGACCCCGTCCGGTGCGACTGTCTCGGGGTCGACCGTGACGCTGGCCCCGCACGCCGGCGCACTCCTGCTCCCCCTCCCCTGACCCCGGACGTCATCCGCGGTGGTCGCCGGGGCAGCCACAGCGGATGACGTCCGCGGGCCGTCCCTCCCAGTGTCATCCGAGCTGGTGCTGCGCAAGCGGCGCGAGGGGGTGACCCTCGCGCCGCTCGTCGAGCTGCTACTTGACCTCGGAGCGCATCACCAGGGCGAGCCCCACCGCGAGCGGCGCGACGAGCCAGAGCAGCCCGGACGTCCCGAGCTGGGCCCACTGCTCGCCGGTGAGGTCGGCGTCGAACAGCGCGGTCTGCGCGTAGTTGAAGTCGATCCACGGCTGCAGGTCGCGGAACCACTCCTGGCTCGCGGCGAGGAAGGCCAGCAGGCCGGGAAGGACCAGCGAGTAGACGAAGTACGCGACGATCGCGCCGGCCGAGCTCCGGACGAGTACGCCGAGCATGAAGCCGATCGCCATCCCGAGGACGTTGGCGAGGACGATGTAGAGGAAGTCGCTCACCGTCACGTCCCAGGTCATGTCGACCCCGGCCAGGGCGCTGCCGACGACGTTGCCGACGGCTCCGACCGCGAGGGCGATGCCCATCGAGACCACGCCGACCACGACCGCGGCAGCCGCCTTCGCCGAGATCACCCGGTGCCGGTGCGGCACCAGCGTGAACGTCGTCAGCCCGCTGCGCTGGCTCCACTCACTGGTGACCGAGAGGATCGCGACCATCGGCAGCACGATCGCCATCGGGATGCCGACCGCCGACGCGAAGGTCGAGAAGCCGAGCTCGTCGTCGGGGGCGAACAGGATGATCGCGCCGGTGGCGATGAGCGCGGTGATGACGATGCTCGCCATCAGCCAGAAGCCGGACCTCGTGTCGAACATCTTCCGGAGCTCGAGGCCGACCAGCCGTGCGGTCGGCACCGGCGGGGGTGCGGTCCGTACGGCGGTGACTCGCTCCGCGGCCAACGTGCTCATGCTGCTGCTCCTTCTCGCTGGGTCTCTGCGGTGAGCTCGAGGAACATCTCCTCGAGCCCGGCCCCGTCGGCGTCCCGCAGCTCGGTGAGCGCGATGCCGGAGGTGAGGGCGACCCGGCCGACGAGGCCGGGGTCGGCGTCGACGCGGAGGGCGCCGTCGCCGGAGGGGGTGGTGGGAACGCCGGCGTCCTGCAGGGCGGCGGCGAGGGCGGCGGGGTCGGTGGCGCGGACCAGGGTGCCGGCCGCGGCCAGGAGCTCCGCCTTCGTCCCGTCGGCGACGATCCGGCCGTTGCCGATGACGACGAGGTCGTCGGCGATGACCTCGATCTCGTGGAGCAGGTGCGAGGAGAGCAGGACCGTGCCGCCCCGGCGGGCGAAGTCGCGCAGCAGGTCGCGCATCCAGCGGATCCCGGCCGGGTCGAGGCCGTTGGCCGGCTCGTCGAGGATGAGGACCTCGGGGTCGCCGATCAGTGCGGTGCCGATCCCGAGCCGCTGCCGCATGCCGAGTGAGTAGTGCCGGACCCGGCGCTCCGCCTCGCTCTCGGTGAGGCTGACCAGGTCGAGCATCTCGTCGACCCGGCGCTTCGGCAGCCCCATCGTCCGCTGGGCGAGGGTGAGGATCTCCCGGCCGGTGCGGCCGGCGTGCTGCGCCGAGGCGTCGAGGAGGACCCCGACCTCGCGGCCGGGGTTGGGCAGCTCGGCGAAGTGCCGGCCGTTGACGGACGCGGTGCCCGAGGTGGGCGGCGTGAGCCCCACCATGATCCGCATCGTGGTGGACTTCCCGGCGCCGTTCGGCCCGAGGAAGCCGGTGACCCGGCCGGGGCTGGCGGTCAGGGTGACGTCGTCGACGGCGACGTGGCCGCCGTACTTCTTGGTGAGGTTCTGGACTTCGATCATGGACCGTAGCCTCGCCCGGCCGGGTGCCTCCGCACATCGGGGAAGCCGCTGAGCCGGACCCGCGTCCGACCCTGGGACCGTCTCAGGGTCGACCCGGAGACGGGAGGCCGGCGGAGGCACGGCGGGATGTCGGAAGGTGCGGTCCGTCGAGCACACGTCGTGTCGAGAGTCGCGCCTCTGCGCCGTCCTGACGGGCGCTCGCGTGTCCGGGCTCCGAAGCCAGGGCAGATGCGCGAATTTGTACGCCGCTCGGCCGGCTGGGTCGGGCTGGGGGTTCCCGGACCGCCGACAGTCGTCCATCCGGACCCGATTCGCGGCCGAGACGCGCCCAGGCGCGGGAAGATCATCCGTCTGGACGGAATTCCGCCTCGGGCCGTGCATCGAGGCTCATCACAGCAGCCTCGTTCGCGCGGGTGAGCAGCAGCGAGCGCTCGCCCTCGTTGGGGGTCAGCTGGGCAGCCCTCCGGAACGGCGCCTCGGCCTCGGCCCACCGTCCGGCCTGCACCAGCAGGTCGCCCCGCACGCTGTCGCGCAGCGGCGAGCCGGCGAGTGCGGCTCCTGGGATCGCGTCGAGGACCGCCAGCCCCCGGTCGGCCCCGAAGGCGCGTCCGTGCGCGACGGCACGGTTGACCTCGACGACCGGGCCGGGGGCGTGCTCGGCGAGGAGGTCGTACCACCCGGCGATCCGACGCCAGTCGGTGTCCGCGGCGTCGCGGGCGCGGGCGTGGCAGGCGGCGATGGAGGCCTGGAGGAAGTAGGTCCCTACCGGCTTGCCCAAGGCCGTTGCCCGCT
The DNA here is from genome assembly GCA_035699145.1 of Marmoricola sp. GTDB lineage: Bacteria > Actinomycetota > Actinomycetes > Propionibacteriales > Nocardioidaceae > Marmoricola_A. The sequence goes on from DASSBB010000041.1 coordinate 6,069, forward strand.
CGAGCGCCCGGAGCCCGCGGTGGGCGAGCAGGAGGTCCCATCGGCTCCGGTCCTGCTGCTCGAGCCGCACCGGTCGCCCGTCCGCGTCCAGCCGGGCGGGCAGCCGGGAAGACTGGAGCTCGAGGAGCGCCTGGAGGCCGAGCACCTCCGGGTCGTCCGGGACCAGTGCGGCGAGCATCCGGGCGATCCGGGTCGCCTCCCGGCAGAGCTCGGGGCGGGTCCAGCCGGCGCCGGCGGTGGCGGCGTACCCCTCGTTGAAGACGAGGTAGACGACCGCCATGACGTCGGCCAGCCGGGCCTCGCGCTCGGCGCCGACCGGAGCGTCGAAGGAGACGGAGGCCAGAGTCCGCTTCGCCCGCGAGATCCGCTGACCCACGGTCGCCTCCTTGGTGAAGGAGGCGCGGGCGATCTCGGCCGTCGTGAGCCCGCCGACGAGGCGGAGGGTCAGCGCCGTCCGGCCCTCGGGCGACAGCACCGGGTGGCACGTGAGGAACATGAGCCGGAGGACGTCGTCCTCGATGTGGTCGACGGCGTCGGTGAGGTCGGCCATCTCCGCCTCCTCGAGGTCGTGGCCCAGCTCCGCGGTCCGGCGGCGGGCGACCTCGCCGCGGCGGACGTGGTCGACCGCCCGCCGCTTCGCGACCGCCATCAGCCAGGCGGCGGGGTTGGCCGGTACGCCGGAGGACGGCCACTGCTCGAGCGCCGCGACGAGGGCGTCCTGTGCCAGGTCCTCGGCGAGGTCGAGGTCGCGGGTCATCCGGGCGAGCCCGGCGACGAGCCGGGTGGACTCGTGACGCCAGGCTGCCGTGATCGCCGAGGACGTGGGGCTCTCGCCGGTCACGCCCGTGGCTGCGGCTCCGGCTCGGAGATCCGCCGCAGCTCGACCGAGCCCTCCCAGCCGGGCCAGTGCTGCTTGTGGAGCTCGATCACCCGGCGCGCGGCCTCGACCGCCTCCTCGTGGGAGCGGACGTCGATGATGGCGTAGCCGCCGGCGACCTCCTTCGCCTCGGTGTAGGGCCCGTCGACGGTGGTGACCGTCCCGTCGCGCAGCGAGATCTCCACGGCATCCTTCATGCCCCAGAGCCCGCCGGCGTCGAGGACGCTGCCGTCGGCGAACGCGGCCGCCATCTCGGCGCCCATCGCCTCCGACAGCGCCTGCGGCGCCGGACCGATGTCCTCGGCCATCTTCACCATGCTCATGTAACGCATCTGTGTCTCCTCTCGGTGGTTTCGGGAGTACGTCGGGCAAGGACCGCCGCTTTCGACAACCAAGCCGAAGATCCTTCGAAACTCGATCCCGGTCTAGACCGATCCGTCGAACCGCCCCTCGTGCTGGGTCGAACCGCCCCTCGTGCTGGTGAGCTCACCGCAGGAACGCCTCGAGCAACGGCCCGGCCGTGGCGGAGCCCGACTCGCCGGTGGCCACGAAGACGGCCACGGCGAGGTCGTCGCGCGTGGCGATCATCCAGGCGTGGGTCGGCAGCCCCGACGGACCGGGCTCGCCGTACTCCGCCGTCCCGGTCTTGGCGCCGGTGACGCCGACGTCGGCGAGGAAGGCGCCCGAGCCGCGGCTGACGACGCCGGCCATCAGCGACCGCAGCGCCCGCGCCTCGGCCCCGGTCAGCGGCGTCGACGGCGAGGCGCCCGGTGCGACCTCCTCCAGGAGGTGGGGTACGACGGTCCGCCCGGCGCTCACGGAGGCCGCCACGGCCGCCATCGCCATCGGAGAGGCGAGCACCTTCCCCTGCCCGATCAGGTCCGCGGCCGCCTCGGTCTCGGACCCGGGCGGGGGCACCTGGCCGAAGTAGGCGGGGAACCCGAGGTCGTAGTCCTGGCCGACCCCGAGCGACTCGGCCGCGGTCGCGACGTCTCCGCGGCCGAGCCGGTCGGCCTGACCCAGAAAGGCGGTGTTGCAGGAGTACGCCACCGCGTCGGCCAGGGTGATGGCGCCGAGCCGGTCCGGCGGGTAGTCGTCGTAGTTCTCGAACCGCCTCCCGTCGACGACGATGCTCGCCGGGCAGTCGACCTGGCTCTCCGGGGTCATCCCGTCGCGGAGGAGGGCGAGGGAGGAGACGACCTTGAACGTGGAGCCGGGGGCGTACTGCCCGAACGTCGCTGCGTTGAGCCCGTCGTTCCCGGGGCCGTTCGCCGCGACCAGCAGCTCGCCGGTCGAGGGGCGGATCGCGACGATCGCGCTGACCGGCTGCTGTGCCGAGAGGACCCGTTCGGCCTTGCTCTGGAGGTCGATGTCGAGCGTGGTCCTGAGCGCCGAGCCGTCGACCGGCCCGTCGCTGAACACCGTCCGCGACGTGCCGTCCTCGGCCACCGCCTCGACCCGGATGCCGTCGGTGCCCGTCAGCTGCTCGTCGTACCTCGCCTGGAGGCCGGAGAGCCCGGCCTGGTCGCCGACCTCCAGCCTGCCGTCGGACTCCTCGATGAGCTCCGCGGTCACCGGGCCGACGCGGCCGAGGATGGGCGCGGCGAACTCGCGGGTCGGGGCGAGCGGCAGGTCGTCCTCGAGCGCGACCGCTCCTCGGACGTCCCCGAACGAGGGGTCGACGTCGCGGGCGTCCTCCGGACGCAGCACGATCGCCTCCACGAACGCCTTGTCGCCCGCCGCCTTGACCGCCTGCACGAAAGGACGAGGCGTGACGTCGAGGAGCGATGCGACCCGGCGGGCGCTCTCGGCGGCCAGCCGAGCCGGCACCTTCGTCTTGTCGACCCCGTAGCGCACCACCGGGCGCTCGGTCACGATCGCCCGGCCGTCCCCGGCGAGGATCTCGCCGCGACGGGCGGCGACCGTGGACACCTCGAGCGTCTCTCCCTCCTCCAGCGACGGCTCGACGAGCGCCGGGTCCCAGACGACCCTCCATCGCTCACCCTCCTCCAGCGTGGCCGAGGTCGAGTAGCGCCAGGTGCTCCCCTCGAGCTGCCACTCCCAGGCCAGGGTCGCCTCTGCGGTCCCGTCGTCCTCCGTGACCGACTCGACCTCGACCTGCCGCTCCGCCTCCTCGCCCAGACCCGCCACCACCTCGTCGTACGACGACTGTGGCGCGGTTCCCGCGAAGACGTCGGGGAGCGTGCCGGTGGCCAGCCCCTCGGCCAGTCGTGAGGCGACATCGGCTGCCGATTCCTTGTCTGAGGTACAAGAAGTGAGGGCGAGAGAGGCGAGGAGGGCGCCGGCCACGAGAGTCCGCATGGTCAGCCACCTTAGGTTTGAGGCCGGTCGCCGGCGAGCAAGGGTCCTACATGACTGACAAGCGCATCACCGTAGAACGCACCATCAACGCCTCCACCGATGCCGTCTTCGACGTGCTCAGCAACCCCCGGCGCCATGTCGAGCTCGACGGCTCCGGCTTCGTGCAGTCCGGGGAGAAGGTGGACCGGATCCAGCAGACCGGCGACGTCTTCGTGATGAACATGGCCGGGGACCACATGGGAGGTGAGTACCAGACCGACAACCACGTCGTGGGCTACTCGCCCAACGAGCTCCTCGCCTGGAAGACCGCTCCCGCGGGCACCGAGCCGCCGGGGTGGCAGTGGGTCTGGGAGCTGGAGTCCCAGGGGTCGGACAGCACGCTGGTCCGCCACACCTACGACTGGAGCGACGTGACGGACCGGCAGCTCCTCGACAAGGTGGGCTTCCCGCTGGTGACGCAGGAGCAGATGGAGGACACGCTGCAGCGGCTCGACCAGGCGGTCACCGGCTCCTAGGGTTCACCAGCCGCCGCCGTCGCCGCCGCCGCCGCCGCCGAAGTCCCCCACGCCGGAGTCCCCGATCCCGCCCCACTCCCCACCGAACCCGGCGGCGCCGGGACCCTCGGTGGTGCCGATGAAGCCCATGTCGCCGCTGGGCGGCGTGGCGAACGCCCAGCCGACGGTCACACCACGCATCTGGGCCGCCGCGGCCGCCGCGAAGTAGCCCCGGCTGTAGGGCTGGAACGCCGCCCCGGCCTCCCAGTAGGGGACCTTCCGTGAGCCGATCGCCACGGTGCGGAGCTCGGGCTTCTCGTGGGCGGCCACCCGGGCGGCGTCCTGCGCGCAGGCCGGGACCGTCCGCGTGCCGTAGCGCGACGTCGTCCACAGGACGTCGGCCACCGAGGGGCCGTGCTGGGGATTGAAGAAGCAGGGCGACCGGAGCTCCGGCAGCTCGACGCCCGCGACGCGCGCCTGGACACAGGCAAGCGCGTAGCGCCCGGTCGCCAACGTGTCGGTGACGGTGCTCACCTCGTCGGCGACACGCAGCCCGGGGACCGCTCGCTGGGCGGACTCGTAGGCGTCCAGCGCCCGCTGGTAGTCGACCTGTCCGTCCTCGTCGAGGGGGTGCTCGCCGACCTGGGCATCGAGGCGCCGGAGCTGCTCACCGAAGACGGTGACGTCCTCGTCCGCGAGCCGGCGCACACCGTCGAGCTCCTCGAGCCGGTCGCGACTAACCGCGCGGCGCGCCTTGAACCGGCGGGCGCCCCAGGCGCCACCGCCACCGACCAGCACCAGCACCAGCCACTCCATGGGCGCTCCTTTCCGGGACAGCCAGGTTACGCCGGACGGACGACTGCGTCAGGCGATGGCCGAAGACGGCCCGACCTGCCACAATCCTGCGCATGACGGCCACTGCCCTCACCGTCGTGCCGGCCGACCGGGCGAGCTGGGACGAGCTGCAGACCGTCCTCGGCACCCGGGGCCAGGGCG
>DASSBB010000042.1:0-45895 GCA_035699145.1 Marmoricola sp.
ACCAACCAGTGGGTCAACTCCTACAAGCGGCTGATCGGCGGCGGCGAGGCGCCGTCGTACATCTGCTGGGGGCACAACAACCGCTCGGCGCTCGTCCGGGTGCCGATGTACAAGCCGAACAAGGGGCAGTCGACCCGGGTCGAGCTCCGCACGGTCGACCCGGCGTGCAACCCCTACCTGGCGTTCGCGGTCATCCTCGCCGCCGGGATGAAGGGAATCGAGGAGGGCTACGAGCTGCCGCCCGAGGCCGAGGACGACGTCTGGTCGCTGACCGACCGCGAGCGGAAGTCGATGGGGATCCAGCCGTTGCCGATGAGCCTGTCGGGGGCGATCTCGCTCATGGAGGAGAGCGAGCTGCTCGCCGAGACCCTGGGGGAGCGGGTGTTCGACTTCTTCCTGCGCAACAAGCGGGCGGAGTGGGAGGGGTACCGGGGCCAGGTGTCGGCGTACGAGCGCGACCAGATGCTGCCGGTCATCTGAGGCGCCCGTGGCTCACAGCAGCGTGCTCGTCGTCGAGCACGAGACGGACGCACCGGCCGGATGGCTCGGCCAGTCCCTCGAGGAGCTCGGGGTCCGGCTCGACATCGCCCGCCCGTACGCCGGCGAAGTGCTCCCCGACGACCTCGACGACCACGCCGGGCTGCTCGTCCTCGGCGGCGCCATGGACTCGTGGGACGACGCCGGCTCCCCGTGGCTGCCGCAGACCCGCGCGCTGGTCAGGGTTGCCGAGGCGCAGGGACGGCCGGTGCTCGGCATCTGTCTCGGTCATCAGGTCGCGGCCGCGGCCCTCGGCGGCGAGGTCGGCCGCAACCCCGCGGGGAGCACGGTCGCCGTGCTTCCGGTGATGTGGGGACCGTTCGCCGTCGAGGACCCGCTGCTCGGCCCGGCTCGCGGTGCGACGCACGCGGTGCACTGGAACAACGACGTCGTGCTCGCCGTCCCGCCGGGCGGGCAGGTGCTGGCCACGAGCCCCGACGGGGCCGTGCAGGCGGCCCGGCTCGGTCGCCACGTCTGGGGCGTCCAGTTCCACCCCGAGGCCCACTCGGCGATCCTCGAGTCGTGGGTCGCCGGCTACGGCACGAACCACCAGGAGCGCGGCGCCGACCTCGACCGCTTCCTCGCCGAGGCCCGACGGCTGGCACCGGAGCTCGAGGAGAGCTGCCGGCTGCTCGCCGGGTCGTTCGCGGCCAGGCTGCGGCGGGAGCGACCGTGAACACCGTGCGGCGACAGTCCCCGAAGGCGAAGCTCCTCCAGCTCGGGTTCGTCGACCCCGAGGCCGCCGTGGAGCAGCTTGAGACGCTCGGCCGTCCCGAGCCGCTCCTCGCAGCCGCCGGACGCACCGCCGACCCGGACGGCGCGCTGTCGGCGCTCCGCGACCTCGCCGGCCGGGTGGACGACCGGGAGACCCTCCTTGCCACGCTCGTCGACGACGAGGACACCGCGCTGCGGCTCCTGTCGGTGCTCGGCGCCAGCTCCGCGCTCGCCCACCACCTGTGCCGTCATCCCGAGCACTGGCGGGAGCTGACCGATCCCACTCTGGGCTGCGCCAGGCCCGCCGCGTTCTCGCTCCGGACCGACCTCCTGCGTGCGGTCGGCGCAGACCCGTCGGGCGTCGAACCGGTCGCCGGCCTGGACGACGCCGAGGCGGTCGACGCGCTCAGGGTGGAGTACCGGCGGCTGCTCCTGCGGCTCGCCTCCCGCGACCTCGCCCACGGGGTCGGCGTCGACGACATCGCGGCGGAGCTCTCCGACCTCGCCGCCGGCACGCTCGACGCCGCCCTGGCCATCGCCCGCGCCCGGGTGGGCGAGGCAGCGTCCACCTGCAGCCTTGCCGTCGTGGCCATGGGCAAGTGCGGGGGACACGAGCTCAACTACGTCAGCGACGTCGACGTGATCTTCGTGGCCGAGCCGGTCGAGGGCGCCGACGAGCAGGCCGCGATCCGGGCGGCCACGCAGCTGGCCTCCCACCTCATGAGGGTCTGCTCCGACCACACCGGGGAAGGGACGATCTGGCCGGTCGACGCCGCGCTGCGGCCGGAGGGCAAGGCCGGGCCCTTGGTGCGGACGCTGGCGAGCCACGCCGGCTACTACGAGCGGTGGGCGAAGACGTGGGAGTTCCAGGCGCTGCTCAAGGCGCGACCTGTCGCCGGTGACCTCGATCTCGGTCGCCGGTACTCGGAGACGATCGGCCCTCTGGTCTGGAAGGCCGCCGAGCGGGACGGGTTCGTCGCCGCCGTCCAGGCGATGCGCCGCCGGGTGATCGAGCACATCCCCGCGAAGGAGAGCGACCGTCAGCTCAAGCTGGGCCCCGGCGGGCTGCGCGACGTGGAGTTCGCCGTCCAGCTCCTGCAGATGGTGCACGGCCGCACCGACACCGAGCTGCGGATGCCGACCACGCTGTCGGCGCTCGCCGCGCTGACCGAGCGCGGGTACGTCGGGCGTGACGACGGCTCCGCGCTCCACGACGCCTACAAGTTCCTGCGCACCGTTGAGCACCGGCTCCAGCTCCACCAGCTGCGCCGCACCCACGTCATCCCGGAGGACGAGCAGTCACTGCGCCGGCTCGGCCGGTCGCTGGGGTTCCTCAAGGAGCCGGTGAGCGAGCTCGACAAGGCGTTGCGGCACCACCGGCGCGAGGTCCGGCGGCTGCACGAGAAGCTCTTCTACCGGCCGTTGCTCGCCGCCGTCGCCCGGCTCCCCGGAGAGCAGAGCCGGCTCACCCCCGCTGCGGCGAAGGCCCGGCTCGCTGCCCTCGGATACCTGGACCCGGAGGCGGCGATGCGCCACCTCGAGGCGCTGACCAGCGGCGTCTCCCGCACCGCCCGGATCCAGCGGACGCTGCTCCCGGTCATGCTCCAGTGGTTCGCCGACGCCCCTGATCCCGACGCAGGGCTGTTCGGGTTCCGCAAGATCTCCGAGGCGCTCGGCCGGTCGCCGTGGTACCTCAGCATGCTCCGCGACGAGGGCGAGGTCGCCGAGCGGATGGCGCGGCTGCTCGCCTCCAGCCGGTACGCCACCGACCTCCTCCAGCGGGAGCCCGAAGGGGTGAAGCTGCTCGACCGGGACCGGCTCGGCCTCCAGGGGCGTGCCGAGCTCGAGTCGGAGATGCTCGCCACCGGGCACCGGCAGGACGACCGGCAGCAGGCGATCAAGCAGGTGCGCGCGGTACGCCGCCGCGAGCTGCTGCGGATCGCCGCCGCCGACCTCTCCGGCCTCGTCGACGTCGAGGAGGTCGGCTGTGCGCTCACCGACCTGACCTGCGCCACGCTGGAGTCCGCCCTGTCGATCGCGGTGCGGGCGGTCGAGTTCGAGCGGGACTCACCGCTGCCGACCCGGGTCGCGGTGGTGTCGATGGGGCGGCTCGGCGGCCACGAGGTCAGCTACGCCAGCGACGCCGACGTCATGTTCGTCCACGACCCACTGCCGGACGCCGACGGGCAGGACGCCTCCCGGGCCGCGCATGCGGTCGCGAACGAGCTGCGGCGCCTGCTCGCGCAGCCAGGCAGCGATCCGGCCCTCGAGGTCGACGCCGACCTGAGGCCCGAGGGGAAGCAGGGGCCGCTGGTCCGCACCCTCGAGTCCTACGCCGCCTACTACGCCAAGTGGTCGGCGGTCTGGGAGGCGCAGGCGCTGCTCCGCGCGGAGGCGGTGGTCGGTGACCGCGACCTCTGCGCCCGCTTCGTCGGGACCGTGGACCCGCTGCGGTTCCCGCCGGACGGGCTGAGTGCCGACGGCATCCGGGAGGTACGACGGGTCAAGGCCCGGATCGACGACGAGCGGCTGCCCCGGGGGGCTGATCCAGCGACCCATCTCAAGCTGGGCCGGGGAGGGCTCTCGGACATCGAGTGGACCGTGCAGCTCCTCCAGCTGCGGCACGCGGGCGCCGTACCGGAGCTGCGGACGACGCGGACGCTCGAGGCGCTGAGGGCCGCGGCGGCCGCCGAGCTGGTCGAGGAGCAGGACGCCGAGACGCTGGCGCGGGCCTGGCGCCTCGTCAGCCGGGTCCGCAACGCGATCACGCTCGTGCGGGGAAAGGCGTCGGACCAGCTGCCCCGCGACGCCGCCGAGCTGTCCGGCGTCTCGTACGTGCTGGGGTACCGGCCGGGGGAGTCCGACGAGCTCGTCAACGACTACCTGCGGGCGACGCGGCGTGCGCGGGCCGTGGTGGAGCGGGTCTTCTGGGAGTGACCTGGCCGGTCAGGGCGGTGGCCAGCCGCCGGACGATCTCGGTCAGCCGCTCCGGGGAGGTGGCGAGGTTGAGCCGGGCATGGCCCACGAGCCCCGGCCGGAAGTGGTGGCCCGGCTCGATCCGCACCCGGCCCTTGGCCAGTGCCGTCGACGCCGGGTCGTCATGGCCGTAGGCGCGCAGGTCGAGCCACGCCAGGTAGGTTGCCTGCATCGGCCGCATCCTGGCCTCCGGAAGCTGCTCCCGGAGCGGCTCACCGAGCAGCGTCCTCTGGGCGTCGAGCCGGTCGACCAGGGCAGCGAGCCAGGCGTCGCCGTCGGTGTACGCCGCCACCGCGGCCTCGACGCCGAGCGGGGACCACGAGTCGTTGCGCACCTCGGGGACCTCGACGAGCCGGCGGTGGGCCGCCGCGTCGGCGGTCACGAGCTGCGCGCAGCGGAGCCCCGCGACGTTGAACGCCTTGGAGGCGGCCGCCACGGCGACGGCGTGGTCGGCGGTGCCCGCGAGCGAGAGGTAGGGCACGTGCTCGGCCCCCGGCAGCACGAGCGGGGCGTGGATCTCGTCGCTGACGACCCGAGCGCCGTGGCTCCTGACGACGTCGCGGAGCCTCTCCAGCTCACCCCGGGTGTGCACGTGACCGAGCGGGTTGTGCGGCTGGGTCAGCAGGACCGTGCGGGCGCCGTCGGCGAGTGCCCGGTCGATCGCGTCGAGGTCGAGCGTGGCGCCCGCCGCGACCGCCTCCGGGGAGAGCGGCACCTCGACGAGCCGTCGTCCGGTGACCTGGGCGACGTTGAGCTGCGGCGGGTAGGCGGGGGTGGGGAGCACCATCGGACCCGGGTCGCTCAGGACGTCGAGGGCCAGCCTGATCCCGGCCGTGACGTCGCAGACCGGCACCACCTGCGCCGGGTCGACCTCCTGGCCGAAGTGCCGGCGCGCGAAGCCGGCGTACGCCTCCCCGAGCCGCCCGCCGGGTCGGAACGCGGGGTAGCCGGTGATCCCCGCCGCCACGGCCGCGTGCAGCGCCGCCGCCACCGGTGGAGCGAGCGCGTGGTCCATCGGCGACCCAGGCGGGCAGCACGTCCGGCTCGACGACCTGCTCAGGCGTCGGCGACGGTCAGTGCCTGCCGGTAGGAGAGCTTGCCGCCGGTGCGGAGCAGGGTGCGCTCGTAGAGCCTGGTGCCGACCCGGACGAACACGACCGCGGCCAGAACCGTCGCCCCGACGGCGACCGCGAGCTGCCACCACGGGACCGACCCCTCGGCCAGCCGTCCGGGCATGATCATCGTCGAGACGATCGGCAGCATCGAGAAGATCGTGCGCACCTGGTCGCCTCCGAGGACAGCGATGAAGTACGGCACCATCAGGATCAGCTGACCGGGCAGCGTCGTGGACTGGAGATCCTCCTGACGGCCGGCGAGCGCGCCGGCGACCGACCAGAGACAGGCGAGGGTGAGGAAGCCCAGGACGAAGAAGCCGACGTAGGCGAGCATCGACCAGCCGACCCCGGCGAGCAGCTCTCGCTGGCCGGTGGCGACCAGTCCGAGGACGCCCACCAGGCCGATCAGCAGGACCTGACCCAGGGCGAGCACGGTGTTGCCGAGGATCTTGCCCCACAGCAGTGACCTGATCGGCACGGCAGCCGCGAGGATCTCGACGACCCGGCTCTCCTTCTCCTGCACGACGCTCTGGGCGATCGTCATCCCGAAGCTCAGTGCAGTGATGAAGAACGTGATGACGAAGGCAAAGGCCACCCCCGAGCGGGCGTCGGACTGGTCGGCGTTCGGGTCGAGCAGCCGCACCTCGGGCGCGGTGCCGGAGCGGAGGGCGTCGAGGTCGACGTCCGCGGTCGCGGCGTTGTCCTGCAGCACGCTCTCGCCGATCGCGCCGGTCAGTGCGGCCTGCAGGGCGACGTCGATGGAGTCGTCGCCGACGATCGTGTGCCGCCCCTCCTCGACCACGAGCCCGGCGTCGACGTCGCCGTCGCGGACTGCGCGCTCGACGGCGCTCGCGGAGTCGTACGAGCGGGCGTTGATCTCGGCGTCCGGCGAACCGTTGGCGACCAGCACCTGCCCGGCGAGGTCGGCGGTGCCGGGTGCCACGCCGGGGCCGACCGCGACGTCGAAGTCGTCGGAGCGGCTTCCGATGATCACCCCGGCGACGAGCAGCCCGATGATGATGAGCAGCGTCACCGCGGTGGCGGCGAGGAAGGACTTGTCCCGAACCCGGGTGCGGATCTCGCGCTCGGCGACGACCTTGACCCAGGAAGGAGCGGCGGTGTTCGTCATCGCACGGCCTCCCGGTAGATCTCGGCGAGCGGTCGTGACTCGCGCGCGAACTCGGCGACCGGCGCCTCGCGGACCAGGCGGGCCAGGACGTCCTCAGGGGAAGCCTCGCCGAGGCTGACCACCGCGCTGCCGTCCGCGGCCAGCTCCGGCGTCTCGTCGATGCGGTGGAACACCCCGGTGTCCGCTCCCGGTGCGAGCCGGACCCGGAACCGGTCGCGCTCACGGCGGCGCAGCGCCTCCACGGCGCCGGACACGACGACCCGTCCGGACGAGAGGATGACGAGGTCGTCGGAGAGCCGCTCGACGAGCTCGAGCTGGTGGCTCGAGAAGAGCACCGGCATCTCGGGCGTGATCTCGTCCCGGAGCAGCTCCACCATGGCGTCGACGGCGAGCGGGTCGAGGCCACTGAACGGCTCGTCGAGGACCAGCGCCGACGGGTGGTGCACCAGGGCCGCGGCGATCTGGACGCGCTGCTGGTTGCCGAGGGACAGCGTCTCGAGGACGTCGTCACGGCGCTCCGTGAGGCCGAGCCGGTCCAGCAGGCCGGTGGCCCTTCGGGCGGCCGCCGACGACGTCATCCCGTGGATCCGGCCGAAGAAGACCAGCTGGTCGAGCACCCGCATCTTGGGGTAGAGCCCGCGCTCCTCCGGCATGTAGCCGAAGCTTCGGCGCCACTCGGCCGTGAGCGGGCTGCCGTCCCACCGCACGTCTCCGGCGGTGGCGGCGAGCACCCCGACCATGATGCGCATCGTCGTCGTCTTGCCCGCGCCGTTGCCTCCGACGAAGCCGGTGATCCGGCCGGGACGGACGTCGAACGACACGTGGTCCAGGGCGGTGGCGCTGCCGAAGCAGCGGGTCAGGTCGTGGACGGACAACATGCCGTCGACCCTATGAGAAGTGTCGAACCCGCACTGGTGCCGGGCCGAACGGTCACTCGTGCCGGTGGTTCGCCGGCACGAGTGACGGTTCGACGGTCAGCGGCTGCGGCTGGAGAACGTCGCGGCGCTGTGCGCGCGGCCGCCGCCCTGCGGCGCAGAGGCACGGCGGGCGCCGCCCGTCGAGCGACCGCCGCCGTTCGAGGAGCCGTTGGTCGAGCCGGAGGACCCGTTGCGGCTGCGGTTGCGACCGCCGCCGTTCGAAGAGCGACCGCCGACGTTGCGACCTCGGCCGTTCGAGGAGCTGCGCTGCTCGCGCGGCTCGGGTGCCGTCTCGGTGACCGCGACGAACGTGCGCTCGCCGGGCGCGATCTCCTTCAGCAGCGGGTGGTCGTGGGTGACCCGGGTGATCGTCGGGACGATGCCCGCCTTCTTGGTGAGGTCGCGGACGTCACGCACCTGGGCGTCCAGCATCATCGTGACGACGGTGCCGGTCGCACCCGCACGGGCCGTCCGGCCGGAGCGGTGCAGGTAGGCCTTGTGCTCCACGGGCGGGTCGGCGTGCAGCACGAGGCCGACATCGTCGACGTGGATGCCGCGGGCGGCGATGTCGGTGGCGACCAGCGTGGTCGCCGTACCGTCGGAGAAGCGCGAGAGGTTGCGGGTGCGCGCCCCCTGCGACAGGTTGCCGTGGAGCTCCACGGCGCTGACGCCTCGGGCGTTGAGCTGGCGGGCCAGCGCCTTGGCGCCGTGCTTGGTGCGGGTGAAGACCATCGTGCGACCCGGGGCCGCGGCGAGGTCGGTGATGACCCGGAGCCGGGCGTCCTTGTCGACGTGCAGCACGTGGTGGGTCATCTTCGTGACCGGCGAGCTCGCCGAGTCGACGCTGTGGACGACCGGGTTGCTCAGGTAACGGCGGACCAGCACGTCGATGGCGTTGTCCAGCGTCGCGGAGAAGAGCATCCGCTGACCGTTCTTCGGGGTCTGGTCGAGGAGCCGCTTGACGGTGGGCAGGAAGCCGAGGTCGGCCATGTGGTCGGCTTCGTCGAGGACCGTCACCTCGATGGCGTCGAGGCGGACGAAGCCACCCCGGCCGAGGTCCTCGAGACGGCCCGGACAGGCGACGACGATGTCGACACCGGCGCGGAGCGCCTGCTGCTGGGGGCCGGGACGGACACCGCCGAAGATCGTGAGCGTGCGGAGCCCGGCGGCCTTGGCGAGCGGTGCCATGGCGGCGTCGATCTGCGTGGCGAGCTCGCGGGTCGGGGCGAGGACCAGGGCGCGCGGCCGGTTCGGCTGCCGCTTGCGCGGTGCTGCCGCGAGCCGGGCGACGACCGGCAGCGCGAACGCGTAGGTCTTGCCGGAGCCGGTGCGGCCGCGACCGAGGAGATCGCGGCCTGCGAGCGAGTCGGGGAGGGTTGCGGACTGGATCGGAAAGGGGCTCTCGATCCCTTGCTGGGCAAGGGTGTCGACGAGAAGCTGGGGGAGGCCGAGGTCGGCGAAGGTGGGGTGCGTAGGCATGGCGTGATGGCGGCGAGCGCCGCCGTTGCTCAACTCCAGGAAAGTGGAAGGGTCGTCCTGCCCGGCGCGGATCAGGGTCCGCGGCGCTTGGTCATACGACTGGAACTCTCGGCCCGAGGCAGAACGGATGGGGCCGGTCCCTCAACCATACGGGTCCCCACCGGCGGAGCGCGCCAGAACCCGCGTGATACGCGTCATGTCCGAGCGGTTTCCTCCATGACACGGCGGAGCCAGATCTGCCGAGGCATGACCCGGACAGGGCTCTCACCTGCGACTTTGGGCCCTGCGGAGCCGGGCGGAGCCCCCACACACTCGAACACGCGCCGACCGAGATCGGGAGGCGCGGACCATCCGCCCAACCACAGGAGAACGTCATGCACAAGCTCATGAAGACCGGGGTCACGCTGTCGACGGCAGCTCTGCTCGCCACCGGTGTCGCGGTCGGTGGTGCCCTTGCCGATGGGGGCCCCAGCAACCTCAACGCCCCGGGCGCCGAGGTCGCTTCGGCGCCGAAGGTCCTCGCGAAGACCAGCAAGCCGAAGCCTCGGGTCACCGCCGTCGTCAAGGCCGATGGCACCAAGCACCGCGGCCGCGGCTTCGTGTCGTCGAGCAAGCTCAACGCGGGAACGTACGAGGTCTTCTTCGACCGCAACATCAAGCAGTGCGCGTGGACCGGCACCGTCGGCATCGGTGAGTTCAGCGGGTCCACGGGGCCGGCGATGATCACCATCACCGGGCGCGTCGGGACCGACAACGGGCTGTTCGTGACGACGTTCGACAAGGACGGCGTCCCGGCCGACCAGCCGTTCCTCGTCTCGGTCATCTGCAAGTAGCCCCACCGCCTCGGAGGGCGGCCCGACGTCACCCGTCGGGCCGCCCTCCGTGCGTTATCCACAGGCGAGGTCAGGAGCCTCGTGCCCCTCCGGAACGGCGACTACCTTGACACCGCGATCTGACGAAGAGGGGGAGCCATGGCGGACCTGACGGTGGACTTCGCTGTCCTGGAAGGCAGCGAGCACGCACTGCGCACACTCAAGAGCGAGCTCGACACCATCGAGGACCGGCGCGACGACACGGGTCACGTGTGGGGCCACGACGGGTTGCGCGACGCGATGCACGAGTTCGCCTCCAACATGAGGCACCACCGCCAGGAGCTCTCGCGGAAGATCCAGGACAACGGCGAGAAGGTCGCCGCCAGCCTGGAGGCGTTCCGTGAGGCGGAGCTGAGCCTCAGCAGCGAGCTCGACTTCGATCTCACCACCGGCGCGGGGCGGCGGCCATGAGCGCCAGGCCGTCCGACTGGTCCGCCCTCGACCGTGGCCGCGACCCCGTCCCGGGAGACGCCGAGGAGCTCGCCGTCGAGGGCAGCCACTACAGCACGGTTGCGGTGACGATCTCCGACCAGGTCTCGCGCCTGCGCCGCATCGCCGTCGGCGAAGGGTTGACCGGCGAGTACGCCGAGAGCCTGCGCGAGTCGAGCGCAGGGCTGGCCGAGGACCTGGAGAAGGCACATGGTCGGTTCGCTGTCGTCGGCGCCGAGCTGACCAGGCTGGTCGACGACCTCGCGACCGCCCTGACAACGACCAGAGCCGCGTTGGACGAAGCGGTCACCGCCCGGGCCGAGATGCGGCAGGCGGAGGACGCCGGCTACCGCCCGGCCTTCGACTCGTCCAGCGCCGGCTCGACGAGCGAGGTGGACTCCGCTCTGGTGTCGGCCAGGAAGAGGTACGACGGGGCCGTCGACGACCTGGCGGCAGCCGGGGACAAGTGCGACCGGGCCGTCGCGGCGTACGACGCCGTCGCCGCTGCCGCCGCCTCGCGGATCCGCCAGGCGAGTGAGGACGACCTCAAGGACGGGCGGTTCGAAGGGTTCAAGGCCTGGGTGAAGGCCAATGCGACCTGGTTGAGGACGCTGTCGACGTGGCTGGGGCGGATCGTGTTCGCACTCGCGGTGGTCATCGTGCTGCTGAGCAACCCGCTGGGGTGGCTGGTCGCGATCGCGCTGCTCGCCGGGGTGGCGCTGCTGACGGTCGACACCCTGTTGGCCGTCGGCGGGGAAGGGTCATGGACCGATGTGGCGTTCAGCGCCCTCGGGGTGCTCACGCTCGGCGCCGGGTCTGTCGCAGGCAAGCTCGCAGGTTTCGGCCGCTCGTTGACCTTGACCCGTGCCGGCCGCCGGCAGGGGCTCCGGGCCGGGATGCGAACGCTGCGCAGCGCGTTCAACAACCCGGGGCTGCGAGGAGTCGTGACGAACCTCGTCAACGTGACCCGGCCCAGCACCTACGCCAACGCCTTGGACGACGGCTTCCGCGTCGCGACCGCCGTCCGCAGCCTTCCGCTCCAGCCGGCTCCGTTCACCCTTCGCTCCCTTCTCTACGGACGCGAGGCGATGAGCCTGTGTGACGACCTCGCCCGGATCAGGCTGGCATTCGGGGACGAGGTCGTCTCCGGACTGCATGCCGGATCCGTCGCGACCGTCAAGGCCCTGAACGGCACGTCGACGGTCGGCGGATGGACGGACACCCTCATGGACGAAGGCGTCCCTGTCTTCCGCCACCTCGACGACCTCACCGACCGGCTCACGACGCGTGAGGTGAGCTCGTGGTGACGAGCTCGGTGAGCGGCCTCCAGCTCGACCTCGACCTCGACGACCTGCCGTGGGTGATCGGTCCCACCGAGCAGCGGCCGTTCAAGCAGTGGTTGCCCGCCGCGGTCCTCTTGATGAGCCAGATCTTCGACGTGAGGCAGAGGAAGGAGCGGAAGTACGTGACGGCGATGCTCGAACGCATCGGGCGGCCCGACCGTGGTCCTCTTCCCTACAAGCTGATCCGCTGGCTGGAGCTGGGCGAGGTCCCCCTGGTCGCCTCGTTCGGGATGGTCGAACGCGGGACCCCTGAGCTCCTCGAGGCGTTCCTCGCTGCGGCCGACTCGGGTCCCGTCGAGCGTCCGGTGATCGAGGACGTCCCTGCCCCCGCCGGCGTCATCGTGCGTCGTTCGTTGTCCTACAGCCAGCCGGACGCCGGCCTCTTCGTCGAGGCCAGGTATGTGATCGACAACGGTCATCCCGCCGCGGTCGCTCTCCTGCACGCGGGCGAACGGAGCCCCGGTGCGGTGGTCAGCGCTCTCGACGACCTCGACGCCTTGGCGCTGCGGATGCACGTGGTGGGGGAGCGATGATGTCCGGCTACAGCATCCTCCTTCCGCCGCCGTGGCACCGGGTCCACCTCGGAGCCTCCCGCGGCCGCGACGTCCGTCGCGCGATGGATCGAGCCACCGCGCGGGCGCCGAAGGAGATCCCCCCGGACCAGCGCGCCACGATCCGTCGCCGTCTGGAGGCGGAGCTGGTGCGCCAGCTCGACGCCGTGGAGGAACGCGGCGGCCGCGACTTCTACTTCCCGGCGCACGACCTGGACGGGGTCGGGCTCAACGCGTCGTTCGTGGTCAGCGCCGTGGTCCCTGGTGCCAGGGCCGAGGCCGGCGCGGTCGGCGGTGTCCTGGCCACGCTGGTCGGACAGGGTGGCGAGCCGGTGTCGGTCGACGACACGGTGTGGGTGCGCACCGAGAGCGTCGTGGAGGGGGACGGCGACGCGCAAGCCGCGCTGCGCGCTCGCCAGGTCGACTACCTGGCGGCCGTTCCCGGTGACGAGCGTCGCTGGGTGCTGGTGACCTGCACCGTGCTCGGTGACGGTGACCCGGACAGTCTCCCCACTGGTCTGGTCGTCGAGCTCTTCGACGCGATCATGTCGACATGGCGGTGGCAGCGGTCCTGAGCCGTCCGTTCACTCGAGGCAGGTGACCCAGATGACCTGACGCCAGGACCTGCCGTCCACCTCCGCAGGGACCCAGGACAGGCGGACCGGCCCCTCGAGGCCGCGTCCGGAGGGCGGCAGGCACGCGGGCCGTCCGTCCTCGTGGCTGGCGCCCCGGATGTCCGTCCACCCCACGTCCTTCGGGACACCGACGGTCCACCCGTCGGGCAGCTCGCAGGAGATCGTCCCCACCGCCGAGAGGCAGCCGACCTCGGCCTCGACGACCCGCGACTGGCTCCGTCCGGCCCAGTAGGCGAGGAGCGCCACGACGACGAGAAGCAGTACGGCGGCGACGACCGGGAGCCTGCCGGGCCCGGAGGTGCTAGCGGGCATGACGCACCGCCGTCATCGACAGACTGGCCGCCTCGATCGCCTCGGGGGAGAGCGCGTGGCCGATCGCCAGCGCGGCAGCGCCCAGCACGCCGGCCCTTCCGCTTGCGACCGACGGAACCACTCTGAGGTGCTCGGTGGCGAGCGGAAGCGACCGCGAGTAGACCACCTCGCGGATGCCGGCCAGGAGGTGCTCACCTGCCGCGGAGAGCCGCCCCCCGATGACGACCACCGAAGGGTTGATCAGGTTCACCATCATCGCGACGACCTCACCGATCTCCCGTCCGGCCTCACGCACCGCCTTGACCGCGGCGGTGTCACCGGCCCGGACCAGGTCCACGACGTCCTGACCGGTGCGGGCCGGGACGCCCGCTCGGTGGAGGAGCTCGGCGATCGCCGGGCCGGCCGCGATCGACTCGAGGCACCCCTCGTTGCCACATCGACATCGGCGTCCCTCGGCGTGAGCCACGCGGACATGGCCGAGGTCCCCGGCCGTGCCCTGGGCGCCGCGCTGGAGGCTCCCACCGGAGATGATGCCGGCACCGATGCCGGTGGCGACCTTGATGAAGACCAGGTCGTCGACGTCCGGCCACTGGGTCCGCTGCTCGCCCAGCGCCATGATGTTCACGTCGTTGTCGATCAGGACCGGCACCGAGTGGTTGCGCTGGAGATGACCCGGCACGTCGTACCGGTCCCAACCCGGCATGATCGGGGGGTTGATCGGTCGGCCGGTCGAGTGCTCGACCGGACCAGGCAACCCGATGCCGATCGCGGCGAGCGCGTCGCTGCTCCGCCCTTGTTCGGCGAGCAGCGCGGCGACGACGTCCGCGACCCAGCCGAGCACGACGTCCGGACCGGCCGCCACGTCGAGGGAGGCACTGGTCTCGGCCAGGACGGCGCCGGAGAGGTCCGCCAGCCCCGCCGTCGCGTGCGTGGCGCCGATGTCGACGCCGACGACGACGCGGGCGGTCGGGTTGAGCGCGAAGAGGGAGGGCGGCCGGCCCCCGGTCGAGGCCCCGTCGCCGTACGGCGCCACCAGCCCGAGCCGCATGAGCGCGTCGACGCGGAGGGCCACCGTCGAGCGCGACAGCCCAGTGAGCTCGGCCAGCTGCGCGCGGGTGCGGGGGCGACCGTCGCGCAGCAGCTCGAAGATGTCGCTGGTCAGCACCAGCGAAGTGAACCACCGCGACGCTTTCATCGTCCAGTACGCAACTTTCGATGGTCACTCGACAGAAGTCGGTGACTCGTGCCACAGTGCACGCGTGCACGACGACGCGCTCCCTCCCTCACCGGCCGTGGCTGGGCCGCTCGGCGCCCCGGTCCTCCGCGGCTCCCGGCTGACGAAGCGGTTCTTCGGCAACGCGGTCCTCGAGGACGTCGACCTCGAGCTGTACGCCGGCCAGGTGCACGGGCTCGTCGGCGAGAACGGCGCGGGCAAGTCGACGTTGATGAAGCTGCTCGCCGGCGTCCACCAGCCCGACGGCGGAACCGTCGAGATCGACGGGAAGGCGGTGCACTTCAGCCACCCCGTCCAGGCACAGCAGGCCGGCGTCTCCACGGTCTTCCAGGAGCTCAACCTGCTCCCCGACCGCACCATCGCCGAGAACATCTACCTCGGCCGCGAGCCCCGGCGCCGCGGACTGGTGGACACCGGGCAGATGCACCGCGACACCGTGGAGCTGCTCGAGGGGCTCGGCGTCGCGGGGCTGCGTCCCGACCGCGTCGCACGGTCGCTCTCGGTCGCCGAGCAGCAGATCGTGGAGATCGCGAAGGCGGTGAGCTACGACGCCCGGATCATCTCGATGGACGAACCGACAGCCGCGCTCGCCGACCACGAGGTGGCTCTCCTCTACGCCATCATCGAGCGGCTCAAGGCGCGTGGCGTCGCGGTCCTCTACGTCTCTCACCGGCTCAAGGAGATCTTCGACCTCTGCGACACCATCACGGTGCTCAAGGACGGTCGACTTGTCGAGAGCCGGCCCGCGAGCACCCTCGACGACGCGACGTTGGTGCGGCTGATGGTGGGCCGTTCGATCTCCACCTACTTCCCCGATCCGCTCCCCGGCACCGAGCTCGGCGAGGCCAGGTTGACGCTCAGCCGTGCGGGCAACGGGTACGTCGACGCCATCGACCTGCGGCTCCGAGCCGGGGAGATCGTCGGCCTCGCCGGGCTGCAGGGGTCGGGTCGCACCGAGCTGGTCGAGGCGATCTTCGGCGTCGAGCCGTTCACCCGTGGGGAGATGGAGCTCGGCGGCACGCCGGTCACGATCACCTCGCCCCGCCAGGCGATCCGGCACCGGATCGCGCTCGTCACCGAGGACCGCAAGGCGCAGGGGCTGGCGCTCAGCCAGAGCATCCTGGACAACGCGCTGAGCGTGGTCCGGGCGTCGTTCCCGCGCGGCACCGGACGCGCCCGCCGCGAGATGCCCGGGGTGTTGTCCTCCCTGGCCGTCGCGGCCCGGAGCATGGACCAGGAGGTGCAGTTCCTCTCCGGAGGCAACCAGCAGAAGGTCGTCCTGGCGAAGTGGCTCAGCATCGCCCCGCGAGTCGTGCTGATGGATGAACCGACCCGGGGGATCGACGTCGGCGCCAAGCACGCGGTCTACGAGCTGATGCGAGCCTTGGTGGCCGACGGCGTCGCGATCCTCATGGTCTCCAGCGAGCTGCCCGAGGTGATCGGCATGTCCGACCGGATCCTCGTGATGCACGACGGCCGGCTCGCGGGGGAGCTGCCCGCGGGCTCGTCGGAGGAGGAGGTGCTCCAGGTCGCGACCGGGACGCCGGGTCAGGAGCGCAGCGCATGAGCGCCGCACGCACGGCCCGCCGGCGTACCCCGCTCACGTCGACCGGCATCGTCTTCATCGTGCTCGCGCTCGTGGTCGTCGTGGGCGCCCTGCTCACCGCCTCGGCCGGGCGCAACTTCTTCAGCACCGGCAACCTCTCGACGATCCTCACCGGCACCAGCGTGCTGGGGTTCATCGCGATCGGGCAGACCCTGGTCATCCTCGCCGGCAGCCTGGACCTGTCGGTGCCGTTCGTCACCAGTCTCAGCAGCCTGGTCGCCGGCGGGATCATGGCGGGGCAGACGTCCAACGTCGCGGCCGGAGTGTTCATGGCACTCGCGGTCTGCGCGGTCATCGGGCTCGTCAACGGGCTCGTGGTGTCCTTGCTCGACGTCCACGGGTTCATGGCGACGCTCGGCATGGGGCTCATCATCAGCGGCTACCTGGCGAGCAACTACCAGGGCAGCCACGGCTCGGCGCCGCGGTCGTTCCGGCTCGTCGGGGCCACCCGGATCGGCCCGGTGCCGATCTCCGTCCTCATCATGCTCGGCTGCGCCGTGCTCGCGATCCTGATGCTCCGGCGCACCCGCATCGGCCACCACCTGTACGCCGTCGGCGGGGACCGATCGGTCGCCCGGTTGTCAGGCGTCCGCACCGCACCGCCCGTGATCGTCGTGCACGTCCTCTCGTCGGTGCTGGCGGGGATGGCGGGGCTCCTGCTCCTCGCGAGGCTCAGCGTCGGCAGCCCGACCATCGGCTCGCAAGGTGGCTACGACCTGATGTCGATCGCCGCGGTCGTTCTCGGCGGCACTCTTCTCGCCGGCGGCAAGGGCAACATCCTGGGCACGCTCGGCGGCGTCGCGATCTTCGCGGTGCTCGACAACGTGATGAGCGTGATGTCGGTGAACCCGTTCCTCAAGGACGTCATCCGCGGACTGGTCATCGTGGTCGCCGTCGCGGTGTACGCCCGGCGGGACGCCCATCCCCGGCTCGCCCGGTTCGACAAGCCGTCGTTGACCGACTCCGTCGTCCAGGAGGCACGATGACCGCCCCGTCGGCGACCGTCGAAGGAAGCGGCCGCACCCCTATCGCAGCGCACCGGGAGACCCTGGGCCGGCGGCTTCTGGGCGCCGTGGCCACGCCCGGCGGCGGAGTGTTCGTCCTCACCGGACTGCTGCTGCTCGCGGTGATCCTCTCGAACCCCTCCTTCGGGGAGCCGGGCTCACTCATCCGCTTCGTGGGCCGCACCGCGCCGATCGCGATCGCCGCCATCGGGCAGTACTTCGTCATCGTGTCCGGCGAGTTCGACCTCTCCATGGGGGCGGTCGTGACCACGCAGGTCGTGATGGCCGGGAACCTCATCGGCCAGGACGACGGCCGGGTGGTGCCGGTGCTCCTGCTGATGCTGGTCGTCGGTGCGTTCATCGGCGTCGTCAACGGGGTGCTCACCACCCTGCTCAAGGTGCCGAGCTTCATCGTCACGCTCGGCACGATGCTCGCCCTCTCCGGGCTGGTCCTCTACTGGACCGGCGGGGCCGCCACCGGCAACCCCGCGGACTCGTTCCGGCAGATCGGTCGCGGCGGCATCGAGGACGTGCCGGTCCTCGAGGTCATCCCGTACCCCGCGCTCATCCTGCTGGCGGTAGCCACCGCGGCGGTCGTGCTGATGCGGCGCCCGTTCGGACGCACGCTCATCGGCGCCGGGGACAACCCCGAGGCCGCCCGCCTCGCCGGGAGCTCCCTGTGGTGGCTGAAGACGCGCGCGTTCGTGCTCTCCTCGCTCGCGGCCACCGTGGCCGGGATCATCCTCGTCGGGTACGCCGGCGTGCACCCGTCGGTGGGCCGCGGCTACGAGTTCACCGCGATCACCGCCGTCGTCCTCGGCGGCGTCGTGCTCGGCGGCGGCCGGGGGTGGGTGCTCTCCGCCGCAGCCGGCGCCTTCGCCCTCGAGCTCCTCTTCACGCTCCTGAACTTCCGCGGTGTCGAGTCCACCTGGAGGGACACCGTCCAGGGCGTCATCATCATCGCCGCGGTCGCCTTCGCCGGCCGCGCCTGGCAGGCCGGCCGCCGCCCGTCCCGCTCCCGCTCCGGTGCAGCGACCGCACCCCCCGACCCATCCACGACAACCGCGCCCGACCCGGGCACCGTCAAAGGAGAAAGCTGATGCGCAGAACGTTGATCCGAGGGCCTCTGGCGCTCGCGGCGGCGGTGGCCCTGCTGGCCGCCTGTTCCACCGACGACTCCATCGACGACCCGGCCCCCGCCGCCGAGGGCGGCGACGGGGGTGCGACGCCCGCCGACACCGACAGCGGCGAGTGGTTCGTCCAGGCCGAGTACGACGAGCAGTTCGAGCAGCGCTCGGCCACCTTCGAGGGCGACCCGGAGGCGCCGCACCTGCAGTACATCGACGGCAAGATGACCGACACCTCGAAGTTCGCCGACGCGGGGCCGAAGAAGGTCTGCTTCTCCAACGCCTCGATCAACAACCCGTGGCGGCAGACCGGCTGGATCACCATGAACCAGCAGCTCAAGGTCCTCCAGGACTCCGGAGCCATCTCGGAGATGGAGACCCGCGACGCCCAGGCGGACGACAACACGCAGATCTCCGACATCGACTACTTCATCAGCGAGGGCAACTGCGACGCCTTCGTGATCTCGCCGAACTCCACCGCTGCGCTGACCCCAGCCGTCGAGCGCGCCTGCAAGACCGGCAAGCCGGTCGTCGTGTTCGACCGCGGCGTGGAGACCGACTGCGCCACCACGTTCATCCACCCCATCGGTGGCTACGCGTGGGGCATCGACACCGCTCAGTTCCTCTCCGAGAACCTGGAGGAGGGAGACAAGGTCGTCGCCCTCCGGATCCTTCCGGGCGTCGACGTGCTGGAGCACCGGTGGGCCGCAGCGGAGCGGATCTTCGAGGAGAACGGGATCGAGGCCGTCGACTACTTCACCGGCGCCGACCCGACCGAGATCAAGAACATCATCTCCGACGAGCTCGCCAAGGGCGACGTGCAGGGCGTGTGGATGGACGCGGGCGACGGCGCCGTCGCCGCCATCGAGGCCTTCGAGGACGCCGGAGCCGACCTCCCCGTGATGACCGGCGAGGACGAGATGAGCTTCCTGCGCAAGTGGGAGGAGACCGGCCTCACCGGCCTCGCGCCGGTGTACTCCAACTTCCAGTGGCGGACGCCCTTGCTGGCGGTCGAGAAGATCTTCGCCGGCGAGGAGGTGCCCGCGGAGTGGGTGCTGCCGCAGGTTCCGATCGCCGAGGACGAGCGGGCCGAGTTCCTCGAGAGCAACGAGGGCATGCCGGACGGTCACTACGCCAAGTTCGGCGGCGAGGACCTGCCCGGCTACCCGGAGGTGTGGCAGGAGCGCATCATTCCGTGAGGCCGATCGGCATCAACACCTGGGTGTGGACATCGCCGCTCACCGACGCCAAGGTGCCCGAGGTGCTCGACCGCGTCGCCGCGATGGGGTTCGACGCGGTCGAGCTGCCCCTCGAGCAGATCGATCACCTCAGCGCTGAGGTCGTCGGAGCGGCGCTCGATCGCACGGGCCTCCAGCCGTTCGTCGTCGGCGCCATGGCGCCGGGGCGGGACCTCGTCGCGGCACCCGCCGTCGACGTCGAGGCCACGCAGGCGTACCTGCGGGGGTGCGTCGACCTGGCTGCGCAGGTCGGCGCTCCCTCGGTGTGCGGGCCGTTCTACGCAGCCACCGGCCGGGCCTGGGGGATGACCGGCGACGAGCGCGCTGCGGCGTACGCCGAGTGGCGCGAGCACCTGGCGCCGCTCGTGGACCACGCGGCGGATCGCGGTGTGAGGCTCGGCATCGAGCCGCTCAACCGCTACGAGACCTCGCTGGTGAACACCGTCGAGCAGGCGCTGACCGGGCTGGGTCAGCTCCTCGGCCCGTCGCTGGGGCTGGCTCTCGACACCTACCACCTCAACATCGAGGAGCGGTCGAGCGCGGACGCCGTACGAGCAGCGGGGAAGCACCTCGTCCACGTTCAGGTCTGCGGCAACGACCGCGGCGCCCCCGGGCGCGACCAGACCGACTGGCCGGGGTTGCTCGCGGCCCTCGACGAGGTCGGCTACGACGGGCCGCTCAACATCGAGAGCTTCACAGCGGACAACGCCGCGATCGCCACCGCCGCGTCGATCTGGCGGCCACTGGCCCCGTCGCAGGACGTGCTCGCGACTGACGGGCTGGCGTTTCTGCGCGAGCTCACCACCCGGGCGGGGGAGCAGCGATGACGGACCCGTTGCGCGTGGCGGTCGTCGGCTACTCCTTCATGGGCAAGGCGCACTCCAACGCCTGGCGCAACGTGGGGGCGTTCTACCCCGACGCGCCGCCGGTGGTCCAGCAGGTGCTGGTCGGGCGTGACCCGGACCGGGTCGCGACCGCGGCTCGCCGCTACGGGTGGGCGGAGTCCGCCACCGACTGGAGGGAGGTGGTGGACCGGGACGACATCGACGTCGTCGACGTCTGCACCCCCGGCCACCTGCACGCCGAGGTCGCCGTCGCCGCGCTCCAGGCCGGCAAGCACGTGCTCGTCGAGAAGCCGCTCGCGAACACGCTGGCGGAGTCGGAGAAGATGGTGGCCGCGGCCGTCAGCGCCCGAGCGGCGGGCGTCCAGTCGATGGTCGGCTTCAACTACCGCCGGGTCCCTGCCCTCGCGGCGGCTCGCAACCTCGTTCGTGAGGACCGGCTCGGAACCGTCCGCCAGGTCCGGCTCAGCTACCTGCAGGACTGGTTGACCGACCCCGACGCGCCGATGACGTGGCGGCTCCGCAAGGAGAGCGCCGGCTCCGGCGCGCTGGGCGACCTCGGCTCCCACGCGGTCGACCAGCTGCACTCCCTGCTCGGCGAGACGGTGAACCGGGTCAGCGGAACCCTGCGCACGTTCGTGACCGAGCGCACCGGCCCCGACGGTCCGGAGCCGGTCACCGTCGACGACGCGGCCTGGGCGACGTTGCACACCGGCTCGGGGGTGGTCGCCGGCCTCGAGGTCTCCCGGGTGGCCGCCGGTCGCAAGAACGGGCTGCAGGTCGAGGTCTACGGCACCAGCGGTGCGTTGCGCTTCGACCTGGAGTCGCTCAACGAGCTCCAGTGGCATGACGGCGCCGAGGCGGCCGGCACAGCCGGGTGGACGAGGGTGCTGGTGACCGAGCCGGAGCATCCCTACCTGGAGGCCTGGTGGCCGCCGGGGCACGTCCTCGGCTGGGACCACACGTTCACGTCGCAGGCCGCGGACTTCCTCACCGCGATCACGACGGGAACGCCGCAGGAGCCGTCGTTCGAGGACGGGCTGGCCGTCCAGCGGGTGCTGGCCGCCATCGAGGACAGTGCCGCCGAGGGCGGTGCGACCCTCCAGGTCAGCCCCTGACCGCCGTACCGCCACGAAGGAGACGAGATGCCACGCGCTTTCACGCTGTTCACCGGCCAGTGGGCCGACCTCACCCTCGACGAGGTCGCCGGCCTCGCGGCCGACTGGGGCTACGACGGGCTGGAGATCGCGGTCTCGGGCGAGCATCTCGACGCCTGGCGGTGGGACGACGACGAGTACGTCGAGGAGCGGCTCGACGTGCTGGACCGGCACGGGCTGAAGGTGTGGGCGATCTCGAACCACCTGAAGGGACAGGCGGTCTGCGACGACCCGATCGACGACCGACACCGGTCGATCGTCGGGGCGCGCGTCTGGGGCGACGGTGATCCTGAGGGCGTGCGCCGGCGGGCGGCCGAGGAGCTGCAGCACACCGCCCGGCTCGCCCAGCGGCTCGGTGTGGACACCGTCGTGGGCTTCACAGGGTCCTCGACCTGGCAGTACGTCGCGATGTTCCCGCCGGTCCCGGCCTCCACCATCGAAGCCGGCTACCAGGACTTCGCCGACCGGTGGAACCCGATCCTCGACGTCTTCGAGGAGTGCGGCGTGCGGTTCGCGCATGAGGTGCATCCCTCGGAGATCGCCTACGACTACTGGTCGACCGTGCGCACCTTGGAGGCGATCGACCACCGGCCGGCGTTCGGGCTGAACTGGGATCCCAGCCACATGATGTGGCAGGACATCGACCCGGTCGGCTTCATCACCGACTTCGCCGACCGGATCTACCACGTCGACTGCAAGGACACCCGGATGCGGGTCGGCAACGGCCGGAACGGCCGGCTCTCCTCGCACCTCCCATGGGGCGACCAGCGACGCGGCTGGGACTTCGTCTCCGCGGGTCGTGGGGACGTGCCCTGGGAGGACTGCTTCCGGGCGCTGGCCCGGGCCGGCTACACCGGGCCCATCTCCGTCGAGTGGGAGGACGCCGGCATGGACCGGCTGCACGGGGCGCCCGAGGCGCTGGAGTTTCTGCGCCGGTTCGACTTCGACCTTCCGAGCTCGTCGTTCGACTCCGCCTTCGAGCAAGGCTGAGCTCAGGGCCGCAACCGCTTGCTCACCGGGGGACCAACGTCTGCCTGCGCCGGCCGAACGCGGGGCCAACGCCTCTGCCTCGTCCCCGTCGGTCGGTCGTACTTTGGCCGCACCACCCGGCGTCCGAGGCCGGGTCCAGGAGAGGCGGCGTCATGACGCTCACCCTGACTCCCCACCTGCGACACAGGTGGAACGTGGTCGAGACCAAGCCCGGACGCTTGTCCCTCCATTGCGCGAAGTGCGGCAAGACGGGAGACCTCGAGAAGCTGAACAAGCGCCTCTACATCAGCACCGAGAAGATGGTCGTGCACCACGCCCAAGACGTGTGGTGAGCATCGTGATCTGATCGCTTCACCTGGCGGACGCATCCCGTTGGCGGAAGCCATCGACCGGGGTGATGCGACCGCCTCAGCTTGTCGGACTTGACCTCGACCTTGCGTGAGGTCCTAGCGTCCTCACCGTGACCACCTCGACCTCCACCGGCTCACGCCGCCAGGGCATCCTCTCGTCGGCTTACGTGGCGACGACCGTGGGCATGTTCGGGCTCATCGCTTTCGTCGCGTTCGAGGCGATGGCGGTCACGACGGTGATGCCGAGCGTCGCGCGCGACCTGGACGGCTTCGGGCTCTACGCACTGTCCTTCGCGGCGCCGTTGGCCAGCGGCGTCGTCGGCATGGTCGGCTCAGGCATGTGGAGCGACCGGACGGGTCCGGTGGGTCCGCTTCTCACGTCGATGGCGCTCTTCTCGTTCGGTCTCGTCGTCTGCGGCACCGCGCCGACCATGGAGGTGCTGATCGCGGGGCGGGTGCTCCAGGGGCTCGGCGGCGGCGCGCTCACCGTCGGTCTCTACGTCGTCGTCGGCCTCGTCTACCCGAGCCTCCTGCAGCCCGCGGTCTTCGCCTCGTTCGCGGCCGCATGGGTGTTGCCGGCACTCTTCGGCCCCGGGCTCGCCGCGTTGGTCGCGAGCGCCTTCGGCTGGCGGTGGGTCTTCATCGGCACCGTCGCCCTGGTCGGCCTCGCGCTGGTGCTGATCGCACCGGCCCTCCGCCGGATCGAGCCGCACCCGGAGGGCACCAGCACGCCGCTGTCACGGTTGGGTTGGGCGTTCGTCGGCGCGGTCGCCGTACTCTCCCTGGAGCTGCTCGGCTCCGCCCGTGGCCTCGCCGGGATCGGTGCGTTCGGCGCCCTGGTGCTGGTCTTCTTCAGCCTGGTCCGGCTGCTGCCCGGCGGCACGATGCTGGGCCGCCGCGGGCTTCCGGCCGTCGTCGCGACGCGCGGCCTGCTCAGTGCCGGGTTCTTCTGTGCGGAGGCCTACATCGTCTACGTGCTGCAGGACCGCTGGGACCTCACGCCTGGCGAGGCCGGCATCGCGCTGACTCTCGTGGGCGTCGTGTGGGCGCTCTCCAGCCAGGCTCAGTCACGGCTCGGCACCCGAATCACCCACGAGCGGGCGATGCAGACGGGTACGGCGGTGGTGCTGGCCGGCATCGTCGCACTGCTGCTCAGCGTCGCCGGCCGGGTCGGCGGCACCGACCTGCCCGCCGCCCTGCCGATCGCGGCGTACGTCCTCGCAGGCGCGGGGATGGGGTTCGCCTACCCACGCACCGGCGTCGCGATGCTCGCGGAGTCGACCGACCGGGACCGCGGCTTCAACTCCTCGGCGTTGTCGGTCGCCGACTCGCTGGGGGCCGCGCTGGCGCTCTCGGTGTGCGGGGTGGCCTTCGCCGCGGCCGAGCGCGGCGGGACAGACCCGTTCCTGGCGGTGTTCGCGCTTGCCGGCGGCGTCGGCGTGCTCGCTCTCCTCGCCGCGGTCCGGACCCGCCGCTGAGCGGTGGCGCGGGCCTCTCAGGACCCGGTCACGAAGTGGCCGAGGACGACACCGATGTCGGTCTCGGGGGTCTGCAGCTCCGCCAGGCACCCGGATCCACCGTCATGCCAGAACACCCGACCCCCGCCGTCGGGATCGTGGTGGAACGACACCTGGAACGGCCACGGCTCGTCCCGACCCGCAGGCGGTTCGGTGACCGGTTGCGGCGTGTCGGCGGCCTTGTCGAGGTAGGCGTCGCGGACGGTCCTGAAGTCGGTCTCGTCGCCTGTGCAGATCAGCGTGCCCGTGTACTCCGGACGCTCGCACTTGAGCAGCTCCGTGTGCGGCAGGTCCCATGCCAACGGCACGTCCTCCTTGCTCTGCGGCACGCTGCACTCGCGGGCGTCGAAGTGGTGTCGGCCCAGCTCGTAGAGCGCCGCGGACCGGAAGGGGGCCGGTGGCGGCTCCTCGGTGGGCGGGTCCGTGGGCTCCTGTGTGGACCGGTCGGTGGACCCGTCCTCACCGTCCCCGGGCCATGCCCAGGCGACTCCGCCGGCAATCAGCACCACGACGACCGCGCTTAGCACGACCTTGAGCCTCGACGGTCCCGGTGGTGGCGGGTGCTCCTGCTCCCGCCGCTCCCGGTGCACCTTCTTCTTCCGGTCCAGCCGGGCACGGGCCGTGGTCGCCAGTCCGTCGGGGTCGGCCTCCTCGGGAGCCAGTCGCCGCAGCTCGTCGGCGACCGACACCGCAGCCGGCCAGTCCTCGGCGGCCACATGCTCACGCAGCTCTGCCTGGAGGGCGGCTACCTCCTGCCCACGGCGGGACCGCTCCAACCGCTCCCGCACGCCGGGACGCTCCGGGTCCATGGCGAGGACGGCGGCGTACCCCTGGGCAGCCGCCGACCAGTCGCTGCGCTGCTCGGCGGCCGTCGCCTCGTCGTACGCCTCGGCCATCCGCACCTCCTGCGCGGCATGCGCGCGCCGTGCGGCGGCGTCACGGTAGTCGGACCGGAGGCTGAGCACGCTGTCGAAGAGCGGCAGCGCCTCGCCGAAACGTTGCGCACGGAACCGCGACATCGCTTGCTGGTAGAGCGCCTGGACCGCCGCTTCCTCCGCGGCGGCCTGCGGCGACAAGCTCGACCCGTCGTCGCGCTCCTCGTCGCGTCCTCCGGGCAGCACCTCGAAGAGGGCGGCGTCGTCGCCCCTCAGGTAGAGCACGGGCGTGATCCACTCGAGGGTCTCCTCGCCGGTCCCACGGATCCCGATCCGGCCGATGCGCACCGCCTCCGCGATGGAGTGGTTGTGGGCGATCGCCTGGTAGAACCCCGCGGCGAACGCCTTGGCCGCCGGGTCGCTCACGGCGAACTGCATGGCGACCACGGCCGAGACGCCGGTGCGGATCAGCGTCGCCGCGGTGCTGGAGAAGACGTCCTCGGCGGCCGACTGCCCGCCAGCGCAGGAGTTGAGCAGCACCAGCTGCAGGGGCGGCACCTGCAGGGTGAGCAGGTCGCTGAACCGCTCGGCGCCGACCAGGTCGCTGTTGCCTTGGTCGTCCTCGAGGATCAGCACGCCCTCCCGGTGGTCCCGGTCGAAGCCGCCGTGCCCGACGAAGTGCAGGACGTGCCACGACCCCGCGACGAGCTCCCGCTGGACGTCGGCCCACCGCCCGCCCTCGACCCACCTGAGCGACACCCGTGAGCCGAGCGGAGAGAGCGCCGCCTTCAACCGCTGCTTCTCGCCCTCGACGTCGAGTCGCGGCCGGTCGCGGGGAGCGGAGACGACGCCGAGGATGCGCAGCGGTGGCGCCACCCTGAGGGCCCGGGTGACGCCGGCGACGGAGACGTGTCGGACGAGTGGCTCCCGCTGGCACAGGTATGCCCCCGCCTCCGGGTCGTACAACATCTCCCAGGGCAGCGCAGCCAGCTCCGCAGGGTGCATCCGCAGGACCACGCGGAGCTGGGTCCCACGCTCGGCCGCCACCGCGAGGCTCGCCTTGTACGCCGCGTAGACGCCCTCGTCGAACAGTGCCCGGAAGAGCGCTTCGCCCACCTCGCGGACCGGCCCCTCCACCTCGCTCAGCGCCGCCCGGGAGGCGACCGCCGAGGCGAGGACCGTGGACTGCAGCTGCGGGCGCTGCTTGAGCAGCGGCCAGGGGTCGAGGCGCAGCTGTCCCGACTCCTCGCCGGCAGCAGACCGTACGGTCACCCGGTAGCCGCCCTGACCGTCAGCCGCCAGTGCGAGCTCCAGCTCCACCCGATCGTCCATGGCACACACCCCGGATGCGGACGGTCGTGCGGCGGTGGCCGCGGCCCGCTCGGGCCAAGTCTCCCACCGGCGACGGATGTCGCCAATACTGACCAGGAAGCGCCGTCAGCGCGTCGGCGCCGCTCGGACCGCGCTCCGGTCCGACCGGAGAGGAGTCCTGATGAGCATCGTCGAGTTCGAGACCGAGGACGGCACCGCGGTGCTGGTCAAGGTGCCCGAGACCGGGCACGGCGAGCTGGTGACCCGGGGGTTGGGCGATTCCGGTGTGGTCGAGCGCGCCCAGCGAACGTTCGAGGCCGCGCTCAGGCCGATCCGCGTGGTCTCCGAGGGGGTGCTGGCCGAGCTGAACGCGGTCGCGCGTCACCCCGACTCGGTCTCGGTCGAGTTCGGGCTGGAGTTCACCGCGAACAGCTCGGCCGTGGTGGTCGGAGCCTCCGGCTCGGCCAGCATCCGCGTCCAGCTCACGTGGCAGGCTCCGCCTCGCTGAGGGCGGAAGCCCTCAGCCAGTAGCTCGTCGACCCGTTGGGCGTTGTCCGTGCGGCCGTTGTTGGCGGGTCCTGCTCCGATCCACGCGAAGCCATGTTGACACCAACACGTTACACCACTTTGATCTATAAGGTGGTGTAACGTGATGGTGTGAACCAGGGACGAGGTGAGTTGCATCCCGAGTTCGCTGTCGGTTGGGAGACACACCCCTGGGACCGCGGACCGGATCACTCTGCCTCACGCCGCCAGCAGCTTGCGGCCCGAGGGCCCTACCAGGCGGCTGTACCAGCCAGCATCGGTGAAGCCGACGTACGGATCAACGCCGCGCTCCAGGCCGAGGCCGAGGATGCTGTCCGCGAGATCGCCCGCTTCGATGCCGAGATAACCGCGATCGCCGAGCGCCGCGCGGCCCGTGAAGGCGACGATGCGGCCACCGAGCTAGCCCCGCTGGCCTCGGTGTTGTTGCGCACCGAGTCGGCGTCGTCATCGGAGATCGAGGGCGTGACTGCCGGTGCCCGGGCGCTGGCGATGGCAGCGATTGAGGCCAAGGCCGGCCCCAACGCCCGACTGGTCACCGCCAACGTCACAGCCATGCAACGTGCGGTCGAGCTGGCCGACAAGATCAGCGTCGCCTCGATCCTCGCGGCTCACCAAGCACTGCTCGATCAGTATGCGTATGCCGCCCCCGGCACGCTGCGTGACCAGCAGGTGTGGATCGGCAGCAACGCGCTGACTCCACACGCGGCCTCGTTCGTGCCTCCTCACCACACCTGTGTGCCTGTGGCGCTCGATGACCTCCTCACCTTCGTACAGCGAGTCGACCTGCCGGTGCTGGTGCACATCGCCATTGCGCACGCGCAGTTCGAGACCATCCACCCCTTTAACGACGGCAACGGTCGCATCGGACGCACCCTCGTCCACGCGATGATGCGCCACTCTGGTGTCACTCGTACTTTGACGGTTCCGGTCTCCGCCGGGCTGCTCACCGACACGTCCGCCTACTTCCGCGCTCTCACGGATTATCGGGAGGGATATCCCGAGACGATCATCCGGCAGTTCATCAACGCCTCCTTCCGTGCCATCGGCAACGGGCGGCAGCTCGTTGCCGACCTAGAGGCGGTCTACGAGGGTTGGAGCGAGCGCCTGACGTCACGCCGAGGCTCAGCGGCTCGTCGGCTGCTGCCTCATCTGCTGAACCAGCCCGCCATCAATGTCGCCTACGCGGAAGCCGCCACAGGAGTGGCGCTCTCGGCCGCCCAGCGCGCCGTGGAGCAACTGGAGGAAGCCGGCATTCTCAAGCGGGCTGGCGGGGGACAGCGCAACCGCGCATGGATCGCCCAGGACGTTATCGCCGCGCTCGACGCCTTCGCCGAACGCGTGGGACGGCGAAGCTAGGTCCGATGTGAAGTGGGCGCGGACCGCTGCGTCGTACCAGTCCTGAAGAGCGGACTCCGTGCGCGAGCCCAATCGGTTGTTGCAGTCGGCGCACGTGTTTGCCATCCCGATCCCGCCGAACGCCTTCGGGGGACGTGCTCGACGGTGTCGGCCTCGACGTCATCACGAAGGCAGATCCGGTAGTACGGGTACCGTCCTGGTCCGATCGCTCACACGCCTGTCGCTGTGCGGAGACCGTCGCCCTTGGGTGACCGATGGTCGCGCGGTGATCCGTGCACCCCCGCCCTGCTCAAGCGCCAGTCCGTGGACCTTCGACAGACAAGTCTGCTTGCCGCCCTTGGTGCTGCGACCTTCGACGCGTTGGACATGGCCGCGGTATGGCGGCTTTGCGGTCTGGGCTGGCACCCCTTCATTGTCGCCGGGCACGCCGATGATTCGCGCTGCCACCTCAGGTCTACGCCGTCTCTCAGATGTCGTAGTACAGCTCGAACTCGTGCGGGTGCGGCCGCTGCTGGACCGGGAGGATCTCCTCGGTCCGCTTGTACTGGATCCACGTCTCGATCAGGTCCGGGGTGAAGACCCCGCCCTCGGTGAGGAAGTCGTGGTCGGCCTCGAGCGTGTCGAGCACCGCGTCGAGCGAGGTCGGCACCTGGTCGATCTCGGCCATCTCGTCCGGCGGCAGCTCGTAGATGTCCTTGTCGACCGGCTGCGGCGGCTCGATCTTGTTCTTGATCCCGTCGAGCCCCGCAAGGAGCAGCGCCGAGAAGGCCAGGTAGGGGTTGGCCGACGGGTCGGGGCACCGGAACTCGATGCGCTTCGCCTTCGGGTTGGAGCCGGTGATCGGGATCCGCACGCAGGCCGAGCGGTTCCGCTGGCTGTAGACGAGGCTGATCGGCGCCTCGAAGCCGGGCACCAGGCGGTGGTAGGAGTTCACCGTCGGGTTCGTGAACGCCAGCAACGACGGGGCGTGCTTGAGCACGCCGCCGATGTAGTGACGGGCCATGTCCGACAGGCCGGCGTACCCCGTCTCGTCGTAGAAGAGCGGCTCGCCCTCGTTCCAGATCGACTGGTGGCAGTGCATGCCGGAGCCGTTGTCGCCGAAGATCGGCTTGGGCATGAACGTCGCGGTCTTGCCGTTGCGCCAGGCGACGTTCTTCACCATGTACTTGAACTTCATCACCGAGTCCGCCGACGGCAGGAGCTCGTCGAACCGCCAGTTGATCTCGGCCTGCCCGGCGGTGCCGACCTCGTGGTGGGCCCGCTCGACGACCAGGCCCGCCTTCTCGAGCTCGACGACGATCTCGTCGCGGAAGTCGCCGAAGTGGTCGTACGGCGCCACCGGGAAGTACCCGCCCTTGTACTTCACCTTGTAGCCCCGGTTGTTGACCTCGGAGCCGGTGTTCCAGGCGCCGGCCTCGGAGTCGATGTGGTAGAACCCCGCGTTCTGGCTGGTCTCGAACCGCACCGAGTCGAAGACGTAGAACTCCGCCTCCGGGGCGAAGTAGGCGGTGTCGCCGATCCCGGTCGACGTGAGGTAGGCCTGTGCCTTCCGCGCGATGTTGCGCGGGTCGCGGCTGTAGGGCTCGCCGGTCAGCGGGTCGTGGATGAAGAAGTTGACGATGAGCGTCTTCCGCGCGCGGAACGGGTCGAGGTACGCCGTCGTGACGTCCGGGAAGAGCGACATGTCCGACTCGTGGATCGCCTGGAAGCCACGGATCGAGGAGCCGTCGAAGCCGAGCCCGTCATCGAACACCGACTGGTCGAACGACGACACGGGGACGGTGAAGTGCTGCATCACACCGGGCAGGTCGCAGAACCGGACGTCGACCATCTCGACGCCCTCGTCCTTGATGTACTTCAGAAGCTCGTCGCTGTTCGCGAACATTCGTCCTCCTTGGCCGCGCCGGCGGCCGTGACAATGGGCGGGTGGAACCGATGCGACGCTGCACCACTTCCGCGAAAGGTAGTTCCGGCCGGTTTCCTGACCGTATCCCGAATGTTTCGCCCAGGTAACAGGTGGTCCAGGGACCGCCGTACCGTGGACCCATGAGCCACGACACCGCCTCCGGCGAGCAGGAGTACGCCGGGCAGCGGCTCGGCCTTCCCGCGGAGGGGACCGGCTCGGTGGCGTCCTGGGGCCGCCGGATCGCCGCTCTGTTCATCGACTGGCTGGCCTGCATGCTGGTTGCCCAGGTGTTCGTCGACAACACCGACGGGTTCGTGACGATGGCGATCTTCCTGGGTGAGGTCACGGTCTTCACCGCGCTCGCCGGGGGGTCGTTCGCACAGCTCGCGCTCCGGATCGCGGTGATCCGGCTGGACGGCAAGCGGGTGAACCTGCTCCACGCGCTGGTCCGCACCGTCCTGATCTGCCTGGTGATCCCGCCGGTCGTCTTCAACCGGGACAACCGCGGGCTCCACGACCTCGCCGTGGGGACGATCACCGTCAACCGGTGACGGTCGCACGCGAATTCCGTCCGTACGGACGACTCTCGCGCCCGATCACGCGGTTCCGGCGAGAATCTCGTCCGCACGGACGACTCTCGACGGTCCGGCCGCCCCGGCGGGCGTCCCAGCCGGCCCGGCGGCGTACAAGACCGCGCACCTGCTCTCGGTTCGACGCCCGAACGCATGAAGGGCCGTCAGGACAGCGCAGGCGCGCGACTTTCGACGTGAGGGCGGGCCGACCGCCCGGGCCGGGTCAGCGGCCGCGCATCTGGCCGCGCATTCCCTTCATGCTGGTCGGCACCGGCCCCTTGGGCAGGGGGATGTTGGAGCGGTTGGCGTCGAGGGCGCGGAGCCGGGCCAGCAGGTCGGTGATCTCCGCCGGCTTGACCTGACGCTTCATCTTCGTGACGTGGCGGGTGAGCTTGCCCAACGGGACCTCGCCGTCCCCGTAGCCGACGATGATCTGGTGGATCGGCGCCTCGGAGGCGACCCGCTGGTGCTTGGCACGCTCGGAGGCCATCAGCGGCTTGAGCCGGTTGGGGTTCCCTTCGCCGACCAGGATGATCCCGGGCGGGCCGACGACCCGGTGCACGATGTCCTGCTGACGGTTGAACGCGATCACCTGGTCGGTCTTCCACCCTCGTTTGAGCATGCCGAGCACCGCCACCGCGGCTCCCGGCTGCCCCTCCATCTGGGCGAGCTGCGACTTGGTCGCGCGGCGGCCGAAGACGACGAGCGCGGCGAGGATGCCGACCATCACGCCGGTGATGACGTCGACGACCAGCCAGGCCGGCGGGATGAGCCAGAAGAGCGCGATCCCGACCGCCGTGCCGAAGAGGAACACCCCGAGCAGGATCAGCCCGATCTTCGGGTCGCCCTGCTTGGTGACGCGGTAGGCCTGCTTCAGCTGGCTGATGCGGCCCTGCTTGCCGGACTGCTTCTTGCCGGACGGCTGCTTGGCGGATCGGGCCATGGGTTCCTGCCTCTTGATGTGTGGTGCGGACTCGGCCCCCGAAGGAGCCTGGGCCATTATCTCAAACCGCCTCTCAGACCGACGCGGTCGCCGCGGCAGCGCCGCGACGGTCCATCGCCTGCCGGTAGAGCCGGCCGGCGCGGTACGACGAGCGCACCAGCGGCCCGGAGAGGACCCCGGCGAAGCCGATCTTGTCGGCCTCCTCGGCCAGCTCGACGAACTCCTCGGGCCGCACCCACCGCTCCACCGGGTGGTGGCGCAGCGACGGGCGGAGGTACTGCGTGATCGTGACGAGCTCGCAGCCGGCGTCATGGAGGTCCTGCAGCGCCTGCGAGACCTCCTCGCGGGTCTCACCCATCCCGAGGATCAGGTTCGACTTCGTGACCAGCCCGAACGCGCGGGCCTGGGTCAGCACGTCCAGCGACCGCTCGTAGCGGAACGCCGGACGGATCCGCTTGAAGATCCGCGGCACCGTCTCCACGTTGTGTGCCAGCACCTCGGGGCGGGACTCGAAGACCTCGAGGAGCTGCTCCGGCACCCCGTTGAAGTCGGGGATCAGGTTCTCCACCCCGGTCCCGGGGTTCAGCTCGTGGATCACCCGGACCGTCTCGGCGTACAGCCAGGCCCCGCCGTCAGGCAGGTCGTCGCGAGCCACGCCGGTGATGGTCGCGTAGCGGAGCCCCATCTTCTGGACGCTCTCGGCGACCCGCCGCGGCTCGTCGCGGTCGAGCGGCTGCGGCTTGCCGGTGTCGATCTGGCAGAAGTCGCACCGCCGGGTGCACTGGTCACCGCCGATGAGGAACGTGGCCTCGCGGTCCTCCCAGCATTCGTAGATGTTGGGGCACCCCGCCTCCTGGCACACCGTGTGCAGTCCCTCGGACTTCACCAGCTTGTGCAGCTCGGTGTACTCCGGCCCCATCTTCGCCCGGGTCTTGATCCACTCCGGCTTCCGCTCGATCGGGGTCGCGGCGTTGCGCACCTCGAGGCGGAGGAGCTTGCGTCCTTCAGGCTGTGCGGTCACCGGTTCATCGTACGTCGCCGCCGGTCACGCTCTGCGCCGGTGCGTCAGGGCACGTCCCGGCGGCGGAACGCCACCAGCGAGGCCACCACCGAGACGAGGAGCAGCACCCCGAGGTACGCCGCCGCGTGCTCCAGCGAGAGCGTGTACCAGCGGTCGCAGCCGGCCTCGTCGACGCCGCAGATCGAGCCGTCGAAGACGTCCGTGCCGTCGTGGAGCCAGGCGAGGACGTTGTGCGCCATCGACCACTGGCTCATCCGCTCGAAGGGGAGGGACGCCGCGAGCCCCTCACCCACGACCGCGTAACCGAACAGCAGGCCGAGCGTGGCGACGGTGTGCCGGAGCAGCATCGTGAGCGCGTAGCCGCCGAGGGTGACCGCCGCGACGAGCGCGACGCCACGCCCCGAGGTCGACAGGACGTCGGTCCAGGCCTCGTCCGGCGTCGAGATGCCGCGGCCGGCGGCGAAGAGCGCCAGGGCACCCCAGTAGGCGGCCAGGAGGACGGCCGCGGCGACCGTGGTGCCGGCCACGACGGCCACCGCCTTGGCCGCCCAGACGCGGAGCCGGCGCGGCACGAAGAGGAGCTGGGTGCCCATCGACCCGCTCGACCAGTCCGCCCCCACGAACGTCGACCCGACGAGGATCGCGACGACGGCCAGCAGCACGAGGAAGACCGTGCCGCGGTTCTCGAGCTCGCGCTCGATGGACAGGGCGTCGCGGGGCAGGAACCACTCGAGCTGCGGCCGGATCGTCTCGCACTCGGCTGCGGTCGCGTCCGGGCCGAGGTACTCCTCGGGGGCGTCGAGGCAGGCGCGGTGCTCCGCCTCGCCGGCCTCCCGGTTCTCCTCCAGCAGCCGCTCGGCGGTGGCCTGCTCGGTGGCGTCGGCCGGCCGGGTGCTCCAGGCGGTCGAGGCCACGAGCAGCGCGCCGAGGGCCATCGCGACCAGCAGCGTCACGGCGACGGCACGGCGGGAGAGGTAGCGGGTCAGCTCGACCCCGAGCAGCCTCATGCCTGCCCACCCGCATCCCCGGAGGTGAGCCGGAGGAAGACCTGTTCGAGGTCCGGCCGCTCCGGGACCAGCTCGCGGACGTAGAGCCCCTCGGCCGCCAGCAGCCGGGTCACGTCCGCGGGGTCACCGACCGCCTCGACGTACAGACCGCCGCCGTCGGGGGCGACCCGGAGCCCGGCCTGCCGGAGGACGCGGGCGGCGTTCTCGAGGTCGGCCACCTTGAGTCGCACGCCGTCGCTCTGCTCGCTCCCGACCAGCTCGTCGACCCGTCCCTCGGAGAGCAGCCGGCCGCCGTCGATGATCGAGACCGAGTCGCAGACCTGTTGGACCTCGGCGAGGATGTGGGAGCTGAGCAGCACCGTCGTGCCCTCCCCGGCCAGCTCGCGGACCAGGTGGCGGACGTCGCGGATGCCGGCGGGATCGAGCCCGTTCGACGGCTCGTCGAGGATGAGGAGCTCCGGCTGCTTCAGCAGCGTCGCCGCGATCGCGAGGCGCTGCTTCATCCCCAGGGAGTAGCTCCGGAACCGGTCGGAGCCGCGGCCGGTCAGCCCGACCCGGTCCAGGGCGTCGTCCACCGAGGAGGCCGGCGCCCCCACGGTCCGGGCGAGCAGGGTGAGGTTGCGCCGGCCGGTGAGCGTGGGCAGGAACTTCGGCTGCTCGACGACGGCTCCGATCCGGTCCATGAGCTGTGGGAGGCGACGGGGCACCGGCTCACCGAAGAGCCGCATCTCGCCTGCCGAGGCGGACGCCAGGCCGAGGAGCATCCGCAGCGTCGTGGTCTTGCCCGACCCGTTGGGGCCGAGGAACCCGTGGACCCCACCTTGCGGGACCGTCAGGTCGAGCCCTTCGACGGCGATGACGTGGCGGCCGCGACGGGTGCGGAACTCCTTGCGGAGGCCGCGGGTCTCGATGACGAGGTCGTTCACAACGCTCCTGTGCGGTCGTGGGTTCGCTCCACCCTGCCGCAGCGGGGGCTCAGGCCAGCGGATTGACCACCGGGACACGCAGCCGGCGCACACCCTTGCCCGGTTCCGGCTTGGGGTCGTAGTCAGGGGTGGGGGAGTAGGGCCCCCAGGTGAGCAGCTGCTCGAGGTGCCGGCTGACGACCGGGATCACCTCGCGCACGGTGACATCCCGGCCGAGCTCCGCGCTCAGCGAGGTCACGCCGGCGTCGCTGATGCCGCACGGGACGAACTTGTCGTACCACGCGAGGTCGACGTCGCAGTTGAGCGCGAAGCCGTGCATGGCGACGCCCCGGCTGACCCGGATGCCGATCGCGGCGATCTTGCGCTCCGGTCCGACCACGTCCTCCTGGAGCCAGACGCCGCTGCGTCCCGGCACGCGCGCGGTGGTCACTCCGAGCTCAGCGCACGTGTGGATCAGCGCCTCCTCGAGCCGGCGCACGTAGTCGACGACCTTGACGTGGTCGGGGAGCCGGACGATCGGGTAGCCGACCAGCTGGCCGGGGCCGTGGAAGGTGATCTTGCCGCCCCGGTCGACGTCGATGACCGGGGTGCCGTCGAAGGGACGCTCGTGGGGCTCGGTGCGCTTCCCGGCGGTGAAGACCGGTGGGTGCTCGAGCAGCAGCACCGTGTCCCGGCCGCCGTCGACGACCCGCTGGTGGACCTGCCGCTGCAGCTCCCAGGCGGCCAGGTAGTCGACCGCCTCGTCGCCGAGCCCGGGAGTCTCGAAGCACAGTCCGTCCACGGGGCGAGCCTACGCTCCTGCGACGCAGCTCCCTGCGCCGCAGGAGCAGCCTGTGGAGAACGTACGCCGTCCCCGGGCCGGCTCGGCGACGATGGGGCGATGTGGCTGCTGCGTCCTCTGCCCCTGCTCGTGCTCGTGGTGACCGCCTGCCTCGTGGTCGCCGGCGTCGTCACCTGGCAGCACGATGACGGCGACGACCCGACGGCGTGGCCGAGCCCCGTCGTCCCCGTGCAGGGTGCCGATCGGGAGGTCGTCCGTGCGCTCGCGGTGCTGAGCCGGTGGGACGAGCAGCGCGCCGCGGCGTACTCCTCGGGTGATGTCGCGGCGCTGCGGCGGCTCTACGTGCGAGGGACGGCTGCCGGACGGAACGACGTCCGGATGCTGCGAGGCTACGTCTCCCGCGGGCTGGAGGTGCGGGACCTCGAGCTCCAGCGGAGCCAGGTGGCGGTCCTGACCTCGACGGACCTGCGGCTCCGGGTCGAGCTGCGAGAACGGCTTGCCGGGGCCACCATCGTGGCGGCCGGCACCGAGGTGAGCCTTCCTCGTGACCGGCCGGAGCGTCGCGTCGTGACGCTCGTGCGCAGCCGGACACGGTGGCGGGTCACCTCGGTGAGCCCCGTCACCGCCGAGCGGCTCAGTGCAGAGCCGCGGCGAGCCGGTCGGTGATGTCGTTGTGGGCGAAGGCGTAGCCCGCCTCGAGGAGCCGCTGCGGCTCGACCCGCATCGAGGCCAGCATCTCGCCCGCCATGGGACCGAAAGCCGCCTTGAGCGGGGGTGCCGGCACGCGCAGCACTGTCGGTCGGTGCAGTGCCCTGCCTAGCTCCTTCGTGAACTCGGCGTTGGTGCAGCTGTCGGGGCCGGTGACGTTGAAGGCTCCGGAGAGCTCTTCATTCACAGCGAGGTACGACGCCGCGCCGAGCCAGTCGTGGAGCGAGATGGTGGGGAAGTACTGGCGGCCGTTGCCGATCGTTCCACCCAGGCCGAGGCGGAACGGAACGAGCATCACCTTCATCGCACCGCCACGTCGGTCGAGGACGGGAACGCTCCGCATCAGCACCACGCGTGCACCGGCAACGGCCGCAGGAGCCGTCGCCTGCTCCCACTGTCGGACGACGTCGCCCATGAACGTGGGTGCGTCGGTGGGGGTCTGCTCGTCGATGACCTCGTCGCCGTGGTCGCCGTAGGACGAGATGCCGCTCTGGGCGACCAGGCTCGGTCGCGCGCTGGAGCGCGCGACCGCTTCCGCGAGCAGCCGGGTGGTCCCGACCCGGGAGTCGAGGAACTTCTTCCGGTACTGCTCTGTCCAGGCGACGTGGAGGTTCGACGCGCCGGCCAGGTTGGCCACCACGTCCGCCGCGTCGACGACGGCCTGGTCGATCGTGCCCGTCGCCGGGTCCCACCGGGACTCCTCGGGCGAGGAGGCGTCGTGTCGGACCAGCCGGACGACCTGGTGACCCTGGTCGGTCAGCTCACGAGCCCAGGCCTGACCGAGGAAGCCGGAGGCACCGGCGATGACGAACCGCATGCCAGCACCCTAGTGCTCCCGGTCAGACCTCGAACTGTCCCGCTTCGAGCCGCTGCTTGACGTCGGAGAGGAACCGAGCCGCGTCCGCGCCGTCGACCAGCCGGTGGTCGTAGGTGAGCGCGAGGTAGACCATCTGGCGCACCGCGATCGTCTCGCCCAGGTTGGCGTCGTCGATGACGACGGGCCGCTTCACCACCGAACCGGTCCCGAGGATCGCCACCTGCGGCTGGTTGATGATCGGGGTGTCGAAGAGCGCCCCGCGGCTGCCGGTGTTGGTGAGCGTGAAGGTGCCGCCGGCGAGCTCGTCCGGACCGATCTTGTTGTTCCGGGTCCGATCGGCGAGATCGGCGATCTTGCGGGCGAGCCCGGCCACGTTCAGGTCGCCGGCGTTCTTGATCACCGGGGTCAGCAGCCCCTTCTCCGTGTCGACCGCGACCGCGACGTTCTCGTAGTCGTAGTAGGTGACCTCGCCCTTGTCGGTGTCGATGCCCGCGTTGAGCGAGGGGTGGACCTTGAGCGCGTCGATCGCCGCCTTCGCGAAGAACGGCATGAACGAGAGCTTGACCCCTTCGCGGGCGAGGAACTCCGCCTTCTTGGCGTCACGGAGCCGCGAGATCGACGTGACGTCGACCTCGAGGACCGTCGTGAGCTGCGCCGAGACCTGCAGCGACTCGACCATCCGCTTCGCGATCACCTTGCGGAGCCGCGACAGCGGCTCAGTGCGGCCGCGCAACGGGCTGGGCTCTGCCGACGGAGCGGCCTTCGCCGCGCCCGTCGATGCCGGTGCCGCCTGCCCTTGCGCCGCCGGGGCGGGAGCCGCCTCCTGCGGGGTCTCCTTGGCCGTCTTCGCGGCGTCGAGCACGTCCTGCTTGCGGATCCGGCCGCCGACACCGGTGCCCTCGAGCGTCGACAGGTCGACGCCGTGCTCGGACGCGAGCTTGCGGACCAGCGGGGTGACGTACGCCTGGACGTCCGACGACTCCTGCTTCGGTTCGGCCTTGGGCTCCTGCTTCGGTTCGGCCTTGGGCTCCGGCTTGGGTTCGGCCTTGGGCTCGGCCCTGGGCTCGGGCTCGGGTTCCGGCTCGGGCTTCTC
The DNA here is from genome assembly GCA_035699145.1 of Marmoricola sp. Lineage (GTDB taxonomy): Bacteria > Actinomycetota > Actinomycetes > Propionibacteriales > Nocardioidaceae > Marmoricola_A. Next base: position 37,937 of record DASSBB010000042.1, read on the forward strand.
CTCCTGCTTCGGCTCGGGCTCGGGCTCGGGCTCGGGCTCGGGCTCCGGCTCGGGCTCGGCCTTGCTCTCGCCGGAGCCGGACGACGGCTCGCCGGAGCCGATTCGCGCCAGCTCGGCGCCGACCTCGACGGTCTCGTCCTCCTCGACCTTGATCTCGAGGAGGGTGCCGGCCACGGGGGAGGGGATCTCGGTGTCGACCTTGTCGGTCGACACCTCGAGGAGCGGCTCGTCGACGGCGACCTCGTCACCGACGGACTTGAGCCACCGGGTCACGGTGCCCTCGGTCACCGACTCACCGAGCGCGGGCAGCGTCACTGGCGTCGAGTCGCCGCCTCCACCGCCGGACGACTTCTTCTGGCCGCCGGCGGCCGCGGCGTCACCGCCGCCGCTGGTGCCGGCCTCGGACTTCTCCTCGGCCGCCTGCTCCTTGGCCGCTGGTTCGTCGTCGGGCTCGGCCTCGGCGGCCGCCTGGGCGGTCTCCTGCTCGCGGTCCGCGGCCTCCTGCTCGAGGCCACCCCCGCCCTGGTCCTCTGTCGACTCTCCGGACTCCCCGCCGCCGGACGAGCTCTCGTCGGCGTCGCCGACCACGGCGAGCTCCGCGCCGACCTCGACGGTCTCGTCCTCCTCGACCTTGATCTCGAGGAGGGTGCCGGCCACGGGGGAGGGGATCTCGGTGTCGACCTTGTCGGTCGACACCTCGAGGAGCGGCTCGTCGACGGCGACCTCGTCACCGACAGACTTCAGCCACCGGGTCACGGTGCCTTCGGTGACGGACTCGCCGAGCGCGGGGAGGTTGACTGAGGTCGCCATACGGTGTGATCGCTCCTTCTGGCTGCTGGTGCCGCAAGGCACAGGAAGACTTCGCCCATCCTTGCACCATCCCTCCCCCTTTCGTCAGTAGGTCACACTGAGCCCATGGGAATGCTCGACCGCCTGCGCGGACGCAAGCGCCGCAGCGGCGCCCGGAACACCAACGCCGGCTTCACGACGGTGCGCCCCTCGGACTCCGCCGACCAGGCGCACCTCACCGAGTTCGCCCGCACCCGCCGCGGTGTGGAGGGTTTCGTCGAGCCCCGGACGGCGGTCAGTGACGTCACGATCCTCCTCGTCGCGCACGACGGGGAGTGGACCAGGAGGCGGGTGCCCTCGGTCGCCTGGGCGCACCAGTTCGCGAACAGCAACGGGGTCCCGTCGTACGACGCCGCCGTGGTCGGCTACCCCGACCGGATGCGGGCCTACAACCGCCGGCAGAAGGACTCGGGCTACTCGGGCACCTGAACGCCGGCCGTGACCTCGGCGCCGTCGGCGAGGTCACGGGCGAGCTCGACCAGGGTGGGTACGACGACCCCCGTGCCGCCGGTCGTCACGTGACCGTAGGGAGCCTTCTCGTTGTACGCCGGCCCGGCGATGTCGATGTGCGCCCACGGCACGTCGCCGACGAACTCGCGGAGGAACGCCGCGGCGTACGACGCCCCGCCCCACCGCTCGGTGTTGTGCTGGGCGAGGTCGGCGATCTTGGAGTTGCCGCGGACCTTCTCTCCCATCTCCTCGGGGATCGGCATCGGCCACAGTGCCTCACCGGCGCGCTCCGAGACCCCCTGGATCCGGCGGACGACCCCTTCGTCGTTGCCGAAGAGCCCTGCGACCCGGTCGCCGAGGGCGATGACGCAGGCGCCGGTCAGCGTCGCCACGTCGACGACGAGGTCGGGCTCCTCCTCGACCGCGTGACCGAGCGCGTCGGCGAGGATCAGCCGTCCCTCGGCGTCGGTGTTGAGCACCTCGACGGTCTTGCCCCGGTACATCGTGAGGACGTCCCCGGGCCGGGTGGCCGACCCGGAGATCATGTTCTCCGCCATCGGCGCGAAGGTGGTGACCCGCACGGGCAGCCCGAGCTCGGCGATCGCGAAGGTGGCGTTGACGACCGCAGCGGCGCCGGCCATGTCCATCTTCATGGTCGTCATCGACGGGCCCGGCTTGATGGAGAGGCCTCCCGAGTCGTAGGTGACCCCCTTGCCGACGAGCGCGAGGTGGCGGGTGGCACCCTTCGGCTCGTAGGAGAGCCGCACCATCCGGGGCGGGCTGTCGGAGCCGCGGCCGACCCCGAGGATGCCCCCGCAGCCGGCCTCGGCGAGCTCGTCCTCGTCCATGACCGTGACGGTCACCGCTGCGGCCCCGGTGGCGCCCCGCGGCGCCTTCGGCGCCTTGGTGCCCTTGGTGCCCTTGGCCGACCGGCCCTTGCGACCCGGGCCGCCGCGGCTCGCGACGGCATCGGCGAAGACGGCCGGCGTGAGGTCGCCCGGCGGGGTGTTGACCCAGTCCCGGGTGGCGGCGACCGCGGCGGCGACGACCTGTGCCTCGGCCAGGGCGGTGGTCAGCTCCTCACGGCGGGCGTTCTCGCTGAGGACCACGACCTCGCCGGGTGCGTCGTCGGCGGGCTTGGACTTGTAGGTGTCGAACGCGTAGGAGCCGAGGGCGAACCCCTCGACGACGGCGCGGACCAGCGCGGCGCCGTCGGCGGGAAGGGCCAGCGCCACGGAGGCGGCGTTCTCCACCGCCCTCGCCGAGGCGCCCGCGGCGCGTCGTACGGCGACCGGGGTGACCTCGGCGCCCAACCCCACCAGCACCAGCATCGGGGCCTTGAGCGTGCCGCCCGTCGGGACCGTCGCGGTCTGACCGAGCTTGCCGGTGAAGCCGAGCATGGAGAGCAGCGGCTTGAGCTTCCGGCCGTAGGCCTCGGCGACCCCTTCGCCGCCCGGGGCGATCGTCGGTGCCTTGTCCGAGGTGAGGACGCCGACCACGACGGCGTCCGTCCCGGTGCGCTCGGCGGCGCCCTTGCGGAGGATGTAGTTGGTCACCCCGAGCATGCTAGTCCGGGCTGCGCAGCCGGCCGAGGGCGTCGAGAGCGCTGGGGTAGGTTCGGCGCCATGGAGGCCCCCGGAGAGAGCACCACGACGACCGGCGCGACGAAGCAGTCGCCGCTCCACGACCGCCACGTCGCGCTGGGCGCGAAGCTCGCGGAGTTCGGCGGGTGGTCGATGCCGCTGGAGTACCCCGGAGGCGTTCTCAAGGAGCATGCGGCGGTCCGGAACGGTGTCGGCCTCTTCGACGTGAGCCACCTCGGCAAGATCAGCGTCAACGGCACGGGCGCCGCCGACTTCGTCAACGCGACGCTCACCAACGACCTCGGGCGGATCGGGCCGGGGCAGGCGCAGTACACGTTGTGCTGCGACGACGCGACCGGCGGCGTGGTCGACGACCTCATCGCCTACCTCCACGCCGACGACCACGTGTTCCTGGTTCCCAACGCGGCGAACACCGCCGAGGTGGCCCGCCGGCTCCGGTCGGCGGCTCCGTCCGGGGTCACGGTCACCGACCAGCACGAGGCCTACGCCGTGCTCGCCGTCCAGGGGCCCCGCTCCGACGAGGTGCTCGACGCGCTCGCCCTGCCCACCGGACACGACTACATGTCGTTCGTGACCGCCCAGCACGACGGCGTCGAGCTGACCGTCTGCCGGACCGGTTACACCGGCGAGCGCGGCTACGAGCTCGTCGTCCCGTGGGATGCGGCGGCGCTCGTGTGGGACGCGCTGATGGCAGCGGGTACCGACCAGGGGATCACCCCCTGTGGGCTCGGTGCCCGGGACACGCTGCGCACCGAGATGGGCTACCCGCTCCACGGGCAGGACATCTCGCTCGACGTCACTCCCGTCGAGGCCCGCCTCGGGTGGGCGGTCGGGTGGTCCAAGCCGGCGTTCTGGGGCCGCGAAGGGCTGACCCAGCAGCGCGCTGAGGGACCCGCCCGGGTGCTCCGAGGCATCGTCGCCCAGGGGAGGGGAATTCCGAGGCCCGGGATGCGGGTGCTGCTGACCGCGGACCTGCCCGTCGGACAGATCACCTCCGGCACGTTCTCGCCCACGCTGCGCAAGGGCGTCGGGCTGGCCCTCGTCGACGCCCAGGTCACCGACGGCGCCGAGGTCTCCGTCGACGTGCGCGGCCGTCGGGAGGTCTTCGCGCTCACCAAGCCCCCGTTCGTCACCCCGGGGGTGCGCGAGTCATGACGGCCACCATCGACCAGGAGGACCAACGATGACGCACCCCATGGAGTCCGGGGGCTTCCTCGGCGAACGGCTCTCGCCGAACGCCGTCTGGCGCTGGCGGCTCCACGACGCCGCCGGCGACCGGCTGCCCGACGAGCTCACCGGAACCGCGAACGGCCCGCGGTTCACCTCGCAGAGCGACGCCGAGACGTGGCTGGGGGAGAGCTGGCGCGACCTCGCCGAGGCGGGGGTCGACTCCGTGTCCCTCCTGGAGGGCGACCGCGAGGTCTACGGCCCGATGAGCCTGCACGCCTGACGCGGTCGCCCCGACGGGGTCAGGAGTCGCGCCTCGGGGGCGACTTGGTGAGCGACGCGTCCCGGACCACCTTGTCGCCCAGCACGTCGTCGATCCGCTTCAGCAGTGCGTCCTCGAGGACGACGCCCGCCGCCTGGACGTTGTCGTGCACCTGGTCGGGTCGGGAGGCCCCGATGATCGCCGCCGAGACGTTGGGGTTCTGGAGCGTCCACGCGACTGCCAGCTGCGCCATCGTGAGCCCCGCCTCGTCCGCAACCGGCTTCAGCTCCTGCACCCGGGTCAGCAGGTCGTCGTCCATCCACCGCTTGATCATGTCCGAGCCGCCCTGTGCGTCGGTGGCGCGGGAGCCCTCCGGCGGTGGCTGACCGGGGAGGTACTTGCCGGTGAGGACGCCCTGCGCGATCGGCGACCAGACCACCTGGCCGAGGCCGAGCTCCTCGCACGTCGGCACGACCTCGGTCTCGATGACCCGCCAGAGCATGTTGTACTGCGGCTGGTTGGAGACCAGCGGGATGCGCAGCTCCCGGGCGAGCCCGTGGGCCCGCCGGATCTCCTCCGAGCGCCACTCCGAGACGCCGATGTAGAGCGCCTTGCCGGAGCGGACGACGTCGGCGAACGCCTCCATCGTCTCCTCGAGGGGCGTCTCGTGGTCGAACCGGTGCGCCTGGTAGAGGTCGACGTACTCGGTCTGCAGCCGCCTCAGCGAGCCGTCGATCGACTCCAGGATGTGCTTGCGGGACAGACCCTGGTCGTTGTGCGCGCCGGGCCCGGTGGGCCAGTAGACCTTGGTGAAGATCTCGAGCCCTTCGCGGCGCTCGCCGGCGAGCGCCTTGCCGAGGACGGTCTCCGCCCGGATGTTGGCGTAGACGTCGGCGGTGTCGTACGTCGTGATGCCGGCGTCGAGGGCGGCCCGCACGCAGGCACGGGCGGCGTCCTCCTCGACCTGGGATCCGTGGGTGAGCCAGTTGCCGTAGGCGATCTCGGAGATCTTGAGGCCGCTGGCGCCGAGGTTGCGTGTCTTCATGAGCCGACCGTATCGGCGCGACCCAACGGTGCCCGGCGAGGGCTCAGTAGCGCTCGGGAAGCTCCTGGCCGAGCTTCACCCGCGGCTTCGGGAGCCGCAGGAACCGGACCTGGAGAGCGCGCATGAAGGCGTAGAAGGTGGTGCCCTTCAGCGACTCCTCGGGGAACCGCCGCTTGAGCTCGCGTCGCAGCCGGAACCGGAGCAGCACCGAGTCGACGACCACGACCAGCATCGTGGCGTTCATGATGCCGGTGCCGAGCTGGGCGAAACCGGAGGCGGAGGCGAGCAGGCTCGAGAAGAGCAGCGGGATCGCGAACTCCGCCATGCAGAGCCGGTGGTCGACGAAGTCGCGGACGAACCGCTTGACCGGTCCCTGGTCACGGGCGGGGAGGTAGCGCTCGTCCCCGGCCTTCATCCCGGCGCGGATCTCCTGGCTCTTCACCGAGCGGTGCTCGCGCTGCTGCTTGCGGGAGGCCTTCGGGTCGAGCGCAGCCTTGGCGCGGGCCCGGGCGGCGGCCTCCGCCTCCTTGCGGGTAGGGGTGGGCCGCCCCTTGCCGGGGGCCGGCAGGACGGTCGCGGCGGTCGCGCCGGACGCGGTGGTCTCGTTCTGGGACTTCGTACGACGGAACAACGCGAACCTTCACAAGGGGAGCCGGAGGACGGGAACAGGATACCCGGAGGAACCTTCTACCGGCGCCGTGCGTTCCCCTCGTAGGGTGGCAGTTGTCGACCCAGACGACGACCCCAGACGACGAACCGAAAGGGCTGCATCCTCATGAGCCTCATGCAGCGCATCCGGCTGATCTTCAGCGCCAAGGCCAACAAGGCGCTCGACCGCGCCGAGGACCCCAACGAGACGCTCGACTACAGCTATTCGAAGATGCTCGAGATGCAGCAGAAGGTACGCCGGGGCGTGGCGGACGTGGCCACCAGCCGGAAGCGGCTCGAGCTGCAGATGAAGCAGCTGCAGCAGGGGTCGGACAAGCTGACCAACCAGGCCCAGGCGGCGCTCGGCCAGGGGCGCGAGGACCTCGCGCGGGAGGCGCTGACCCGCAAGAGCGGCATCACCAACCAGCTCGCCGACCTGCAGGCCCAGCACGCGCAGCTCCAGGGCGAGGAGGAGAAGCTCACGCTCGCCTCGCAGCGGCTGCAGGCCAAGGTCGAGGCGTTCCGCACGAAGAAGGAGACGCTCAAGGCCACCTACAACGCCGCCCAGGCGCAGACCCGGGTCAACGAGGCGTTCTCGGGCATCTCCGAGGAGATGGGCGACGTGGGGCTCGCCGTCCAGCGCGCCGAGGACAAGACGGCCCAGATGCAGGCCCGCTCCGGCGCGATCGACGAGCTGATCGCCTCCGGCGCACTCGACGACCAGCTCTCGCTCGGCGGCGGTGCCGACGACATCGACCGCGAGCTGGCTGCCCTGTCGTCCGGCTCCGACGTCGAGGCCGAGCTGGCCCGCCTCAAGGCCGGCACCACCGGTGCCGTCACCGCGGGGGAGCCGCCCAAGGCGATCGACGCCAACGGCCCGGTGCAGCCGGCCCAGGAGTCGACGCCGGTGGCCGACCCGGTCGAGCGGCGGGACGAGTCATGATCGTCCGCATCCTCGGCGAGGGGCAGTGGGAGGTCTCCGACGACGTCCTCGAGGCGATGAACGCCCTCGACGACTCGGTGGAGAAGGCCGTCCAGGCGGGGGACGAGGCGACGTTCTCGTCGAGCCTGACCGCGCTGCTCGACGCCGTACGCCAGCAGGGCACCAGGCTGGAGGACGACTCCCTGGAGGACTCGGACCTCATCCTGCCGCCCTCCGACGCGAGCCTGGAGGAGGTGCGGGCGCTCCTCACCGACGAGGGGCTCGTCCCGGACTGATGAGCACACGCTTCGTCAAGGACCGCGGGCTGACCGCCCGGATGACCCTCACGATGTTCGTCCTCGGACTGGTGTTCGTGGGGCTCATCGTCGGGTTGATGGTGGCCGCTCCACCGGAGTTCGCCGTGATCATCGGGGTGATCGGGCTCGGCATCGCGTGGTTCCAGTGGTACAACTCCGACAAGGTGGCGCTCAAGGCGATGCGCGCGCGGGTCGTCGCGCCGCACGAGGCGCCCGAGCTGCACGCCATGGTCGACCGGCTCTGCGCGATGGCGGACATGCCGAAGCCGACCGTGGCGATCGCCTACACCGACCTCCCCAACGCGTTCGCGACCGGCCGGTCTCCGAGCCACTCGGCGGTCTGCGTGACCACCGGCATCCTCGACCGGCTCACCGTCGACGAGCTGGAGGGGGTCCTCGCGCACGAGCTCTCCCACGTCGCGCACCGGGACGTCATGGTGATGACCCTGGCCTCCTCGGCGGCCATCATCACCGGGATGGTGCTCCGCGGTGCGCAGTTCGGCGGGCTGGGCATGCTGGGCGGCGGGCGCCGCGACAACAACAACAACGGGCTCCCGATCTGGCTGCTGGTGCTCCTCGTCAGCATCGTCGTCTACGCGATCAGCTTCCTGGCGATCAAGCTGCTCTCGCGCTACCGCGAGCTCGCCGCGGACCGTGCCGGCGCGTTCCTCACCGGCAAGCCGTCCGCGCTGGCG
>DASSBB010000043.1:0-22170 GCA_035699145.1 Marmoricola sp.
TGCCAACCCATGGCGAGAGTCGCCTCGGCGGTCCGTCGCCCCAGCTCGATCCCGGCGGCGAAGTACTCCTCGTCGAACAGCAGGTAGCTGAGCAGCTCGCGGCGCCCGACCCCGTCGCCCGCACCGCGCAGTGCCCGGCCGAGGAGCCAGTTGTCGAGCTCGGTGAGCCGGCCGAGCCCCTGGGTCCTCCGCGCGTAGGTCTCCGCTGCGAGCCGGGCCATCTCGCCGACCGGTGGCGAGACCGTCATCACCTCGACGGCCCGGTAGGGCTCTCCGCTGCTCCGGGTGAGCACCCGGCCGGCCGCGCCGGCCTGGGCGACGAGCCGGTTGGTCCGCCGCAGCGCGCGGAGGTCCTCGGTGGTGCGGTCGGCCAGGACCGCGTGCATCACCTGGGCGGCGGCATCGGCCACGTCGGGCCGCTCCACGTCCAGCGCCGGGGGCGGCGAGGCGGCGTACGTCGTCGAGGTGGCGGAGACGACGACGACCTTGGTCGCGCCCAGCCCGACGGCCGGGTGCAGCGGCGTGTTGAGCCGGACGCCGCCGTCGACGTACCACCCCGTTGCGGGCGCCGGGCGGTCGACCCGCACCGCGGGGAAGGCGACCGGGATCGCCGACGAGGCGAGGACATGGTCGGCGACGATCGGCCCGCGGTGGACGTCGAGGGCGCGGTCCGGGTCGCCGGCGTAGCCGCTCCGACGATGCTCGTCGAGGAAGATCACGCTGCGGCCGCTGGCAGCGCCGACGACCACGGCATCGGCCTCGGAAGGCATCCGGGTGGCGACCACGCCGACGGCGTCGAGCCGCCCCTCGGTGATGTTGCGGTGGAGGGAGTCGGCGTCGAGCCGTTCGTGAGCGGTACGCCGCAGCGGCGAGGTGTCGAGGAGGCTGATCGTGCCGGGACCGACTCCGAGGAGCGCGCCGGCGGCGTACTCCAGCCCGGTCCGGGGCAGCGAGACCGGGAGCGGGCGGTAGACGTCGTCGTGGCCCATCTCCTGCCAGAGCTCCACCGTCCGCTCGGCGGCGCTGGTGACGTCGAGGTGGGCCAGGGAGCCCCAGACTGCGCTGTTGATGCTGCCGGCGCTCGTGCCGAGCCACACCGTCGGGCGGAGCCCCTCCCGCTCCAGCGCGGGGACGAGGGCGGCGAGGGCACCAGCCTGGAAGGCGCCGCGGGCCGCCGCGCCGGAGAGGACCACCGCGACCTTCTCCGGCCTCTCCTGGTCCCCAGCCGTGCCGGCAGTCTCGCGGGTGCTCATGGGGCGAGACTGCCAGAGGGCTCCGACAGCGGGCGCGGTCAGCGTCCCGGGGTGATCCGGACCAATGCCGTGGTGAACGGTGCCAGATCACCGCCGAACGAGACGCCGCCCGGCGAGGGCCCCACGACGACCGGCTCGCCCGTCATGCGGTCCTCAGCGCTCAGTGCTGCCGCAGAGAGTCCCTCCACCGTGTGACGGTTCACGGTGGCCACGTACGGCCGACGAACCTCCGTCGGGTTGTGCACCGCGAACCAGACCGCGCCGTCCTCCGCCATCGAGCCGAACCGCTCGACGAGTACGGCGGGGTCGGACGACTCGGCCGCCGTCACGACCTCCCAGCCGGCCTCGTTGATCTCGCGGAGCAGCGGCGTGTACTTCGCGAAGACGACCCGTTGTTCGTCGGTCCACGTCGCTCCGCCGCCACAACCCATGTAGATGCCGTACAGCATCGTCTGGTGGAACCGCTTCTCGACCTCCTGCCCGTCGTAGGTGTCGCAGTCGGGGTCGATGGTGGAGACGGGACGCTGACCGGCAAGCACCCGCTTGAAGAGGGCGAAACCGTCGACTGTCGTGTGCGGGTCGTTCTCGTCGCTGGCCTTCTCCGGAAGGCCCCGCTCGAGACCGACGTAGTCGATCGCGTGGGCGCCGAACCACGACGCCGAACGTGCGTCGCTGCCGTTGAAGTTCGCGCTCAGGAACATGCCGCGGTCATGGGCGTACTTCGAGACGTAGGCGACCTGGGCGGCCACGCCGAACGCGAGCCGGTCGACCACCCGTCCGGAGTCGTAGGAGAACGTCAGGCCGTAGCGCGTGTTCGCCCAGTGGTCCTTGTGGTAGTCGTCCGCCGAGCCCCAACGTCGCATGCCGGAGACGGAGTCCAGGTGGAGCGCGTCGAGGGTGCCGTCGAGCCGCTCGGCCTCGTTGACGGCGGCATCCATCTGGTAGATGCGGGAGACCGTCCGCCAGTCGAGCGCCCCGTCCAGCGGGTTGAGGTTCTCGTAGTGCTGGAGGAACCCCTTGTAGCGGGCGTACAGGTAGCGGTCGTTGATGTCGCGGGCCCCCGAGTCGAGGGTCGCCACCGACCGGTCGCGCAACCGGTGCTCGCCGGCGTCCGTGGGGGTGATGTGCGAATCGGCTCTGATCCGGTCCATCTCGGTCTCGTACGTCGGGATCGTCGGGTCGTCGACGTTCGGGTGCTTGTAGCCCCAGTGGTGGTTGTAGGCGGTGGCGTAGATCCCGCGCTCGTTGTCCCAGGGGAGGAACTCGGCGCCCCAGTTTCCGTTGCCGCCGTCGTTGCCCGTGCCGAGGGCGATCATGTTGAGCCCCAGCCCGAAGTCGTCCCAGGTGTCCGCGAGCCGCGAACGGCTGACCGACCCGAACCAGCCGCCCTCCCTGGACGCAACCGTCCGCCGCTGGAAGTGGCGGGGGAAGATGTCGTAGTACTCGGCGGTCGCCCCGCGGTAGCCGGCGCCGGGGGCCGAGGTGAACAGCACGAGGGAGAACGGCGCCCTGGTCGCACGGCTCGAGCTCCCGGCCGCGACGCCGAGGTCGAAGGTCAGGTGCAGCCGGCCACCGCCGTACTCGACCCTCGCAAGCTTCGGCCGGTCGAGGGGGAGACCCACGGTCAGCGCCCGCGAGCGGCTCGAGAGCGTGTTGAACGGGTACCTCGACGTCTGCTGCTCGTTCCACTCCGTCAGGTAGTCGTAGCGCTTCCCAGGACGGATCACCCGGAAGTGCCGCGGGTCGTCCCACCACCGCCAGCCGACTGCGTCGACCGGCAATGTCACGCGCAGCTGGAAGGGCGTCTCACGCCTCGTCGACGAGCGCACGGTGCCGTCGATGCGCACGTGGTCGGACCGCTCCGTGACGGTTGCGGCGATGTCCATCTTGTCGGCGGTGCCGCGGAACTTCGCTCCGCTGGCGGTGCGCTTCACCGTTCCGCGAGCGGCGCCCCAGCCGGGCCGGAACAGCTCCCTCAGGGACAGGTCGTCGTACCAGACCGTGCCGGAGCCCGCGACGACCTGCGCGACCACCCGGACGCTCGTGACTTCCGGCCGGGTGCGGAAGCCGACGTTCCCGCGGTGCCACCCTGCGGTGTCGGTGTAGCCGTACGCCTGCACCGAGCCCACCACGGTCGAACCGGCGAGCTGCTGCACCTTCAGCCGGACCGGGGAGGGGCCGGTCGCGGGTTCCGCGGTGGCGGCCGTGGGCTGGACGTCCTCGGACCGCATCCACCCATCGAGCCTGTAGAACCGGCTCGGCTCGACCGCGACCGTCGTCTGCAGGGACGTGCTCGTCGCGACGGTCGGCGCCTGGAACCTGACCGACCTCTGGCCCCGGTGTGCCTGGTCGGTGACCCACTCAGGCTCGACCACGCCGGACATGAGCCGCCATCCGTCGGGGATCCCGTCACCGTCCCGGTCCACCTCCAGGCCCGGGTTCGGAAGGAGGTTGGGAGTGCCGCCCACCTTCCGGACCGAGAAGAGCGGAGAGCGCGTGCCGCCCGCGACCTCCTTGCCGCCCAGTCGGAGGGAGGTCACCTTCCCGGTCGGCGACAGCTGAAGTGCCACGCCGTCGTCCGTGCGGACGGTCACCGACGCAGCTGCCGGCGGCGCCGCGGGAAGGCCGGCGAGGACGAGGGCGGCCGTGGTCATGGAGCCGGCCACGAGGGTACGGCGCCGCAGCAGCTCGGCGCCGGAGGTCCTCGCCAGCGCGGCCACCCCGAATCCGTAGAGGCGCTGCCGCCTCTTCCCAGCGCGCACTTGGCCCCCCGTTGTCGGTCGCGGAATGCAGCATTCGTCGCGAATCAGCCTACTCGGTCACAACGCGAGGCATGTCGAATTCGGCGACGGGCGGTCAGGGCTGGGTCGGACCTGACGGCCGCTTCGTCGATCAGCACGAGAACAAGGTCGGGACCCCTTGACCTCGTCTGATCACCCTCTCCGGCGGTAAAATCTCACGTCGCCCTCGGCCGTCCCCGCACGATCGAGCGTCGTCCGTACGGCTGATTTTCGGCGGCCTCCGGCTGAAGGGACGTGCACGATGACCAGGATGAAGCTCCCTGCACTGACGACTCCGTTGGCAGCCCTGACGGCGGGGTTGCTCTGGCAGCTCGCGCCACCGGCTGTGGCGGCTACCACGTTGCACGCCCAGCTGGTCGAGCAGAACGACAGTGGCGGCCGGGGTTCGGTCACCCTGACGGTCACCGACCAAGGAGACCTGAGAGTGCAGATCCGTGCCGCGGGGCTGATGCCGGGCCCTCATGCGCAGCACCTGCACGGCAGCCGTGAGGGCGGCCACTTCATGTGCGCCTCCATGGCGGACGACAGCGACGGTGACGGCTGGATCACCAACGAAGAGGCCTCAGGCGAGTACGGCAACGTCTTCCTGGCGCTGACCGTTCGCGGTGACACGTCGGTCCGGAGCGGCTTGGACCTGGACCGCATGCCGGTGGCGGATGCCGACGGCCGGCTGCGGTACGACCGCACGATCTCCGCTGACGAGCTGCCGGACGGGCTCGTCCAGCACCTCTCCACGCTGCACGTCGTCCAGCACGGCATCGACGCCAACGACAACGGCAAGTACGACGTCGGCGCCCTGGGCGAGTCGACCTTCGCCAGCAACCTCGGAATCCCCGGCGTCCCGGAGGAGGTGACGGATCCGGCGGCCTGCGGCGTGGTGACCGGAGCCGGAGCCGGTCATCAGCCGCACGGCGCGGTGGCCACGGGGTCGAGCGGAGCCGACGTCACCGGCACGGTCGGCTGGGCGGCAGCCGGGATGGCCCTGATCGGCATCGCCCTCGGCGTCGGACTGAGTCCTCAGGTGAGACGCCGGCGATCCGACGAAACGGCCTCCTCGGCACAACGCTAGGCGACCGAGGTCTTGCCATGTCGAAAGGCCGTCACAGACAAGTCCATCATCACCACGTGCTGGCCGCCGTTGCCGCGCTCGTCGCCGTGCTCTTGATCGTCGGCTGGGTCCAGCGCGGCCAGGAGTCGGACTCCTCCACCGACGGCCCGGAGACGACGTCGACCGAGGCGTCCGCCAACGCCTCCGCGTCCTCTTCAGGGTCGTCACGTGACGACATCCGGCTCACCGCCGACCGGCTCACGGTGACCGCACTGGAGGCCGTGCCGCTGAAAGGCAGCGCCCCCGAGGTCGAGCCCGGAACGGCGCTGCGCGTCCAGCTGCACTACGCGCGCCGCGGTTGGGTGAGCTTCCCGCTCCCCACGGTCGTCAACGAGTCAGGCGGCTTCGAGACCTTCGTCGAACTGGGACGTCGCGGCATGAACCGCCTTCGCGCGGTCGATCCGTCGTCGGGCGCCAAGTCCAACGTGGTCGTCGTCGAAGTCCGGTGAACCGGACGAACCGTTCACGAGTCAGTGCCGAACGTGCACCAACGCGGCGAACACCACGACGTTGTCCTCGTATCCGCCGGCTGCGGCGTCGTACTCCCCGGCGCAGGTGATCAACCGCAACGCGGCGTGGTTGGTCGGGCCGTAGACAGCCGCCGACGGGAACCTCGACTTGGCGAAGCTGACCACCCGTCGAACGGCGAAGACTGCGGTCGACCCGTCGGCGCGCAGCACCTCGACCCGGTCGGAACGCCGCACCTCTCCCAGCCGGAAGAAGATCGCCGGCTCGAGGTCCCAGGTGACGTGGCCGGCGATGACGGCCGGCCCCAACGCCCCCGGGGTCGGCGCTCGCGTGTACCAGCCGGCCTGCCGACCGTCCTCGGGCACCTCCAGCGCGCCGGTCTCGTCGAGGCCGAGCGGGACGAGGGGAGAGGTGACCTCGATCCGGGGGATCCGCACACGGACCGGCTCGGACTCGGGAAGAACGAGCCCGTGAACGAGGTCTGGGTTCTTCGCGGTGCCGCCCGGGACGCGGGCACGCTCGGCCGTCGGTGACGGGGCTGGCGTTGCGGGTGCCGACGACGCGCGCACGGCGCCTGCTTCGACAGCGGGAGGGGCGGGGGGCTGGTTCACGACGGCCATGACCAGCGCGGCGCCCCCGGCAAGCCCCAACAGCGTGGACACCACCCCGGTCCTGCCCCACCAGCCCCGCGTGCGCGTCATCATCCGCCCACGTGCAGCCTTACCCGGCCAGCAGGCCGCTGCTCCGCAGCTGGTGGACCAGTGTGGCCAGCCGCGGCTCCAGGCGGGCCAGACGAACCTTCGTCCATGCGTGCAGCATAGTCGTGACCAGGTCGCACGTCTCCCAGAGGAGCACACGGTCGGTGCTCACCGGCGCGTGCTCCTGATAGGCGTTCAGGAAGTGGTCGCACAGGTCGTCGAGGAGGGCGAGGTTGTGCGGCACCCGAGGATCGACGGACCCTTCGATGACGCCGAGCGTCGAGATGCCGATGTCACGCAGCTTCGCCCGGAACCGGCCGAGGTCCAGCGCCGGTTCGGCCATGGCCGAGCCGTCGAAGTCGATGAAACCGAGCTCTCCACCGTGGAGCAGCACCTGGGCCGGGCGGAAGTCGTGGTGTGCGGGCACGACGGGGTCGGCCGGTGTCCCCGCGGCCCGCTCCCGCAGGAGGCGGAGGAGCGGCTCGGCTGCCGCGTCGAGCTCGGGCACGCTCAGCGACAACCGCTGAACCACCTCCGTCACCTCCTCCAGCTCCCCATCGAGGTCGGCGCTCCGGGCGTACCGAGCGCCGGACAGGTGCAGCGCGGCGAGAGCCCTCGCTGTCTTGCCCAGCTCCGAGCGGAGCCGGTCGAGCTGCTCGGGTTCGCCGGACCTGATCGCTTCGCGGGCCAGCTCCTTCAGGGTGCGCTCCTCAGGCACCGGCCCCTGGACCAGAATGCGCTCGTCCGGCAGGTAGGCGATCGGCTCCGCCAGCCGCACGGCGTGTCCCCAGGTCTCGGAGCGGTTCCACAGCGCCGTCATCGCCTCCCACGCCGACTCGCCCTTGTCTCCCTGGTGGGTCTTCACCACCACCGGATCCGGCGGACGCTCGACCACGGTCGTGTCGACGTAGCTCATCCTGACCACGACAGTGCACCGACTACCCGGCTTGTAGCGGACCACGACCGGCTCGCACTCGGCGATCGTGGCGTCGCTGTATCCGGCCTGGCGCAGCAGAGGTTGCAGCAGCTCCGCTGCCGCGGAAGGATCCACCAGCTTCGGCAGGGCCGGAAGCGCATCGTCGAGGGCTTGCGTCCGCAGCTCGAGCCGCAGATCGGGCAGGAAGCAGCTCCATCCGACGTCCCCGACCGCGACGGACCCGACGTTCGGGGCACTGGCAGGGATTGACGCCTGCGGCCCGAACAACCGCCCCACCAGGACGCACTCCTGCTCCCTCCCGTCGGGCCACGCGAGGCGCAACGTGTAACGGACGAGCCACTCGGCGCCCTTGGCGCGCAGCCGGTCCGCGGTGCATGCCTGCAGGACCACCTCCCCCGACGCCAGCTCAGCCACATGGGTGCGGAGGCTGCCGGCGACACATGCCGGCTGCATGGGGGCAGCGAGCCAGGCCGGGATGGTGGCGAACGGGTCGAGTGACTCGATCACCCCTTCCGCGGAGTACGTCGTGGTCACAGGTCCACTCTCCTTGCTTGGATCTCCTCGAGCAGCGACACCGCCAGCTCGTACCGTTCCGGCTTCAGCTGCCGGCATGAGTGCAACGCGCTTCGCGCCAGGGTCGTGGTCACGTAGAACGCGATCCTGTCGGACGCCTCCGTGGCGGCAAAGGTTCGGTCGCTCACCTGTCCGTAGCACCGGAGAAACTCCGCGCCGAGCTCGTCGGCGGTCACGCGTGCCGCCGGACCACCCGCCTTGACCGCCAGGAGGCGCAGGTGCGCAAGGTAGCGCCCGAGGTCGAGCGCGGGCTCCGCCCAGCACAGCGTGTCCAGGTCGACGACGGCCGGGGCCGGCCCGTCCAGGAGCACCTGCGCCGGTGTGAAGTCCCCGTGCGAGAGCACGAGATCGGTGGGGCTCTCCACCGCACCCTCGACGGCATCGACACCGGTCATGACTCGGCCCGCCTCTTGCGGCCACACCGCCCGCACGATGCCAACCTCGTGCTCGATGCGGGCGAGCTCGTCGCCGCTCCGATAGACCGGCGCCGTCGACAGGTCACTCCCGTGCAGGGCTGCGAGGGCTCGCGCCGACTGGTGCAGGGCGTTCCGCAGCTCACCGGCCGCCTCCCCACCTCCTCCGCGGCCGCGAACGACCACGCTCCTGAGCAGCTCAGGCACCTGTGCCCTGCCGGGGAGCCCCTCCGTCAGGAGCAGCCGCAGCAACGGGTCGTAGGCGACAGGTTGCGGAAAGTTGGTCGGGTACAGGTCACCCTGCCGCGTGCGTTCCTTGCGGAGGGCTCGAAGGAAACCGTCGACCACGTCCCCTGTCGCGTCCCCGTACACCTTCCCGTAGACGATCGAGGGCGGATGGTCCAGCGAGTGTGCCGGTGAACGACGAAGGCGGTAGCGCAGGACGCAGGCACCCTCCCGCGGATGGTGCACAGGTGTCACGACGGGCGGGTCGTGCGAGTCGACGAATGCATCGAGGGAGTGCAGGAAGGCAGGGTCGGTCACGAGCGGCAGCGTCGGCAGCTCCGGGTCGAGCGGAAACTGCGAGAGACCCATCGATGCTCCCTCCGCCAACCAGGTCGACCGACCCCCCGGTGTGGCGCTCGCCGGTGAGGTGGTCATGCTCGAGATCCGCATGACATGGGCTTCCGCGGCGGTCACGTCCGGGTGCACACGCCCGAGAACGGTGGTCGTCGCGCCTGACCCTGCTGCCCCGGCCACCGTGACCTTGTAGCGGATGTCGCACGTCATGTCGTCCCTGAGCCACAGCTTTCCCGCCGTGATGCGGTCGATCCTGTCCTCCCCCAACATCCGCTCGAGGTGGTTCCCGACGAACGTGCGGTCGATCGCCCTGGCCAGGCCCGGCAGTCGCTGCTCGAGGCCGAGCAGCAGGCGACCGCGCTCCCCGCTCCGCTCGAAACCGTTCCGAGAAGTCGCCCGGGTCCGCTGCGCCGGCAGGCGTCCGTTCGTCGGGACCGACGATCGGCTGCCGTTGCGCTGGACGTCCCGCGTGCCGCCCATCGCCTCGACCGCCCACAGCTTGGTGTACGGACCCTCGGAGCGGACCAGAGCCTCGGGCGAACCCTCCTCCACGATCTGGCCGTCGCCGATGACCAGGACCCGGTCGGCGCAGCGGACCAGCCCCGGGTCGTGGGAGATCACGATGGTGGTGGTGCCCTGCATCAAGGTGCGCAAGGCGCCCACGACGCTCTGGGCCGACTCCAGGTCGAGCCCTGTCGTCGGTTCGTCGAGAATGAGGATGGGAGCACGACGGATGAAGGCGCGCGCGATGGCGAGCCGCTGACGCTGCCCGCCCGACAGCGTTGACCCGCGCTCGCCGAGGATCGTCTCGTAGCCCTCGGGCAGGTTCATGATGAAGGCGTGCGCGTTCGCCATGGCAGCCGCCGCCTCGATGTCTTCCCTGGTGGCGTCGGCGATCCCGTAACCGATGTTCTCGGCCACGGTTCCGCTGAGCAGCACGGTCTCCTGGAGGACGACGCTGACCTGCTCCCTCAGGGAGGCCAGGGTGAACCCGCGTAGCGGGTGCCCGTCGACGAGCACCTCACCCTCGTCCGGGTCGTAGAGCCGCGGCACCAGCTGAGCGATCGTGCTCTTTCCTGCGCCGCTCTGGCCGATCAGGGCGACCACCTCGCCCGGGGCCACCTCGAAGGAGACGTCGTCGAGGATCTTGTGACCGGGGGGCTGCAGGGTGCCGTCGGCGTGCTCCACGGGGTAGGCGAAGCTGACGTCGCGGAAGGTCAGTCGCCCCTCGAACATCGGAGCCGGCACTGCGTCCGGCAGGTCCTGGACCGTGACCTCGCGGTCGAGAAGGTCCTGGATGCGCTCCACGCTCGCGAAGACCTTCCCGATCTTGTACCACTCGCTGACGATCTTGCGTGCCGGCTTGAACATGTTCTGCAGAAGCAGCACGAAGAGCACCAGGGTGCCGATCGTCAGCGCGCCCTGTGCGAACAACCAGACGCCGAGCCAGATCACCGCCGAGATGGCGAGAGCCTCCATGAGGGCGATCACGAAGCTGAACTGCGCCTGGATGTTCGCCGCCCCGAGCGAGGCGTGCATGCTCCGCGCCGTCTGGTCCGAGAACTGGGCAAGGTCAACCGTGCCCCGACCATAGCTCTGCACGAGTCGGATGGAGGTGAGCATCTCCTGGGCCGTGGAGGCCAGGTCGCCCTCACGGTCGCGTTGGGTCTTGCTGGCGAGCTTGATGCGCCGGGAGTAGTGGTTCGAGACGCCGGCCAGCACCGGGACGATCACGAGGGCAACGAGCGCGACCCGCCAGGACTGGAACAGCAGGAAGGCGAAGCTCCCGAGCAGCACCAGAAGGCTTCCCAGGATGTTGCTCACGGACTTGACCACGAAGTCCTCGAGCACCAGGACGTCGCCCGTCACCCGCGTCAGCACGTCACCCGTGCGGCGCTTGTCGTGGTAGGCGAGCGGGAGCCGTTGGAGGTGCGCATACATCGAGACGCGGATGCTGTAGCCCAGGGACCGGCCCCCACGCGCCATGCACACCTCGGTGAACGAGTCTGCGGCGCTGTTGATCGCCGCGATGAGCACGATGGCCAGGGTGAGGACCAGGATCGTCTCGTACCGCTGCGAGTCCAGCAGGACGGGCCAGCCCACGTCTCGCAGCTCCGGGCGCGCGCCCTGGAGGTAGTCGATGAGGTAGGCGATCGGATAGGGCTCGACGACCGCGGTCGCCGCCTCGATGACCAGGAAGACGATGCCGGCCGCGTAGACCTTCCGCCCGCCCATGTACTGGCGGAAGAGCCGGGCCGTTCGCACCAGGTCCCCGACCGGCTTGCGTGGTCCCGTTGCGGACTCATGCTTTCCCATGTCGTCCCCCCATGATGTCGAGCTGTCGGTGCGCGAGTGCGATGAGTGCCAGGGGCAGCGGCGAACACGGTGCCCGCCCGAAGGCCCTGAGCGCCTTGCGCTCCAGGGCTACCGCTTCCTGCCAGCGGATGCGGGGAAGCTGCGCGGTGCCCACGCCTCGGACCACGAGGTACTCGCGCAGGAACTCGGCCGCGAGCTCGTCGTAGGCCCAGGCCGGTGCGCCTGCCCGCCGCGACAGGCGTCGTCGCGCGCCCTGCTGGCGCAGCGAAGCGAGGAACGTCCCGACGTCGGCGGCGAGGTCGGAGACGCCCAGGTGGTCGACGTCGAGCAGGTGGACGTGGCGTCCGAGCACGAACTGGCTCGGCTTGCAGTCACCATGGACAGTCCCGAGCTGGGGAGGAGGAAGCTGCATCCCGCAATCCGCCAGCCGCGCAGCCAGCGCTTCGAGCGCCGCTCCCACTTCCGGAGCGACCTCCGTGACGCGCGCCGATCGCTCGCTGAACCGACGGAGCTCCCGGTGCACCGACCGGTGCCGGTCCGTGGCCGGGCCCACCTGGTGGAGCTCGGCCAGTGCGCGTGCCGCACGACGAACACCCGCAGAGGCTCCGGCAGCCGGGCCGTGCGACGCACCGACCAGCGCCGTGAGCGGCGTGCCGGCGACCTCGCGCTGGACGACGACCCCGAGGTCAGGGAGGTGGGCAGCCATCGCCGCGAACCTCAGCTCGCTGGTCTCGGCACCCACGGAGGTGAGAGCGTCGGACTCCCGAGCGACAGCGGCTGCCTTGGTGACGTCGTGGTATGCCTTGGCGACGTAGCGGTTCCTCCGGCCCAGCTGCTCGACCAGGACAGTCGCCCGTTTGCCAGGCCGGTAGCGCAACAGGGTCGTGCGGCACCTGCGCGGCCCGGAGGTCAAGGTGCCGGAGCTCGACCGGAGCGCCGCGTCGAGGCTCGGTCCCAGCATGGACGGGTCCATGACCCGACGCAACGAGGGGAGGTCAGGGTCGTCGGGGAAGGGGTGGATCGACATCCCCAGAGCCCCCACACCGTTGTCCCGCGAGCCGGCGTCGCGCGGACCGCCTCCCACGTCGGCCCGCAGCAGCTGGCCGCCGAGCGAGTAGAGGACCGTGGCACCGACGCCCGGCAGATACTTGGCGTCGAGCACGTGACAGGCCGTCGGCGTGAGACCGAGGGCCTCGGCCAGCCGCGGACCCATGATGCGCGGCTGCAGGGCAGTCAGGAAGCGGTCGAGCGCCTGCTCGGAGCCGCCGCCCTCGGGGCCGATGTCGGGCTCGGCGGCACCCGGCGTCGCCACCGTGACACTCATCGGACCAGCTCCACGGTCTCGGGCGCAGGGCGCATCATCAGCCGGTGCAGCTCGCGAGCGGCGGCGTCGACGTCGTAGGAGCCTTCGATGGCCGCTCGCGCCGCGACGCCGAACCGTCGACGGCGCTCGTCGTCGTCGATCAGGTCGCACAGCAGCCCTGCGATCCCGGCCACGTCGCCCGGCTGGGCGAGGAGCCCGTTGACCTCGTGCTGCACCAGCTCCGCGATCCCTCCGGCCGTGGTGGTGACCACCGGCAGGCCGCTGGCCATCGCCTCGACGAGGACGTTCGGTATCCCGTCGCGGTCGCCGTCGGCCGCGACCCGGGGACTCAGCACGAACAGGTCAGCCCGTCGCAGCGCAGCGGCTATGTCATCGGTGTCCTTCGCTCCCAGGAACGTCACGTCCTCGCTCAACCCGAGCGACGCGCACAATGCGACAAGCGTCTCGCCCTCGGGGCCGTCGCCGTAGATCTCGCACCGGAACCGACGACCGCTGTCCTTGGCCGCCCGCAGGGCACGCAGCAAGTCCTCGAACCCCTTCTTCTCGACGAGCCGCCCGACGGAAACGAGGGTCGGAGTGTCAGCCGGGGAATCGACGGTCATCGGCTCGAACCGCCGCAGGTCCACGCCGTGGTGGATGACGAGGACCGGCGGCCGGCCCGGTGTCGGCAGGGCCGAGTCGAGGTAGTCGGCGTTGAGCGCGCAGCAGGTGACGATGGCCTTCGCCGCGGACGCGCGTGCGGCAAGCGCCTCGACCGAGATCTGGATCAGGTCCCTGGCGTGCGCTGTGAAGGTGAAGGGGAGCCCGGCGAGCCGCGCGACGATCATTCCGACCAAGGCCGGGTCATGGGCGAAATGAGCGTGGACGTGGACCGGCGTCGAGCCATCCGCAGGCATCTCGGCGAGGGCATCCGAGACCCGCACGGCCATGTCGAAGCACTCCAGCGCTGATGCCTCGCCGTACCCCGCCACCAGCTCCGGTCGGCGCCAACACGTGACCAGCGATCGCACGTAGTGCACCGGAGTCCGCCGAAGCTGGGCGAGGTGTGGCCGGAGCCGTCGAGCCAGCGGCCCGACCCGAGCGTCCTCGACGTACTCCACAGGAGCCCGCACGTCGGCGACCTGCCCGTGCACCAGGTCGTCGTCGGAGTGGACCAGGCTGAAGATCGCCAGCTCGAGGCCGCGGCGTTCGAGTGCGAGCACCTCGTTGAGGACGAAGGTCTGCGACAGCCTCGGCCAGCTCCGCACGATGTAGATCACCCGTTGAGCCATCTCTCCCCCTCGTTCAGGGCCGCTTCGACACCGGACCGGCGTTCGTGGAGCGGGACGGGAGGAAGCGGCCCCCGTCCGAAGGCACGCTGCTTGGCGATCTTCAGCCACGTGTAGGCGCACCAAGGCCCGAACGAGCCTCGGTCCGACCAGCCCGAGCCCTCGGCGTACACCTGCAGGAAGGCGCTGCCCGGTGCTGCGCCGCCCCCCTGTCCGCGCACAGCCTCCAGGTACACGCAGAAGTGGGCCAGGTCGAGGGCGGGGTCGCCCATGCGTGCCTCGTCGAGGTCGACGACGCTGACCTCCGCACCGACGTGGACGTGCCCTGCGTGGAAGTCCTTGTGGAGGGGAACCCCGTCGGTGACCTGGATCGACCGGGCAGCGACCTCCCACCCGGCGGCCAGCCGTTCGGCACGTGCAGCAAGGTGCGGAAAGGCGCGTCCGACGGAGGATGCCCACTGCTGCGTGCTGACGGCTTCCTGGTGCAGGGAGAGGACACGGGGCAGCTTCACGTCCGACGTGTGCAACCGCACCAACCACTGAGCGGCGCGACGGCACCCCTCCTCGATGGCTACCGGATCGGTGATGTCGCCGAGGGCGGCTCCCTCGACCGTTCCGAAGAGGACGAGCCGTTCTTCGTCGACGACGCCCAGAGGTTCGGGCACCCGGAACCCCTCCGCTCGGAACGGGCCGGCACGGAGGACGCGCAGGTGTTCGTCGAGCAGGTGAGCCCTCGGCAGGTCGGCGAAGACCTTGGCGATGACCGAACGCGCCGGCTCGTCGTCGGACGTGCGGAGCGAGTACCGAACCACCACTCGACGGCCATCTGCCACGGCAAGCCGGCGGGGTGACTCGAGCGTCGCGCCCTGCACGGTCGGCTCGGACAGCAGCGGGCCGAGCACCGTGGTCATCCGCCGGAGGTCCAGCAGGTCCGTGCCGGTGACCGGCGCGGGCCGGGAGTCCCAGGCGTCGACGAAGCGAGCTGCCTCGGCCACCAGGATCGGCACGGAAGGCCAGTCCCACGTCTCGAGACGGCGGTAGCGACGGACCGCCACCTGGAGCAGCGCAGCGGCTCGCCACCAGTCCAAGGATTCCAGTGCCGACGCCCGGGTGCGATCCAGATATCCTGCGAGCAGGGCGTCCTCGAGGGGCTGATGCGCCGGCTCCTGCCGCGCGGTCCGCCAGAAGAGCTGCGCCAGGGCGGTCCCGAGGTCCAGGCAGCGGTCGCTGAGGCGACATCCGTCCATGTCCAGCAGCGCGAGCTCCGCACCGTCTCCGACGACCACCTGCCCGGCACGGAACCCGCCGTGGCTGAGGACGTCCGAGTCCGGGTCCGGAAGCCGGGCCTCCAACCTGTCGAGCAGCTGATTGGCTCGCGCACCGAGCTCGGCGTCGACCCGCACCGCGGCCGCGGCGGCATCCCGAAGAGAGGTGACCTGGTCGGTCGCTGACCACCCAGGAGCCGCCACCCCCTCGAGTGCGTGCAGCCTGCCGAGCAGGTCGCCGAGCTGGTGTGCCAGCCGCGCGCGCACGGTGAGCGGCTTCGTCACATCGCCCAGAAGAGCGGCGCCCGAGACACCCGGGACACCGGCCGTGACCACCGTCCGCAGCTCGGGCCACACCGCCACGACCCGCGGACCGAGCTGACGCCACCCTTCCTTCTCCTGGAGCGCGTCCAGCACCGAGCGCAGGCCGTCGAACGAACGGTCGTCGAGCACCTTGGCGTAGAAGGTGCGGAGGCCGGTGAACGACGTCGCGTCGTACCTGAGGACGCAGCGAGATCCCGGACGGTAGCGGACCGGCTCGATGCGCAGCTCTGCGCCGAGGTCGCCGAGGACGGGCGCAAGCAGCCGGGCGACGACGTCCGGATCGGTCGCAGACCGGAGACCAGGCAGTGCAGCGTCGTCCCGGAAGTCGTGACTGCGCCACCCGTCCGCCTGGACCGCGACCGCCAGGAAGTCCGTCTGCGTCCCCGGGGCGCTCCTTCGGAAAGCGAGCCGGCAGCTGCCGCCCGGTGTCCAGGAGACGTCGTGGGCGACGAGGGAGACATCGCGGTCCCTCGGAGGCGCGACCGCGAGGAAGCCGAGCGACGGGTCAAGGGTGCTGAGCCACGCGATGGTGTCGCGGTCGAGCCCCGTTGCGCTGCTCATCATGCTCCTCTCGCCACGAGGAGCGCTGCGCTCGCGGCGGCCACGCGGTTGCGGACCTGGAGCTCCCAGTCGGGTTCGTGCAGGGCGCAGCGGCGTGCAGCGATCTTCAGCTCGAACAGGACGGCCCAGGCCTCCGCCCTCGCCCACCGAAGGGAGTCGCTGGGCCCGTAGCCCGCGCGAAATGCTGTGCGCAGAGCCGGCAGGTCAGGGGCCGGACACCACCAGGAGAGGTCCGCCATGAACTTCCCCAGGTCGAGCGCCGGCTCTGCCCGACCCGATCGGTCGAAGTCCAAGATCCTGGGGTGTCCTCGGTGGATGAGGATGTTGTCGCTCTTGAAGTCACGGTGCGCGAGAACCGGCTGCTCGGACGGCAACCGGTCGAGCACGTCGACCACCTCCGAGACCATCGAGGTGTACGCCGCTCCCACCGCTGGGAGGAGTGCCGCGATGTGAGCCGCGGCTCCCAGCGCGGACGACGCCTCCGTGCTCACGTCGCGGGCCGGGGCGCACAACTCGTTCCCGGCAGTCCCCGCCCGCGTGACCCCGTGCAGCACGCGGAGCGCCCGCCCCACCCGCCGCACCGCGGATGACCGCCCGGCCGATCGACCGGCCAGCAGCCGGGACAGGGGCAGGCCGGGCGCCTCCCACCACAGGGCGGCTGCATCCTCGGCCACCCAGCCGAGCGGCTCAGCCGTGCCGGCAGCGGCGTACCGGACGCTGAGCTCGCGGGCCGTCACCGCGGCCGCCCTCACCGCCTGCGCGCCTGAGTTGTCGCGGTCGGTCTTGACGTAGACCCTTCCGCCGCCACCACCGATCCCGACCAGGAGGACGTGTCGCTGTCCTGGCCGGTAACGCACCACCTGCACTCCGCCGGACCCCGAGGTCGGAACGGGGACGCCTGCCATTGACTCGACGAGCGATGCGACGTGGCGGGCGTCGGTCAGCCGTTCGAGCTGCGGCATGGTGGCGTCGTCCGGGGGGACCCGCACCGCTGTCCGGACGTCCGACCCTTCGAGGGTCCAGGTGACCACGGCGTGCCGAGGGCTGGTGGCACCCCCGTCGGACACCTGCACGTAGGAGGCAGTCAGCTTCCGCGACGGCTTGTACTTCGTCCTCACCAGCTGCAGCCGGCGGGGTGGGGAACCCGAGGGATGGGAGTCGAGAACCTCACCGACTCCGTGGCGCATCGGCTCAGCGACGACACCGCGCACACCGGCTGCATCCGTAGAGCCCCTCAGCACGTCGAGGAGGTCTGCCGAACGTTCGTGCGCGATCATCGGCTGTCGTGGAGCAAGGCGACGTGTCGCTTGGGCGCCGATCCGTTGGTGCCGTGCGGGCGCAACGTCACCGGCCTGCCGGCTCGGACGTCCCTCACGAGACGCTCGGTCGCGCGTTCGAGACCCAAGAGGTCTGGCGCGGACGACCTCGGGATCGGCGGCTGGTCCAGCGCCTCGATGACGGCGGCGGCCAGCCCGTCCACAGAGAGCATGGCGGGAGACAGGCAGTGGACCCACCCGCGGTCAGCCAGGCGGCGTGCCCGCATCTGTTGTTCTGCGCTCGGCCCGGGTCTCGGCACCAGCAGCGCCGGCGCCCCTACCCGGAGCAGCTCAGCACTGGTGTTGTACCCCGCCATCGTGACCACCAGGTCCGCCGCGGCCATGCAGTCCATGGAGTCCGCAACGGTGGAGGCGATATCGATGGGCAGCCCTCGCGCCCGGAGGCGAAGCGCCGCCACGTCATCCTGAGGCAGGAACGGTCCCGTGATGACCAGGAGCCGGCATCGACGGTCGCTCGCCACCGCCGGGAACGCTCGCACCAACGTGTCGAACAGGGGAAATGCGTCGGCGCCGCCTCCTGCCATGGCGACGATGAGGCTGCTGTCAGCATGGTGACCGTCGAGGAATCGACGGCGGACGCCCTCGCCCCGCCCCGGCTCGGGAGCGGGTGCGCAGACGTAGCCGCAGTAGTGCAACCTCTCCTTGAGCCGGTCCGGCCAGCCGTACTGGTCCCCGACGTCGAACACGTCTCTGGATCCGTAGACCAGAACTTCGTCGAAGTGGCGGTCGACCGCCTCGAAGGCGCCCTCGACCGACCAGCGTTTGCGGATGGTTCCCGGGGCGTCGAGGATGTCCCTCAGACCCAGGATCTTCTTGACCGGCAGGGGCTCCAGTGCTTCCAGGGTGGGTACGAGCTCGCCCGTTGCACCGTGGGGCATGTGGTCCACGAGCAGGATGTCCGGCTCGAAGCTCACGGCTGCCGCGCGGATGAGCTCCTTGCGCAGGGCCAGGACGTCGGAGAACGGCAGGGGAAGCGACACCGGCGACCACTCCCCCGGTCCCGCCTTCCGGATGGAAGGGAGCTTGAGGTAGTCGTGACCCGGGGTGGCTCTGAAGAACTGACCGGTCGGGGAGTCGCAGAGCGTGAGCACGGCTCCGTCCGGATGAGCCGCGAGATACTCCGAAGCGAGGAGGGTGGTGCGGCGCAGGTGACCGAGACCGAGGCCGTCCTGGGAGTAGATGAGGAGTCGGGGCCGGTCTGCCCTCGACGCTCCCATCATGCGCCCCCCGTCGGCAGCACCGCCACCGGCGTGCGGGGACGCGCCTCGCCGACCGGCTCCTCCGCGAGATTCGACCGATGCCAGCTGAGCTGCCGACGCAGACCGGTCCGCAGGTCGGTCGTCGGCACCCACCCGAGGTGCAGGCGAGTCGCGTCGATCTCGCCCTCGGTGCGTGGAACATCGCCGGGGCGCTCGTCATGTCGTTCGATCATCGCGGAGGAGCCGTCGACAAGCTCCTGGAGCTGCCCGATGAGGGTGGCCACCGAGGTCGGCCGGCCGCTGGCGATGTCGAAGACAGCTGCCGGCGGCAGGTCGGCGACGAGCGCACAGACCGTCGCCTCGACCACGTCGTCGACGTAGGTGAAGTCCCGAACCTGGCCGCCGTCCCCGAAGAGGGTCAACGGCTGGTTCGCCAGCATCGCCTCGATGAATCGGTGGGCAGCCATGTCCGGCCTCTGCCGCGGTCCGTACACCGAGAAGTAGCGCAGCGAGACCGCCGGCAAACCATGCGTCTGTGCATACGCCCCGACCAGAGTCTCGGCGGCGAGCTTGCTCGCGCCGTACGGGCTGGCCGGACGGGGCTCACCTCGCGCTCGCAGCGCATCTGCCCCGTTGCCGTAGACCGACGAGGAGGATGCATAGACGAGTCGCTGCACGCCACGGGCGGAGACCACTTCCAACAGCTTCTGGGTGGCGAGCACGTTGCGGTCGAGGTACCGGCCGAAAGAAGCTCCCCACGAGCTGGTGACTCCCGGTTCACCGGCGAGGTGGGCAACTGCGTCGACACCGTCCAGCGCCTCCCAGAGCCCCTCGCCCAGGAGGTCGCCGATGACCAGCTCGAACATCGGGTGGGCGAGCGACTCCCGCAGGTTGGCGTGCTTCCGCTGCGGGTCGTAGAACGTCGTGAACGCGTCGAGACCGCGCACCTGGTAGCCGCGCCGAAGCAGCTCCTCGCACAGGTGACTTCCGATGAAACCGGCGGCGCCGGTCACCAGTACACGTGCCATCATTCACCCCACGTCGACATCGCCAAGACCGCACCCACGGTCACTGAACGAGCGTCCCGCCCCACCCTCATAACTTTCTTAGTGAGCCGACCCTGGTGGTGGGCAGTGCCCAAGGGATCGTCTCGACGGGCGCTCCGTCCCGAACCGGATGGGCATTCCGGGCTTGCCTGGAAACTCCGCGGCCTTTCCCACTGGCGCCGCTGCGGCACATGCCTCTACGGTGACCGCAGGCGTCTCTAAGTGAAACCTGAGTCCACCCTCAAGGACTTCGATCACCGGGCCATCGGCCCGACGTCTGGGGGTACCGTGGCTATTCGCATATCAGTAATCGGGGCCGGCTATCTCGGTGTCACGCACGCCGCGTGCATGGCCGAGTCAGGGTTCGAGGTTGTCGCGCTTGATGTCGACCACCGTCGTGTCGAGGCGCTGGCACGCGGCGAGGTCCCGTTCCACGAGCCGGGGCTGGACGAGCTGGTCGCTCGCCACGTCGCCGAAGGTCGGCTCCAATTCACCACGTCGTGGGCCGACGTCGGCGCCTTCGCTGACGTGCACTTCCTCTGTGTGGGAACCCCGCAGCGCCCGGACGGTCGGGGCGCGGACCTGCGGTTCCTCGAGGACGCCGTGGATGCCCTTGCCCCACATCTCGAGCAGAAGTGCTTGGTGGTCGGCAAGTCAACTGTTCCCGTGGGAAGCGCCGCCAGGCTCGCCGGCCGTTTGAGCAGCCGCGCGCCGGTCGGGTTCGACGCCGAGCTGGCGTGGAACCCCGAGTTCCTCCGTGAGGGGACCGCCGTCGAGAACACCCTCCGCCCCGACCGCATCATCGTCGGTGTGCGGTCGGAGTTCGCGGAGAAGGTCCTTCGTGAGGTCTACGCCCGTCACCTGGATCAGGGGGCTCCGCTGCTGGTCACCGACGTGAGCACGGCCGAGCTGGTCAAGGTGGCGGCCAACGCCTTCCTCGCGACCAAGCTGTCCTTCATCAACCTGATGGCCCAGCTCTGCGAGGCGACCGGCGCTGATGTGGTCGCTCTGCAGGACGCGTTGGGCAAGGACGAGCGAATCGGGCGGCTCTACCTCCAAGCCGGGCTGGGCTTCGGGGGCGGGTGCCTGCCCAAGGACATCCGCGCACTGATGGTGCAGGCCGAGGAGCTCGGGGTCGGTCGAGCAGCGACGTTCCTGCGCGAGGTCGAGGCCGTCAATGCCGAACGCCGAGCCCACGTGGTCGCCTTGGCCGAGGAAGCGTGCGGCGGGTCCGTGCAGGGTCGGCGCGTGGCGGTGCTCGGAGCTTCTTTCAAGCCCGGCTCCGACGACGTGCGTGACTCCCCGGCCTTGAGCGTCGCAGCCGAGCTGGCCCGCCACGGAGCGGAGGTCTCCGTCTTCGATCCCGTCGCCAGCGAGAACGCGCGCCGTGTGCATCCCGCACTGCGCTACCCCTCGTCCGTGCTGGAAGCGGCGGAGGGAGCCCATGTCCTCATGCACCTGACGGAGTGGGCAGAGTTCCAGCAGCTGGAACCGAGCAGCCTCAACCATGTCGTCGCGTCGCGGTACGTGATCGACGGGCGCAACGCGCTCGACCCCGACCGGTGGCGTTCGGAGGGCTGGATCTACCGAGGCTTGGGACAAGCGTGACGTTCACTGCCCCCGCCACCTTACGAAGAGAAAACAGGAGATCACGGAGATGAAGCACACGGTACGAGTGGCCATCGTGGGCGTGGGCAACTGCGCCTCGTCCCTGATCCAGGGCGTCGAGTACTACAAGGACGCCGACCCCGACGCCAATGTCCCCGGCCTCATGCACGTGAAGTTCGGGAGCTACCACGTCTCCGACATCGAGTTCGTCGCGGCGTTCGACGTCGACGCGAAGAAGGTCGGCTTCGACCTCTCCGACGCGATCAACAGCTCCGAGAACAACACGATCCGCATCTGCGACGTGCCGCCGACCGGCGTCACCGTCCAGCGCGGCCCGACCCTCGACGGGCTCGGCAAGTACTACCGGATGACCATCGAGGAGTCCGACGCCACCCCGGTCGACGTGGTCGAGCTCCTCAAGGAGTCCCAGGCCGACGTCCTGGTCTCCTACCTCCCGGTGGGCTCGGAGCAGGCCGACAAGTTCTACGCCCAGTGCGCGATCGACGCCGGCGTCGGCTTCGTCAACGCGCTGCCGGTGTTCATCGCCTCCGACCCCGAGTGGGCGGCGAAGTTCGAGCAGGCCGGAGTCCCGGTCGTCGGCGACGACATCAAGTCCCAGGTCGGCGCCACCATCACCCACCGCGTGATGGCCCGACTGTTCCAGGAGCGCGGCGTGGTCCTCGACCGCACCTACCAGCTCAACGTCGGCGGCAACATGGACTTCAAGAACATGCTCGAACGCGACCGGCTGGAGTCGAAGAAGATTTCCAAGACCCAGGCCGTCACCTCGAACATCGACCACGACCTCGGCGCGAAGAACGTCCACATCGGCCCCTCCGACTACGTGCAGTGGCTCGACGACCGCAAGTGGGCCTACGTCCGGCTCGAGGGCCGCGCCTTCGGCGACGTCCCGCTCAACCTGGAGTACAAGCTCGAGGTCTGGGACTCCCCCAACAGCGCCGGCATCATCATCGACGCCCTCCGCGCCTGCAAGATCGCCAAGGACCGCGGCATCGGCGGCCCCATCCTGTCCGCCTCGACGTACCTCATGAAGTCGCCCCCGGTGCAGATGCCGGACGACCTCGGCCGCGC
>DASSBB010000044.1:0-28124 GCA_035699145.1 Marmoricola sp.
GCGCGGCGGAGGAGCGGTCCCTCGCGAGGAGCACGACCGCCACGATGAGGCCGACGACCGCGATCGGCCACGGGAACCCGTAGCCGTTCCACATGTCGCCGATGGCCGCCAGGCCGGCGATGACCGCGACGACGATCAGCACCAGGTTGCGCGTGGAGTCCGAGGTCCTGACGACCGATTCCTCGGTGCCCTCCTCGGGGACCAACAGCCACAGGGCGCCGTACATCAGCAGTCCGGCGCCTCCGAAGAACACCAGCACGACGAAGAGCACCCGCAGCACGGTCGGGTCGACGTCGAGGTGTCTCCCCAGCCCACCGGCGACGCCGGCGACCTTGCGGTCGGTGCGGCTGCGGCGGAGGAGGCGGTAGTCCTTGAGGTTCTCGGTGTTCCACCCTTGAGGTGGCGGGGGACCCTGCGGCGGAGGCGGGGTGTGGTGCGGTGTCTCGGTCATGGCTCCAGCGTGGTCGCCGGACGTCCGGCGCACCATCGGGGACGACCCTGATCCTGCCCGGTCGACCCCCGACCCGCGTCAGGGAAGGCTCAGGGTCGTCACTCATGGGGCGGCGCTCCGCGCTGTGTGACGATGGAAGGACCATGAGCACCACGGGTTCCGCGCCGGTCCGCCGCGCCACACGACGGTCAGACGGCGCCTATCTCGGCGGTGTCGCCGGCGGCCTCGCCGCGCACCTCGGCGTGGAGGTCAACCTCGTCCGGGCGATGTTCCTGCTGACGAGCATCTTCGGGTTCGGTGTGATCTTCTACGCCGGCCTCTGGCTGACCCTCCCCATGGAGTCGACGACCGAGGTCCGCAGCCCCGGTCTCGACGCGGCCAGCCGGCAGGGCAAGCGGCCGTCGAGGAGGGGCGGGCTCCGCGACGCCGGTCCGCTCGTGGCCCTCGGCGCCCTGGTGCTCGGCGTGGCCGGGATCCTCGACGTGACCTTCGGTGGACCGGTCCTCTTCTGGCCCGCGCTCTTCGCGGTCATCGGGCTCATGGTGCTCTGGCGCCAGGCCGACGAGGCGCAGCGCGAGCGGTGGATCGACACCACCGGCAGCATCGGGCTGGGGCGGATCCTCCTCGGCGACGGCGGGCCGGCCGCGTGGGCGCGGATCGCCACCGGCACCGGCCTCCTCGTCACCGCGCTGCTGATCTTCGCCGCCCAGACCGGCCGGGTCTCGGTCGCCCGGGACGTCGTGGTCGCCGGGATCCTGGGTGTCCTCGGGCTGGCCCTCACGCTGGGGCCGTGGCTGGTCCGGCTCACCCGCGACCTCTCCGAGGAGCGGACGGCCCGGGTCCGCCAGCAGGAGCGGGCCGACGTGGCCGCGCACCTGCACGACTCCGTGCTCCAGACCCTGGCACTGATCCAGAAGAACGCCGACGACGGCGCCCAGGTGGCAAGGCTTGCGCGGGCCCAGGAGCGCGACCTGCGTGAGTGGATGTACGGCGAGCCGGTGGCCGCCGAGGCGACGCTCGTCACGGCGCTGCGGGCGGTGGCCGCCCAGGCCGAGGACACCCACGGCGTGCCCGTCGAGTTGGTGACCGTGGGCGACGTACCGACGTCCCCGCCGATCGTCGCCCTGGTGCAGGCGGCGGGTGAGGCGATCGCGAACGCGGCGCGCCACTCCGGGGCCGCCCGGGTCGACGTCTACGTCGAGGTGGCCGGCCGCGACGTCGAGGTCTTCGTCCGTGACCGGGGCCGCGGCTTCGACCGGTCGACGGTCCCGCTGGACCGGCTCGGCGTCCGCAACAGCATCATCGACCGCATGGACCGCCACGGCGGGTCCGCAGAGGTCAGGTCGGCGCCCGGTGAGGGCACCGAGGTACGCCTGCACGTGCAGGCCGAGGAGACAGGGTGACCATGGCTGACAGGGGAGTGAGACGGTGAGACGTGTGGTGATCGTGGACGACCACGCCATGTTCAGGTCCGGCGTGCGCGGCGAGCTGGCCGGGCACGTGGACGTGGTGGCCGAGGCCGACGACGTCGACTCGGCGGTCGACGCCGTCCTCCGGCACACCCCGGAGGTCGTCCTGCTCGACGTGCACCTCCCGGGGGGCGGTGGTGTCGAGGTGATGCGGCGGGTCGGCCCGCGCAGCCCGGGGACGAAGTTCCTCGCGCTCTCGGTCTCCGACGCGGCCGAGGACGTCATCGGCACCATCAGGGGCGGCGCGCGGGGCTACGTGACCAAGACGATCACGGGCCCGGAGCTCGTCGCTGCGATCGAGCGGGTGGCCACCGGCGACGCCGTCTTCTCGCCGCGGCTCGCCGGGTTCGTGCTCGACGCCTTCGCGGGATCGATCGAGGTCGCCCAGGTCGACGAGGACCTCGACCGGCTCACCGAGCGGGAGCGGGAGGTGATGCGGCTGATCGCCCGCGGCTACGCCTACAAGGAGGTCGCCTCGACCCTCTTCATCTCCGTCAAGACCGTGGAGACCCACGTCTCCAGCGTGCTGCGCAAGCTCCAGCTCTCCTCGCGCCACGAGCTGACCCGGTGGGCGACCGACCGGCGGCTACTTTGACCCCATGACGTTCTTGGGCAGGGTCCTGGTCGCCGGAGCATCAGGGTTCGTCGGACGCCGGCTCTGCCCGGCCCTCGAGGAGGCCGGCTACGACGTCGTCGCGATGACGCGCCGCCCGTCGTCGTACGACGGGGCCGGTGAGCCGGTCGCCGGCGACGTCCACGACCCGGCGACCCTTCCTGGCGCGCTCGCCGGCTGCCGCTACGCCTTCTACCTCGTGCACTCGCTCGACTCCGCCGACTTCGAGCGGCTCGACGCCGAGGCGGCGCGGGCGTTCGGGCAGGCGGCTGCCGACGCAGGCGTGGAGCGGATCGTCTACCTCGGCGGTCTCGGCCAGGACGACGACGAGCTCTCCGCGCACCTGCGCAGCCGCCGCCAGGTGGAGGGGCTGCTCGCCGCCGGCGGCGTGCCGGTGACCACCCTGCGGGCCGGCATCGTCATCGGTCACGGCGGCCTTTCGTGGGAGATGACCCGCCAGCTCGTCGAGCGGCTGCCGTTCATGGTCACGCCGCGCTGGGTCGCGACCCGGACCCAGCCGATCGCGCTGAGCGACGTGGTGCGCTACCTCGTGGCCGTGCTCGAGGTGCCGGAGACGACCGGGCGGGCGTTCGAGGTGGGCGGCGACGAGGTGCTCCGCTACTCCGACATGATGCGCCGGGTGGCTTCCGTCCTGGGTCGGCCGCTGGTCCTCGTCCCGGTTCCGCTCCTGTCGCCTCGGCTCTCCTCCCGCTGGCTCTCGCTGGTCACCGACGTCGACTCGGCCGCCGGCCGCTCTCTGGTCGACTCGATGGTCAACGAGGTGGTCGTGGAGGACGACGAGCTGCACCGGCTGGTCCCGTTCCAGCGCCGCTCCTTCGACGACGCCGTCCGGGGGGCCCTCGCGGACCGCGAGCGCGAGCGGGGAGCTGACTGACCCCGCCGAGCCGCCGGATGCGCGTCAGATCGTCTCTCGCCCTTCGGCGTCCTTGTTGCGGATCCCGATCTTGTTGCCGAGCCAGACCAGCGGATCGTACTTCTTGTCCACGACCCGCTCCTTCATGGGGATGATGCCGTTGTCGGTGATCTTGATCCCCTCGGGGCAGACCTCCGTGCAGCATTTGGTGATGTTGCACATCCCCAGGCCCGCCACGTCCCGGGCGAGGTCGCGCCTGTCGCGGGTGTCCAGCGGGTGCATGTCCAGCTCCGCGTAGCGGATGAAGAACCGCGGCCCCGCGAACGCCGGCTTGTTCTCGTCGTGGTCCCGGACCACGTGGCAGACGTTCTGGCACAGGAAGCACTCGATGCACTTGCGGAACTCCTGGCCTCGCTCGACGTCGATCTGCGCCATCCGGCGCTTGCCGTCGGCGTCGCGGGGGCCGAGCTCGACGCCCGGCAGCTCCTTGGCCTTCTCGTAGTTGTAGGAGACGTCGGTGACCAGGTCTCGGATCACCGGAAAGGTCCGCACCGGGGTGACCGTGATGGTCTCCTCACGCTCGAAGTCCGAGAGCCTGGTCATGCACAGCAGCCGGGGACGGCCGTTGATCTCCGCGCTGCAGGACCCGCACTTGCCGGCCTTGCAGTTCCAGCGCACCGCCAGGTCGCCCGCCTGGGTCGCCTGCAGCCGGTGGATCGCGTCGAGCACCACCTCGCCGTCGGACACCTCGACCGTGTAGTCGCCGAGCTCCCCGCCGTTCCGGTCACCGCGCCACACCCGCATCTTCAGCTCGTAGCTCACGCTTGCTTCCCTTCTCCGGGCGATTTCGACAGGCTTGCTGCGTTCGCGGCTCGATCACCGGGCATGTCAGTCGAAGTGCTTCTTGAGGTCGTCCGGCATCATCGGGAGCGGCTTCTCGGACAGTTCCACGCCGGTGCCCTCGGCGTTCAGCCGTACCACCAGGTTCTTGCTGCCCCACTCGTCGTCCGGGCCGGGGAAGTCGTCACGGGTGTGGCCGCCGCGGGACTCCCGCCGAGCCAACGCGGCCCTCGCGATGCACTCGCTGACCAGCAACATGTTGCGCAGGTCCAGGGCCAGGTGCCAGCCGGGGTTGTACTGCCGGTGCCCCTCGACCACCATCCGCTTCGCCCGCTCCTTCAGCCGCTCGATCTCGGAGAGCGACTGCTCCAGCTCCGAAGCGGTACGGATGATGCCGACCAGGTCGTTCATCGACTGCTGGAGGTTCTGCTGGATCGTGTACGGGTTCTCGTCGCCCGTGACCTCGAACGGCGCCAGCGCGCTGACCTCGGCGTTCTTCACGTCACCGTCGGCGACGGCCGGCCGGGAGCCGGAGAGGCCGCCCGCGTACGCCGCTGCCGCCTCGCCCGCGCGTCGCCCGAACACCAACAGGTCGGACAGCGAGTTGCCGCCCAGCCGGTTCGACCCGTGCATCCCACCGGAGCACTCGCCCACGGCGTACAGACCGTGCACGGCGGAGAGCTCGGTGTCGGCGTCCACCTCGACGCCGCCCATCACGTAGTGGCAGGTGGGACCGATCTCCATCGGTTCGGCGGTGATGTCGACGTCGGCGAGCTCCTTGAACTGGTGGTACATGGACGGCAGCCGCTTGCGGATGAACTCCGGGCTGCGCCGGGAGGCGATGTCCAGGAAGACGCCGCCGTGGGGCGAGCCGCGGCCGGCCTTGATCTCCGAGTTGATCGCCCGCGCAACCTCGTCGCGTGGCAGCAGCTCGGGGGGTCGGCGGTTGTTCTTCTTGTCCTCGTACCAGCGGTCGGCTTCCTCCACGTTGTCCGCGGTCTCGGTCTTGAAGTACTCCGAGATGTAGTCGAACATGAACCGCTTGCCTTCGGAGTTCTTCAGGATGCCGCCGTCGCCGCGCACCGACTCGGTGACGAGCAGCCCCTTCACCGACGGCGGCCACACCATGCCTGTCGGGTGGAACTGGACGAACTCCATGTTGATCAGCGAGGCACCGGCGCGCAAGGCGAGGGCGTGCCCGTCGCCGGTGTACTCCCACGAGTTGGAGGTGACCTTAAAGGACTTGCCGATACCACCGGTGGCGAGCACCACAGAGGGCGCCTCGAAGACGACGAACCGGCCGGTCTCGCGCCAGTAGCCGAAGGCCCCGGCGACGCGGTCCCCGTCCTTGAACAGGTCGGTGACCGTGCACTCCATGAACACGTCGATGCCGAGCTGCACGGCTCGCTGCTGGAGGGTGCGGATCATCTCCAGCCCCGTGCGGTCGCCCACGTGGGCGAGCCGGGCGTAGCGGTGCCCGCCGAAGTCACGCTGGCTGATCAGGCCGTCGTCGGTGCGGTCGAAGAGCGCGCCCCAGTCCTCGAGCTCCATGACCCGTTCGGGCGCCTCCTGGGCGTGGAGCTGGGCCATCCGCCAGTTGTTCAGCATCTTTCCGCCCCGCATGGTGTCGCGGAAGTGCACTTCCCAGTTGTCCTCCGGCCACCGATTGCCCATCGCGGCGGCGATCCCGCCCTCGGCCATGACGGTGTGCGCCTTGCCGAGCAGCGACTTGCAGACGATCGCGGTCCTCGCACCGGCGTCGTGTGCGGCGATCGCTGCCCGGAGGCCGGCGCCGCCGGCGCCGACCACCACGACGTCGTACACGTGGTGCTCCATGCCGCCGCTCGCGGCGCCGGACATCTCGTTCCCGGTCATCGGGTGCCGGGTGCTGTCGGTGGACATCAGAAGAACCTCACATCCTCGATCGTGCCGGTGGCCAGCAGCCACACGTACAGGTCCACCACGGCCAGGGAGAACAGCGAGTACCAGGCGTACTGCCCGTGCCGGGTGTTCATCCTCGACACCCAGGTCCACAGCTTGTAGCGGACCGGGTGCTTGGAGAAGTGCCGCAGCCGCCCACCCACGATGTGTCGACAGGAGTGGCAGGAGAGGGTGTAGAGCCAGATCAGGACGACGTTGACCAGCATGAGCAGCGTGCCGAGGCCCATGTGGCCCCACTCGTGGTCCGCGTTGCGGAAGGCGAGCACGGTGTCGAAGCTGAGGATGAAGCCGAACAGCACCGCGACGTACCAGAAGTAGCGGTGTGCGTTCTGCAGGATCAGCGGGAAGCGCGTCTCGCCGGAGTAGCTCCCGTGCGGCTCGGCGACGGCGCAGGCCGGCGGGGAGAGCCAGAACGCCCGGTAGTAGGCCTTGCGGTAGTAGTAGCAGGTCATCCGGAAGCCCAGCGGGAAGATCAGGACGATCAGCGCCGCGGACAGCGGCCAAGCCTGGAACGGCTGGCCGAAGTCCGACGCGCCCTCGACGCAGTCGCCCAGGCACGGTGAGTAGAACGGCGAGAGGTACGGCGAGGCGTAGTAGTCGCGCCCCATGAAAGCTCGGATCGTGGCGTAGACGACGAACGCCGAGAAGCCCAGGAACGTCAGCAGTGGGGGCAGCCACCAGCGGTCTCCCCGGAGCGTCTTCTCCTCGATCTCGGCCCGAGTCGGGCCCTGCACGCCAGTGGACATGGACACCCCTTTGTCTGGTCGTGTGCAGTCTGCACAAGTGCGTGCGGATGTGGAAGGGGCCACACCGTGGAGTCGGTCCCCGGCTCTGCAGTCCAGACAGCTGGCCGGGCCGGGTCAGAAGGGCGGCGCTTACTAGGTTGGAGACATGGACTTCCTCGACGACGTGCTCGTCTTTCTTCACTTCATCGGTCTCGCGGCGCTCTTCGGCGGCCTGTTCACCCAGCTCAGGGCCGAGCGGCGCCTGGTCAACGCGGCGGTCCTCCACGGCTCGCTGACCCAGCTCGTGACCGGGCTGCTCCTCGTGGGGCTCCGGGAGGCTCAGGAGGAGCCGGTCCCCGAGCAGTTCCACATGAAGATCGGCGTCAAGCTGCTCGTCACCGCGGTGGTCGTCGTCCTGGCGTTCATGAACCGCAAGAAGGACGCGCTTGCCGACGGCGTCTTCTTCACGCTGCTCGGGCTCACGGTGCTCAACATCGGTGTCGCGGTGTTCTGGAACGTCGGCTGACCGCGGCGATGATTCGGGAGGCGCTGAGGGCCGTCGCCGCCGTGCTGTGCTGCGCGGTCCTCGCCGGGTGCACCGGGTCGGAGGAATCGCCCCGCGCCACGGCGCCTCCGACCCAGGCGCCGGTCACGTCGGAGGCCGAACCGTCGGCGAGTGCCACGCCGAGCACGACCCCGACACCGGAGCCGGAGCACTTCGACGACTGGGTGGTCGGCGCCTCCCCGCTCCCGTTGCGCCCGGACGGCTTCGGCGAGGTCCGTCGTACGCCGCGCGAGCTCCGGACCCGCCGGCTGAGGACGGTCGACGTCCTTCCACCGCCGGCCGACGGACGGTTCCATACCACGACCGGCCCGGTGACCGAGGCGTTCGTCCGGCGTACCGACCTCGCCTGGGAGCCCGGCTGCCCGGTGGCGCTCACCGACCTGCGGTGGCTGGAGCTGTCGTTCTGGGGGTTCGACGACCAGCCGCACACCGGTCGGCTGGTGGTCAACGCCTCGGTCGCCGAGGACGTGGTGACCGTGTTCCGGGCGCTCTTCCGGGCCAGGTTCCCGCTCGAGGAGATGCGGCTGGTCACCAACGCCGACCTCGACGCCCCGCCGACGGGGGACGGCAACACCACCGCCGCCTACGCGTGCCGGCCCACGGTGGGGACGACCACGTGGTCCGCGCACGCCTACGGGCTGGCCGTGGACGTCAACCCGTTCCAGAACCCCTACCGTCGGGGCGACCTGGTGGTGCCCGAGCTGGCGTCGTCGTACCTCGACCGGGCCTGGCGCCGCCCGGGGATGATCTTCCCGGACGGGGTCGTGGTGCGGGCCTTCGACCGGGTCGGGTGGACCTGGGGAGGGACCTTCCAGTCGGTGCTCGACCTGCAGCACTTCTCCGCCACCGGGCGGTGATGGCGGTTCCTGTCGGTCCCCGGACGTAGGGTGGCCGGGAGATGAGCGCTTCGTTCCCGCTGCCCTTTGCACCCACCCCTTCGACCGCGCCAGGGTCCCGCATGACCACTGAGGAGCAGGCCCTGTTCGGGGCCGACGACGTCAGCCGCGACGTCACGCCGGAGCTCGTCTCCGGTCGGCCGGCGCGCCGCCGACAGGCGTCCGCGGACGACCTGCTCGAAGGGCTCAACGACCCCCAACGGGCGGCCGTGACGCATGCCGGCCCGCCGCTCCTCGTCGTCGCCGGCGCCGGCTCCGGGAAGACGCGGGTGCTGACCCGCCGGATCGCCTGGCTGATCGCCGAGCGCGCTGCCCATCCGGGGTCGATCCTCGCGATCACCTTCACCAACAAGGCCGCTGCCGAGATGCGCGAGCGGGTGGAGGAGCTGGTCGGGCGGCGAGCCCGGATCATGTGGGTCTCCACGTTCCACTCCGCCTGCGTCCGGATCCTCCGCAAGGAGATCGAGCGGTTCGGGTACAAGTCCGGGTTCTCCATCTACGACGCCGCCGACTCCCGTCGGCTGATGACGCTGGTCTGCCGGGACCTCGACCTGGACCCCAAGCGCTACCCGCCGCGCACCGTCCTCAACTGGGTCTCGAGCCGGAAGAACGAGCTCCTCGACCACGAGGAGGCGGCGAGCACGGCCGAGAACGACCTCGAGCGGACGTACGCCGAGGCCTACCGGCTCTACCAGGACCGGCTCCGCTCGGCGAACGCCGTGGACTTCGACGACCTGATCATGCTCGCCGTCCACCTCTTCCAGGCGTTCCCCGAGGTGCGGGAGACCTACCGTCGCCGGTTCCGCCACGTCCTCGTCGACGAGTACCAGGACACCAACCACGCGCAGTACGCCCTCATCCGGGAGCTCTGCGGCCACGACGTCGGGCGCCCGGTGGTGGCCGGCGGCGACGACCCGGACGTCCCCGACGCGGACGGCGTCGGCCCGGCGGAGCTGATGGTGGTCGGCGACGCCGACCAGTCGATCTATGCGTTCCGCGGTGCGAACATCCGCAACATCCTCCAGTTCGAGGAGGACTTCCCGGACGCGCGGACCGTCCTGCTCGAGCAGAACTACCGCTCCACCCAGAACATCCTCACCGCAGCCAACGCCGTGATCAGCCGCAACACGGGGCGCAAGGCGAAGAACCTGTGGTCGGACGCGGGCACGGGTGAGGCGATCGTCGGCTACGTCGCGGACGACGAGCACGACGAGGCCCGGTTCGTCTCGAGCGAGATCGACCGGCTCACCGACACCGGGTCAGCGAAGCCGCGCGACGTCGCGGTCTTCTACCGCACCAACGCCCAGTCCCGGGTGTTCGAGGAGGTCTTCATCCGGGTCGGCATGCCCTACAAGGTCGTGGGTGGCGTCCGGTTCTACGAGCGCAAGGAGGTCCGCGACGCCCTCGCCTACCTGCGGATGCTCGTCAACCCCGCCGACGAGATCAGCCTGCGGCGGATCCTCAACGTGCCCAAGCGGGGGATCGGCGATCGTGCCGAGGCCTGCGTCGAGGCGATGGCGCGGCGCGACGGGACCACGTTCTGGGAGGCGCTGCGTCGCGCCGACGAGGCGCCGGGGATCGCCACCCGCTCGGTCACGATGATCCGTCAGTTCGTGGCCGTGGCCGAGGAGCTGATGGCGATGGTAGGGGCCGGTCAGCGTGCCGACGTGGTGCTCGAGCAGACGCTCGCGCGCAGCGGCTACCTCGCCGAGCTCGAGGCGAGCGACGACCCCCAGGACGAGACGCGGGTGGAGAACCTGGCCGAGCTGGTGGCGGTCGCCCGGGAGTTCGCCGACGAGCCGACCGCACCTCCCTCCTCCGACCCGGCCGACCTCACGCCTGCGCTGCCTGGCGTGCCGGAGTTCCTCGAGCGGGTGGCGCTGGTCGCCGACTCCGACCAGATTCCCGACCAGGACTCCGAGGACAGCGGGGTGGTGACGCTGATGACGCTCCACACCGCCAAGGGGCTGGAGTTCCCGGTCGTCTTCCTCAGCGGGCTCGAGGACGGGGTCTTCCCGCACCTGCGCTCGCTCGGCAACCAGGTGGAGCTGGAGGAGGAGCGGCGGCTCGCCTACGTCGGGTTCACCCGCGCCCGCGAGCGGCTCTACCTCTCCCGGGCGGTCGTCCGCTCGGCGTGGGGCGCCCCCTCCCACAACCCGGCGTCCCGGTTCCTCGACGAGGTCCCGGTCGACCTGGTCGACTGGCGTCGTACCGAGGCGGAGCAGAGCTCGTGGAACCGCAGCGTCCTGCCGTCGCTGCCGAGCCGTCCGGCCGGCCGGACCCAGCGGTTCGGCACCTCGGCGATCAAGGCCGACGCCGACCGGAAGGCGAAGCGCGAGGTCCCGTCACTGGCCGGCGGGGACCGGGTCAGCCACGACTCGTTCGGGCTGGGCACCGTCGTGACGGTCGAGGGCGCCGGGGACAAGGCGGTCGCCTCGATCGACTTCGGCTCCCAGGGCGTGAAGCGGCTGCTGCTCCGCTACGCGCCGGTCGAGAAGCTCTGACGGCTCAGGGGGTCCGACCCTTGACCGACAGCGTCGTGTAGGGGTCGACCGCGTCGCCGCCACCGGGACGCACCTCGAGGTGCAGGTGGGGACCGGTGGTGTTGCCGGTCGAGCCGACCAGACCGACGACCTGGCCGCCGACGACGGACTGACCCGCGCTCGCGCCGAACGACGTGAGGTGGCAGTACCAGATCTCGGTGCCGTCCTCGAGGGTCAGGATGAGCCGGTTGCCGTAGGCGCCGGCGTACCCCGCCTCGGTCACGACGCCGTTGGCGACCGCCATGGTCGGGGTGCCCGAGGAGGCGGCGAAGTCCAGCCCGGTGTGGCAGTGCGACCACAGCGCGCCGCACTCGCCGAAGCGGCTGGTCAGCCGGTAGGCACCGGCGGCGACGGGGAGCTGCCAGGCGTTCTTGGCGATCTCGGCCGCGGCCTTCTCGGCGTCCGCGGCGAGCCGGGCGATCTCGGCGTTCTTCTCCTTCGCCTGGGCGCCCGCCGGCTTCTTCAGGTTGGTGCGCGCGGCGTCGGCGAGGGCCTGGCGGGAGGAGTCGCGGCTGACCCGCTGCGCGCGCTGGTGCAGTGCGTCGGCTGGGAGCACCCGGGCCACGCTGACCGAGCTGGTGGCGCTCGTCGCGGTCGGAGCTCCGAGCGAGGTGACGGCGCCGGCAGCGGTGACGTCGCCGACGGCCATCGCCGAGACGGTCGGGGTGGCCGTCACGTTCATCGCCCCACCCGTGGCCACAGCGAGGGCCAGAGCCCCGAAGACCCGGGGCGCCGACCCGGCGACGGCGCGGGCGGCGGCGGACCGGCCGGCGTGGCGCGCGTGGCGGCCGGGGGTCCCCGAGAGGCCGGGCAGGGCCACGGAGCGCCGTCGGGGCGCAGCGTGCTTGCCGGAGGTGCGGGTGGTCACGCAGGGTCCAATCAGCAGACGGTGGGGGTGGGGTCGGGCGAAACGACCGGCCATCCATTATGCGGGAGATCGGGCTGGGCAAGTTTCCGTCAGGGCGGTTTGGGTATGTCAGACCGCTCACATCAGGTGTGGACGACTTCTGGCCCGTGGCTACCCGCCGGTAACGAAATCTTTCTCACCGAGGGCGTGCCCCAATCCAACGTGCGCAAGGGCTACTTTGTTCCACGTGACGACCACGACCTCTTCTCCGGCTGCCCGGGCCCGGACCTCCACCATCGTCTGGAAGATCGCGATGGCCGTGACTGGGCTGGTGTTCATCGCCTACCTGGTCCTCCACATGTACGGGAACCTCAAGGTCTTCTCGGGGCAGTCGGCCTTCGACGAGTACGCACACCACCTGCGCGTCTTCGGCGAGCCGATGCTGCCTCGCAACGGGCTGCTGTGGGTGGCCCGGGTCGTGCTGCTCGTCGCGCTGGTGATCCACGCGACCGCGGCCTTCAAGCTCTGGGCCCGCGCCAGCAACGCCCGCAGCACGCGGTACCAGGTGAAGAAGGCGGTCGCCGCTTCGCTCTCCTCGCGGGTCATGCGCTGGGGTGGCGTCGCGCTGCTGCTCTTCATCATCTTCCATCTCCTGCACCTCACCACCCACACGATCAACCCGGGCGGCGACCCTGAGAGCCCCTACCAGCGGATGGTCAACAGCTTCTCGCCGGAGAACTGGTGGGTCGCGGTCGTCTACCTGCTGGCGATGGCCGCGCTGGCCATGCACCTGCGCCACGGCGTGTGGAGCGCCGGGCAGACGCTGGGACTGACCAACTCCGCGCAGGCGCGCACCCGGTGGAACGCCGCGGGCTACGTCACGGCACTGGTCATCGCCGGCGGCTTCGCGCTCGTCCCCCTGTCCATCCTGTTCGGCATCGTCGAGTAAAGGCTGCTGATGACTGAGACCACGACCCGCCCCGGCACGGGTGACGCCGAGGGGTACTACCTCGAGGGCGAGCCGATCCGCGACACCAAGGCCCCAGGTGGCCCGATCGGGGAGCGGTGGACCAGGCGCCAGTTCGAGGCCCGGCTCGTCAACCCGGCCAACCGACGCAAGCTGAGCGTCATCATCGTCGGCACCGGGCTCGCCGGAGCCTCCGCCGCGGCCACGATGGGCGAGCAGGGCCACGCCGTGAAGGCGTTCTTCTACCAGGACTCGCCGCGACGCGCGCACTCCATCGCCGCGCAGGGTGGGATCAACGCGGCGAAGAACTACAAGGGCGACGGCGACTCGATCTACCGACTCTTCTACGACACCGTGAAGGGGGGCGACTACCGCAGCCGCGAGTCGAACGTGCACCGCCTCGCCGAGGTCAGCGTCAACATCATCGACCAGTGCGTGGCGCAGGGCGTCCCGTTCGCCCGGGAGTACGGCGGACTCCTCGACAACCGCTCCTTCGGAGGGGTCCAGGTCTCCCGGACCTTCTACGCCCGCGGCCAGACCGGCCAGCAGCTCCTCATCGGCGCGTACCAGGCCCTCGAGCGGCAGGTCGGGGCGGGCACCGTCGCGACGTACTCCCGTCACGAGATGCTCGAGCTCATCGTCGTCGACGGCAGGGCCCGCGGGATCGTCGCGCGCGACCTGGTGACCGGAGAGATCGAGACCCACCTCGCCGACGTCGTGGTCCTCGCCTCCGGCGGCTACGGCAACGTCTTCTACCTCTCGACCAACGCGATGGGCTCCAACGTCACCGCGACCTGGCGGGCGCACCGCAAGGGCGCCTACTTCGGCAACCCCTGCATGACGCAGATCCACCCCACCTGCATCCCGGTGTCGGGCGAGCACCAGTCGAAGCTGACGCTGATGAGCGAGTCGCTCCGCAACGACGGCCGGATCTGGGTGCCGAAGAACCGCGAGGACCGCGAGAAGGACCCGCGGGAGATCCCGGAGAAGGACCGCGACTACTACCTGGAGCGGATCTACCCGAGCTTCGGCAACCTGGTCCCTCGCGACATCGCCTCGCGCGCCGCCAAGTACCAGTGCGACGACGGCAAGGGGGTCGGGCCGGGCGGGCTCGGCGTCTACCTCGACTTCGCGGACGCGATCGCCCGGATGGGGCGCCCAGCCGTCGAGGCGAAGTACGGCAACCTCTTCGACATGTACGCCCGGATCACCGGCGAGAACCCCTACCAGACGCCGATGCGGATCTACCCCGCGGTGCACTACGTCATGGGCGGTCTCTGGGTCGACTACGACCTCCAGTCCACCATTCCGGGGCTCTTCGT
This sequence comes from Marmoricola sp., assembly GCA_035699145.1. Lineage (GTDB taxonomy): Bacteria > Actinomycetota > Actinomycetes > Propionibacteriales > Nocardioidaceae > Marmoricola_A. The sequence goes on from DASSBB010000044.1 coordinate 14,054, forward strand.
CACCGGTGAGGCGAACTTCTCCGACCACGGCGCGAACCGCCTCGGCGCCTCCGCCCTCATGCAAGGGCTGGCCGACGGCTACTTCGTGCTGCCGAACACCGTCCGCGACTACCTTGCCGACGGTCCGTTCGAGGAGGTCACCGAGGACCACCCCGCGGTGGTCGAGGCGAGGCGCTCGGTCGAGGAGAGGGTCGCGAGGTTCCTCTCGATCCAGGGCACCCGCAGCGTGGACAGCTACCACAAGACGCTGGGCCAGATCATGTGGGAGTACTGCGGCATGGAGCGGACCGCCGAGGGGCTGACCAAGGCGATCGGGATGATCCGCGAGCTGCGCGACGACTTCTGGAGCAACGTGCGGATCCTCGGCACCTCCGAGAGCCTCAACCAGTCCCTGGAGAAGGCCGGCCGGGTGGCGGACTTCCTCGAGCTCGGCGAGCTGATGTGCATCGACGCGCTCAATCGGCGCGAGTCGTGCGGCGGTCACTTCCGTGCGGAGTCGCAGACCGAGGACGGCGAGGCGCTCCGGCAGGACGACGAGTTCGCCTTCGTCTCGGCGTGGGAGTGGAACGGGGAGGGCGGCCACGACCTAGGGCAGCCGATCCTGCACAAGGAGAACCTGGTGTACGAGTTCGTCGAGATGAAGCAGCGGAGCTACAAGTGAGACTGACCCTCAAGATCTGGCGCCAGCCGACCACCTCGGCCAAGGGCTCCATGCAGACCTACCAGCTCGACGAGGTGTCCCCGGACATGTCCTTCCTCGAGATGCTCGACGTGCTCAACGAGCAGCTCAACGCCGAGGGGCAGGAGCCGGTCGCGTTCGACAGCGACTGTCGCGAGGGGATCTGCGGCATGTGTGGGCTGATGATCAACGGGCAGGCGCACGGCCCCGAGGTCACCACGACCTGCCAGCTCCACATGCGCTCGTTCAAGGACGGGGACACGATCACGATCGAGCCATGGCGCGCGGACGCGTTCCCCGTGCTCAAGGACCTGTGTGTCGACCGCGGGGCGCTGGACCGGATGATCCAGTCCGGCGGCTACATCTCGGTGAACACCGGGTCGGCGCCGGACGCGCACGCGACGCCCGTCCCGAAGGTCGCCGCCGACCGGGCCTTCGACGCGGCCGTCTGCATCGGCTGCGGCGCCTGCGTCGCCGCGTGCCCGAACGCCTCCGCATCGCTGTTCCTCGGCGCCAAGATCACACACCTCGGCCAGCTGCCGCAGGGCCAGGCGGAGCGCGACGAGCGGGTGCTGAGCATGGTCGCGCAGCACGACCTCGAGGGGTTCGGCGGCTGCACGAACATCGGCGAGTGCTCGGCTGCCTGCCCGAAGGAGATCCCGCTCGACGTCATCTCCCAGCTCAACAAGGACCTGCGCAAGGCGTTCAGCAGCGGCACCTGACCCTACCGGCGGGTCACAACATGTGAGCATCCCGACGTGTCGGCGTCCGTCGTACAGGACTAATGTCGGGAAGGCAGCCTCGCGCCCGGTGTCCGGAGCCGCGGGGGACGACCGACCAGACAGAGGGCTGAACCTGTGGACCTGATGGAGTACCAAGCGAAGGAGCTCTTCGCCAAGCACGGTGTGGCGGTGACGCTCGGCACCGTCGTCGAGAAGCCGGAGGACGCGGAGGCGGCTGCCGAGGCGCTCGGCGGCAAGGTCGTCGTCAAGGCGCAGGTGAAGACCGGCGGCCGCGGCAAGGCCGGCGGCGTCAAGCTGGCGACCGACCCCGCTGACGCGGTGACGAAGGCCGACCAGATCCTCGGCATGGACATCAAGGGCCACACCGTCCGGCGGGTGCTGCTCGCCCCGGCCGCCGACATCGCCGAGGAGTACTACTTCTCGTTCCTCGTCGACCGCGCCAACCGCAACTACCTCTGCATCGCCTCCATCGAGGGCGGCGTCGAGATCGAGGTCACCGCGGTGGAGAACCCCGACGCGGTCGCAAAGGTGTCGATCGACCCGCAGGTCGGGGTCGACGACGCCAAGCTCGACGAGATCGTCGCCACCACCCGGTTCCCGGCCGAGGTCGCCGACCAGGCCAAGGAGCTCATCGCCAAGCTGTACGACGTCTTCATCTCCGAGGACGCGTCGCTGGTCGAGGTGAACCCGCTGGTCAAGCTCGGCGACGGCAAGCTCGAGGCGCTCGACGGCAAGGTGACGCTCGACGCCAACGCCGACTTCCGGCACGAGGACCATGCCGCCTTCGAGATCAAGGAAGAGGCGGACCCGCTCGAGGCGGCAGCGAAGGAGAAGGGGCTCAACTACGTCAAGCTCGACGGCGCGGTCGGGATCATCGGCAACGGCGCCGGGCTGGTCATGTCGACGCTCGACGTCGTCGCCTACGCCGGGGAGAAGCACGGTGGCGTGAAGCCGGCCAACTTCCTCGACATCGGCGGCGGCGCCTCGGCGCAGGTCATGGCCGACGGGCTGCACATCATCCTCGGTGACCCGCAGGTCAAGAGCGTCTTCGTCAACGTCTTCGGCGGCATCACCGCCTGTGACGCGGTCGCCAACGGCATCGTCCACGCGCTGGAGCTGCTCGGCGACGAGGCGAACAAGCCGCTGGTCGTGCGGCTCGACGGCAACAACGTCGACGAGGGTCGACGGATCCTCGACGAGGCGGACCACCCGCTGGTCACCCTCGTCGACACCATGGACGGCGCGGCCGACAAGGCCGCCGAGCTGGCGAACGCCTGAGGACGGGACGAACACGCAATGGCAATCTTCCTCAATGAGAACAGCAAGGTCGTCGTCCAGGGGATGACCGGCTCCGAGGGCATGAAGCACACCACCCGGATGCTCGCCGCCGGCACCAAGATCGTCGGCGGCGTCAACCCGCGCAAGGCCGGCCAGAAGGTCGACGTCTCCGGCACCGAGGTGCCCGTCTTCGGCTCCGTCGCGGAGTCGATGGCGGAGACCGGCGCCGACGTCTCGGTCGTCTTCGTCCCGCCGGCGTTCACCAAGGCGGCCGTCATCGAGGCCGTCGACGCCGGGATGCCGCTCGTCGTCGTCATCACCGAGGGCGTGCCGGTCCACGACACCGCGGAGCTCTTCTCCTACGCCCAGAGCAAGGGCGGCACGACGCGGATCATCGGCCCCAACTGTCCCGGGCTGATCAGCCCCGGAAAGTCCAACGCCGGCATCATCCCCGCCGACATCACCAAGGCCGGCAAGGTCGGGCTCGTCTCCAAGTCGGGGACGCTGACCTACCAGATGATGTACGAGCTGCGTGACTACGGCTTCACCTCCGCCGTCGGCATCGGTGGCGACCCGATCATCGGCACCACCCACATCGACTGCCTCAAGGCCTTCGAGGACGACCCGGAGACCGAGGCGATCGTCATGATCGGCGAGATCGGCGGCGACGCGGAGGAGCGCGCGGCGGCGTACATCAAGGACAACGTGAAGAAGCCGGTCGTCGGCTACGTCGCGGGGTTCACCGCGCCCGAGGGCAAGACCATGGGCCACGCCGGCGCGATCGTCTCCGGCTCCTCGGGCACCGCCCAGGCGAAGAAGGAGGCCCTCGAGGCCGTTGGCGTCAAGGTCGGCAAGACGCCCTCCGAGACCGCCCAGCTGATGCGGGAGATCCTCGAAGCCCGCTGAGCTTGCGACGGTTTCCCACGGGATGTCGGAGAACTGGTGCTTCCCATGGGTCACAACCCATGGGAAGCACTGGTTTTCCATGGGGAGCTCGGCGAGGCCGCTGACGGACACCCTGCCGTCACGCACTTGAGCGTCCCGTTTTCCGGCGAACGGCCACATCGGGGCCGATTCGTCGTTTATGTTCGCTGCAGCGGGCCGAGCGGGAGACCCGCACGCGGGGTCAGGTCTGCCGCTCGGTCCGTTGCCATGACCTGCGGGTTCAGGTGACCGCGTTCCGAGAGGAGTACGCCGGGTCGAGGTGCTCGCCGCCCGCCACCACCTCGACGAGCTGCTCGACCGCGTCGTACACGTCGGTGTGGGTGACGTAGAGCGGCGCGAAGCCGAACCTCGCGATGTCGGGTGAGCGGAAGTCGCCGACCACACCACGGGCGATGAGCGCCTGGACCACGCCGTAGGCGTCGGGGTGCCGCAGGGCCACCTGGCTGCCGCGGCGCGCGTGCTCGCGCGGGGTCACGACCTCGAAGCCGTCGAGCCGCTCGTCGACGAGCCGCATGAAGAGGTCGGTGAGCGACAGCGATCCCGCGCGCAGGTCGTCCATGGCGACTCCGTCGAAGACCCCGAGCGAGGCCTCGAGCGCCGAGAGCGCGAGGACCGGTGGCGTGCCCACGGTCATCCGGGTGACACCCTCGGCAGGCTCGAACTCCTTCACCATGTCGAAGGGGCGGGCGTGGCCCCACCAGCCGGTGATCGGCTGGTCGAGGTCGGCCTGGTGGCGGGGCGCCACCCAGACGAAAGCGGGCGAGCCGGGTCCGCCGTTGAGGTACTTGTACGTGCAGCCGACCGCGAGGTCCGCCTCGCCCTCGGTGAGGTCGACCGGGACGGCGCCGGCGGAGTGGCAGAGGTCCCAGACCATGACGGCACCGGCCGCATGGGCCGCCGCGGTGACGCTCGCGAGGTCGTACATCGCGCCGGTCCGGAAGTCGACGTGGGTGAGCGCCAGGACCGCGACGTCGTCGTCCAGGGAGGCCGCCGGGTCGGCGGGGTCGCACCAGCGCAGCTCCATGCCGAGGGTCTTGGCGACGCCGGCGGCGATGTAGCCGTCGGTCGGGAAGGTGGTCGGCTCCACCACGAGGACCGACCTGCCGGGACGGAGCCGCGCTGCGGCCACCAACGTCTTGAAGAGCGTGACGCTGGTCGAGTCCCCGACCGCGACGTCCTGGCCGTCGACGCCCAGGAGGGGAGCGAGGCGCTGGGCGACCGAGGCGGCGAGCCGGCTCCAGCCGGCGGTGTTCCAGGCTCCGACGAGCTCCTCGCCCCACTCCCGTCGTACGACGTCGGCGACCCGGTCCGGCACGGAGCTGGGCAGGGCGCCCAAGGAGTTGCCGCAGAGGTAGACCAGACCCTCGGGGAGGTCGAAGAGCTCCCGCCGTCCCGCGAGGGGGCTGGCGGCGTCGAGGGCGGCGGCGTCGTCACGAGTGGTCACCCCGCCGACCCTATGTCGAGCCGCCCCTCATGCCGGGTCGAGCCGCCCCTCATGCTGGTCCTGGCCGACGCGTGACCAGCACGAAGGGCGGTTGAACGCGGCGGGAGGGGCGGTTCGACGGGTGGGAGCGGCGTGGCTGCCCGGCCGGACCAGTGTCCTGGGCGAGACTGGCCGGGATGACCGATCTGCTCACCCCCGTGCTCCGGCGCGCCAGGCCCGACGGGGCCGAACCGGTCCACCGGTCGCCGGCGGTCCGCGCCGCGACGGCCGGGCTCGCGGCGCCTGGCGCGGTGCTGCTCCTGCTCTGGGCGGTCGGGCTGGTCGGCTGGTTCGCCGCCGACGGCGGCAGCCACGGCACCACGCGTTCGGTGCTGCGGGTCGCCGCCGACGGATGGCTGCTCGCCCACGGCGCCTCGCTGACCCTCGACCCCGCTGTCGTCACCGCGTCGCCGCTGGGGCTGACGCTGCTCTGCCTGTACGCCGCCCACCGGTTCGGCCGCTGGGCCGGCCGGCCGGACCCCGACCTCGGTACGACCGCGTTCGCCACCATCGTGCTCGCCGGCGTCTACGGCGTCGTCGCGCTGCTGACCGCCCTGCTCGCCTCCGCACCTGGGGCCGACCCCGCCTTGGGGCAGGCGTTCCTCGGTGGCGTCGTGGTCGGCGCGGTCGGTGGTGGCAGCGGTCTGCTGCTCGGCGCCGGCCAAGCCTCCCAGCTGCGCCGTCGGGTCCCGGTCCCCGCGCTCGCCGTGGCGTACGGCGCGGTGGGCGCCGTCGTGCTCCTGGCGGCCGCCGGGGCGTTCCTCGTCGCGGTCGCGCTGGCCGTGCGGCTACCCGCCGCGGCCGAGGTCGCCGACCAGCTGCAGCTCGACCTGACCGGCGGGCTGTTCTCGCTGCTTCTCCTCGCCGGGATCGCGCCCAACCTCGCCCTGCTGGCCGCGTCGTACCTCGTGGGGCCCGGGTTCGCCGTCGGCGCCGGCACCGTCGTCTCACCGGCGGAGGTGGCCGTCGGGCCGCTCCCCTCGGTCCCGGTCCTCGCCGCCCTGCCGCCGGACGGGTGGGCCCCAGGCTGGCTCGGCGGGCTGCTCGCCGCGCCGGTGCTCGCCGGGGTGGCCTCGGCCTGGGTCGCTGGCCGGACGCTGCCCACGTCGTCGTACCGCTCGGGAGCCCTCCGCGGCCTCGGCGCCGGAGCCGCCGGCGCCGCGCTGCTCGGCGTGCTCGCCGCGACCGCCGGCGGTTCGATCGGCCCTGGCCGGATGGCGGAGACCGGCATCGGGTTCTGGGGGCTGATCGGTCCGGCCCTCGCGGCGATCGGCCTCGGGGGTGCCCTGGGCGGCCTCCTCTCCACCTGGCGGACCCGCCGCCACGGCGACGCCGACGCGCGCCACCCCCCACCGCAGCCGGAACCGCCGGTGACCCGCCCGGTGACCGACGTACCGCCGCCGGCGCCGGAACCGCTCCGCGCCGCCGACCTCTCGACGGAGGACACCGTGCGGCTGAGGCTCCCTCCGGATCGGTAGCCTGTGCCGGTGCCCCCGACCTCTTCCCGCAGTCCGGCGCGGCTCGTGGTCCTCGTGTCCGGTGCGGGGACGAACCTCCAGGCGCTGCTCGACGCGTGCGGCGACCCGGCGTACGGCGCAACCGTGGTGGCCGTGGGCGCCGACCGGAACGGCATCGAGGGGCTCGTCCGGGCCCAGCGCAACGGCGTCCCGACCTTCGTCGAGCAGCTCCGGGACCACGACAGCCGCGAGGCGTGGGACCGGGCGGTCACCAAGGCGTGCGTCGAGCGCGATCCCGACCTCGTCGTGCTGGCCGGGTTCATGAAGCTGGTCGGGCCGGCGTTCCTCGCCGAGCTCGGAGGCCGCTGCGTCAACACCCACCCAGCGCTCTCGCCCGCGTTCCCCGGGATGCGCGGGCCGGCCGACGCCCTGGCGTACGGCGTCAAGGTGTCGGGTGCGACGCTGTTCGTCGTCGACGGCGGCGTCGACACCGGCCCGATCGTCGCGCAGACCGCGGTGCCGGTCCTCGACGACGACGACGTGGAGACGCTCCACGAGCGGATCAAGGTCGCCGAGCGGCAGATGCTCGTCGACAGCGTGGGCCGGATGGCCCGCGAGGGGTTCACCATCACCGACAGGAAGGTCCGGTTCGGACAGTGAGCGAGCAGGCGGACGACACGAAGCGGCCGATCCGGAGGGCGCTCGTCTCGGTCTACGACAAGACCGGGCTCGAGGAGCTCGCCCGGGCGCTGCACGACACCGGCGTCACCCTCGTCTCCACCGGCTCGACCGCGCGGCGGATCGCCGACAGCGGCGTCCCGGTCACGCAGGTCGAGGAGGTCACCGGCTTTCCCGAGTGCCTCGACGGCCGGGTGAAGACCCTCCACCCCAAGGTGCACGCCGGGATCCTCGCCGACCTCCGGCTCGACTCCCACAGACGGCAGCTCGACGAGCTCGACGTGGAGCCTTTCGACCTCGTCGTCGTCAACCTCTACCCGTTCACCGAGACGGTGGCCTCGGGAGCGACTCAGGACGAGTGCGTCGAGCAGATCGACATCGGCGGGCCCTCCATGGTGCGGGCGGCGGCGAAGAACCACCCCTCGGTCGCGGTGGTCACGACTCCGTCGCGCTACCCGGACGTGATGGCTGCCCTCGGCGCCGGCGGGTTCACCCTGGACCAGCGCCGCCGGCTCGCCGCCGAGGCGTTCGCGCACACCGCGTCGTACGACGTCGCCGTGGCATCCTGGATGGGCAACGTCCTGGTCGACACCAGCGATGGCACCGGCTTCCCCGCCTGGGTCGGCGCGAGCTGGCACAAGTCGTCGACGCTGAGGTACGGAGAGAACCCGCACCAGCCGGCCGCTCTCTACACGAGCTGGTCGGGGGGTGGGCTCGCCGGCGCCGAGCAGCTGCACGGCAAGGAGATGTCCTACAACAACTACGTCGACGCCGACGCCGCCCGGCGGGCCGCCTCCGACTTCACCGAGCCGGCGGTCGCGATCATCAAGCACGCCAATCCCTGCGGCATCGCGGTCGGGGCCGACGTCGCCGAGGCGCACCGCAAGGCCCACGCCTGCGACCCGGTGTCGGCGTACGGCGGCGTCATCGCCACGAACGTGCCGGTGACGGTCGCGATGGCCGAGCAGGTGGCCGAGGTGTTCACCGAGGTGCTCGTCGCGCCCGGCTACGAGGACGGCGCCGTCGAGGTGCTGACCCGGAAGAAGAACCTCCGCGTGCTCGTCGTACCGCCCGACGCGTCGCGAGCGGGCGCCGAGCTCCGCCCCGTCAGCGGGGGGCTGCTGCTGCAGGCCCGGGACCTCGTCGACGCTCCGGGGGACGACCCCGCTCAGTGGCAGCTCGCCGCAGGCGAGCCCGCGTCGGAGGAGACGCTCGCCGACCTGGCGTTCGCCTGGCGCGCCTGCCGGTCGGTGAAGTCGAACGCGATCCTGCTCGCCTCCGGCGGCGCCTCGGTCGGTGTCGGCATGGGCCAGGTCAACCGGGTGGACTCGTGCCGGCTCGCGGTCTCCCGGGCGGGGGAGCGAGCCCGTGGTGCCGTCGCGGCGAGCGACGCGTTCTTCCCGTTCCCCGACGGGCTCGAGCTCCTCGTCGAGGGTGGGGTCACCGCGGTCGTGCAGCCGGGCGGCTCGGTGCGCGACGCCGAGGTGGTCGAGGCGGCGCGGGCGGCAGGGGTGACGATGTACCTCACCGGCACCCGGCACTTCTTCCACTGACAGCCTAGGATCCGACGACTCGACGAACAGCTCGACCGAAGACCCGACGACTCGACGAACATCTCGACCGAAGACCCGACGACTCGGCACCTTGAGAGGCGGCACCACGTGACGGCACGGATCCTGGACGGCAAGGCCACCGCGGCCGCGATCAAGCGTGAGCTCGCGGAGCGGGTCGCCGAGCTCGCCGAGCGCGGCGTGGTTCCCGGACTCGCGACGGTGCTCGTCGGGGACGACCCCGGCAGCCGGTGGTACGTCAACGGCAAGCACAAGGACTGCGCGGAGGTGGGCATCAGGTCGATCCGGGTGGAGCTCCCGGCCGACGCCGAGCAGCGCCGCGTCGAGGCGGCCATCGACGACCTCAACGCCGACCACGGGTGCACCGGCTACATCGTCCAGCTCCCGCTGCCGAAGCACATGGACGAGAACGAGGTGCTCGGCCGGATCGACCCCGCCAAGGACGCCGACGGGCTCCATCCCACCAACCTGGGATGGCTGGTGCTCGGCCGCACGGCGCCGCTTCCCTGCACGCCGAACGGGATCGTCGAGCTGCTGCGCCGCCACGAGGTGCCGATCGCCGGCGCCGAGGTCTGCGTCGTCGGTCGCGGGGTGACCGTCGGACGGCCGCTCGGACTCCTCTTGACCCGCCGATCGGAGAACGCCACGGTCACGCTCTGCCACACCGGCACCCGCGACCTCGCCTCGCACGTCCGCACCGCCGACATCGTCGTGGCCGCCGCAGGGGTCCCCGGCATCATCCACGGTGACATGGTGAAGCCGGGTGCGGCCGTGCTCGACGTCGGTGTCTCCCGTGACGCCGAGGGGAAGATCGCCGGCGACGTGGCCGCCGACGTGCTCGACGTGGCCGGCTGGGTCTCGCCGAACCCCGGCGGGGTGGGACCCATGACGAGGGCGATGTTGCTGGCCAACATCGTGGAGGCGGCCGAGAACGCGTCGTGACCACTGTCCCCGGGCCCGAGGAGGAGGGGCGGCCTGTTCCCGAGCACAGCATCGCGCCACGGAAGCCACGGACCCTGGGCGGGGTCGTCTACCTCGTCGTTCTCGGGGTGACCGCGCTCGGGATCGGCGTGGTGCTGCTCGACCGCTGGCGCACCGGCCTCACGGTGTTCGGTGGGGCGCTGCTGTGCGGGGCGCTGGCCCGCGTGATGATCCGTGAAGACAATGCGGGGATGCTCGGGATCCGACGCAAGACGGTCGACGTGGCGACGCTCGTCGTGCTGGGCAGCGGGCTGGTCGTGCTGGCGGCCGTGATCCCCGACCAGCCCCGCTGACAACCCGCCTCGTCCGATTGGGGGCGCGAAATAGCGCGCTCCCAATCGGACGAGGCGGGGGCAGTGCTCAGATCAGGCCGAGCTCCTTGACGGCGTCGCGCTCCTCGATGAGCTCAGCGGCGGTGGCGTCCATCTTGCCGCGCGAGAACTCGTCGATCTCCAACCCCTGGACGATCTCCCAGTCCCCGTTGCTCGTGGTGACCGGGAACGAGTAGACCAGCCCCTCCGGCACGTCGTAGGAGCCGTCGGAGACGACCGCCATCGACACCCAGTCTCCCTCCGCGCTGCCCGTGAGCCAGTCCCGGGCGGCGTCGATCGTCGCGGACGCGGCGGAGGCGGCCGAGGAGGAGCCGCGGGCCTCGATGATCGCGGCGCCGCGCTTCGCGACGGTGGGGATGAAGTCGTTCTCGATCCAGCCCTGGTCGTCGACCACCGAGGCGGCGTTCCGGCCGCCGACCTCGGCGTGGAAGATGTCGGGGTACTGCGTCGCGGAGTGGTTGCCCCAGATCGTCATCTTCTTGATGTCGGTCACCGGGGCGCCGGTCTTCGCGGCGAGCTGCGAGATCGCCCGGTTGTGGTCGAGCCGGGTGAGGGCGGAGAACCGCTCCTTCGGGATGTCGGGAGCGTTGCTCATCGCGATGAGCGCGTTGGTGTTCGCTGGGTTGCCGGTCACACCGATCCGGATGTCGTCCGCGGCCACCTCGTTGAGCGCCTTGCCCTGGTCGGTGAAGATCGCGCCGTTGGCCGACAGCAGGTCGCCGCGCTCCATCCCCTTCGTGCGCGGCCGGGCGCCGACGAGGAGGGCCAGGTTGGCGCCGTCGAAGATCTTCCGGGCGTCGTCGCCGATCTCGACCCCGGCGAGCGTCGGGAACGCGCAGTCGTCGAGCTCCATGACCACGCCCTCGAGCGCCCCGAGCGCGGGGGTGATCTCGAGCAGCCGCAGCTGCACCGGGGTGTCCGGCCCGAGAAGGGCGCCGCTGGCGATGCGGAAGAGCAGGCTGTAGCCGATCTGGCCGGCGGCGCCGGTCACGGCCACCTTGACGGGCTGGGTCACGACGGGACTCCTTGCAGACGATTGGCAGACGAGGAAGCGGTCGGCTCCGACGCTAGCAGCGCGCCGCCGGGGCGTCGTCAGTCAGGTGAGCGAAGCCACGCCACATGACGACGACGAGCACGGCGGAGCCGACGAAGCCGAACCAGAACGGCGCGGTCAGCCCCCACTCGCGGGCGAGGAGCCCACCGACCGGTGCACCGACCAGCATGCCGCCGTACACGCCGATCATGTACACCGAGCCGACGCGCCCCTGCAGCTCCACCGGCACCGACCGCTGCCTGATCGTCCGGGACGTCGTGCCCCACACGAACGCGTGGAGGCCGAACACGAACATGATGGCAAGGGCGAGCAGCGCCTCGGTGGTGACGGCCAAAGCCAGGTGGGTCAGCGTCTCGAGCACCAGCCCGATCCGCATCAGCCACACCATGCCGACGTTGCGCTCCAGCCACGCGTACGCCGCCGTGCCGACCAGCCCGCCGACCGCCATGCTGACAAGCAGCCACCCGTAACCGGTGGCATCCAGGCCGAGCCGCTCCTGGGCGTAGAGCACGAGCACCGACCAGGCGGCGCCGAACGTCACGTTGAAGAGCACGATCGTCAACGTCAGCGTCCGCACCGGCGGGTGGCTCCAGAGCCAGCGCATCCCCTCTGCCACGTCCTCGCGGAGCGCCCTGCTCCGGTCCGGCGCAGGGCGCGCCCGCAGCGCAACCCGCGACACGAGAACGGCCCCGGCCGCCGCGCAGACGGCGGTCAGCGCGAACGGGAACGGCCGGGCCAGCGCGAAGAGCGCGGCGCCGACCGGGGGACCCACCAGCTGGTTGGCGGTGATGAAGCCGCCCTGGAGCCGCGCGTTGGCCACGCCGAGGTGGCTCCGCTCGACGGTCTCGACGAGGAGCGCCGAGCTGGCGATGTCCGACAGCGTCTCGGCGGTGCCGAGCACGAACAGCGTCGCCAGCACGAGGCGGATGTCGGCCACCCCGGTGAGGATCGTGAGGGTCAGCACGGCGAGGACGCACGCGCGCAACAGGTCGACGACGAGCACCACCCGCCGCCGGTCGAGCCGGTCGCTCCAGGCGCCGGCGAGCACTCCGAACAGCAGCCACGGCAGCTGCTGGAGGAACATCGCCGCCGCGACCAGCAGGGGATCGCGGGTCTCGGAGGCGACGAGGAGCGGGCCGGCGGCCAGGAGCACGCCGTCACCGAGGTTGGTGACGACGCTGGAGAGCAGCAGCCACCGGAACGGCGTGCCCAGCCGGGGCGGGGCGACGGCGTCGACGGGCAGCCGCAGCACCCGTGACATCCTCACCGGAGGAGGGTAGAGCCCAAGCGGCCGGCGCCTGGCAGTTTCGCCCCGGCCGGGGAGTGGGCAGGATGAGGAAGGCCGGATCCGGGGGGCTGTCCGGCGTACCTGGAGGGCCAGGTATCTTGACGTCAAGAAATCCACCCGAAGCCGAACGGAGCCGTGGTGACCGACTCGAAGATCATCTACACCAGGACCGACGAGGCGCCGCTGCTGGCGACGTACTCCTTCCTCCCGATCATCCAGGCGTACGCCGCCAAGGCGGGCGTCGACGTGGAGACCCGGGACATCTCGCTGGCCGGCCGGATCATCGCCGCCTTTGCCGACCTCCTTCCCGAGGACCAGCGCACCGACGACGCCCTGGCCGAGCTCGGCGAGCTGGCGAAGCGCCCCGAGGCGAACATCATCAAGCTGCCCAACATCAGCGCCTCCGTGCCGCAGCTCAAGGCTGCGATCGCCGAGCTGCAGAGCCAGCGGCTCGCGCTGCCCGACTACCCCGGCGACCCGCAGACCGACGAGGAGCGCGACCACCGCGCCCGCTACGACAAGGTCAAGGGAAGCGCGGTCAACCCGGTCCTCCGGGAGGGCAACTCCGACCGCCGCGCCCCTGCCTCGGTCAAGAACTACGCGAAGAACCACCCGCACTCGATGGGGAAGTGGTCCGCCGACTCGAAGACCAACGTCGCGCACATGACCGAGGACGACTTCCGCTCGAACGAGAAGTCGACGGTCATGGAGGCCGCCGGCACGCTCAGGATCGAGCACACCGACGAGGCAGGCACGACGACGGTGCTCCGGGAGTCGGTGCCGGTGCTCGCCGGCGAGGTCGTCGACGGGGCGATGATGAGCGCGGCGAAACTGGACGCGTTCCTGACGCGGCAGATCGCACGGGCGAAGGACGAGGACCTGCTGTTCTCCGTCCACCTCAAGGCGACGATGATGAAGGTCTCCGACCCGATCATTTTTGGCCACGCGGTGCGCACCTTCTTCCCGAAGCTCTTCGACCAGTTCGGCGACGTGCTGGCGGAAGCGGGGATCAGCGCCAACGACGGCCTCGGCAGCATCCTCAAGTCGGCGCAGTTGCTGCCGCCGGACGAGCGCATCGCCATCGAACGCGCCGTCCGTGAAGGGCTCGACAACGGGCCGCGGCTGGCGATGGTCGACGACCGCAACGGCATCACCAACCTGCACGTGCCCAGCGACACGATCGTCGACGCCTCCATGCCGGCGATGATCCGCACCTCGGGTCACATGTGGGGCCCGGACGGCAAGGAGGCGGACGCGCTGGCCGTCATCCCGGACAGCAGCTACGCGCCGATCTACCAGGTGGTGATCGACGACTGCCGCGCGAATGGCGCCTACGACCCGGCGACTATGGGCACGGTGCCGAACGTCGGCCTCATGGCGCAGGCGGCCGAGGAGTATGGTAGCCACGACAAGACTTTCGAAATCCCGGAGGCGGGCACGGTGCGCGTCGTCAACCGCGCCGGCGAGACGCTAATGGAGCACCAGGCCGGCGCGGGCGACATCTGGCGCATGTGCCAGACGAAGGACATTCCGATCCAGGACTGGATCAAGCTCGCGGTGACACGCGCGCGGATTACGGGCG
>DASSBB010000045.1:0-37863 GCA_035699145.1 Marmoricola sp.
TAGGCCGCGGCGATCGTCGCGGCCACGTCCGGGTCAGGCATCGCAACCAGCCCCAGCACCTCGCCGCCGATCAGCACCGCACGCGAGATGCCGTGCGTGTCCAGGTGATGCCGGGTTGTGTACGCCGGGTCAGCTCCCGGCGCCGAGCCGTCCGGTCCGTGCGCGTCACCGCGGAGGACCCCTGCCGGGTTGACGTACAGGGACCGTCCCTGTGCCGCGGCACCGTGAGCGGGACGTTCCTCGCCGCCGGCCCGCACGAGCTACGTCTACGGCAAGCACGAACGGGTGATCCGCTGCCCGTGGCACGGATGGGAGTTCGATCTGGAGACCGGGCGCTCCCTGCTCGAGCCCCGGCGGGTCGGGGTGCGGACCTACCGGGTCACGGTGGAGGACGGCGGCGTCATCGTCCACGGCTGAGCCCGCCGCGCGTCGGGCGAAGAAGCGGTCAGACGGTCGGCAGCAGCCCGAGCTCGCGATCGAGGTTGGCGGCGAACCGGTCGCCCATGTGCGCCATCACCTTGTCCATCACCCCGTCGACGGCCCGTTTGGCCATGCGGGGCAACGGGAGCTCGACGCAGAGCGTCAGGTCGATCGCGAGGTGCGTGCCCCCCTCCACCTCCGTGAGGACGTACGTTCCCTCTGCCGAGGCGCGTTCGGGCTTCCCTCCCGGCGGTGAGTGCGTGAAGTCGATCCGCTCCTCGGGGGTGAACGTCATCCGCTCGGTGAACGCGGGAGCGATGCTGATGCCGAGGACCGGGATCCGCGTCATGACCCAGCGCCACCGGTCGCCGTCGGCCTCGATGTGGTCCAGGAGCGGAGTCATCGCGGCGAGCTTCCCCGGGTCCGTGAGCAGCCGCCAGATCGCCGACCGGTCCGCGGCGACGACGCCGTTGCTGGTGTTGGTTGCGGTGAAGATCGTCAAGAGGACCTCGCGGATAGACGGCCGGACGCTCTCGTCGTACCCGTCCGCGAGCCGGTTGACACCGAAAAGGCGTCGCGCCGACGCTCCCGTCGCTCTACGTTTCTGCCTCATGACGGTGAAGGCGCAGCTGATGGAGATCGTGGAGGTCGACCCCTGGGACGGCGCCGGCCTGGCGGCCTGGCACGCGACGTACTTCCTGGCCGAGAGCCACGGCCGGCCGTTCGCCTCGCCGTACTTCCTCGAGGAGGTCCGGGCGGTCGCCACTGCCCCTCCGGTCGCGACCGAGCGGTGGCTGCTCAGCGGGCTTGTGGACGGCGAGGTCGTCTGCACGGGCGAGGTCATGCTGCCGCTCAAGGACAACCTCACCAAGGCCGACCTGCGGGTGCACACCCACCCCGACAACCGGCGCCGTGGTCATGCCACGGCGATGCTGGACCACGTCGAGCAGCGGGTCTCGGCGGCCGGGCGGAGGCTCGTCGCCGCGATGGTCGACTACGACCACGCGGCGGGTCCGACGGGTGCCGGCGACCCCGGGGTCGAGCTCCTGCTCGGTCGCGGTTACGCCCTGGAGCTCGGCGACGTGCAGCGCACGCTGCGGCTGCCGGTGCCCGCGGGGCTGCTCGACCGGCTCGCCGCCGACGCGGCGCCGCACCACCAGCAGTACACCTTGCGGAGCTGGGTTGACCGGTGCCCCGACGAGCTCGTCGCCTCCTACGGCCGGCTGCTCGGCAAGCTCGTCCTCGAGGCGCCCATGGGTGGGCTGGAGGTCGAGGAGGAGGTGTACGACGAGGAGCGGATCCGCGAGCAGGAGGCGACGATGAAGGCCGGTGGCCGCACGTCGCTGGTCACCGTCGCTCTGAACCGGGAAGGGGCCGTCGTGGCCTACACCGAGCTCTCGATCCCGACCGACGACCAGGGGCGGGCGTACCAGTGGGGGACGCTCGTCGACCCCGGCCACCGCGGACGACGTCTCGGCGTCGCGGTCAAGGTGGCGAACCATCGGCTGCTCCACGAGCGGCTCCCCGACGTCACCGAGGTGGTCACCTTCAACGCCGAGGTGAACGACCACATGATCGCGGTCAACGAGGCGCTCGGCTTCGTGCCGACCGCGCGGGGAGCGCAGTTCCAGAAGCGGCTCTGAAGCCGGGGACTAGATCTTGCGGAGCCGGACCCAGCTCACCGAGTGGTCCCCGGCCTTGCGGAGCACGAGGTTCGCGCGGGCGCGCGTCGGGGCGATGTTGCGTGCCAGGTTCGGGCCGTTGATCGTGTCCCAGATCCGGCCCGCCTCGGCCACGGCCTCGTCCTCGGTCAGCTCGGCGTAGCGCCGGAAGTACGACGTCGGCTCCCGGAACGCGGTCTCCCGCAGCCGGAGGAACCGCTCGGTGTACCACCGACGGATGTCGCTCTTCGCGGCGTCGACGTAGACCGAGAAGTCGAAGAAGTCGCTCACCGCCAGCCCCATCCGTCCGTCGTCACGCGCGCGCGCCGGCTGGAGGACGTTGAGCCCCTCGATGACGACGACGTCGGGGCCCTTGACGACGACCGGGTCGTCCGGAGTGACGTCGTAGACCAGGTGGGAGTACGTCGGCGCGAGCACCTCCTCCTTGCCCGACTTGATGTCCACGACGAAGCGCAGCAGCGCCTTGCGGTCGTAGGACTCCGGGAACCCCTTGCGGTGCAGGAGCCCGCGCCGCTCGAGCTCGGCGTTGGGGTAGAGGAACCCGTCGGTGGTGACCAAGGAGACCGACGGGTGCTCCGGCCAGTGGGCGAGCATCTGCTGGAGGACGCGGGCGGTCGTCGACTTCCCGACGGCCACGGAGCCGGCCACCCCGATGACGAACGGCGTCCGCGGCGGCTGCGGCTGGTCGAGGAAGCTCTCCTGGGCCCGGTGCAGGGCACCGGCGCTCTCGACGTACAGGCTGAGCAACCGCGAGAGCGGGAGGTAGACCTGCTCGACCTCGTCGAGGTCGAGCTGGTCGCCGAGGCCGCGCACCCGGTCGATCTCGGCCTCGCTGAGCGGCTGGTCGGTGGCGGCGCCGAGCTCGGCCCAGTCGTCCCGGTCGAGCTCCACGTAGGGCGAGGAGTCTCGGGGAAGGGGTCCCGGCCGGTCCTGCGGTGCGGCAGCCATCCCGGCATTGTTCCGTAGACTGCGCGCATGTGCGGAATCGTGGGGTACGTCGGGACGAGGTCGGCCGAGACCGTGGTCGTCGAGGGGCTGCGCCGACTGGAGTACCGCGGCTACGACTCGGCCGGTGTGGCGCTGGTCAGCGACGGCGAGATCGCCTTCGACAAGCGCGCCGGCAAGCTGGCGAACCTCGACAAGGCGCTCGCGGAGTCCCCGCTGCCCGAGTGCCACGTCGGCATCGGCCACACGCGCTGGGCCACCCACGGGGCGCCCACCGACGAGAACGCCCACCCGCACCTCGGCAGCCGGGGACAGGTCGCTCTCGTCCACAACGGCATCATCGAGAACTTCGCGGTGCTCAGGGGCGAGCTGGAGCGGCTCGGCCAGGAGCTGCGGTCGGAGACCGACACCGAGGTGGCGGCGTACCTCCTGGAGAACCTCGTCGTCGGGGGCGCCGACCTGACGACCGCCATGCAGCAGCTCTGCGGCCGCCTGGAGGGCGCCTTCACGCTCGTCGCCGTGGACAGCCGGGCGCCGGACCGCGTGGTCGCCGCACGCCGCAACTCTCCGCTCGTGGTCGGCCTCGGTGACGGTGAGAACTTCGTCGCCTCCGACGTGGCGGCGTTCATCGAGCACACGCGGCAGGCCCTCGAGCTCGGCCAGGACCAGGTGGTGACGATCACCCGGGAGGGCGTGTCCGTCTCGACCTTCGAGGGTGCCGACGCCGAGGGCAAGGAGTTCCACGTCGACTGGGACCTGACCGCCGCGGAGAAGGACGGCTTCGACTGGTTCATGCGCAAGGAGATCTTCGAGCAGCCGCGGGCCGTGGGCGACTCGCTGCTCGGTCGTCACGACGAGAACGGCCGCCTCCAGCTCGACGAGATCCGGCTCTCCGAGGCGGACCTCCGCGACGTGGACAAGATCATCATCACCGCCTGCGGCACCGCGTTCTACGCCGGGCTGGTCGCGAAGTACGCCATCGAGCACTGGACCCGGATCCCCTGCGAGGTCGAGCTCGCCCACGAGTTCCGCTACCGCGACCCGATCCTCACCCGCGACACCCTGGTCGTCGCGATCAGCCAGTCCGGCGAGACCGCCGACACCCTCATGGCGATCCGGCACGCGCGCGAGCAGCGCGCCAAGGTGCTCGCGATCTGCAACACCAACGGCTCCACGATCCCCCGGGAGTCCGACGCGGTGATCTACACCCATGCGGGGCCGGAGATCGGCGTCGCGTCGACCAAGGGGTTCATGACCCAGCTCGTCGCGTGCTACCTCCTGGGGCTCTACCTCGCGCAGGTGCGCGGCACGAAGTTCGGCGACGAGATCGCCGTCGTCATCGACGAGCTGGCCCAGATGCCCGACCGGATCCAGACGATGCTCGACCGCGCCGGTGAGGTCTACGACCTCGCCACCGAGCTCCAGGACACGCGCTCGGTGCTCTTCCTGGGCCGGCACACCGGGTTCCCGGTGGCCCTCGAGGGTGCGTTGAAGCTCAAGGAGCTCGCCTACATCCACGCCGAGGGGTTCGCCGCCGGGGAGCTGAAGCACGGCCCGATCGCCCTCATCGAGAAGGGAATGCCGGTCTTCTGCGTGGTGCCGCCGCCGGGGCGGGACCTCCTCCACGACAAGATGGTGAGCGGCATCCAGGAGATCCGCGCCCGCGGCGCCCGGACGATCGTCGTCGCCGAGGAGGGCGACGAGGCGGTGACGCCGTACGCCGACGTGATGATCCGGGTCCCGAGCTCCTCGACCCTGCTCCAGCCGCTCGCGGCGGTGGTGCCGCTCCAGCTCTTCGCCTGCGAGCTGGCGACGGTGAAGGGTCACGACGTCGACCAGCCCCGCAACCTCGCCAAGTCCGTCACCGTCGAGTGACCGGGGGAGGCGTCGGGTGATCATCGGGGTCGGCGTCGACGTCTGCGACATCTCCCGGTTCGCCGACTCGCTGCGGCGTACCCCCGAGCTCGGCGAGCGGCTCTTCACGGCGGCCGAGCGCGGCCGCCCGGACGCCTCGCTGGCGGCGCGGTTCGCGGCGAAGGAGGCACTGGCCAAGGCCCTCGGCGCCCCCGCCGGGCTGGGGTGGCACGACGCGGAGGTGGTGTCGGCCGGGTCGGGCCGGCCGTCGCTGGTCCTGCGGGGCACCGTGCTCGTCGCCGCCGAGGCGTTGGGGGTCACCTCGGTGCACCTGTCGCTGAGCCACGACGCCGGCGTGGCGACCGCGTTCGTCGTCGCGGAGGGGCCGTGAGGGGCGCCCACCCGGTCGCGCAGGTGCGGGAGGCCGAGGACGCACTGCTCGCCCGGCTCCCCGACGGTGCGCTCATGCAGCGCGCCGCGGCGGGGCTCGCGAACGCTGTCGCCGAGTTCCTCGGGCAGGTGTACGGCGCGCGGGTGCTGCTGATGGTCGGAGCCGGGAACAACGGCGGCGACGCGTTGTACGCCGGCGCGCAGCTGGCCCGAAGGGGAGCCGTCGTGGACGCCGTCCTGCTCGCCCCGGACAAGGCGCACGGGGCCGGGCTCGCGGCGTACCGCGCCTCCGGCGGGCGCGTCGTCCCGGCGCCGGCCGGCAGCCATGACGTGGCGGTCGACGGGATCGTCGGCATCGGCGGGTCGGGTCCCCTCCGCCCCCATGCGGAAGCACTCGTGGCCGGCCTGGGAACGACGCCGGTCGTGGCGGTCGACACTCCGTCCGGGGTCGACGTCGACTCGGGTCGGGTCGAGGGGGCGCACGTGAGGGCGGCGGTCACCATCACGTTCGGCACGCACAAGGTGGCGCACCTCGTCGACCCCGCCGCCGAGGCGTGCGGAGCCGTGCACCTCGTCGACATCGGGTTGGTGCTGCCGCCTCCCGTGGTCGAGGCGCTCCAGGCCGACGACGTGGCCGCGCTGCTGCCGGTGCCGGAGCCGGACGCGCACAAGTACTCGCGCGGCGTCGTCGGCGTCCGC
Organism: Marmoricola sp.; assembly: GCA_035699145.1. GTDB lineage: Bacteria > Actinomycetota > Actinomycetes > Propionibacteriales > Nocardioidaceae > Marmoricola_A. The sequence continues at coordinate 5,991 of DASSBB010000045.1, forward strand.
TCGGGCTCGGACCGCTACCCGGGCGCCGGCGTGCTGAGCGTGACCGGCGCGGCCTGCGGGCTGGCCGGCATGGTGAGGTACGTGCCGGCCGACGGCTCGGACGACCGCGTCTCAGCGCTCGTCCAGGCCGCCCATCCCGAGGTGGTGGTCGGCGAGGGACGCGTGCAGGCCTGGGTCGTCGGGTCGGGCGGAGGGCCGTCGGCCGATGACCAGCTCCGGGCGGCGCTCGGCGACGGGGTCCCCGTGGTCGTCGACGCCGACGCGCTCGGCGCGCTGGAGGCGCCTGTCCCCGTGCCGGCCGTGCTCACCCCGCACGCCGGTGAGCTGGCGCGGATGCTGGGGGTGGAGCGCGAGCAGGTCGAGCGCGACCAGCTGCACCACGCCCGCGCCGCGGCCGAGAGGTACGGCGCCGTGGTGCTGCTCAAGGGCCGGCACTCGCTCACCGTGGAGCCGGGCGGCCGGGTCAGGGTCACCACCGTGGGGCCACCGTGGCTGGCGACCGCCGGCGCCGGCGACGTGCTCGGCGGGCTCGTCGGCGCGCTGCTCGCGGCCGGGCTCCGCCCCTTCGACGCGGCCAGCGTCGGGTCGTGGGTGCACGGGGCGGCCGCAGCCCTGGCCCGGCCGGACGGCCCGGTCGTCGCAGGCGAGGTCGCGCGGGCGGTGCCGGAGCTCTGCGCGCGGCTGCTCCGGGACCACGCGACCCACTGACGGACCGTCACTGCCGCCCGGATCCCGGCGATTCACCCAGCGCGAGCGAGCCATGTCCGAGACGACGATCGTGGTCATCACCGGCCGCGACTCCGGTCGGCCCACCGTCCGAGGGGAAGACGATGTCCACTCACCTTCACCACCCGCCGTCGGCACCGGCCGCGGGACACAGCACGACGTCCCTACCGGCGGCGGTGACGTCGTACCGCCGTTGCGGTGGCACGGTCCGCGGCACTCGCGGGCGGTCGCGATGATGCGGGACACGCCACGCACGTTCGTCGGACCGGTCGTCTTCCTGCTCCAGGGGCCGGTGCCGAGCGACGTGGCGGAGAAGGTGCACGCCGAGCTCCTCCGGCTGCGCGGCATCAGCCTCTGCGAGCTGGACCTTGCCGCCGGAACGCTCACGGTCAACGCGCAGACACCGGTGGACCGCACCGACGTCGTTGCGCTGCTGGACCGTCTCGGTTGTCGGGTGTCGTCGTTAGGCTGACGGCCATGTTGCGGGGCAGGGACCGGGAGCAGGCAGCGCTGAGGGAGGTGCTCGACCGAGCTCGGGCAGGGGACGGTTCGGCGCTGCTGCTGCGTGGCCATCCAGGAGTCGGCAAGTCGGCACTCCTCGACGACACGGCCACAGCGGCGCACGACGTCACGGTCCTGCGGACCAGGGGTGTCGAGTCCGAGGCACCGCTGCCGTTCGCGGCGCTCCACCGCCTCCTGCGCTCCTCCCTCTCGCGCCTGGACGACATCCCGGCCCCCCAGGCAGCCGCCCTGCGGGCCGCGTTCGGCGAGTCCTCCGACAACGTCGCAGAGCGCCACCTCGTCTTCCTCGCGACACTGAACCTGCTGTCGGAGGTGGCCGGCGACCGTCCGGTGCTCGCGGTCGTCGACGATGCCCACTGGCTCGATGACGCTTCGGCGGCGGCCCTCCTGTTCGCGGCTCGGCGCCTGGACGGGGAGTCCATCGGACTGCTGTTCGCCGTCCGCGACGACGAGCGCGGCAGGTTCGACACCGGCGACCTGACCGTGCTGACCGTGGCCGGCGTGGACGAGACCGCCGCGGAGGTGCTGATCGCCGACCAGGTCAGCGTCACGGTTGCTCCGCAGGTCCGCGCCGAGCTGGTGGAGGTCACCGAGGGGAACCCGCTGGGGCTGCTCGAGCTGACCCGCGCGCTCACCGCCGGGCAGCTGACGGGCCAGGACCGGCTACCGGAGCGGCTGCCGCTGACGGAAGGGGTCGAGCGGGCGTTCCTCGACCGCTACCGGCGGCTCACGCCCGCGGCCCGGACCGTGCTGCTGGTGGCCGCCGCGGACGACTCCGGGCGTGCCTCGACCATCACCAGGGCGGCGGAGAGCCTTGGTGCCGACGCCGGCGGCCTCGACGCCGCGGAAGCGTCGGGGCTGCTGGAGGAGCACGACGGAGTGCTGACGTTGCGCCACCCGCTGGTCCGGTCCGCGATCTACGGCGCCGCCACGAGCTCCCGACGACGCCAGGTCCACCGTGCGCTCGCGGACGCGTTGGCCGGCACCCCGCAGGACGACCGGCGTGCCTGGCACCTTGCTGCCTCGGTCGACGGTCCCGACGACGAGGTCGTCGCCGCCCTCGACGAGGCCGCCGAGCGCGCCCGGCGCCGCGGCGGCCACGAGGCGGCCGCGGCCGCCTGGACTCGTGCCGCCGAGCTGACGTCGGACCAGCACGCCCGGTCCCGCCGCTTGTTCGCCGCCGCCGCGTCGAGCCTCGCCGCGGGGCGCCCGCTCGAGACCGAACGGCTCGCGCGAGCCGCCCTCATCGACGCCACGGATCCGCTGCTTCGAGTGGACCTGCTCGCGCTGCAGGGCCAGGTGGAGTGGAACACCGGCTCGGTGGACGACGGCTACCGCATCGTGTGCCAGGCGGCCACCACCGCTGCGCCGCACGACCCCGCCCGCGCCCGTGACCTGGCGATGCTCGCTGCGTCCCTGGCGGCGTTCGGTGCCCGGTCGCCCGGTGCGCCGGACCCGACGACGATCGTCCCGGTGCCGGCACCGGACGCGCCGGTCGAGGAGCAGGCGGCTGCCTGGCTGCTCGAGGGGTTCTCGGCTGTCGTGCGCGGGGACTGGGCCACGGCGGCGTCCGCGCTGCGGCGCGCGTGGGAGGCGCCGGTGGGTCCGGCCGGCCCGCCGCGGCTGCACCACAACCTGGCGATCGCGACGATGCACCTCGGTGACGACACCCGCGCCATCAGGTTGCACGACCTTCAGCTCCGGCATGCTCGCGAGGCAGGTGCGGTCAACATGGTCGAGCACGCCCTCACCCGAGGGGTCGTGTTCCGGATCGCCACGGGCGCGTGGTCCGAGGCGGCCTCCGCCGCCCAGGAAGCAGTGCTCCTGGACCGGAACCTGGGTCTCGACGAGCTGGTGACGTTCCCGCTGGCCGAGCTGGCGGTGATCGCGGCGCTGCGGGGTGACCCGCAGGCGCCGGCCCGACTGCAGGAGCTGGAAGCCGCACTGGCGCAGCATCCTCCCCGCGGCGTCAGCACCCGGCTGGTCGACGGGCTGACCCACTGGGCCGCCGCCCGGCAGCTCGACATCGCCCCGGCCACGGCCCTGCACCATCTGGAGCAGATCGACCTGGCAGTCGTGCGGGGGCTGTCCGCCCTGGACCGGGTCGAGACGGCGACGCACGCGGGCCGTCGCGACCTGGCCGAGGAGTGGCTCGGGGAGCTCCGCGCGTTCGCCGAGGGCACCGACATGGCCTGGGCGTGGGCCGCGACCTACCACTGCCAGGCGGTCCTGGGCGGACCGGACGCCGAGCAGAGCTTCCGGCAGGCGCTGGAATGGCACGCGCGGTCCCCGCGGGTGCCGGCCCGGGCACGCACCCTGCTGGCGCTGGGCGAGCACCTCCGCCGCCACCGGCGCCGCTCCGACGCACGAGCTCCGCTGCGCGAGGCGCTCGAGACGTTCGAGACCCTCGGTGCCGGCTTCTGGGCCGAACGAGCTCGTCAGGAGCTGCGGGCGTCGGGCGAGACGGCCCGCCGGGGCGTCAACCTGGTCGCCACCGACCTCACCGCCCAGGAGACGCAGATCGCCGGACTGGTGCGGCAGGGGCTGTCGAACAAGGACGTCGCAGCTCGGCTCTTCATCAGCCCGAGGACCGTCGACTTCCACCTCCGCAACGTGTACGCCAAGCTCGGCATCACCTCTCGCACCGAGCTCGCTGCACGCGCCCTCGACCCCGCGTGACGGCCCGGCGTCCGGGCCCCCGAGCCTCGTGTGCGCCGTCCGTGTGCGGCTACGCTGATCGCGTGACTGTTCGGCTGCTGGGATGAAGCGCATCGGCCTGCTCGGTGGCATGAGCTGGGAGAGCACCGCCCTGTACTACCAGCTGCTCAACCGCGGCGTCGCGGAGCGGCTCGGCGGCCTCCACTCCGCCGACCTGGTCCTGGCATCGGTCGACTTCGCGCCGATCGCCGGCCTGCAGTCCGAGGGCAGGTGGGACGAGGCGGGGAGGCTGCTGGCAAGCCGCGCCAGCGAGGTCGAGCGGGCGGGAGCCGATCTGCTCCTCCTGTGCACCAACACGATGCACAAGGTTGCCGCGCAGATCGAGGAGGCCATCGACATTCCTCTGGTGCACATCGTCGATGTCACCGCAGAGGCGGCACGCCGAGCCGGGCTGAGCCGGCTCGGACTGCTCGCCACCCGCTTCACGATGGAGCAGCCGTTCTACCGCGACCGGATGTCGTCCCACGGCCTCGAGGTGGTCGTGCCGGACGAACCCCAGCGGGACCTCGTGCACGGGATCATCTACGGCGAGCTGTGCCGGGGCATCGTCACCGATGCCTCCCGCGACGAGGTCCGCCGTGTCGTCGAAGGGCTGGTGGCACGCGGAGCCGAGGGCGTCGTCCTCGGCTGCACCGAGATCGAGCTCCTCATCCAGCCGGCGGACGCCTCGGTCCCGGTCCTGCCGACGACCGCGCTGCATGCCGACGCCGCTCTCGACGCCGCCCTCGGCCCTGCAACGTAACGGTTGCATGGTCAGGGGCCCGGCACGGGGCCGATGCGGAACCCACGCCGAGTGAGACGATGACGCGGTGACCGAGCGGCTTCCGCGCGCGGAGATCGTCGTCGACCTCGACGCGCTCCGCGCCAACGTCGAGACCCTGCGCGCCGTCGTCGCGCCCGCCGGGATGATGGTCGTGGTGAAGGCCGACGGCTACGGCCACGGGATGGTCGAGGCCGCGAGGGCAGCCCGGGCGGGCGGCGCCGAGTGGTTGGGCGTCGCCGTGCTCGAGGAGGCGCTCGCCCTCCGCGCGGCCGGTGACGCCGGCCGGATCCTCAGCTGGCTGACAGTGCCCGGCGAGGACTACGGCCCGGCGGTCTCCGCCGATGTCGACGTCACCGCCTACACCGTCGACGAGGTCGCCGAGATCGTGCGTGGAGCGGAGACGGCGGGCCGGGCCGCGCGGCTCCAGCTCAAGGTCGACACCGGCCTGGGCCGCGGCGGAGCCGTCGCCGCGGAGTGGCCGGCCGTGGTCGCCGCGGCCGCCGAGGCAGAGCGCTCCGGCGCTCTGCGCGTGACCGGCGTCTGGTCCCACTTCGCCTGCGCGGACGAGCCGGAGCACCCCGCCAACGACCAGCAGGAGGATGCCTTCCGTCGGGCACTGGACGTCGTCGCCGGCGCCGGACTGCGCCCGGAGGTGCGCCACCTCGCGAACTCGGCGGCGGCGCTCACCCGCCCCAGCTCACGGTTCGACCTCGTCCGGTGCGGGATCGCGTCGTACGGCCTCTCGCCGGTGCCGCACCTGCGCACCTCCGCCGAGCTCGGGCTGGTGCCCGCGATGACGGCGCGTGCCCGGCTCGCGATCGTCAAGCGCGTGCCGGGAGGGTCGGGGGTCTCCTACGGGCACACCTACGTCACGGATCGCGAGACGACGCTGGCAGTGGTGCCGGTCGGCTACGGGGAGGGGCTGCCGCGGACCGGGTCGTCGGCCGCGCCGGTGCTGGTGGCCGGACGGCGACACACGGTGGCAGGCCGGATCTGCATGGACCAGCTCGTCGTCGACGTCGCGGACGACGAGGTGGCCGCCGGCGACGAGGCGGTGCTGTTCGGGTCCGGGGTCGACGGGGAGCCCTCCGCGCAGGAGTGGGCGGAGGCATGCGGCACCATCTCCTACGAGATCGTGACGAGGATCGGCGGGCGCTTCGTCCGCCGGCACGTCGGTGAGGTGACCTAGGAGGCAGTCGAGTGAGTCGTGTCCGGAGCCTGTCGATGCTCGCCGGGACCGGCGTGGCCGCGCTCGCCGCCGGGGGCATGGTGCTCGAACGGCGGCTGCGGGCCCGGCGGGACAGCGGCCCCGACGAACCGGTGCCGCTCGGGTCGCTGCGCGGCGAGGTCCACAAGGTCACCGCCGACGACGGGGTCGTCCTGCATGCCGAGGTGGACGAGGTCGCGCCGTACGCCTCCTCCGCCGACCGGCCGGAAGCGGCCACCGTGGTGTTCGTCCACGGCTTCGCGCTGACCATGGACTGCTGGCACTTCCAGAGGCTCGCCTTCCGCGGCAAGCGGCGGATGGTCTTCTTCGACCAGCGCTCCCACGGTCGAAGCGACCGCTCGGAGAAGGAGAACGCCACGATCGACCAGCTCGGTCGGGACCTCCGCACGGTGCTCGACGCGTTCGCGCCCGGCGAGCCGGTGGTCCTCGTCGGCCACTCGATGGGCGGGATGTCGATCGTCGCACTGGCCGAGCACCACCCCGAGCTGTTCGGCGAGCGCATCGTCGGGCTCGGACTCGTCTCCACCACCGCCGGCGGCCAGCGCACCCACAAGATCCTGTCCCGTCACATCCCCGACGCGCTGGGCAGGCGGGCCGTGGAGCGCGGCCTCCTCGTCGCCTCGCAGCGCGACCGGCTCCTCGAGCTGGTCCGCCGGAGCGGGTCCGCGGTGTCGTTGCGGGTGATCGAGGAGTTCGCGTTCGGCGACACCGACGTGCCGTCGTCGTACGCGAAGTTCGTCGACTCGATGATCGCCGCGACTCCGTTGCAGGTGCTGGTGGAGTTCATCCCGCAGTTCGACGCGCTGGACAAGTTCCACGTCGTGAAGGCCTTCAGCGAGGTCCCGACGCTGATCCTGTGCGGCACCAAGGACAAGCTCACGTCGATGGACCATGCCCGCAAGCTCAAAGATCACGTCGCGGGCTCGCGGCTGGTCGAGCTCGAGGGCGGCGGCCACATGCCGATCATGGAGTTCAAGGAGCGCGTCAACGACGAGCTGGAGCAGCTGTTCGCCGACGCCGACGAGCAGGCCCGGCGGTGACCGAGGGGAACCTCGTCGTGACCGAGGTCGGTCCCGACACGGCGGGTGAGGTGCTCTCGGTGATCCACGGCGCCTTCGGGCCGCGGCCCGTCCTGGACCCGCCGTCGACGGCGATGGCGGAGACCGCGGACTCCGTGGCGGCTGCGCTGGCACACGACGGCGGGCTGCTCGCCCGGCTCGACGGCCGCCCGGTCGGGGCATTGCTCCTGGGCCGGGTCGAGGACTCGCTGCTGCTGACCCGCGTCTCCGTGCTGCCCGAGCACCAGTCAGCCGGGGTCGCGCGGGCCCTGTCCGCCACCGCCGACGAGGTGGCGCGGCGCCGGGGGCTGGCTCGGCTGCACCTCACCGCGCGGGTCGAGCTGCCGGCGACGGTGCGGTTCTGGGAGAGCGGCGGCTACCGCGAGGTGCGTCGCGAGGGTCCGCTGCTGACGATGGCCAAGGAGCTCGCCGTCGCCTGCGAGGCGCCGACGGCCGAGGCCACGAGGGAGCTCGGGCGTCGGCTGGCGTCGGTGGTCCGCGCGGGGGACGTGCTCCTCCTCAGCGGCGACCTGGGGGCCGGCAAGACGACGTTCACCCAGGGGCTCGGGGCGGGGTTGGGGGTCCGTGGCGGCGTCACTTCGCCCACGTTCGTGATCTCACGTGTGCACCCCTCGTTGGTCGGCGGGCCGGCGCTCGTCCACGTCGACGCCTACCGTCTCGGCGGCCTCGCCGAGCTCGACGACCTCGACCTCGACGTGTCGGTCGACGACTCGGTGACGGTCGTCGAGTGGGGCGAGGGGATCGCGGAGGGGCTCGCGGACGACCGGCTCGAGGTCGCCTTCACCCGGTCGACCGGTTCGTCGGTCGAGGGCTCGGAGCAGCGGACCGTGCGGATCACGCCGGTCGGGGCCCGCTGGGTCGGTTCCGACGTGGCTCGGGCGGTCAAATAGACTCAGGCGGTGCTGCTCGCCCTGGACACGTCGACGCCGCTGGTCTCCGTGGCGCTCCTCGACGACGACCGGGTGGTCGCCAACGCCACCAGCGACCGCCCCATGCAGCACGGCGAGCGGCTCGCTCCGATGATCACCGAGGCCCTGGACGGGATCGGTGCGATCCGCCAGGACATCACCGCGGTCGCGGTCGGCGTCGGTCCCGGGCCCTTCACCGGGCTCCGGGTCGGCGTCGTCACCGCCCGGATGCTCGGCCTGGCCCTCGGGATCCCGGTGTACGGCGCCAGCAGCCTCGACGTGCTCGCCGTGCGGGCCGTCGACGCAGGGGTTGCCGAGCCGTTCCTCGCCACCCTCGACGCCCGCCGCAAGGAGCTCTTCTGGGCGTCGTACGACGCGGCAGGGACCCGGCTCGACGGGCCGCACGTCGAGCGGCCGGCCACGATGCCCGAGGGGCTCCTCGTCGTGGGTGCCGGGCCGGTCGTCTTCCCGGACCTCTTCGACCGCGTCGCCGGCCCGACCGTCCCCGACGCCGGCACCCTGGCCAGGGCCGTCGCGGAGGAGCGGGTCGAGCTGGTGGACCCGGAGCCGGTCTACCTCCGTCGCCCCGACGCCGTCGTGCCCGGCCCTCCGAAGAAGGTCTCGTGAAGATCCGCCGCGCCACCGTCGACGACCTCGCCGCCATCACGCTGCTCGAGGAGGAGCTGTTCGCCGGGGACGCCTGGTCGCTGGAGTCGGTCACCGAGGAGGTGACCGGCCCGCACCGGCACTCGTTCGTGGCCTGCGCCGACGACGACACCGTCGTCGGCTACGTCGTGGCGATGCAGTTCGACGAGGTCGTCGACCTGCACCGGATCGCGGTCGTGCCCACGGGGCGTCGTACCGGCGTGGCACGGTCGCTGCTGGCCGCCGTCCAGCAGGCCGGGAGTGAGGGCGGGGCGCAGCGGATGCTCCTCGAGGTGAGCGACGGGAACGAGGCGGCGCTGCGGTTCTACGCCGACGCCGGGTTCGAGGAGATCGACCGACGGTCCCACTACTACCGCGACGGCACGGACGCGCTGGTGCTGCGTCTGAGCCTGGCCGGCGGAGGCGGCTCGTGAGCCGCGACGAGCCCCTGGTCCTGGGGATCGAGACCTCCTGCGACGAGACCGGCATCGGCGTCGTGCGCGGCCGCACGCTGCTCGCCGACGCGGTCGCCTCCTCGGTGGACGACCACGCCAGGTTCGGCGGCGTCGTGCCGGAGGTCGCGTCCCGCGCCCACCTGGAGGCGATGGTGCCGACGGTCCAGCGTGCCTGCGACACCGCGGGTGTCGAGCTCGCCGACGTGGACGCGATCGCGGTCACCAGCGGGCCGGGGCTGGTCGGGGCGCTCCTCGTGGGGGTGGCCGCGGCCAAGGCGCTTGCGGTGGGACTGGACAAGCCGTTGTACGGCGTCAACCACCTCGCCTCCCACGTCGCGGTCGACCAGCTCGAGCACGGGCCGCTTCCGGAGCCGTGCCTGGCGATGCTCGTCAGCGGTGGGCACTCGTCGCTGCTCCTGGTGGAGGACGTCACGACCGGGGTGGCGCCGCTGGGGGCGACGATCGACGACGCGGCCGGGGAGGCGTTCGACAAGGTCGCCCGGCTGCTCGGCCTGCCGTTCCCCGGCGGGCCGCACATCGACCGGGCCGCCGCCTCGGGCTCGTCGGTGGCGATCGACTTCCCTCGGGGGCTCACCTCCGGGCGTGACCTGGAGCGGCACCGGTTCGACTTCTCGTTCTCGGGGCTCAAGACGGCCGTGGCCCGCTGGGTGGAGGCACGCGAGGCCTCCGGTGAGCCGGTTCCGGTGGCGGACGTGGCGGCGTCGTTCCAGGAGGCCGTCTGCGACGTGCTCACCCGCAAGGCGGTCGACGCCGCGGTGCGCAACGGCGTCGAGGACCTGCTGATCGGGGGAGGGGTGGCAGCGAACTCGCGCCTGCGGGTGCTCACCGAGGAGCGCGCGGCCCGCCACGGCATCCGGGTCCGGGTGCCTCGACCCGGGCTGTGCACCGACAACGGCGCGATGGTCGCCGCCCTCGGGTCGGAGATGGTCGCGCGCGGCCGGCCCCCGTCGGCGCTCGACCTGCCCGCCGACTCCAGCCTCCCGGTGACGTCGGTCCTGGCCCCCTGAGCGGCCTCCGACCCGGCCTCGTCCGATTGGCCGCGCGCCATAGCGCGCGGCCATCCGGACGAGGCGCGGTTGGCCTCGGTCAGGGGCCGGGAACGAACCGGAGAGGGGCGTCGGCCCCGTCGACGTACTCCCACTCGCCCTCGCCACCACTGGTCGCATGGGAGAGCTGGCCGTCGGCGGTGAACCGCATGAGGTGCCACGACATCCCCTGCCGCACGAGCCCCAGCACGGTGCCGTCGGCATCCCATGCAGACGTGTAGAGGAACGCTTGCGACTCGGCGTTGTTGACGTACTCCGCCAGCACGGTGCCGTCGTCGGCGTCGAGGACCGCGAGCGACCCGTCGCCCTCGCCGCTCTGGTAGGCCGGGTGGCCGAGGACCATCTCCCCGTCCGGGCTGAACCGGCCGAGGGTGAACTCGCAGGTCTCCCAGAGCTGCTCGCCCGCGTCGTCGACCACGGCCGAGCAGGAGCCGGGCTCCTTCGTGGGGTCGTCCTCCACCGAGATGACACCCGCGACCCTGCCGTCGGCGGTCACGCCGGTCACCTCGAGGAAGTCGTACGCCGGCTCGACGCCGTCCGCGGTCACGAGGGACGCGGGACCGGACTCGGTGTTGGTGAAGACCGTGCAGCCGCCGTCGGCGCAGCCGACGACCCCAGCCGGGGTGAACTGGCCTTCAGGCAGGGCTCCGAGCACCTCTGCCTCGCCGCCGGTCACGACCACGACCTCGCCGTCGGGGGTCACGTAGGCGAGCACCGTGCCGTCGGGGGAGACGGCCAGCCCTCGCGTCGCCTCCGCGGTGTCGAGGACGTCGCCGCTCTCGTCGAGGAGGTCCAGGCGACCGGTGCCGTCGATCCCGCCGACGACTCCGGCCCACCCGTCGGCGGTCCGGACCATGTCGGTGTAGTCGCCGGGGAGCTCGAACGTCCCGCCCTCCGGGAGGTGCGCGAGACCGTCGTACAGCACGGGGATCCCGGCCTCGCCGCTGCGGGCGGCGGTGTCCACGTCGAGCGGCACCGGGTCCGCCGGGACGACCGGCCGCGGGTCGGGGGTGCCGTCGGCCGTCGCCACCGGCCCGGAGTCCGGCCGGGTCGTGCTCGCCGTCCGGTCGGACACCGCGATCCCGGCCGGCACCGCGACGGCGAGGACCGCTGCGGCGGCGAGGCCGCTGACGACCCGGCGCCGACGGCGGATGCCGGTGGCCCGGCCCTTGACGTCGTCGAGGGAGAGCGGGTGCTGGTCGCCGAGGGAGGCGGCGCGCCCACGGAGGGTGTCGGTGAGCCGGTCGTGGTCCGTCATCGCTCCTCCTGGGGGGCGGCGGGGGCGAGCGAGCCCGCCCGGGTGCGCAACGCGGCGAGCGCGCGGCTGGTCTGGGACTTCACGGTGCCGACCGAGACGCCGAGGACCGCTGCGGTCTCGGCCTCGCTCAGCTCCTCGTAGTAGCGCAGGACGACCGCGGCCCGCTGCTTGCGGGGAAGCGTCTGCACCAGCTCCCACAGGGCGTCGTCGCGACCCCCAGTGGCGGCAGGTGCGGCCTGCTCGGGAAGCTCCGACGTCGTCGTCTCCCGCTTCTTCCACGGTCGGCGCCACAACGAGTTGTGCTCGTTGACCAGGATCCGGCGGACGTAGCCGTCGACCGACTCCTGGCGCTGGACCTTGTCCCAGCTGAGGTAGAGCTTGGCGAGGGCGGTCTGCACCAGGTCCTCGGCGGTGTGCCTGTCACCGGTCAGGAGGTACGCCGTGCGCAGCAGGCTCGGCTGGCGGGCGGCCATGTAGCCGGAGAACTCGGAGTCCCGATCGTCCTGCGCCAACGTCACGCCCCTCGTCTCCGTCGCCATCTCAGCGAGTGCGACCGTCACCTCTCCACCATCCTTCCTCCACCAGGGCCTGTTCCTGTGCCATGACACGTTGGACACAGCCAAGACGCCGGCCGGTGCCGGAAGGTTGCATGTGCTGGGCGGTGGTCATCCCAGGGGCCGGACGAGCAGCGCCGTACCCCTCCCCGCGACGCGGGTCAGCACCACCGTCGCCTCCGCGTCACCACGGAGCGCGAGCCGCTTGCGCAGCTGCTCGGGGACCACGGCGACCCCCCGCTTCTTGATGGTCAGCCGGCCCACGCCTCGAGACCGGAGGGCCGCCCTGAGCTGCTTCTCGTGGAACGGCAGCTCCTCGAGCACCTCGAAGGCGCGGGCGTACGACGACGTGGGGACCGTGTCGCAGGACAGGTAGGCGATGTTCTCGTCGACCAGCCACCCCTCCACGCGGGCCGCGACGGCGGTGACCAGCCCCGCCCGGATCACGGCGCCGTCCGGCTCGAGGAGGTAGCGGCCCACCGGCCTCGCCGGCGCCGGACCTGGGTCGTCCTCGGCGGTGAGGGTGGCCAGCCCAGCGGGGTGGACGAGCGTGGCTCGCCGCTCCGTCGTGGCCAGCACCGGTGACCAGAGGACCGCCTCCTTGACGTCGCCGCGGAAGCTCACCCACTCGGCCTCCACCTCGGAAGGCACCCGGTCGTGGGGGATCCCCGGCGCCACCTTGACGCACGCGGTCCCGGTCAGCAGCGACTCCACGAACGACCAGGGCGGGGCATAGGCGTCCACGTCGAAGACCCGGCCCCGGGCAGTGCGTCGGGCGGGGTCCGCGAAGACGGCGCCGAAGGGAGAGAGGTCGAGCGCCGTGACGTCGGCGACCATGACCGCGCCCGGGAGCCCGAGTGCCTCGAGGTTCGCCCGGGCGACGGCGACCCGGAGGGGGTCGAGGTCCACCCCGGCCGTGGTCAGGCCGGCCCGGGCCAGCTCGACGAGGTCGCCGCCGATCCCGCACCCGAGGTCGACGACCGAGCCGGGACGCGCCAGCGCGAGCCGGGCGGCGCGGTGGCGGGCGACCTCGTGGCGGGTGGCCTGCTCGAGGCCGTCCTTCGTGAAGTACATCCGGTCCGCCTCCTCGCCGAGCTTGGCCCGGGCGGCCACCCGCAGCTGCGCCTGGCTCATCGCGGCGGCGGCCCGTCCGGGGGCCACCGACCGGCGGAGCAGCTCGCCGGCGCGGATCGGGTCGGCCCCGTCGTCGTACAGCCTCGCGGCGCTCGCCAGGGTCTCCTGCCCCTCGGTAGTGCGCAGCCAGGCGAACGACTCCAGATCCATGCTGCGATCCTTCCACCGGCGCAGCACGAGGGGCGGTTCGACCCCGCACGAGGGGCGGCTCGACATTGCTGGCACTCGACTTGACCGAGTGCTAATCGGGCAGTAGGTTCGGCATTGGCACTCTCGCCCTGAGGGTGCTAACGCTCGGCGGGAGTGCGACCCCCGCGACGGCGCACGACGGTCGGGCGAAAGTCTTGCAGGACAGAGCTCTCGAACCATCGAGACAACACCAATGAAGATTGGGGAGGTCGACGACGTGTCGGTCAACATCAAGCCGCTCGAGGACCGGATCCTCGTGAAGACCCTCGAGGCCGAGCAGACCACCGCTTCCGGTCTGGTCATCCCGGACACCGCGAAGGAGAAGCCCCAGGAGGGCGAGGTCATCGCCGTGGGCCCGGGTCGCTTCAACGAGGACGGCGACGAGCGGATCCCGCTCGACATCTCGGTGGGTGACAAGGTCATCTACAGCAAGTACGGCGGCACCGAGGTCAAGTACGGCGGCGAGGAGTTCCTGATCCTCAGCGGCCGCGACGTGCTCGCGGTCATCGGCTGACCCAGCCGCCAGACCAGCCGCATCTCACGTGTGACCCCGCCCCGGGCGGCCCGGTAGCCAGTCCGCGGCCCCTGGGGCGGTGTCGTCACAACAGCAAACCCGACGAAAGGCAGTGCATTCGATGTCGAAGCTCCTGGAGTTCGACGAGGAAGCCCGGCGCTCCCTCGAGCGTGGCGTGGACAAGCTCGCCGACACGGTCAAGGTGACGCTCGGCCCCAAGGGTCGTTACGTCGTCCTCGACAAGAAGTGGGGCGCCCCCACGATCACCAACGACGGCGTCACCGTGGCTCGCGAGATCGAGCTCGACGACCCGTTCGAGAACCTCGGTGCCCAGCTCACCAAGGAGGTGGCCACCAAGACCAACGACGTCGCCGGTGACGGCACCACCACCGCGACCGTCCTCGCCCAGGCGATGGTCCACCAGGGCATCCGTGCGGTCGCCGCCGGCGTGAACCCGATGGCTCTCAAGCGCGGCATGGACCAGGCCGCCCAGGCGGTCGGCGAGGCCCTCCGCGACGCCGCCCGCGACATCGACTCCAAGGAGGACATGGCGGCGGTCGCCACCGTGTCCAGCCGGGACAGCGTCATCGGCGAGCTCCTCGCCGAGGCGTTCGACAAGGTCGGCAAGGACGGTGTCATCACCGTCGAGGAGTCGAACACGTTCGGCACCGAGCTCGAGTTCACCGAGGGCATGCAGTTCGACAAGGGGTACATCTCGCCGTACTTCGTGTCCGACGCCGAGCGGATGGAGGCCGTCCTCGACGACCCCTACATCCTCCTCCACCAGGGGAAGATCAGCTCGATCGCCGACATGCTCCCACTCCTCGAGAAGGTCATGCAGGCCGGCAAGCCGCTCTTCATCCTCGCCGAGGACGTCGAGGGCGAGGCCCTGTCGACGCTGGTCGTCAACAAGATCCGCGGCACCTTCAACGCCGCCGCGGTCAAGGCGCCCGCCTTCGGTGACCGCCGCAAGGCGATGCTGCAGGACATCGCGATCCTGACCGGCGCGCAGGTGGTCGCCCCCGAGGTCGGCCTCAAGCTCGACCAGGTCGGGCTCGACGTGCTCGGCCAGGCCCGCCGCGTGGTGATCACCAAGGACGACACGACGATCGTCGACGGCGCCGGCGAAGCCGCGCAGGTCGAGGCCCGGGTCGCTCAGATCAAGTCCGAGATCGAGGCGAGCGACTCCGACTGGGACCGCGAGAAGCTCCAGGAGCGGCTCGCCAAGCTCGCCGGCGGGGTCTGTGTCGTCCGGGTCGGCGCCGCCACCGAGGTCGAGCTCAAGGAGAAGAAGCACCGCATCGAGGACGCCGTCTCCGCGACGCGCGCCGCGATCGAGGAGGGGATCATCCCCGGCGGTGGCTCCGCGCTCGTCCACGCCGTCTCCGTCCTCAAGGACGACCTCGGCCTCACCGGTGACGAGGCGTTCGGCGTCCGGGTGGTCGCCAAGGCCGCCGACGAGCCGCTGCGCTGGATCGCCGAGAACGGTGGCGCGGAGGGGTACGTCGTCGTCGCCAAGGTCCGCGAGGCCGGCGGCGGCAACGGCTACAACGCCGCGACGGAGGAGTACGGCGACCTCCTGGCCCAGGGGATCCTCGACCCGGTCAAGGTGACCCGTTCCGCGCTCGTCAACGCGACCTCGATCGCCGCGATGCTGCTCACCACCGAGACCCTCGTGGTGGAGAAGCCCGAGGAGGAGGAGCCGGCCGCCGCCGGTCACGGCCACGGGCACGGTCACTGACCGACCACTCGCCATCGGGCCCTGTCACCCACCATGGTGGCGGGGCCCGACGTGCTTACGTCGTCGTCCCGGTGATCCTGGCGGGGCTGTCGATGCTCGGCCCGTTCAGCATCGACACGCCCTTCCCGGCCTTCCGTTCGATGGGCGCCGACTTCAGCGCGACCTCGAGCGAGATGCAGCTGGTGGTCTCGGCCTACCTGCTCGCCTTCGCGGTGATGAGCCCGTTCCACGGCCCCCTCTCCGACGCTCTGGGACGCAAGCCGGTCATCATCGGCGGAGTCCTGGTCTACGTGGCCGCCTCCGTCGGCTGCGCCTTCTCGCCGACCCTGCCGGTGCTGCTCGGCTTCCGGGTGCTGCAGGGGCTCAGCGCAGGAGGCGGTGTCATCGTCAGCCGCACCGTCATCCGGGACATGTTCGACGGCGCGGAGGCGCAGCGGCTGATGAGCCGCGTGATGATGATCTTCGGTGTCGCCCCGGCGGTCGCGCCGGTCGTCGGCGGGCTGCTCCTCCAGGTCGGCCCCTGGCCGGTGGTCTTCTGGTTCATGGCGGCGATGGGGCTGCTCCTCGTGGCGGTCGTCCTGGTCGCGCTGCCGGAGACCCATCCGCCCGAGCGGCGTACCCCGCTGAGGGTCGGCTCGCTCCTGGCCAGCCTGGTGGCGGTGGGCCGCCACGCGCCGTTCCACCGCGTCGCCTGGGCGGCCGCTCTCAGCTTCGCCGGCCAGTTCGTCTACATCGGGCTGGCGCCGATCTTCGTGGTCGACCTGCTCGGCCTCGGCGAGCTCGACTTCTGGATCTTCTTCGTCCCGATGATCACCGGCGTCGTGATCGGGGCCTGGTTCAGCGGCCGGGTGGCGGACGTGGTCAGCGGCCGGTCGCTCATCACCGCCGCCCTGCTCTTCTCGCTCGGAGGAGCGCTGGTGAACGTGGTGCTGGCGGCCCTGCCGGCCACGTCGGCCGAGCTGCCCTGGGCGATCCTCGGCCCCGCGCTGCTCGCCGTGGGCACGGCGGCCGCCTATCCCAGCCTGCAGCTCGCGCTCCTCGACATGTTCCCCCGGACCCGGGGCGCCGTGGTGTCGCTGTTCACGTTCTTCACGCTGCTGCTCAACGGTGTCGCCGCCAGCGCCCTGGCGCCGCTCGTGACCGGATCGGTGCTGGAGATGGCACTCGCCTCCACGGCGCTCGTGCTGGCCGGGCTGCTGTGCTGGGTCGCGCACCTGCGGTCGGGCCGTCCGGTCCTCACCTGACGGCCGCTGGTCGTCGTACCCTCTGACGATGCTGCGCACCTCCAGCACCGGTCGCCGGGAGCCTCGCCCGGGCCGCGCCTACTGGACCAGGCGCATCGCCCGGCTCGACCCGCACGAGGACCACGAGGAGATCTACCGGATCCTCGTCGCCCACGAGTTCCCGTGGGACCTCAACCAGTCGCTCTCGTTCGCGCTCTTCCGGACCTACGCGGTGCCCTCGATCGGCCGGCTCCTCTTCGAGACCGGCGAGCTCACCGAGCGCACCCAGAAGCGGTACGACGACACGGTGCTGCTCCTCGACGAGGTGCTGACCCACGGGCTGCGCAGCACCGCGGGCCGCGCGGCGGTCCGCCGGGTCAACCAGATGCACGCGATGTACGACATCAGCAACGACGACATGCGCTACGTCCTCGCGACGTTCGTCGTCGTCCCGGCCCGCTGGCTCGACGACTACGGCTGGCGCCCGCTCACCCCGGCCGAGCGGGTGGCGAGCACGGAGCACTACCGGGCGCTCGGCCGGCACCTCGGGATCAAGGGGATCCCGGGGAGCTACGAGGAGCTCGAGCGGCTCCTCGACGGCTACGAGGCCGCGCACTTCGCGTACGACGAGGGCGCCCGGCAGGTCGCCGACGCGACCCTGGAGCTGATGACGACCTTCCCGCCGAACGACCTGGCGCCGGCCTGGGCGGTCCGCCGGTTCTCCTACGCGGTCATGGACGACCCGTTGCTCGACGCCTTCGGCTACCCGCGGCCCACCGCCGTCGTACGCCGAGCGGCCCGGCTGGCGCTGCGGAGCCGGGCCGCGGCGCTGCGGCTCGCGCCGCCCCGGCTGGAGCCCCTGCGCTCCGGCGACCTCAAGAGCATCCGCAGCTACCCCTCGGGGTACCGCACCGAGGAGCTCGGGACCTTCGCGCCGGGCTGTCCGGGAGCGTCGGGTCGTGGCCCCGTCCGCTGAGCGGCCGGCTCAACCTGTCGCCTCGCCGACGAACTTCATCGGATCGCCCCAGCCCAGCCCGTCGATGCCGTGGTGTGCCAGCGCGAGGACGACCAGCGTGCGCCGGTGCGCCGCGAACGTGAGCACGTGGGCGACCATCCCTCCGTAGGTGAAGAGCTCCGGCGGCTCGCAGAGGGTGTCGACGAACGTGTCGTCGAGCCGGCCGGCGGCGACGACGTCGCGGACCCGCGAGAGGTACGCCGGGCCCTCGACCGACAGTCGCCGCCGGAGCGAGGTGAGCGACTCGTGCTCCTCGACCGACCAGTCGTAGGGCCGCATCTCCGTCGCCGCGTTCCACATCCCCATCTGCCCGACGAGGCGGGACAGCAGGGAGCGGATCGTCTGCCGGTCGTCGTCGACGTCGAGCCGGATCACCTCGTCGAGCTGCTCGTCGGTGAGCCGCTCCGCGGCCTGGATCATCTCGCCGGTCAGCCAGATGTGGTGCTCGACCATGCGGGTCAGCAGGTCCATGGGGGTCATCCCTTCTCGTGAGGGCAGGCGCAGCCCTGCCGGTGGGTGGAAGTGGACACCGCTCGGTGCCTCGAGCCGGGGGTCGCCGGGGGTACGGCGCCACGCCGCCGGGCTCACGCCGTACGCCCGGGCGAACGCGCGGGTGAACGCCTCGTGCGAGCCGTAACCCGCCTCCGTCGCCACGTCCACGAGGGGCGCGGAGGTCGTGAGGATCCGGTAGGCCGCCCGCTCGAGCAGCAGCCGGCGGCGGAACGCCGTCGGGGGCTCCCCGGCGGCCGAACGGATCATCCGGTCGAAGTGGAACCGGGAGAAGTGCAGCCGGGCGGCCCAGCCGTCGCCGTCGGCGTCCGGCTCGTCCAGGGCCTCGGAGAGGCGGAGGACGAACTGCGCGAAGGTGTCGGCGGCGGTCATGTGACCATCCTCACCGGCCGGGACGGTCCGCGCTTGATCGGCTTTGCTCGGTAGGCTGGCGGTCCGGCCCCCACCCCGAAGGCGCAGCATGTCTCTCACCCCCGCAGGAGTCCCCGACAAGTTCCTCCCGCTCGGCCTGACGTACGACGACGTGCTGCTCCTGCCCGGGGAGACCGACGTCATCCCCAGCGACGTGGACACCACCTCCCGGCTGACCCGCGAGATCACCCTGCGGATGCCGCTGGTCTCCAGCGCCATGGACACCGTGACCGAGTCCCGGATGGCGATCGCGATGGCCCGACAGGGCGGGCTCGGCGTCCTGCACCGCAACCTGTCGATCGAGGACCAGGCCTACCAGGTCGACCTCGTCAAGCGGACCCAGACCGGGCGGATCTCCAACCCGGTGACGATCGGCCCCAAGGCGACCCTGGAGGAGCTCGACGAGCTCTGTGGCGAGTACCGCGTCTCCGGGCTCCCGGTCGTCGACGAGGACCGTGTGCTGCTGGGCATCATCACCAACCGCGACCTCCGGTTCATGCCGGTCGCGGAGTGGGGACAGCGGCTCGTCGGCGAGGTGATGACCCCGATGCCGCTCATCACCGCCCCGGTCGGCATCTCCCGCGAGGACGCCACCGCGCTGCTCCGTCAGCACAAGCGCGAGCGGCTGCCGCTCGTCGACGACCAGGGCCGGCTCGCCGGGCTCATCACCGTCAAGGACTTCGTGAAGTCCGAGCAGTTCCCGCACGCCTCCAACGACGCCGACGGACGGCTGCTCGTCGGGGCGGCGGTCGGTTACTTCGGTGACGCCTACGACCGGGCCACGACGCTCGTCGAGGCAGGGGTCGACGTGCTCGTCGTCGACACCGCGCACGGCCATGCCCGGCTCCTCCTCGAGATGGTGCAGCGGCTGAAGAAGGACCCCGCCACCGAGCACGTCCAGGTGGTCGGCGGCAACGTCGCGACCCGGGCAGGTGCCCAGGCGCTCGTCGACGCCGGCGTCGACGCGGTGAAGGTCGGGGTCGGCCCTGGGTCGATCTGCACGACGCGGGTGGTGGCCGGGGTCGGCGTGCCGCAGGTCACCGCGATCCACGAGGCTGCCCAGGCGTGCCGGCCGGCGGGGGTCCCGCTGATCGGCGACGGCGGCCTGCAGTACTCCGGCGACATCGCCAAGGCGCTCGTCGCCGGCGCGGACACCGTCATGGTCGGCTCGCTCCTCGCCGGCTGCGAGGAGAGCCCCGGGGAGCTGATCTTCGTCAACGGCAAGCAGTACAAGTCCTACCGCGGCATGGGCTCGCTCGCGGCGATGTCGTCGCGGGGCAAGAAGTCCTACTCCCGTGACCGGTACTTCCAGGCCGACGTCACCAGCGACGACAAGCTCGTCCCGGAGGGGATCGAGGGACAGGTCGCCTACCGCGGCCCGGTCGCCGCGGTCGCCCACCAGCTGGTCGGCGGGTTGCAGCAGTCGATGTTCTACGTCGGCGCGCGCTCCATCCCCGAGCTCCAGGAGAAGGGACGGTTCGTCCGGATCACCTCGGCGGGGCTCAAGGAGAGCCACCCGCACGACATCGACATGACTGCTGAGGCGCCGAACTACTCGCGCTGAGCGGAGCGATGCTCGTGGTCGGGGAGACGGCTGCCCGCTGGTAGACTGGGGAGCAGCCAAGGCCGTTGCGGGCCTTTCTTTGTGCCCGGTGTGGGTGCGCGGAGCAGCGTCCTCTTGCCGCGCAGGACCCAGTGATCGGGTGCCATGCGTCGCGCAGGCTCGCCGGACCACGCCGTGGACTTCGGGGCAGCGACTCACCCCGACCCCACCTGGAGCACCTCCGCCGTGACTGCCGTCCCGTCCCCTCTTGCCACCTTCGGCTCGCTCGACCTGCCTGAGGCGGTGGTCGCCGCCCTCGCGACCCAGGGGATCACCACTCCCACGCCGGTGCAGGCCGCCGTCGTCCCCGACGCCCTGGCCGGCCACGACGTCCTCGGCCGCGCGCAGACCGGCTCCGGCAAGACGCTCGCCTTCGGGCTCCCCGTCCTCGCCCGGCTCGCGGGCGAGCGGAGCCGCCCGAAGCACCCCCGCGCCCTCGTCGTCGTACCGACCCGTGAGCTCGCCACCCAGCTCCGCCGTTCCCTCGAGCCGCTCGCGCATGCCGCCGGACTCAAGCTGACCACGGTGTACGGCGGCACGCCGTACGACAAGCAGCTGCGCCAGCTCCGCAACGGCGTCGACATCGTCGTGGCCACCCCGGGCCGCCTCGACGACCTCGTCGAGCGTGGCGACTGCCGACTCGACGACATCGAGGTCGTCGTCCTCGACGAGGCCGACCACCTCTGCGACCTCGGGTTCTACCCCGTCGTCGACGGACTCATGAGCCGCACGCCCGAGGGCAGCCAGCGGCTGCTGCTCTCGGCGACCCTCGACGGAGACGTCGACCGGCTCGTCCGGGCGCACCTGCGGAGCCCACGGCTCCACGAGCTCGACGCGAACCAGGGGTCGGTGACGACCATGGAGCACCACGTCATGGTGGTCGGCGGCTTCCGCGACAAGGTCGACGCCGTGACGCGCCTCGTCGGGGCCAACCCACGGTCGATCGTCTTCACCCGCACCCGCGAGGGCGCCACCGAGCTCGCCGCCTCCATGACCGCGGCGGGGATCGAGGCCGTCGACCTGCACGGCAACCTGTCGCAGCGGGTCCGCGAGAAGAACCTCCACAAGTTCTCGTCCGGCCGCGCCCAGGTCGTGGTCGCCACCGACGTCGCCGCCCGCGGCATCCACGTCGACAACGTCGGGCTCGTCGTGCACTACGACACCCCGGCCGACGCCAAGGCCTACCTCCACCGTTCCGGCCGCACGGCTCGTGCCGGGGAGTCGGGGGCGGTCCTCACTCTCACCACCCCCCGCCAGCTCGACGAGGTGATCCGGCTCCAGTCGCGGGCCGGCGTCACCTCGCGCCACCACGACCTGCGCACGGCCCCGCAGCCGATGTCCGCCGAGGCGCTGGCCACGTCGGGCACGACCACGCCGGCCAAGCGGGGCGGCGGCGGTCACCAGGGGCGCTCCCAGGGCGGCTACCAGGGCGGACGGTCGACCGCGCGCAACGGCGGGTCGCGACCGGCGGGCGGCTTCCGTGGTGCGCGTGACGAGCAGCCAGATCGTCGGTCCTACACAGCCCGCCCCGGCTCCGGCCGTGGTGCGGAGCTCGCCGAGCCGGAGTACACCAAGCGTCGTCCGCGCTGGTCGCAGCCCGGCTGACCAGCGCCTGCCCGGGCGCGGTCAGGGCGCGCCGCGGGGCTCCTCCTGGTCGAGCACCTCGCTGAGGTCGTCGACCACGAGCAGGTCGTGGCGCACCTGGCCGGCGCGGAACGATGCGCGCGCCACCATGTGGCTGGCGATCGGCGTGGTGGCGAGCTGGAACAGCACCACGAGGACCAGCAGCCCCACCGACGTGGCGTCCCGCAGGCGCAGCCCGACACCGAGCAGCACCAGCATCAGCCCGAGGACCTGCGGCTTGGTCGCGGCGTGCATCCGGGTGAGCAGGTCGGGGAAGCGCACCATCCCGATCGCGGCGATGAACGACAGGGTGCACCCGAGGAGCAGGAGGACCGCCGAGGCGACGTCCGCGACGTCCGTCGGGCTCATGGTCGGTCCTCGTCGATGTCCTCGCTGCCCTGGGTGAACGCCGCGACGCTCACCGAGCCCACGAACCCGAGCAGCGCCAGTGCCACGAGCACCGGGAGGGTCGTCGAGTGCTGGTTGACGGCGGCCTCCAGGCCGACCGCGCACACGGTGACCGCGACGAGGACGTCGAAACCGATCACCCGGTCGAGCATCGTGGGGCCGGAGGTGATCCGCACCAGCAGCATCAGGGTGGCCAGCGCGAGCAGGGTCGCGCAGACGACGAGGACGACGGTCATGTGGACTCCTCCGTGGGGCCGGTGTCGACGTGCCAGGTCTCAGCTCCGAAGGCGAGCACGACCCGCCTCTCCAGCGCGTAGGTCGCCTTCCGCATCCGCTCCGCGCCTGCCTCGTCCCGGGCGTCGAGGACGTGCAGGAACAGGGTGTGGCTGCTCCGCCGCGCCTCCACCACGACGCTGCCGGGGACCAGGCTGGTGAGCTCGCCGACCACGGTCAGCACGAAGTCCGACGGGGTCCTCAGGTTGACCTCGATGACCGCGTTCCGGGGCGCCCCTCGGAGCGTGAGGATCTTCCAGGCCACGTCGCAGCTCGCCACTACGACGTCCAGCAGGAAGCGCAGGACGAGCCACAGCAGCCGCACCGGCCGGACCCTGAGGTTCATGTGCAGCGGAGGCAGCGGGAACACGAGGGAGACGATGACGGCCAGCGCCGCACCGGACAGGATGTTGGCGACCGAGATGTCGCCCCACAGGGCCACCCAGACCACCGTCAGCCAGACGAGCGAGGTCGGCTGGAGGGCGCGGTAGCGGGACGGGCGGACGCTGCCGTCGGCGCGCTCCCTGGTCACGGGGCTCACCGCAGCTCCTCGGGGAGCACCGCGGAGATGTACGGCGACCGGTCCAGCAGGTCGTTGGCGGCCCGGTCGGTGAACGCGAAGAGCGGACCGGCCACGACCGTGAGGAGCAGGGTGACCGCCACGAGTCCCACCGTGGCCCCGACCATGGAGCGCGGCAGGCGTGAGGGCAGGTCACCTGCCTGGAGCCGCTGGTGGAGGTCCCGTTCGTTGGTGTCGTCGAGGATGCTCCGGGCCTCGTCCATCTCCCGCCGCCCGAACGACGCAGGGCCCACGCGGACCCGGCCGGCGCTCCGGTCGTCCTCCGCCTGGATGGCCACGGCCATCTCGTGCGCCTGCTCGGGGGTGCGCCAGAACGCCAGGCTCCACGACTTGGCCACGGCATAGAGGGTCAGCAGGCTGGTCGTCATTCCGGCGGCCACCAAGGTGTAGGCCAAAGGCCCCCCGGCCTCGATCCCGGCCTCGGAGAGCCCGACCTTGCCCAGGAACCCCGACATGGGTGGGATCCCGGCGAGGTTCATCGCCGGCACGAAGAACAGGACTCCCAGCACCGGCGCGAGGCGGGCCACGCCACCGAGCCGGAGCAACGAGGTGCTGCCGGCCCGGTGCTCCACCAGCCCGAGCACGAGGAAGAGCGTGGTCTGGATCATGATGTGGTGGACGACGTAGAAGATCGCCCCGGAGAACCCCGCCACGGTCGCGAGCCCGACCCCGAAGATCATGTAGCCGATGTGGCTGACGAGGGTGAACGAGAGCATCCGCTTGATGTCCGACTGGGCGACGGCTCCGAGGATGCCGACGAGCATCGTCAGCAGCGCCGCCACGAGGAGCGGCCGGGTCAGCGGGCTGTCCGGGAAGAGCAGGCTCTGGGTCCGCAGGACCGCGTAGACCCCGACCTTGGTGAGCAGCCCGGCGAACACCGCGGTGACCGGCGCCGGCGCGGTGGGGTAGCTGTCCGGCAGCCAGAACGAGAGCGGGAACACCGCGGCCTTGATGCAGAAGGTGGTGAGCAGCAGCAGCTGGAGCACCAGGGAGACCGAGGGGGAGAGGTCGTCGAGCCGGCCGGCCAGCTGCGCGAAGTTGAGGCTGCCGGTCGCGGCGTAGACCGCCGCGATGGCGATGAGGAAGAGCATCGACGACAGCAGGTTGACGACGACGTAGATCGTGCCGGCCCGGACCCGGGCCTCGGTGCCTCCGAGCGTGAGCAGGACATAGCTGGCGAAGAGCAGGATCTCGAAGCTCACGAACAGGTTGAACAGGTCTCCGGCCAGGAAGGCGTTGGACACACCGGCGGTGAGCACGAGGAACGACGGGTGGTAGATCGACAGGGGGGCGCTCTCGGCGTCGTCCGTCATGCCCTGGCCGATCGAGTAGACGAGGACCGCGAGCGTGACCAGCGCCGACACCAGGAGCATGAGCGCGGACAGCCGGTCGGCGACGAGGGCGATCCCCAGCGGCTCGGCCCACGCGCCGACCCAGATCGACTGGGGGCCGTGCTGGTCGGCCTGGTAGGCCAGGACCGCCGCGATCCCCGCGACGGCGGTCAGGGTGAGGGTGCTGACCGCTCGCTGGAGGCCGGGATGTCGGCTGAGCACGAGGGTGAGGCCGGCCGCGAACAGCGGCAGGACGACGGGGAGCGCGACCAGGACGTTGCTCACGGGGCCCGCTCGCTGTCGCCGGCCGCGTCGTCCTCGCCCGCGCTGTGCAGCGTCAGGTCGTAGCTGTCGGAGGCCTCGTCGGACCGGGCGAGCCCTCGGATCGCCGCGTCCTCGACGTCGTCCTGCACGTCGTCGTGGCCGGTGAGCTGCCAGCTGCGGTAGGCCATCGCGAGGAGGAACGCGGCGGTGGCCAGGGTGATCACGATCGCGGTGAGCATGAGCGCTTGGGGGAGCGGGTCGCTCATCGCGCGGGGGTCGCTGTCGTCGACGATCGGCGCTCGCCCTGCGGGGCCGCCGGAGAGCAGGATCAGCAGGTTCACGCCGTTGCTCATGACGACGACGCCGACCAGCACCCGGGTGAGGCTGCGCTCGAGCATGAGGTAGACACCGAAGCCGATGGTGGCCGACGCGGTGAGGACGAGCGTGAGGTTCGCCGTCATGCGCCGCCTCCGACGCGCTCGACCGCGGTGCGCTCCTCGCGGAGGATGTGCCGGTCGATGCCGGACCCGAGGCTCCGGAGGAGGTCGAGCAGGAGGCCGACGACGACGAGGTAGACCCCGACGTCGAAGAAGACCGACGTCACCAGGTGCACGTCGCCCAGCACCGGCACGTGGAGGTCGAGGACGGCGCTCTGGAGCACGGTCCCTCCGAACGCGAGCGGGACCAGCCCGGAGCCGGTCGCGATGAAGAGCCCCGAGCCGACCAGCACACCGGCGTCGATGGGCGCCGCCTCGTCGAGCTCGTACCGGCCGCCGGCGAGGTAGCGGACCAGAAGGGCGAGCCCGGTGACCAGCCCGGCGGCGAAGCCGCCGCCGGGGTTGTTGTGGCCCGAGAAGAGCAGGAAGAGCGAGAAGAGCACGATCGTGTGGAAGAGGAGCCGGGTGACGACCTCGAACATGATGGAGCGCTTCTCCGGGGCGAGCGTCCGGCCTCCCGGCAGCCAGACCCGCCGCCCCCGGGTGGTCGGCTGCTTGCGCACCGAGGCGGGATAGGGGATGTCGAAGACGCGCCGGATCGACGTGCCCCTCGTGTCGAGAAAGATGAGGCTCGCCACGCCGGTCGCCGCGGCGACCAGGACGGCGAGCTCGCCCATGGTGTCCCAGGCGCGGATGTCGACCAGGGTGACGTTGACGATGTTGCGGCCCCCGCCGAACGCGACGGCCTCCTCCGCGAACTCCGACGACACGGGGTCGGCGGTCCGCGCACCGGTGCTGAGCAGCATGAACCCCGCGACGGCGCCGGCCACTGCGACGCCGAGCGCCATCCGCCAGTAGCGGCTTCGTTGGAGGGGACGGTCGGTGAAGTACTCCGGGAGCCGGCGCATCACGAGCACGAAGATCACGATCGTCACGGTCTCCACCAGCACCTGGGTCAGCGCGAGGTCGGGCGCGCCGTGGAGCAGGAAGAGGACGGCCGTGCCGTACCCGGTGGTGCTGGCGAGCACGACCGCCTTGAGCCGCCGCCGCGCCCGCGTGGTCAGCAGTGCCCCGAGGACCACCAGGGCACCGACCACGGCCTGCGCCGGGGTGTCCCACCAGACGACGCCGAGAGGCTCGGCCCTCGCCGCGACGAGCGCGCCGCCGGGGACGAGCACGACGACGAGGAGGATGACGGCCAAGTAGATGGCGACCGAGCCACGTTGGGTCTTGCCGGTCACCTCGACCGCCGCGCGGTCCAGCGCGCGCATCGACCACTCGTAGCCTCGCTCCGCGCTCACCGGCAGGGTGGCCGCCCGCTGGAACCTGCCGAGCGCCTTCCGGCCCACGAACAGCAGCAGCCCGACCGTCAACGTGACGGCCGAGAGGAGCAGCGGGGTCCCGAAGCCGTGCCACAGCGCCAGCTCCGGCTCGTGCACACCGGCCGGCAGCTGCTCGGCGTAGGGGAGCACGACGTCGGTGGCCGCCGCCCCGGCGAACCCGAGGGCCAGCGAGAGCGCAGCGAGGACGGCCGGCGGCGCGACGAGCCCTGCGGCCGGCCGGTGGACGCGGGTGGGCACGACCCCTGGCTTGGTGGCGAACGCGCCCCAGAGGAAGCGCGCTGCGTAGGCGACCGTGAGGACGGAGCCCAGGACCACGCCGGCCACGAGGAGCCAGCCGGCGGGAGCGCCCAGCCCGGTGCCCTCTCCTGCCTCGGCGACGTCCACGAGGGCGGTCAGCACGCTCTCCTTGGCGACGAAGCCGAAGAACGGTGGCACCCCCGCCATCGACGCGGCGGCGAGGGCGGCCGATGCGGCGACCAGCGGCATGGCGCGCCCGACTCCGGACAGCTCGCGGAGGTCCCGGGTCCCGGTGCTGTGGTCGACGATGCCGACGGTGAGGAAGAGCGCGGCCTTGAACAGCGCGTGCGCCACCAGCATCCCCAGTGCGGCGAGCGCTGCCGACCGCGTGCCGACGCCGGCGACCACCAGCAGGAAGCCGAGCTGGCTGACGGTGCCGTAGGCCAGCAGCAGCTTGATGTCGGTCTGCCGGAGCGCCTGCCAGCCGCCGACCACCATCGTCACGACGCCGAGGACCAGCAGCGTCTCTCGCCACCCGGCGACGCCGGCGAAGGCCGGCACGAGGAGGGCGACCAGGTAGACACCCGCCTTGACCATGGCGGCGGCGTGCAGGTAGGCGCTGACCGGGGTGGGCGCGGCCATCGCGCCCGGCAGCCAGAAGTGGAACGGGACCAGGGCGGACTTCGTCGCGGCGCCCGCCAGGAGCAGGAGTACGGCGGTCACGGTCATCGCCCCGGAGGGCGGGTCGTCGAGCAGCTCGAGGATCCGGTAGGTGCCGGCCTGAGCACCCAGCATGAGGACGCCGACCAGCATGGCGAGCCCACCGAGCGTCGTGACGAGGAGCGCCTTCATGCCGGCGGCGCGGCTCGCCCGCTTCGCGGGGTCGTGCCCGATCAGCAGGAACGACAGGATCGTGGTCAGCTCCCAGAACACGTAGAGCAGCAGCAGGTCGGCCGCCAGCACCAGGCCGAGCATCGTCCCGGCGAAGGCGATGAACGAGCCCGCGAAGGTGCCGAGGCCCGGCTCGTCGGCGTCGAAGTACCAGGTGCAGTAGCCGAGCACCAGTGCGCCGACACCCGTCACGACCAGCGCGAGCGTCCACTGGAGGGTGCCCATGGCGAAGGCGACCTCCATGCCGAGCGAGGGCACCCAGGAGAACGTCTCGGTCAGCACCTCTCCGTCGCCGACGCTCGAGGTCTGCGCCGCTACCCAGCCGAAGGAGACCAGCGGGACCGCCGCCAGCACGAGGAACGCCCGGGTCCCGAGGAGCCGGACGAGGGTGGGTGCGAGGAGGGCCGCGACGAGGTGGGCTGCCACGAGCCAGGTCAAGAGCGCGCACTCCTCGGGTCGGGGGGATCCCTCATGAGCATAGGAGGCGCGCGGCCTCAGGCGGTCCCCACCGCGCACCACGCCGTGGCCGCCACCTCGAACGGGGGCGCGGAGAGCCGTCGGCGGCACGCCTCGAGCAGCGCCGCGCGGCCGGCGTCGTCGAGGCCCCTGACGTAGTCGCCGGCCGGCCCGATCCCCAGCGTGAACGGCTCCCACCACTCGTCGAGGGTGGCGAAGCGGAGCGTCACGGTGAGAGCGGACTCCTCGACGGCCTCGAGCCCGGCTGCACCCATCAGCTCGCCCAGGTGGCCCTGCCGGGTGCCGGGCAGCTCGCCCTCGTCCGGCGCGGCAGGGTCGACGTCGGCGACCGCCTCCCAGAACGCGGCGAGCGGTCCACTGCCGCCGGCGTGGTCCCAGACCGTGCAGGCGACGGTCCCGCCCGGCCGGGTGACGCGCTTCATCTCGGCCAGCCCGCCCACCGGGTCCCTCATGAAGTGGACCACCAGCTGGGCGAGGCAGGCGTCGTAGGTCCCGTCGTCGTGAGGGAGCGCCTCCGCCCGGCCCACCCGGACGTCGACGCCGGGCAGCCGCTCCCGGGCCGCCCGGACGAACGGCTCCGACGGGTCGACCGCTGCGACGAGCTCCGCGCCGAGCCGGTGGACCAGCTCGGTGGTGAGCGCACCGGGGCCGCACCCCACGTCGAGCACCCGCAACCCGGGCTCGACGCCCAGCCGGTCGAGGAACAGCGACGCCAGCGGCACGGAGAAGCGGCCCATGAAGCGGTCGTAGCGGTCCGCCGGGAGGTCGAAAGCCACGGCTCGACAATAGCGACACTCGGCGACACTCGGCGCTCGGTCACGAGTGCGGCAGGATGCCGGCGTGACGTTCTTCAGCCCGTCCCAGGTCGACCAGGTCAGCGACCGCGTGGACCAGCTCGCCAACACGCTCGTCGGCCTGTCCCACGCGATCGCTGCCGACCCCGAGCTCGCCTACGAGGAGCACCGCGCGGCGACCCGCTGCGCGGAGCTCCTCGCCGAGCACGGCTTCGCGGTCGAGCGGGGCGCCTACGGCCAGCCGACCGCCTTCGCCGCGCGACTCGGCACCTCCGGTCCGCACGTCGTCGTGTGTGCGGAGTACGACGCCCTCCCCGGCGTCGGCCATGCCTGCGGCCACAACGTCATCGCGGCATCGGCGGTCGGGGCCGGTCTCGCGCTGGCACCGCTCGTGGAGGAGGCGGGGCTCCGGCTGACCGTCCTCGGCACCCCGGCCGAGGAGCTCGGCGGCGGCAAGGTCGACCTGATCCTCGCCGGTGCGTTCCAGGACGTGGACGCCGCGCTGATGGTCCACCCCACGCCGTACGACGACCACGCGCCGCGAGCGCTGGCGATCGAGGAGTGGCGGGTGGTCCACCGCGGCCGCGCCTCGCACGCGTCATCGGCCCCGGAGCTCGGCCTGAACGCGCTCGACGGGGTCGTGCAGGGGTACACCGCCCTGGCGATGCTCCGCCAGCACCTGCGGCCGCTGCAGCAGGTGCACGGGGTGATCCTCGACGGGGGGAAGGCCGCCAACGTGGTGCCCGAGCGGGCCGAGGCGTCGTACTTCCTCCGTGCCGTCGACGCCGACGACCTCGAGGACCTGCGCACCCGGGCCCGCGGCTGCCTCGAGGGCGCCGCGCTGGCCACCGGGACGACCGTGGAGATCGAGCGGGAGGGCCACGTCTACGAGCCGATCGACGCCCACGCCGGGCTCGCCGAGCTCTTCTCGGCCGCCTGCACGGCGATCGGCCGGCCCTACACGCCCGACCCCGCCGGGGAGCCGATCAGCGGGTCGACCGACTTCGGCAACGTCTCACAGCTGGTCCCCGGCCTCCACGCCGACCTGGCCGTGCACACCTGGCCGGTGGTCAACCACCAGCACGAGTTCGCTGCTGCGTGCGTCTCGGAGACCGGCGACCGGACGATGCTCGACGGTGCGAAGGCGCTGGCCCTGACCGCGCTGGCGGTGGCCGCGGACCCCTCGGTGGTGGCCCGGGAGGGTGCCGAACCGGCAGGTAGGGTCTGAGCGTGCAAGAGATCGAGATCGGCCGTGCCAAGCGGGGTCGTCGGGCCTGGTCCTTCGACGACATCGCGATCGTCCCCTCCCGGCGCACCCGGGACCCGGAGGAGGTGTCGACCGCCTGGCAGATCGACGCCTACCGGTTCGAGATCCCGGTGCTCGCCGCCCCGATGGACTCGGTGATGTCGCCGGCGACCGCGGTGGAGCTCGGCCGCGCGGGCGGGCTCGGCGTGATCGACCTCGAGGGGCTGTGGACGCGCTACGAGGACCCGACCGACCTGCTGGCCGAGGTGGCCGCTCTCGACGAGAAGGCCGCGACCCGGCGGATGCAGGAGATCTACGCCGAGCCGATCAAGGCCGAGCTGGTCACCGACCGGCTCCGCGGGATGCGGGACGCGGGGGTCACCGTCGCCGGCAGCCTGTCGCCGCAGCGGACCAAGGAGCTCGCCAAGACCGTCGTCGACGCCGGCGTCGACATGTTCGTGATCCGTGGCACGACGGTCTCCGCGGAGCACGTCTCCGGCCAGTCGGAGCCGCTGAACCTCAAGGAGTTCATCTACGAGCTCGACGTGCCGGTGATCGTCGGCGGTTGCGCGACGTACCAGGCGGCCCTGCACCTGATGCGCACCGGCGCCGCCGGCGTGCTCGTCGGCTTCGGCGGTGGTGCGGCGCACACCACCCGCACCGTCCTCGGCGTGGCCGTCCCGATGGCGAGCGCGGTCGCCGACGTCGCCGCGGCCCGTCGTGACTACCTCGACGAGTCCGGCGGCCGCTACGTGCACGTCATCGCCGACGGCTCGATCGGCCGCTCCGGCGACCTCGCGAAGGCGATCGCCTGCGGCGCGGACGCCGTGATGATCGGCTCCCCGCTGGCTCGGGCGATCGAGGCGCCGGGGCGCGGCTTCCACTGGGGCTCGGAGGCCTGGCACCACAAGCTCCCGCGGGGCCAACGGATCCGGATCGGCACCGCCGGCACCCTCCAGGAGATCCTGTTCGGCCCCTCCGACACCGCCGACGGCACGATGAACCTCATCGGGGCGCTGCGCCGGGCGATGGCCACCACCGGCTACACCGAGCTCAAGGAGTTCCAGCGCGTCGAGGTCGTCGTCCAGTAGATGACCAGCCCGCTGAGCCCCGAGCACCGAGCCGCGTCACTGTCGTCGATGGCCGACGGGGAGCTCGACGTGCTCGTCGTCGGCGGCGGGGTGACCGGTGCGGGGGTCGCGCTCGACGCGGTCACCCGCGGGCTCAGCTGCGGGCTCCTCGAGCAGCGCGACCTCGCTTCCGGCACCTCGTCGCGCTCCAGCAAGCTGATCCACGGGGGGCTGCGCTACCTCGAGATGCTCGACTTCGGGCTCGTCCGCGAGGCGCTCCAGGAGCGCGGGCTGCTGCTCTCCCGCCTCGCCCCGCACCTGGTCCGGCCGGTGCCGTTCCTCTACCCGCTCACCTCCCACTGGGAGCGGCCGTACGTCGGCGCCGGCCTCGCGCTCTACGACGCGATGGCGATGGCGGGCCGGGCGCCGCGTGGGGTCCCGGCGCACCGCCACCTCAGCCGGCGCAAGGCGCTCCGGGTCGCACCCGACCTGCGCCCCGACTCGCTGACCGGGGCCGTGCAGTACTACGACTGCCAGGTCGACGACGCCCGGCACACGATGATGCTCGCCCGCACCGCCGCCCACCACGGCGCCCACGTGGCGACCCGCACCCGGGTCACCGGGTTCGTCCGGGAG
>DASSBB010000046.1:0-3588 GCA_035699145.1 Marmoricola sp.
TAGAACGTCGTGTACGCCTGCGCCAGCTCGAAGAGGTAGCCGCAGAGCCGGTGCGGCTCCAGGGTGGCGCCGACCTGCGCGACCACGTCGCCGAACCCCAGCAGCGTCTTGGCGAGCTCCCGCTCCGCCTCCTCGGTGACCACGACGTCGCCGGCGACGGCTCCGGCCGCCTCGGCCTTCCGGAGGATCGAGCGGATCCGCGCGGCGGCGTACTGCAGGTAGGGGCCGGTGTTGCCGGTGAGCCCGAGCATCCGGTCGAAGTCGAAGGTGTACTCGCTGTCGTGCGAGACCGAGAGGTCGGCGTACTTCACGGCTCCGATCCCCACGTCCTCCGCGATCGCGGCCCGGACGTCGGCGTCGAGCTCGGGGCGCGACTCGGCGAGCACCTGGCCCGCCCGGTCGACCGCCTCGTGGAGCAGGTCCATCAGCTTGACCGGGGCGCCGCTGCGGGTGCGCAGGATCTTGCCGTCCGGGCCGAGGACGTTGCCGATCCTCACGTGGACGACCTCGACGTCGCCGGTCAGCCACCCGGCCTTGCGCGCCGTGTCCCAGACCATCTGCAGGTGGAGCGCCTGTGGGGCGCCGATGACGTAGAGGACCCGGTCGGCCCCGAGGTCGCGGACGCGGTGCCGGATCGTCGCCAGGTCGGTGGTGCCGTAGCCGTAGCCGCCGTCGCTCTTGCGGATGATGAGCGGCACCGGCTTGCCCTCGCGGCCGGTGTAGCCGTCGAGGAAGACGCACAGCGCCCCCTCGCTTACGGTCGCGATCCCGGCTGCCTCGAGGTCGTCGCAGATCTCGGCGAGCGCGTCGTTGTAGCTGCTCTCCCCGGCGAGGTCCTCGTCGGTCAGCGTGACGTCGAGGGTGGTGTAGATCCTGTTGAAGTACGCCTTGGAGAGCTCGATGAGCTCCTCCCAGAGCCGCATCGTCTCCGGGTCGTGGGACTGCAGCGTCACCACGCGGCGCCGGGCCCGGGCGGCGAACTCGGCGTCACCCTCGAACTTCGCACGGGCCGCCTGGTAGAAGTCGTTCGGGCTGTCGACGAGGGCGCGGGCCTCCTCGGAGCCCTCCCCGACGTCGAGCAGGTGCTCGATGAGCATCCCGAACGGCGTGCCCCAGTCGCCGACGTGGTTCTGCCGGACGACCCGGTGGCCGAGGTGCTCGAGCGTGCGGGCGAGCGCGTCGCCGACGACGGTCGTGCGCAGGTGGCCGACGTGCATCTCCTTCGCCACGTTGGGCGCGGAGTAGTCGATCGGGACGACCTGCGGGTCCTGCGCAGGCACCCCGAGCCGCGGGTCGGCGGCGAGGGCGGTCACCTCGGCGGCGAGCCAGGACGGTCGCAGGGTCAGGTTGACGAACCCCGGCCCGCTGATCTGGGGCGGCTCGGCGACGTCGTCGACCTGCAGCGCCTCGACGATGCGGGTCGCCACCTCCCGCGGGTTGCTCCCCAGCCGCTTGGCCAGCGCGAGCGCGACGTTCGCCTGGAGGTCGGCGAACTGTGAGGGGCGGATCACCGGGTCGGCCTGGGCGTGCTCGGGGCCGAACGCGGTTCCCAGCGCCTGCTGGAACCGTGCGGTGATGACCTGTGCCGGGCTGCTCATGGGGGAAAGGTTATGTCCGGGCGCGGTAAACTCCACCGCTGGCCCTCCGGCCCGACATCCACCACACCCAGAAGAGGTTCCTGCGCGCATGGCGACGACGAACGACCTGAAGAACGGCATGGTGCTCAACCTGGACGGCCAGCTCTGGCAGGTCATCTGGTTCCAGCACCACAAGCCCGGCAAGGGCGGCGCCGTGGTGCGCTCCAAGCTGAAGAACGTCGAGTCGGGGAAGACCGTCGACAAGACCTTCAACGCCGACGTCAAGGTCGAGGTCGCGAACGTCGACAAGCGCACGATGCAGTACCTCTACAACGACGGCACCAGCTACGTCTTCATG
Source organism: Marmoricola sp. (assembly GCA_035699145.1). GTDB lineage: Bacteria > Actinomycetota > Actinomycetes > Propionibacteriales > Nocardioidaceae > Marmoricola_A. The sequence goes on from DASSBB010000046.1 coordinate 1,936, forward strand.
GACACCAACACCTTCGACCAGCTCGAGATCGACCCGGCGATCGTCGGGGACGCCGCGAACTTCCTCCTCGAGCAGCAGGAGGCGATCGTCGCCACGAACGACGGGCGCGTCCTCTACATCGAGCTCCCGGCGTCGGTCGAGCTCGTCGTGGAGTACACCGAGCCGGGGCTCCAGGGTGACCGCTCCACCGGTGGCACCAAGCCGGCGCGGCTCGAGACGGGCCACGAGATCAACGTCCCGCTGTTCATCACGACCGGCGAGAAGGTCAAGGTCGACACCCGCGACAGCAGCTACCTCGGCCGCGTCACCAGCTGAGGCCGCGGACCGTGTCGGCCCGATCGAAGGCCCGCAAGCGCGCGCTGGACGTCCTCTTCGAGTGCGACGCCCGTGACGTCCTCCCGACCGACCTGCTCGCCGAGCGGATCGCCCAGGCAGACCCTCCCGTCAACGACTACACCGCCCGCCTGGTCCGGGGCGTGCAGGAGCACATCGGCCGGATCGACGAGCTGCTGGCGTCGTACTCCGAGGGGTGGACGCTCGACCGGATGCCCGCGGTCGACCGGAACGCGCTGCGGATCGGCGTCTTCGAGGTGGTGTACGTCGACGACGTGCCCGACGCGGTCGCCGTGACCGAGGCGGTCAACCTGGTCCGCGACCTCTCCACCGACGAGTCGCCGGCGTTCGTCAACGGCGTCCTCGGCAACATCGTGCGCAACAAGGCGACGCTCACCGGCTGACGCACGTCTTGCCGTTCGGTGGCAGGCTGGCGCCATGACTGAGGCGACCGGCGTGACCGAGGTGGATGTCGTGGTGATCGGGCTCGGCCCGGGCGGTGAGGCGACGGCGAACAAGCTGGCGGAGGACGGGCTGTCCGTCGTCGGCGTCGAGAAGGGGCTGGTCGGGGGCGAGTGCCCCTACTACGGCTGCGTCCCCTCCAAGATGGCGATCCGCGCCGCGAACGCGCTGGCGGAGTCGCGGCGGGTGCCGGCTCTCGCCGGCGGGAGTACGACGGTCCCCGACTGGACGCCGGTGGCGAAGCGGATCCGCGAGCAGGCCACCGACGACTGGGACGACACCGTCGCGGTCGAGCGGCTGGAGGACCACGGCGCGAAGCTCCTCCGCGGCCACGGCCGGCTCGTCGGCCCCCGGGAGGTCGAGGTCGACGGTCAGCGGGTGAGGGCACGCAAGGCGGTCGTCCTCGACACCGGCACCGATCCCGGCGCCCCACCGGTCAAGGGGCTCGATGCGACGCCGTACTGGACCAACCGTGACGTGGTGAAGCTCACCGAGCTGCCGACCTCGCTGGCGATCATCGGCGGCGGGGCGATCGGGTGCGAGTTCGCGCAGGCCTTCCGGCGGTTCGGGGTCGAGGTGACGATCCTCGAGGCCGCCGACCGAATCATGTCGAGCGAGGAGCCCGAGACCAGCGGGCTCATGACGAAGGTGTTCGCCGCCGACGGCGTCCGGGTCATGCCGGGCGTCGAGGTCGAGGAGGTCAGCCACGCCGACGGTCTCTTCCGGCTCACGCTGGGCGGCGAGGTCGTGACCGCGGAGAAGCTCCTCGTCGCGGCCGGCCGGGTCCCGCAGATCAAGGAGATCGGCCTCGACACCGTCGACGTCGACCCGGACGTCGAGCACCTGACCACCGACGGG
>DASSBB010000047.1:0-10848 GCA_035699145.1 Marmoricola sp.
GCCGAGATCGAGAAGAGCGACTCCGACTACGACCGCGAGAAGCTGCAGGAGCGGCTGGCCAAGCTGGCCGGCGGCGTCGCGGTGATCAAGGTCGGCGCGGCCACCGAGGTCGAGCTCAAGGAGCGCAAGCACCGCATCGAGGACGCGGTCCGCAACGCGAAGGCCGCCGTCGAGGAGGGCATCCTCGCCGGTGGTGGCGTGGCGCTGCTCCAGGCCACGACCGCCGCGTTCGAGAAGCTCGAGCTCACCGGCGACGAGGCCACCGGCGCGCAGATCGTCCGCTTCGCGGCCGAGGCTCCGCTCAAGCAGATCGCGGTCAACGCCGGCCTCGAGGGCGGCGTCGTGGTGGAGAAGGTCCGGCACCTGCCCGCCGGCGAGGGGCTCAACGCCGCCACCGGTGAGTACGTCGACATGGTCGCCGAGGGCATCCTCGACCCGGCCAAGGTGACCCGCTCCGCGCTGCAGAACGCCGCCTCCATCGCGGCGCTCTTCCTCACGACCGAGGCGGTCGTGGCGGACAAGCCCGAGAAGGCCGCGCCCATGGGCGGCGACCCGACCGGCGGCATGGGCGGCATGGACTTCTGATCCACGCCTGACTCAGCACCAGTCAGCGAGGGGCCCGGCTTCGGCCGGGCCCCTTTCTGCGCCTGCGGTTTCCCAAGGGATGCAGGCGATTGTCAGCTCCCCATGGGTTGCAGCTCATGGGGAGCACACGTTTTCCATGGGGAGCTCGCAGGGCCGGGGCATCCATGTCCGTTCGCGGCCGGCTGCCGCGTCGTACCCCGTGAACGGTGCGCTCGAGCGGATTCCCGACCTGGGTCGCCGCCGTGTCAGGAGCTCCCCACGAAGAACTGGTGCTCCCCACGAGCTGCAACCCATGGGGAGCTCGCAAACTCCTGCATCCCATGGGAAACCGTCACAGCACGGCGCGCGGGCGGTACTGGACGCTGATCCGGGGACCGCAGGGGCGGGCCGACTTCGGGACCGCGTGCTCCCAGGTCCGCTGGCACGAGCCGCCCATCACGAGCAGGTCGCCGTGGCCCAGCGAGAACCCCAGGGTGCGGCCGCCGCCGTTGGGGCGGAGCAGCAGCTTGCGCGACTCACCGAGCGACAGGATCGCCACCATCGTGTCCTCGTTGCGGCCGCGGCCGATCCGGTCGCCGTGCCAGGCGACGCTGTCGCGGCCGTCGCGGTAGAAGCAGAGGCCGCTGGTCAGGAACGGCTCGCCGAGCTCGGGCGCGTAGTGGTCGTTGAGCCGGTGACGTGCCTCGCCCAGCAGCGGGTGCGGGAGCCGCTCGCCCTCGCCGTAGAACTTGAGCAGCCGAGGGACGTCGACGACCCGGTCGTACATCTGCCGTCGCTCGGCCTTCCACGGGACGGCGTCGACGAGCTCGGCGAAGAGCTGGTCGGCACCACCGAGCCACCCGGGCAGGTGGTCGACCCAGGCGCCGTGCGCCAGGGGAGTACGCCGGACGCGGCCGGCGAGCCCGGCGAAGGCGGGGGTGTCCGCCTCGGACTCGAAGAGCGACGGTTGGAGCGCGATCGTCATGCTCGAACGGTACGCCTCTTCGAACAGATGTTCTAGCACCGCTCAGGGCCGGATCAGGGTCGGCTCAGGGGCCGACCGGCCGAAACCCGGTGGAGGAGTGGCTGAGCCACTCGGTAGTTTCGTCCTGCCGACTGGGGGCGAGGGACGCCCGGGGGGAGTCGGCCTACCGAGGACTCGACGTGACTGAGCAGACCACCCAGATCCCGCGCACGACCGGTGAGCGCCGCTTCGCAGCCCGGGTCACCGACCTGAGGAAGACCTACGGCAGCGGTCAGGCCGAGGTCCACGCCCTCGACGGCGTGACGCTCGACCTCTACACCGGCGAGTTCACCGCGATCATGGGACCGTCGGGCTCCGGCAAGTCGACCCTGATGCACTGCTGCGCGGCGCTCGACGAGGCGACCAGCGGCTCGGTGGTGCTCGGCGAGACCGACCTCTCCCAGCTCAACGACAAGGCGCTCACCCGGCTCCGCCGCGACCGGGTGGGGTTCGTCTTCCAGTCGTTCAACCTGGTGCCGACCCTCACCGCCGAGGAGAACATCCTGCTCCCGCTCTCGATCGCCGGCCGCAGGCCGGACCGGGAGTGGTACGACCTCGTCATCGACACCGTCGGCCTCGCCGACCGGCTCGACCACCGTCCCAACGAGCTCTCCGGCGGCCAGCAGCAGCGGGTCGCGGTGGCCCGCGCGCTCGCCAGCCGGCCGGCGGTCGTCTTCGCCGACGAGCCCACCGGCAACCTGGACTCGCGCTCGGGCGCCGAGGTGCTCCAGCTCCTCCGCCGCTCGGTCACCGACTTCGGTCAGACGGTCGTAATGGTCACCCACGACCCGGTCGCGGCCGGCTACACCGACCGCGTCGTCTTCCTCGCCGACGGAAAGGTCGTCGACGAGCTGCGGGAGCCGACCGCCGAGCTGGTCCTCGAGCGGATGGCCCGGTTCGCCAGCCGAGGTGGCGCCGACTCGACGGGATCTCGGGCCGAGGATGCGACGACTCGGCAGCACCTGGGGGGCTGACGGATGCTCAAGGTCACCTGGCGCAACCTCGTCGCGCGGAAGCTGAGGCTCCTCCTCAGCGCCTTCGCGATCGTCCTCGGCGTGGCCTTCGTGGCCGGGTCGCTGATCTTCACCGACGCCATGGGGGGCGCGTTCGACGACATCGTCGAAGGGTCGACCGCCGACGTCGAGGTCGCCTACGAGGGCGCCAACGACTTCGACTCGGCCCAGGACGCCCGAGTCTTCGGTGCCGAGGTCGTGGAGGCGCTCGAGGGGCTTCCCGAAGCCGAGTCCGTCCACCCGGTCACCCAGCTCAACTCGATCTTCATCATCGGCTCGGACGGCAAGGTCGTCGGGGGCAACGGGGCTCCGGGACTGGCGCTCAACCCGGTGGACACCCGGGCGGTCACGGGCAAGAAGATCCTGGAGGTGGTCGAGGGCGAGCTCCCGGCGGACGCCGGGGCCGGCGGCACCCCGCAGGTCGCGATCGACGTCGACGCCGCCGAGAAGGCAAAGGTCGAGGTCGGCGACACGATCACGCTGGTGACGCCGGGGACGCCGCCCACGATCGAGGCGGAGCTGACCGGGCTCGTGGAGTTCGGTGCCGGCGGGCTCAACGGTGCGACGCTCACCCTGCTCGACCTCGACTACATGCAGGACCAGTTCTTCGGTGGCGAGGACGTCTACAACGCGGTGTCGCTCAACGCAGCCGAGGGGGTCACCCAGGAGGAGCTCGCCGCCGCCGCCCAGGAGGTGCTCCCGGACGGCGTGATCGCCAGGACCGGCGACGACGTCGTGGAGGAGAACCAGGCGACGATCGACGAGATCCTGGGGTTCCTCAACACCTTCCTGCTCGTCTTCGCCGCCGTCGCGCTCGTCGTCGGCACGTTCCTCATCATCAACACGTTCTCGATCCTGGTTGCCCAGCGGAGCCGCGAGCTCGCCCTGCTGCGGGCGCTCGGCGCGTCCCGCCGCCAGGTGAACCGGTCGGTCCTCCTCGAGGCGTTCGGGGTCGGGGTCGTCGGGTCGACGCTCGGTCTCGGCGGCGGCTACCTCCTGGCGCTCACCCTCAAGTGGATCTTCGGGCGCTTCGGGCTCGACCTCGCCGGCGCGGAGTTCCCGGTCGCGTGGACGACGGTCGTGGCGTCGTACGCCGTGGGGGTCCTGGTCACCGTCGCGGCCGCCTACGTCCCGGCCCGGCGCGCCTCGCGGATCGCCCCGGTCCAGGCGCTGCGGGACGACGTGGCGATGCCGGAGTCGACGTTGCGCGTGCGGCTCGTCGTGGGGCTGCTGCTCGTGGTCGTCGGTGCCGCCGCCATGACGGTCGGGCTGCTCGAGACCTTCGACGAGGTCCTGCTCTTCCTCGGGCCCGGCATGCTCGCGGTCCTCATCGGCATCGCGCTCCTCTCGCCGTTCGCGGCACGACCGGTGATCAGGGTGTTCGGGCTGCTCTTCAAGCCGTTCGGCGCGGTCGGCCGGCTCGCCACCGAGAACTCGCTCCGCAACCCCCGCCGGACCGCGGCCACGGCGAGCGCGCTCATGATCGGGCTCGCGCTGATGGCCATGATGTCGATCCTCGGCAGCTCGGCATCGGCGAGCACCGACGCGGCGATCGAGGAGTCCCTCACCTCGGAGTTCGTGGTGTCCAACGCGATCGGCCAGCCGTTCTCGCCCGACGTCGCCGCCCAGATCCGCCGCCTCGACGGGGTGGAGGCGGTCGCCTCGCTGCGGCAAGCCTTCCCGAAGGTGAAGGGCGGCGGCGACGCCTGGATGGCGGCGGTCGACCCGGTCGACTTCGGCAAGGTGCTCAAGGTCCCGATGGCCGCCGGCACCCTCGGGGCCCTCGGTGAGGGCAAGGTCCTCATCGCGGAGGGCATCGCCGAGCAGGACGGCTACCGGCTCGGCGACACGCTGACGCTGGAGTTCCAGGGCGGCGACGTGGACGTCGAGGTGGCGGGCACGTTCGAGAGCAACGGTGCCGTCCCCGCCGAGTGGCTGGTCACCCAGGACACCCTCGAGAAGGGCGGTCTGCTCCCGCTCGACTCGATGCTCTTCGTGAGCAAGGAGCCGGGCACCTCGACGGACCAGCTGCGGGACGGGGTCGCGGAGATCACCGAGGAGCTGCCGACGGTCACCCTGAAGGACCCGGAGGAGTTCGCCGAGGAGCAGAAGGAGCAGATCGGCATCTTCCTCAACCTGATCTACGGGCTCCTCGGCCTCTCGGTGGTGATCGCGATCCTCGGCGTGGTCAACACACTGGCCCTCTCGGTCATCGAGCGCACCCGCGAGGTAGGGCTCCTCCGGGCGATCGGGGTGAGCCGCAGCCAGCTGCGCACGATGATCCGGCTCGAGGCGATCGTCATCACCGTGTTCGGCGCCCTGCTCGGCCTCGCCATGGGGCTCGCCTTCGGGCTGGCACTCATGAACGCGATCCAGGACGAGGGGCTGAGCGAGATCGTCGTGCCGTGGGTGGAGCTGCTCCTGTTCGTCCTCGCGGCCGCGGTCGTCGGTGTCCTCGCCGCGGTCTTCCCGGCCAGGCGAGCGGCCCGGCTCGACGTCCTCCGGGCGGTCACCACCGAATAAGGGTCCGTTTCGGCCATGTCCACCCGGTCGTCCACCGGTCTAGGCTGACCGTCGACGGAAGGGGGGTAGGTCCGTCGGAGGGGTGACCATGGGTGAAGCGGCGGTGAAGGCGAGCACGAGGTCGACGGTCGTGCACAAGCACGTGCAGGTCCGTGAGTACGTCCGCTCCTTGGTGGGCGGCGCGGACCCCGGCACGCCCGCGCCCTCCGAGCGCGAGCTCGTCCAGCTCTTCGGGGTCGCCCGGATGACCGTCCGCCAGGCGCTCGACGCCCTGGTCGCCGAGGGGCTGCTCGAGCGGATCCCGGGCCGGGGGACCTTCGTCGCGGACCACCGGCTCGACCAGGTGCCGCGGCTGACCGGGTTCGGCGAGGAGATGCGCCGCCGCGGGATGCGCCCCGGTGCCCGGACCCTGCTCGCCCGCCTCGAGTCCGCCGGGCCCGGGGTCGCCCGTGCGCTGGAGATCGAGGTCGGCGACTCGGTCGTCCACTGGCAGCGGCTCCGCGCGGCCGACGACGCCCCGATGTGCGTCGAGGACGCCTATCTGGCCGCCGCGCTCGTGCCGGGGCTCCTGGAGAGCCTGCCGGAGTCGCTCTACGCCGACCTCGAGGCGCGCAACCTCGCGCCCACCTGGGGTGAGGACTCGGTCGACGCGGGGCTGGCCCAGCAGCCGGAGGCGCAGCTCCTCGCCGTCCAGGTGGGCCATCCCGTGCTCCGGATCGCGCGCCGTGCCTTCTGCGAGAAGCTGCCGGTCGAGGTTTCCCGGTCGACCTACCGGGCGGACCGGTTCACGATGTGGGTGCCCCTCACCCGGATCCCCCAGCCCCGGCAGCAGTGACGGCTCGCCGTCCGGCGTACGACGACGTGGCGGGGCTGGTCCTCGCCGCGGGCGCGGGGCGCCGGATGGGGACCCCGAAGGCGCTCCTCGTCGACCCCGACGGGACGCCGCGGATGACCGCCGCGGTCGCGACGCTCCGACGCGGCGGGTGCCCCGCGGTCACGGTGGTGGTCGGCGCCGAGGCCGACGCCGCCGTGCCGCTCGCCGCCGCCACCGGGGCCGAGGTGGTCGTCGCGGAACGATGGGCCGACGGCATGGGCGAGTCGCTCCGCGCGGGGCTCGAGGCACTCGAGGCCGACGACGCCCGGGCGGCCCTCGTGACGCTCGTCGACCTGCCCGACGTCGGGCCGGAGGTCGTACGCCGGGTGCTCGCCGCCTGGCACGACGCCGGCAGGCGGGCGGACGCGCTCGTGCGGGCGACGTACGACGGCCGTCCCGGGCACCCGGTCCTCCTGGGGCGCGACCACTGGGCACCCCTGCGCGACACCGTGTCGGGCGACGTCGGAGCCGGCCCCTACCTCGCGGACGACCGAGCCGGTCGTAGGGTGACGGAGGTGAGCTGCGAAGACCTGGCGACCGGCCGCGACGTGGACCGCCCTGAGGACCTGCGTTGACCGCGGGGGACGTCGGCTCTCCCGCCGACCTCGCTGACCGGCTCGGCCGCACCGGGTACCTCTGCGACGACGCCTTGGCGACGGTCGGCTTCCTGGCGCTCTCCCTGGCCCGGCCGCTGCTCCTCGAGGGTGAACCGGGCACCGGCAAGACGGCGCTCGCCGAGGCGCTCGCCACGTCGCTCGACCTGCCGCTGATCCGGCTCCAGTGCTACGAGGGGATCGACGCGGCGCAGGCGCTCTACGACTGGGACTTCCCGCGCCAGATCCTCCACCTGCGAGCCGTGGAGTCCGTCGCGGGCGCCACCGACGTCGAGGAGCTGGAGAAGGGGCTCTTCTCCGAGCGGTTCCTCCTCGCCCGTCCGGTGCTGCGGGCGCTGCGGGAGAGCCCTGCGGTGCTCCTCGTCGACGAGATCGATCGGGCCGACGACGAGTTCGAGGCATTCCTGCTCGAGGTGCTCTCGACCTACCAGGTCTCGATCCCCGAGCTCGGCACCGTCGCCGCAACTACCCCGCCGGTCGTCGTGCTCACCTCGAACCGCACCCGCGAGGTCCACGACGCGCTCAAGCGGCGCTGCCTCTACCACTGGATCGACCACCCCGGGCTCGAACGCGAGGTCGCGATCGTCCGGTCCCGCGCCCCCGAGGTCTCCGAGACGCTGGCCAGGCAGGTGGTCACCTTGGTGCAGCGGCTCCGCGACGCCGACCTGGTCAAGGCCCCGGGGGTCGCCGAGACCCTCGACTGGGCCAGGGCGCTCGACCGGATCGGCACCCGGGAGCTCGACGTCGAGTCCGCAGCCAGGACGCTAGGCGCCGCGGTGAAGTACCGCGAGGACGCCGAGCGGGTGCGCGCCGCCCTGGACCGGATGCTGGCCGGGTGAGCATGGCCGGGTCATGAGCGGTGTCATGAACGGTGTCATGAGCGCGGCAACGGCCCCCGACGAGCTGCTGCTCGGGTTCACCCGGGCGCTCCAGTCGGCCGGGCTGCCGGTGACCTCCGACCGCTCCCGGACCTTCCTGCGCGCCGTCGCCACGGTCGGCCTCGGCGACCGGCGGGCGACCTACTGGGCCGGCCGCGCGACCCTGTGCACCACCCCCGAACACTTTGCGGCGTACGACCGCGTCTTCACCGGCTGGTTCCTCGACGAGACCGAGGGCGGGCGAGCCGGCCCGCCCCCAGCGCTGCCGCCGGTCGTCCAGGCGCCGCTCGGCGCCGACGACGAGAGCTCCGGGAGCCCTGGCGACGACGAGGGCGAGGTGGTCCGCGTCGCCGCCAGCGACGTCGAGCTCCTCCAGCACCGCGACATCGCGACGATGGACCCCGCCGAGCGCGCCCGGCTCGCCGCACTCTTCGGGCGGCTCGCCCCGACCCCGCCCCGCCGCGTCTCGTACCGGCGTGCCGCGGCTCGGCGCGGTGTCGTCGACACCCACGCGACGCTGCGCCGCACCCTCGACCGGATGGGGGAGCCGGTCGAGATCGCCCGGCGGCACCGGACCACCCGCACCCGCCGGGTCGTCCTGCTCGTGGACGTCTCCGGCTCGATGAGCAGCTACGCCGACGCGCTGCTGCGGCTCGCCCACCGGGTCTCCCAGCGGTCAGCAGCCTCCAGAGGCGGCCGGGGTCCCCGGGTGGAGGTGTTCAGCATGGGCACGCGGGTCACCCGGCTCACCCGGGCGATGCGGCTGCGCGACGTCGACAAGGCGATCGTCGCCGCCGGCGAGACGGTCCCCGACTGGTCCGGCGGCACCCGCCTCGGCGAGGCGCTCAAGGCCTTCCTCGACCGGTGGGGACAGCGCGGCCTGGCGCGCGGCGCCGTCGTCGTCGTGTTCAGCGACGGGTGGGAGCGCGGCGACGCGGTGCTGCTGGGCGAGCAGATGGCGCGGCTGCGCCGGCTCGCCCACCGCGTGGTGTGGGTGAACCCGCACAAGGGGGCGGCCGGCTACCAGCCGGTCCAGCAGGGGATGGCAGCGGCGCTGCCGCACGTCGACGAGTTCGTGGCCGGCCACTCGCTGGCCGCCTTCAGGAAGGTGCTCCGGGTGATCGGTGATGCGTGAGGTGCTGGACCAGCTCGTCGGCTGGTGGCGAGAGGACCGTCCGGTCGGGATGGGGACGGTGGTCGCGACGTTCCGCTCGGCGCCGCGGCCGCCGGGCGCGTCGATGCTCGTCGGTCCCGACGGCTCGGCGGTCGGCTCGGTCTCCGGCGGCTGCGTCGAGGGGGCGGTCTACGAGCTGGCCCAGCAGGTGGTCGCCGAGGGCACGCCGCGGCTGCGCCGCTACGGGGTCAGCGACGACGACGCCTTCGAGGTCGGGCTGACCTGCGGCGGCATCCTCGACGTGTACGTCGAGCGCGTCGACCGCACCTCGTTCCCCGAGCTGGGCGAGGTGGCCGACGACCTCGCGAACGAGCGGCCGGTCGCCGTCGCGACGCTGGTCGACCACCCGGACACCTCCCGGATCGGCGCCCGGATGCTCGTGCGCCCCGGGGACGACGCGGAGACGCCGACGCTCACCGGCTCGCTCGGCAGCGACCGGGTGGACGCCGCGGTCGGCGACGACGCCCTCGGCCAGCTCGCCACCGGCCACAGCGGGGTGCTCACCTACGGCCCCGACGGCGAGCGGCGTGGCGAGGGGATGCGGGTCTTCGTCTGGGCGTTCGCCCCGCCGCCCCGGATGGTCGTCTTCGGCGCGATCGACTTCGCCGCGGCGGTGGCCCGCATCGGTGGCTTCCTCGGCTACCGCGTGACCGTCTGCGACGCCCGTCCGGTCTTCGCCACCGCGTCCCGGTTCCCGTCCGCCGACGAGGTCGTGGTCTCCTGGCCGCACAAGTACCTCGAGGGCGAGCGCGACGCCGGCCGGATCGACGGCCGCACCGTGCTCTGCGTGCTCACCCACGACCCGAAGTTCGACGTGCCGTTGCTGGAGGTGGCGCTCCGGCTGCCCGACGTGGGCTACGTCGGGGCCATGGGGTCGCGGCGCACCCATGACGACCGGATGGCCCGGCTCCGGGAGGCGGGCCTCGCCGACGAGGAGCTGGCCCGGCTCGCCTCGCCGATCGGGCTCGACCTGGGGGCACGCACCCCGGAGGAGACGGCGGTGAGCATCGCCGCGGAGATCATCGCGACCCGGTGGGGCGGCGGGGGCCAGCGGCTCGTCGACCTGGCGGGCCGGATCCATCCGCACGGTGTCCACGAGCACGAGACGGTCGGATGACGATCCACGCCGACCACCCGTTCCGGGATCCCTCGCCGGACCCGGTCCGGCAGCTCCGGGGGCGGCTCGGTGGGGCGGTGTCGCTCTGGACCGCCCCCGGGCCGGCCGGGCTCACCGTCTCCAGCTTGTTGGTCGCGGGAGGCGAGCCGTCGTACGTCGTGGGGCTGCTGGACCCGGACTCCGACCTCGCCGACGCGCTGGAACGCGACGGGCGGGCCGTCGTACAGCTGCTCCAGTGGCGCCACCGGGACCTCGCCGAGGCGTTCGCCGGGGTGGCTCCCGCGCCCGGCGGGCCGTTCGCGCAGGCCGCGTTCGAGGAGACGCCGTGGGGTCCCCGGCTCGCTGATGCCCGCACGTGGGCCGGTGTCGTGGTGACCGACGCCCGTGAGGTCGGCTGGACCAGGCAGGTCACGTGTGCGGTCGAGCACCTCCAGGTCGACGAGGAGGACGAGCCGCTGGAGCACCGGCGTGGTCGCTACCTGCGGCCTCGTCCGGATGGGCGCGCGCCATAGCGCGCGGCCATCCGGACGCGGCGGGCGGGAGCTGACCCTTGTCACAACAGGAGCAAGAGGCCAGGATCAGCGGACACTCGTCTACTACCCGGGAGGATCTTGCATGACGCGCATCAGCGTAGAGGTGGACGGAGCGAGCTACAGCGACGACGTGGAGCCGCGGATGCTCCTGGTCCACTACCTGCGGGAACGTCTCGGGAAGGTCGGCACGGTGGTCGGTTGCGACACCAGCAACTGCGGCGCCTGCACGGTGCACCTCGACGGGCGGAGCGTGAAGTCGTGCAACGTGCTGGCGGTCCAGGCCGACGGCCGGAAGGTCACCACGATCGAGGGGCTGGCCGACGGCGCCCAGCTGCACCCGGTGCAGGAGGCGTTCCGGGAGTGCCACGCCCTCCAGTGCGGCTACTGCACGCCCGGGATGATCATGCAGACCATCGACCTGCTGCACGAGAACCCCAGCCCGAGCGAGGAGGCGATCCGCCACGGGCTCGAGGGGAACCTCTGCCGGTGCACCGGCTACCACAACATCGTGAAGGCCGTGCAGCTCGCGGCCGG
>DASSBB010000048.1:0-11466 GCA_035699145.1 Marmoricola sp.
GTCGACCACTCTTGCCGTCGGCCCGGACGCGAGGAGCAGCTGGCCTAGCCGGTGCCGCACCGGCGGCAGCAGCTCCAGGTCGAGCACGACGCTCAGCTCCCCGTCCTCCACGACGGTCACGGACTCGGCGTACATGTCCGCTGCCCATCGCGCCGACTGCGGCAGCTCGACCCGCACGAGCTGCGTGGAGCGGTCCTTGTCGAGAAGGCTCGGGAGGTCGTCAGGGAGCTCGAACGGCTCGTCGAGGAGCCGCGCGGACCTGACGTTGGAGAGCAGAAAGGTCCGCACGGACCGCTGCTCGTCGAGCGGCCCGGCGTCGACCTCCCACCCGCGGCGGGTCTTCACGAGGCGGTAAGGCTCGATCACCCGCTGGCCGACGCCGGCCTCCCACGTTCGCGAGTAGACGATGTCGACCCGCAGCCGGCGTCGCTGTCCTTCCACGATCGGCTCGAGGGCGTCGTTCCACGGCGCGGCAGTAGGCGTCATCGGCTCGGCGGTCTGCCCGAACATCGTGGCGGCGAGGACGTCGACCGCCGCCGCCAGGTCCTCGTCCTCCGGTTCGACGTCGAGCAAGGTCCGCGCCGCTGTGTAGATGAGGGCGAGCTCCGATGCGTCGACGTGCTCGACCCCCAGCTCGTCGGCGTTCCGCGGGTCGATGATCCGCACGACCTCGGCGTCGTTCGGGTCGATCTCGTCGCCGTCCGGTCCCAGGAACTCCAGGACTCCGGGCCGGGTCAGCCCCATGAGCAGGTCCGGCGGGACGTCGGCGGCAAAGAACGCGAGCAGCTCCTCCCGAAGCTGTGCCGCCGGTACGTCGAAGTGGTCGGCCAGGACCCTGAGCGGCATGCCGTCGGGATGCGCGGCGAGGTGCTCGAAGACGCGAGGCAGCCGCGCGATGCGTTCGACGTACTTGGGCGTGTTCGGCGTCAACGGTGCTCCCCTGCGGCCGTGGCGAGCTCGTCGACCAGCTCGTCACGGAGCTCAGCCGGACCGACCAGCTCCACCCGTCGGCCGAGCTGGTACAGCCGGGTGCGCAGAGCCGCCCGATTGGTGACCGTGTACCGCAGCTCGACGACGTCGCTCGTCTCGTCGACAGCATCCGGAACGCCGAGCCACCGCTCGACGTCCGGCTGGTATTCACAGTCGGTCCGCACGGTGACCTCGACGGCCGGGTCGACGGCCCACCGCATGGGGTGCAGGTTCAGCCTCTCCGTGGGCGGCACGCGCTCTGCGGTCCCGGGCGAGTCCCACTGGACGTCGCTCATGCGGGTCACGACGAAGACCTTGACGACGTCGGCGCCCTCCTCCAGCCCGCGGAGGTACCACTGCTCGTTCTGGGAGCGGACCGACTCGGCATGCACGACGCGCGGCTTGCCGGCGTACCTGAAGCGCAGCTTGCTCCGGTGGCGCACTGCTCGCAGCGCCGTGGAGAGCCGTTCGTCGTGGCCGCTGAGCGGCGCGACCGCCGCCACGTCGGCCGGCTTGTGCGCCTGCGGGAGGCCGAGTCGCTCGACGAGATCCTGCCGGTCGGCGAGGAGGACCGCTCGTTGGAGTGCGCGCTGCTGGGCGGGGGTCAGCCGTACCCGGAGCCGGTTGTCGACGGTCACCATCCGGTAGTGCCCTGGCTCCCCGGGACCGGACACTGTGTCGATCTGCCATCCTTGCTGCCGCAGGTAGCGCAGGTCGCGCTCCAGCTGGTCCTCCGCGTTGTCGCCTTGGAAGCCGGCGACCGTCACGAGCTTCGCCGCCGACACGCCGCCCTTTCCCGCAACCTTGAGCACCGCCGCGAGCCGGACGAGCCGCTCCATCGGCGCCCTTTGGTCACGCCCACCTGCTGCCGGCATGCCGTCCCCCTTCCCGAGCCGTTCGCCACAGTCTGGCGTGATGGCCGCTTTCGTGCCAGGGAACGCGCGAGAGGGGAATCAGTCGCAGTCGTCGCAGATGCCGGTGACCGGCAGCGCGAGCCGGCACCGCTCGCAGATCTTGGGCTCGACTTCGTCCCGGGCGACACCCCCGCCGCCGCCCGGGACGTAGCCGGGGAGCGTGACCAGCACGCCCCTCGCTGGAACGACGTACGTCTTGCCGACCCACGCCACCGCGAGCCCCTCGCGGCCGAGCGCGATGTAGGAGCCGCTGTTGGGCACCCAGATCTCGTCGTGCTGGACGAACCGCAGGGCGTCGCGGACCGTCCGCTCTGTGCCGACGTGGCTACCGAAGAACCGCATCGCCTCGTCGAGGAAGTCGAAGTAGCGCCGCCCGACCCCGGCCAGCTCCTTCTGCGACCACTCGCAGACCGGCAGGTCCGGCTGGTCGTCTGGCGTGACGAGCAGGACGTCGGCGCCGTGGACGTGCGGGCAGGGCGCGAGGTGAGCCCTGGTGCCGGTGGCCGTCCGGAACAGCGGCTCCTGGACGCTCGAGTGCGAGCTCGGAACGGGCAGTGCGGTCATGGTTTCCCCCTGGTTCGGTGGTTCGTCGGCACGACAGTAGGTCGGACCTCCGACACAACCCCTATCGAGCGCAGCCGACCGCACATGAGGAAGTTGTGTCGGACCTCTTCCCTACGGTGACTGGACAAGCCGAAGGGGGACACGATGAGGAAGATCGAGACGCAGCACCCGAACACGGAGCTGAGGGTCCGGTTCACACGGCACCGCCGCACCCGCGATCTCACCTGCGCTCGGGGTCGGCGGCTCGTCCTGGTCGACATCGAGAATGTCGTCGGCGGTCCCTGCAACACCCCCGACCGCACCCGGTGGGCGCACCGCAGGCTGCGGGACGCAGTGGGGCTGGGCTCGACGGACCACATCGTGGTGGGAGTCGACGCCTCCGGACTCGAGTCCGTCTGCTGGGACTGGCCGCGGGTCCGCTACGTCGCCGGCTACGGCGAGGACGGAGCCGACCGCGCACTGCTCGACGTGCTGGCCGAGGACGTGGCTGACCGCTACGAGCACGTCGTCCTGGCCAGCGGTGACGGCATCTTCGCGGAGATGGTCGCCGCGCTGACGGCTGCGGGCGTCCGGGTCACCGTGGTGGCTCACGAGGTCGCGCTGAGCGCGAGCCTGCGGCTGGCCGCATCCGACGTCGTGCTCCTGAGCCGGATCGGTGCCTCAGGCGTGCCGGCATCCCGATCGGCCTGAAGGCTGCTCGGCCCCACCATTGACACTGCATCGACTCACGCGCGATGACCAAGGGAGAGAACTGATGGCCGAATGGGTGTGTGACTACTGCGGCACGACGGGTCGAACCGAGCCGGGAGAGACCACCGACCATGTGCAGTGCCCCACCTGCGGCGAGCCGGTCGTGCCCACATGAGCTGACCGCGGATACGCGACGGAGCCAGGTCTACGCCCTCCACGGGTTCCCGATCAGCGCCTGACCCGCACGCGATGCGACTCAGCCCCACATCTCGGGGTTCACCTCCTCCAAGGAAGGGTCGGGCGCCCGACGACTGACACCTGAGGCGTGCCTCCGCCCGGAGCCGTGTCGCCTGCGCGCCTCGGCCACCTGCGCCTTCACGGTGATCCGCAGGGCGCGACGGAGCAGGTCGACCGTCCTGCGTGCCTGCTCGGCCCGACCTTCGCAGACCGCGGCAGCATCGTTGCGCGCATCCTCCAGCGCGTCGGCGCGGGCGCGACTCCACTCGGTGGCCTGCTGCTCGTTCCAAGTGATCAGCTCGAGGATGAGGCCGCGGTCGTACTCGCAGATCCCCGCAGCGAGTGCCGGGTCGACGGAGCCAGGTTGGTCGGCATCGAGCTGGAGCAGCGTCTGCATCGCCGGGTGCAGAGGCCCGTCCACGCGTGAGGCATGGTCGCCGTCCAGCCGGTCGAGCACCTCCGACAGCATCGCGACCGCGGCGCGCAGATGTTCAGCCACGAACGGCCAGGCCGACAGGTGCAGGTACGCCAACACGCTGTCGCCGACGAGCACGAACTTGATCAGCCTCTCGTCCCGGTTCAGCGCGGCCACCTCCCGGGCCGCACGCTGCCGGTCCTCGACGCGGTGCATGACGCAGGAGAACAGCTGCACCACTGGCACGTCGGTCAGCACTCGGACGAACAGCACGGCACTGCCGTGAACCAGCGCGAAGTCCCCGTCCTCGTCGCGACTCGGCTCATGCCCGAAGAAAGCCGTCAGCGCCCTCGCGACGAGGTCCCGCAGCCGCTCCTCGCCGTCGTGCGGATACACCGCGACCGGTTCCGTGCGAGCCGATCCGCCTCGGTGCGCCTCAGATCGACGTGGAAGTTCGCCGACCCGCCGCCAACGGCCTGGCCCCGTGCATGTGTCGGCGTCGCGAAGCCAAGAGACACCAACGCATCCTGGTCTTCCGTGGACAGCGCGTGTGTCGGCGCCAGGTAGTGGTTGCTCACCACCTCGCACCGCATGCGGTCCGGCTGCTCCATGAAGAACTGCACGTACGGCGCCGCGCCGACCTCCCGATCCATTCCCACGGCGAGCTGCACGATCAGCGCATCGTCGTCCTTCATCGCCGCCACGTGGTCGGCCACCCGCGCCTGGAAGCTCCGCCATGCCTTCGCCGAGCTCCGCTCCAGGTCGAACTCTTCGAACTCACTCATCTCCGGCTCCCATCCTCGCGTGGTCCGCCAGCGCACGCAGCCCCTGGACCAAGGCCGGGTTGGGTCGCGCGGCAGGGAGGGCTGCGCACACGTCCTCGAGCGCCCGATCGAGCGGCACTCCGAGCAGCATGGAGTACCTCGCCGCCACGGTCGGCGTGCGGCTGTGGGCGGCGACGCAGTGCAGCAAGACGGTTGCGCCGTCCTCGCGCAACGCCTTGACCGTGCGCGCTGCGTCGTCGAGGACGAAGGTGAGGTTCGGATTGTCGGCCGCGTCCGTGTCCATCAACCGGAAGCTCACCGCCTTGACCCCGGCCGGCACCTGGCCGACTCCCACCCTGCACAGGCTGACGACTGCAGTCACGCCGTCCGGCAGGGCATCCAGCGAGGCGGCACCGGAGAGCAACACCCCCTTGTCGTGCGGGTGGACCGCGAACGAGTCGTGCCCGGCCATGCCGGTGTAGTCGACGCGCGCACAACCGGGCCACCCCTGCCGGTCCGGGCCCCCGTTGACGGTCAGCAGGGCCAGGTCGACCAGCTGCTCCGACGTACGGCCGGGCCAGCCGTGGACCACCCTCCGCCACTCCGCTGGGAACGCGCTGGCGCCCCAGCGGGCACCGAGAAGCGCTCCCGCGATCGAGGCGATGGTGTCGGTGTCGTTGCCGATGTGGATCGCCGTCGACAGCGCGTCGCCGACCTGCACGCACGTGAACGGCGCGCACGGCACCGGTGTGTGGTGGATCGCGGACCACGCGGCTTGCAGTGCAGTCACGACGTAGCCGTTCGGCGTGAACGTCGCCGGGTCGCGCGCCTCCGCCTCGTCCAGCCGCGCCTGCCAGAACTCGCGTGCCTCGGCCGGCAGCCACCCGAGCCCCGCTCGCACGTCCAGCTCGCCGTGCCGCACGGCGTGGTCGATGGCCAGGCACCAGAGAGCACAGGCTTCCCCTGCACGAGCGTCCGCGTGAGTCAGCGCGCTCACCGCGTGCGCCGCGGCGACGATGGCTTCCGGGTCTCCGAGGTGCGCCAACGCCACCGCGGAGGTCCGCATCAGCGAACCGTTTCCTGCGGTGTGGCCGGTCCTCCGGTGAAGGCCCGTCGCCGCCTCCCGCAGCGCCGCGGCGGAGGGCGATCGCCCAGCCGCACGAAGGACCGCTGCGGTCTGGTTGCCGACGTCGGGCGGGTTGCCCGCGAACCACTCGGCGATACGACGAGCCACCGCGTCGAGGGCGGCCTCGGTGCGAAGGTCGGCGCCCGAGGCCGCCACCTCCGCCACCGCCCAGGTCTGCGCCGTGTCGTCGGTCCACTCACCGGGCGCGAACCCGCCGAGCCCGCCGCCGATCATCGCCGGGTGGTCGTTGACCCCGAGTCGGGCGACCCCGAACTCGTAGCCGGCGCCGAGTGCGTCACCCACGGCCGCACCGAGCAGCACGCCGGCGGCGCGATCGACCTGTGCGGCGCTGAGGTAGGCGCGACTTCCTGCTTGACCTCCCATGCTGTCCCCGGTCATGACGCCTCCGGCCGCGACGACGGACCACGACCGCGCTTCCGGTTCTGCCGGTGATAGGACTCGTGCGCGAGCTTGGAGGTGAGGTTCACGTCGCCCACCATCGCCTGGTCACCGAGGTACGCGACCTCGGCGGCCTCCCTCGCAAGCTCGTCACGCAGCAACGCCGGTGCCGCGTCGCCGGCGGAGCACAGGGTGGCGACCGCATCATCCAGCAGCTTCTTGGCCGCGTCTCGGTCACCCTGTGCCAGCGCGTCCGAGGCCAGCCGCTTGGAGTGCTGGGCCTCCTGGAACAGGACCTCGGTGCGCACCGTCGGGTTCGCCACCCGGCCGGCGGCCTCGTCCCCCGGCACCACGTTGACGGTGATCGGGATGGTCACGACCTTCTCCACGAACGCCGGCACCTCGACGTACCGGAGCTCCAGGGTGGCGACCTGGGCGAGCCCGAGGGCGGCCATGGCGGGGACCTTGAGGCGCATGAGGAGCTTGCGGGCCTCGTCGGCGTAGAAGTCCCCCACCTCGATCATGACCTCGCTATCACCGACCTGCGTGGCCGGCAGGTCGTTGTAGAGCCGCAACATCTCGACGAACGGTGAGAAGCGGACGGTCAGCGAGACAGCCTGCACCGCCTTCGCGAGCAGGTCCTCCACCTCCGATGCGATCAGTGCACCGGCCGCATCCGGGTCCTCGGCGAAGTGGTGGTTGCCGGAGCCGTCCCGGGCGATGGCAGACAGCAGCCGTTCGTCGTAACCGAGTCCGTAGCCCAGCGTCGAGGTGACGACGCCCTCGTCGGCGGCCCGGCGTGCCAGCTCCCCGAACCGGGTCGCGTCGCTGATGCCGCGGTTGACGTGGCCGTCGCTGATCACCAGCAGCGTGCCCCCGCCGTCTCCGAGAACCCGCTTGACCTCCTGCAGCCCGCGGAGGTAGCCGCTGGAGAGGTCGGTCGTCCCGCCGGGACGGATGCTCTGCAGCTGGTCCGTGACTCGCTGCTTGTCGGTCAGCGGTCCGGCCGGCACGACCACGGAAGCGGCGTCGTCGAAGACGACGACTCCGAAGTTGTCGCGTGCGTCCAGCCGGCTGACCAAGCCGGTCAGCGCCTTGAGCGCGCCCGCGAGCGGCGCTCCGGCCATCGAGCCACTGCGGTCGAGCACGACCTGCAGCGACGAGCCGGCTCGCTTCTCTCCGTCCGCCGGTGCCGCCGGAGCGACCAGGTCGAGCATCAGCGCAATCTCGTCCTCCGCCTCGTGAGCGACGACGTTCAGGTCGAGCTGTGTCGAGAACTTCATGGCTTCCCCCTTCTCCGTCCCGTACGGGACGACTTTCTTTGCTGAATTTGCGCGGCGCGGGTGGCGGCTCATCCGCACTGGTCACGGGCGCCGGGCTCGTAGCCGGGCAGCGCCACGAGGGTGTCCCGCGGCGGTACGACGTACGTCTTGCCGACCCATGCCACGCCGGCGCCGTCCGCTCCCAGGGCGATGTAGGACCTGCTGTTCGGGGCCCAGACCTGGTCGTGGCTGACGGACTCGAGCGTCTGTCGAATGGTCGCCCGTCCAGCTCCTGCCGGCACCAGTGGCAGAGCTCCATCTCGAGCCTTTCGGCGTCCGTGGCGACGACGGTGGTCACCCCCCAGGATGTGCGGGCACGGCGCGATGTGCAGGCGGGCGCCGCCCAGTAGTGCGGTAAAGGTCCATCGGCTGGATTGCGGTCGTGGTCATGAGTTCTCCCCCTCGGAGTGGTCAACGGCTCTGAAGGTACGGAGGACCTCCGACACAACTCCTCCACAGTGCTTGCGAGACCTCACCTCAAGAAGGCTCGTCGGCCTCGGTCTTGACGACGAGCTGGCGCATCAGCCCCTCGGCGCGAGCAGATCCCCCGTCGCCAACCGCGTCGCCTTCCCGGGTGGAGTGAGCACGAGCTGCAGGGTGGTGCGTCGGCATTGGCCGATCACCTGGCCGCGTTGCACCTGAGCCCACGCTGACCGGCGCCGGTCGCTCGTCAGTGGGCGACGTGGAAGCGGCGGCGGGGGTGCTGCGGCCGCTCGAACTCGTCGACGACCGCGACGGCGAGGTCAGCGGCGGAGATGTAGGACTCCCCTGCCTCGTCCTTGAGCAGGACGTCCGAGCCGAGTCGGTACTGTCCCGTCACGACCTGCGGCTCCCACGCCCCGAACCTCGCCGGCGGGGAGAGGTAGAACCAGTCCAGCGACTCCGGTGCACCCTGCAGCAGCTCCAGCAGCGCCATCCCGGTGCGCACCTCCGGCAGGACCTCCGGCGAGGGCTCGGCGACGTCGAACAGCCGCGGACCGCCCTCCTCCACCAGCAATGAGGACGCGCCGCCGAGCACCCCCAGTCGTACGCCGGCGGCGTCGGCCAAGCCGATGAGCTGCTCCACGAGCCCCTCGAGCCTGCCTTCCATGTGCCCGCGAGGAGAGATCGTCTCGAACACCACGTCGGCGTCCTCGACCGCCGAGGCCAGTCGCTCCTCGTCGAGCAGTGAGCCGGCGACGTACTCGACGCCGGCCACGGGGTCGGCGGGAGCGTTTCGGCTGTACGACGTGACCTGGTGGCCGCGGCGAGCCGCCTCGGCCACGACCGCGGCACCGGCGTACCCGGTCCCGCCCAGCACCTTGATCCGCGTCAACTGGCCGCCACCCCTCGCATCGTCGTCGGCATCCTTGCGCCCATCAGGGCGTTCGCACGACGCATGCGAGGTCGCGACGCTCGTGCGGCGGTGCGGGCCGGGAGAACCGCTCGCGGATGCCGGCCGCCTCGTCGAACCTCGCACTGGCGGTGGGCTCGTCACCGGCGGCCGACGCGAGGCGGGCGAGCCCTTCGAGGGCGGACGCGGTCACGCCGGGTTCGCCGAGCCGACGGCCGATCTCCAGCGCGTGCTCGTAGGGGGCGCGGGCTGCGGCCAGGTCGCCGCCGGCCTCGAGGCACCTCCCCAGGCCCGCCAGCGCGACCCCTTCGAGGACCGGGGTGCCGAGGTCGATGAAGCCCTCCACCGCGGTGGCGTAGTGCCGCCGGGCCTCGTCCCAGACGTCGGCCACCTGGGCCATGAGGCCGTACCCGTAGCCGGCGAGAACCTCTCCCGCGCCGTCACCGATCTCCCGCGACGCGGACGCTGCTTCGTCGAAGAGCCGCCTGGCGGTGTCGGGATCACCGAGGTGCACCTCGTCGATCGCCAGGTCGGCGAGGGCCCATTGGGCGGTGTTCCACAACCCGGCGCCCCGGGCGACGTCGATCGCCTCCTCCAGGGCGCGGGCCCCGTCGTCGTACCGGCCGAACTGCCGGAGCCCCCAGCCGAGGTGGTAGAGGGTTGCGGACAGTCCCCAGGCGTCGTCGATCTGCCGGAACGCCGCGGCGGTGCTGCGACCCAAGGGGACCGCACGCTCCGCATCGCCGGTCTTGATGGCAGTCTCCATCCGCACGAACCCGATGACCGCGAGCCCCCACGAGTCACGGTCACGGTCGAACTGTCGCTCCGCCGCCGCCAGCAGCGCCTTCGACCGCTCGGGCTCCGCGCCGGTGACACCTTCCACCGCGAGGAGGACGCGGGACAGGGCTGCGTGCCAGCTGTCGCCGAGCTGCTCGAACAGGGTCAGGCTCTCCGAGGCAGTCTCCGCGCACCGAGCGCTGGGGTGGACCAGGCAGCCGCGGGGGCGCTCGACGATCGAGACCGCTTGGAGCGCGAGCGCCCGCGCCGCGGGCGACCCGTCGGGGCCGGCGACCAGCCGGGACAGCACCTCGCGGCCTTCGAGGTGGCGGCCGAGGTGCCAGAACATCCCGAGCGACCCCGCCATCGTCAGGGCGGCGTCGCGGTCCCCGTCCGGGCCGCTGAGGAACGCCAGGGCGGCGCGGATGTTGGGCTGCTCGTCGTGGAGCAGCCGCAGCGCCTGCCGCTGCTCGTGGCCGCGCAGCGCGATGTCGGCGCGCTCGACCATGGTGCGGAAGTAGGCGGCGTGGCGGCCTGCCACCTCGACGGCCTGCCCGGACGACTCGAGCCGCTGGGCGGCGTACTGGCGCAGCGTCTCCAGCATCCGGTACCTGCTCGTGGGGCCGGGCTCGACGACGACCATCGACTGCTCGACCAGCCGGCCGATGGTGTCGAGCACCGCGCCGGTATCGGTGTCCTCGTCCCCGAGGACACCCTCCGCCGACATCAGCGTCCACCCGCCCTGGAAGACCGAGAGCCGGTCGAACACTCCTTGCTCGGTCTCCGACAGCAGCTGGTAGCTCCAGTCGACGGTCGCGCGCAGCGTCTGCTGCCGCTGGTCGGCGGTGCGGGCGCCGGAGGTGAGCAGGGTGAACCGGTTCGCGAGCCGCTGGGACACCTCGACCGGTGACAGCGTCGACACCCGGGCGGCGGCGAGCTCGAGCGCGAGAGGGATGCCGTCGAGGGATCGGGCGATCACCCCGACCGCGGCCAGCTCCTCGCCCCCGAGCCGCATCCCGGGGCGCACGGCCCGGGCCCGCTCGGCGAACAGCTGCGCTGCCGGGTAGTCGAGCACCTGGTCCGGCGGTGTCTGCTCCGGTGGAGCCTCCAGCGGACCGACGGTGACCTGCACCTCGTCGGGTACGGCGAGCGCCTCGCGGCTGGTGGCGATCACGGTGATGCCGGGGCAGCGGCTGAGGATGTCGTCGACGAGCACCGCGGCGGCGTCGACGACGTGCTCGCAGTTGTCGACCAGCAGCAGCATGCGACGCCGGGCCAGGAACGAGGCGAGCCGGTCGCGGAGATCGAGCCCCACGACGGCGCCGTCCATCGGCATGCCGAGCGCGTCGGCGACCGCGACCGGCACCTGGTCGGGCGCGCTGACCGACGCCAGCCGCACGCCGAACGCGCCGTCGGGGTAGCTCGCCGCCGCGCGGACCACGGTGGCGAGCGCCAGGCTCGTCTTGCCGGCGCCGCCGGGCCCGATGAGGGACAGCAGCCGTACGACGCCGAGGAGCTCGGCGATGGAGTCGAGCTGGGCGTCGCGGCCGATCAGCGGGCGCACGACGGTGGGGAGGTTCGTCGGGGCCGCACGGTCGTCGTCGGCCCGTGACCGGTGCGCCGGAACGGTGTCCTGCTCTGCGCCGAGATTGGCGTCCTGGCGCAGCACCCGCTCGTGCAGCGACCGCAGCTGCACGGAGGGCTCCAGGCCGAGGGACTCGTCGAGGACCTCCCGCGTGCGGCTGTAGACGTCCAGCGCGTCGGCCTGCCGGCCGCTTCGGTAGAGGGCGAGCATCAGCAACCCGGCGAGCGACTCGAGGGTCGGGTCGTCGGCGACGACGGGTTCAAGGTCGCCGACAACCTCGGCGTGCCGCCCGAGGGTCAACGCGACCCGGGCGCGCTCGGTCAGCGCGGCCAACCGGAGCTGGGTGAGGCGAGCGGCTTCGGCGGTGGCCC
>DASSBB010000049.1:0-2642 GCA_035699145.1 Marmoricola sp.
CGCCGGCTACGTCAAGGTGACCAAGGGGTACGTCGGCAAGCGGCCGCGCACCTGGCTGTCCCTGACCCGGGCCGGCCGCGCCGCGTTCACCGGGCACCTCGTCGCGCTCAACGACATCGCCAACGGGGTCGAGCTGCCCGAGGAAGGCAGGACCGCGAGCTCGTGAGGCGCCGCCCGGAGCGCCGAGCCTCGATGGTAGGGCGTGCGGAGCTACCTCCTTAGGCGCAGACCGGTGAGCCCGCCGTCGACCGTGAGCCCGGTGCCGGTGGTGGAGCCGGCTTGTGCGGAGGCGAGGTAACACACAGCCTCGGCCACCTCCCCTGCGCTGACCAGGCGTCCGTGCGGCTGCCGGGCCTCGAGGGCGGCACGTTCGGCTGCGGGGTCGTCGGCCCGTTCGAGGAGCCGGCCGATCCACGGCGTGTCGGCGGTGCCCGGGCACACCCAACAGACCCGGACGCCCTCGTCGATCAGGTCGGCTGCCATCGCCCGCGAGGCGGAGACCACGGCGCCCTTGCTGGCGCTGTAGAGCACCCGGTCCGGCAGTCCCACGTCGGCGGCCACGGAGGCGGTGTTCACGATGGCGCCCCGACCGGACGACCGCAGGTGCGGCAGCGCGGCGCGGCTGACGCGCACCATGCCGAGCAGGTTGACGTCGAGGACGCGGCGCCACTCGTCGAGCGGGTTGGTCTCCACGGTGCCCTGGGCGCCGATGCCGGCGTTGTTGACCACGATGTCGAGGCGGCCGAACCGCTCGATCACCGATGCGACGGCGGCCTCGACCGACGCGTCGTCGGTGACGTCGGCCTGCACCGCGAGGTGGGCCGGCGTGGAGTCGCCGGCCGGGGCCGCGTCGAGCACCGCCACCTCGGCGCCTCGCGCGCGCAGCGAGGAGGCGATCGCCTCGCCGATGCCCGAGGCACCTCCGGTCACCAGTGCGACCTGTCCGTCGAAGTCACCCATGGAACTGCCTCATCTCTTGTCGCTGGCGGCCCAGTCCGTCCGCCTCGAGCTCGACGACGTCTCCCGGAGCGAGGTAGGGGAACCGCCCGGACAGGGCGACGCCCTCGGGGGTGCCGGTGAGGATCAGGTCGCCGGGCTCGAGGGTGAGGTACTGGCTGAGGTCCCACACGATGTGCTCGACGGAGAAGACCAGGTCGGCGGTCGTCGAGTCCTGTCGTGCCTCGCCGTTGACCCAGCTGCGCAGCCGGAGCCGGGTGTGGTCGACTTCGTCGGGGGTGACCAACCACGGTCCGGTGGGGCAGAAGCCGGGCGAGGACTTGCCCTTGCTCCACTGTCCACCGGACACCGCCAGCTGGTGGTCCCGCTCGGACAGGTCGTTGCAGAGCACGAAGCCGGCGACGTGGCTCATCGCGTCATCCGGCGAAGACAGGTACGCCGCCTCCCGGCCGATCACCACACCGAGCTCGACCTCCCAGTCGGTCTTCGAGCTGCCCGGCGGGATGGTGACCGGGTCGTCGGGACCGACCACCGTGTTGGGCGCCTTGTGGAAGATGATCGGCACGTCGGGCGGCGCCGCTCCGGACTCGGCCGCGTGCGCGGCGTAGTTCATCCCCACGCAGATCACCGCGCCGGGACGACCGATCGGGGCCCCGACGCGCATCCCGGTCGGGTCCAGCTCCGGAAGGTCACCGGACAGTCCGGTCACCCGCCCCAGGCCACCGCCGGCGAAGAACGCCGCGTCGAGGTCCGCGGTGACCTGTGACAGGTCGAGCACCCGGTCTCCGTCCAGGAGCACCGGGCGCTCCGCCCCGCGGGCGCCCAGCCGCGCGAGCCTCACCGCTGTCCCTCCGCGAGCACGAGCCGGCCGTCCACGCGACGAGGGATGTCGGTGCCGCCCTCGCGCAGCTCGGCGGGCAGCACCGCCTCGGGGGCGTCCTGCCACACGAACGGACGCAGGAACCTGCGGATCGCGGTCACGCCGACCGAGGTGTGCTGGGAGTTGGTGGCGGGCCAGGGGCCGCCGTGGTGCTGGGCCCAGGACACCCGCACGCCCGTGGGGTAGCCGTTGTAGACCAGCCGTCCGACCAGCGGCTCCACGGCTTGCGAGAGCGTGGCGACGACCTTCTGCTCGGCCTCCGGCTCCGCGTGGATGGTGGCGGTCAACGACGCCGGCAGCTTCTCGAAGGCGGCGACCACCTCCTCGGTGTCGTCGTAGCGGGCCACGACGACGAGCGGACCGAAGCACTCCTCGGTGAGCTCGTCGGTCAGCTCCTCTGCCGTGGTTGTCAGCAGGGTCGGCGGTACGACGAAGCCGTCGCCGGTCTCCTCGCCCCGTGCCAGCAGTGACGCCTCCGCGCCGAGACGTGCCGCGATCTCGTCGTACGAGCCGGCGATCCGCTCGTTGAGCAGCACCTGACCCTGCCCGTCACGGGTGAGCGCGGCGAGTGTCTCGACGATCCGATCACCGTCCGGCCCCGACGGCACGAAGGCCAGACCCGGCTTGGTGCACAGCTGGCCCCCCGAGCCCGTGACGGAGCCGAAGAGACCCCGGGCGATCTCCTCCCCGCGGGCCGTAGCGGCTCCGGGGGTGACCACGAGCGGGTTGAGGCTGCTCAGCTCTCCGTAGAACGGGATCGGTGTCTCCCGCTGGTTGATCAGCCCCATCAGGATCTTGCCGGTGG
>DASSBB010000050.1:0-17540 GCA_035699145.1 Marmoricola sp.
GCGACGACTCGGTCGTTTTCGGGGCCGAGGATGCGACGGCTCAGGGGCTCAGGGGCTCTGGTGGAGGTCGAGCCGGAGCAGCCGGCCGGCGAGGGTGACCACGGGGCCGAGCAGGACGATCACTGCGACCGTCCCGGGTCCGATCGCCGCGCCGAGCTGCCACCCCGCCAGCGCCCCGCCGCCCTGGACGAGGCTGTAGCTCCACGCGAACGGGACGGGCGGGTCCCAGGCCAGCGCAGCCGCCTCGGCCGGACCCGCGCCGAGGTGGCTGCCGAGGTAGAGCGCGATCCCGATCGCGAGGACAGGGAAGGCGATGCCCAGCATCAAGGTCCGGGTCCACCACGCGTCCGGCTCCTCGAGGAGCGGCAGGAGCGCGGAGACCGTCGACCCCACCACCACGATCTGGATCACGGTGCCCACGCCCGGGCGCACCCCGCGCACCCATGCCAGTGCCACGAAGACGACGCTGACAAGCAGGTTCGCGATGACGAACGGCATGCCGGTGGCCAGGCTGATGCCGTTGACCAGGGAGGAGAAGCCGTCGGAGCCGAGCGCCGGGGTCAGCAGCAGCGTCACGCCGACCCCGAGCACGAAGCACCCGCCCACCAGCTGGGCGAGGCGGCGCGCGGTCACAGGGTGACCCTAGAGGCCCGCCGAGTCGTCGGGTCTTCGGCCGAGGATGCGACGACTCAGGGGGATGGGGACCGGAGGACCCGACGACTCGGGCTGGGAGGATGGGCCGGTGCGACCCCCGACCCGAGTGCGTCTCGACCTCGCCTACGACGGCACCGACGTCCACGGCTGGGCGTCCCAGCCGGGGCTGCGCACCGTCCAGGGCGAGCTGGAGTTGGCGCTCGCGACGGTGCTGCGGCTCCCCGCCGTGCCGGTGACGTGCGCGGGGCGGACCGACACGGGGGTGCACGCCCGCGGCCAGGTCGCCCACCTCGACGTCGACGAGCCGGCGCTCGAGGCCGCCGCCGGACGGTCCGGTGCCGCCCCGGTGGAGGCGTTGGTCCGCCGGCTCAACGGGGTGCTGCCTCGCGACGTCCGGGTCCGCGACGGGCGGATCGCTCCCGCCGGGTTCGACGCGCGGTTCGGAGCCGTCTGGCGCCGCTACTGCTACCGGGTCGCCGACGGCCCGCACGCCGTCGACCCGCTCACCCGGCGCCACGTGGTGACCTGGGCGCGCCCGCTCGACCTCATCGCGATGAACGACGCGGCTGAGCCGCTCCTCGGGGAGCACGAGTTCGCCGCCTTCTGCAAGCGCCGCGAGGGCGCCACGACGATCCGGCGGCTGCTCGAGCTCCGCTGGGACCGCACCGCGGCCGGGGTGGCCGAGCTGACCGTCCGCGCCGACGCGTTCTGCCACCACATGGTCCGCTCCCTGGCCGGAGGTCTCCTCGCCGTGGGCGAGGGGCGACAGGACCATGGGTGGCCGGGAGTGGTCCTGGCGGCCGCGGTCCGCGACCCGCGCGTGGCCGTCGTACCAGCGCTCGGGCTGACGCTGGAGGAGGTCGCCTATCCGCCGGACGCCGAGCTCGCCGCGCACGCGCAGGCGACGAGGGTGGTGCGCAGCCTTGGCTGAGCACTACTTCTCGGCCGACCCGGCGGTGCCCTTTCGACGGCAGCCGGTCCGGGCGGACGTGTGGGGGCACACGCTGGTGCTCACCTCGGGCTCCGGCGTCTTCGCCCAGGGGCGGCTCGACGTCGGCACCGCGGTGCTCTTCCGCGAGACCACCCCACCGGCGACCGGCCGCACCTACCTCGACCTCGGGTGCGGGTACGGCGTCATCGCCGCTGCCCTGGCCGTGACCCGGCCCGGGGCCGAGGTGTGGGCGGTCGACGTCAACGAGCGCGCCCTGCTGCTGACCCGGGAGAACGCCGCCTCGCTCGGGGTCGGTGACCGGGTGCGCGCTGCCGTCCCGGACGACGTGCCTTCGGGCCAGCGGTTCGACGAGATCTGGTCGAACCCACCGATCCGGATCGGCAAGGAGCCCCTCCACCAGCTGCTGCTCACCTGGCTGCCGAGGTTGGCACCCGGCGGCCGCACAGTGATGGTGGTCGGGAAGAACCTCGGCGCCGACTCGCTGCAACGGTGGCTCGGGGACCAAGGGTTCCCCACCACCCGGCTGGCGTCCGCCAAGGGGTTCCGAGTGCTCGAAACGCGGGTAACGGTCGAGTCGTGACTTCCTACGCCGCTGCCCCCGACCGCTACGCCTCGATGGAGTACCGCACCTGCGGCCGGAGCGGGCTGAAGCTGCCGGCCCTCTCCCTCGGGCTCTGGCAGAACTTCGGCGACGACCGCCCCGAGGAGACCCAGCGGGCGATCCTCCGGCGGGCGTTCGACCGCGGGGTGACCCACTTCGACCTGGCCAACAACTACGGGCCCCCCTACGGCCGCGCCGAGGAGAACTTCGGCCGGTACCTGCGCGAGGACTTCCCGGCCCACCGGGACGAGCTGGTGATCTCGACCAAGGCGGGGTGGCACATGTGGGATGGTCCCTACGGAACGGGGGGCTCCCGCAAGCAGCTCCTCGCGTCGCTCGACCAGTCGCTGCGGCGGATGGGGCTCGACCACGTCGACATCTTCTACAGCCACCGGTTCGACCCCGAGACGCCGGTCGAGGAGACGATGGCCGCCCTCGACCACGCCGTGCGGTCCGGCAAGGCGACGTACGTCGGCATCTCGTCGTACTCCGCCAAGCGGACCGCCGAGGCGGCCGAGATCGCACGCCGGCTCGGCACGCCGCTGCTGATCCACCAGCCGTCGTACTCGATGCTCAACCGCTGGATCGAGACCGACCTGCTCGACACGTTGGAGCAGGAAGGGATGGGGTGCATCGTCTTCACCGCACTCGCGCAGGGGCTGCTCACCGACCGCTACCTCGACGGCGTGCCCGAGGACTCGCGCGCGGCGCGGCACCAGAGCACGCTCCCCGGAGACCACCTCGACCCGCAGGTGCTCGCGCACGTGCGGCGGCTGAACGAGATCGCACAGGGACGAGGTCAGAAGCTCGCCCAGATGGCGTTGCAGTGGGCGCTGCGCGACCCGCGCGTGACGTCGGCGGTGATCGGCGCGTCCTCGGTGGAGCAGCTCGACACGAACCTCGACGCGCTCGACGGTCCCCCGTTCACCGACGAGGAGCTCGGCGCGATCGAGGAGGACGCCGTCGACTCGGGCGTCAACCTGTGGGCGGCGCAGACGACCGACTGAACCGTTGTGGGCCGGTGGCGACCGTCACACCCGACGGCGCGACCGTGGTGCAAGATGGGGCATGACCAAGTACGTCTTCGCCTTCTCTGAGGGCAACAAGGACCAGAAGGACCTGCTCGGCGGCAAGGGTGCGAACCTGGCCGAGATGACGAACCTGGGGCTGCCGGTCCCGCCGGGGTTCACGATCAGCACCGAGGCGTGTCGGGCCTACTTGGCCTCGGCCGAGGACGGGTCTCCAGGCACCATGCCCGACGGTCTCTCGGCGGAGATCAGCGAGCACCTCGAGGCGCTCGAGAAGCAGATGGGGAAGCGGCTCGGTCAGGCCGACGACCCGTTGCTCGTGTCGGTCCGGTCGGGGGCGAAGTTCTCCATGCCCGGGATGATGGAGACGGTCCTCAACATCGGGCTCAACGACGAGTCGGTCGAGGGGCTCGCCGCCCAGGCGGACAACGAGCGGTTCGCGTGGGACTCCTACCGCAGGCTGCTCTCGATGTTCGGCCGGACGGTCCTCGGCATCGACGGTGCGGCCTTCGAGGAGGCGCTCGACGACCTCAAGAAGGAGACCGACGCGGCGAGCGACCTCGAGCTCGACGCCGGCCACCTGCGTCGCCTCGTCGACACCTACAAGCAGGTCGTCGTCGACCACGGGGGCCGCGGGTTCCCGCAGGACCCGCGTGAGCAGCTCGAGATGGCGGTCGCCGCGGTCTTCGACTCCTGGAACACCGAGCGGGCGGTCCTCTACCGCAGGCAGGAGCGGATCCCCTCCGACCTCGGCACCGCGGTCAACATCTGCTCGATGGTCTTCGGCAACCTCGGGATGGACTCCGGCACCGGTGTCGCCTTCACCCGGGACCCGGCGTCGGGCGCCCAGGGCGTGTACGGCGACTACCTCCAGAACGCCCAGGGCGAGGACGTGGTGGCGGGCATCCGCAACACCGTGCCGCTCGCGGACATGGAGCAGATCGACAAGGGGTCCTACGACGAGCTGATGCGGATCATGCAGCAGCTCGAGGAGCACTACCGCGACCTCTGCGACATCGAGTTCACCGTCGAGCGCGGGAAGCTCTGGATGTTGCAGACCCGCGTCGGCAAGCGCACCGCGGGCGCGGCGTTCCGGATCGCCTGCCAGCTCGTGGACCAGGGGCTCATCGACCTCGACGAGGCGCTCGAGCGGGTCACCGGCGCCCAGCTCGCCCAGCTGATGTTCCCTCAGTTCGACCCCACGGCGGAGCGGGAGCTCCTCACCAAGGGGATGAACGCCTCACCGGGTGCGGCCGTCGGCAAGGCGGTCTTCGACTCGCACACGGCGATGGAGCTGGCGGAGCAGGGCGAGAAGGTCATCCTCGTCCGGCGCGAGACCACGCCCGACGACCTGCACGGCATGGTCGCCGCCGCGGGGATCCTCACGTCCCGCGGTGGGAAGACCTCCCACGCCGCGGTCGTCGCTCGCGGCATGGGTCGCACCTGCGTCTGCGGGGCGGACGAGCTCGACGTCGACGTACGCCACGGCCGGTTCCGGACCTCCGACCGGCGGGAGGTCAACGAGGGCGACCTCATCTCGATCGACGGCACCACCGGCGAGGTGTTCCTCGGTGAGGTGCCGGTGATGGACTCGCTGGTCGTGCGCCACTTCGAGGGTGACGACGCGGCCGCCGAGGACGACCTGGTGGCCGCCGTGACAAGGCTCATGGAGCACGCCGATGCCACCCGGCGGCTCGGGGTGCGCGCCAACGCCGACACCCCCGCAGACGCTGCTCGGGCGAGGCGGTTCGGCGCCCAGGGGATCGGCCTGTGCCGCACCGAGCACATGTTCCTCGGTGACCGCCGGGAGCTCGTCGAGCACCTCATCCTGGCGAGCACCGACGACGAGCGTGACAAGGCGCTCTCCGCCCTGCTGCCGCGGCAACGGGCCGACTTCGAGGAGATCCTCGAGGCGATGGACGGGCTGCCGGTGACGATCCGGCTCATCGACCCGCCGCTGCACGAGTTCCTGCCTGGGTTCACCGAGCTGTCGATGAAGGTCGCCGTGGCGGAGTCGGCGGGCACCCCGAGCAAGCGTGACGTGCGGCTGCTCGCCGCGGTACGCCGGATGCACGAGGAGAACCCGATGCTGGGGCTCCGTGGCGTTCGGCTCGGCGTCGTGATCCCCGGGCTGTTCAGCATGCAGGCCCGCGCGATCCTCGAGGCCGCCGCGGCTCGGATCAAGGCCGGTGGCAATCCGTGCCCGGAGATCATGATCCCGCTCGTCGCAGCGGTGCAGGAGCTCGAGCTGGTGAAGACCGACGTGATGGCGGTGGCGGCCGCGGTGCAGGAGGAGCAGGGAGTGGAGGTCTCCTTCAAGGTCGGCACGATGATCGAGCTGCCCAGAGCGGCGATGACGGCGGACGAGATCGCCGAGGCCGCCGAGTTCTTCTCGTTCGGCACCAACGACCTCACCCAGATGACCTGGGGGTTCTCCCGCGACGACGTCGAGGCGGCGTTCTTCTCGACCTACCTCGAGAAGGGGATCTTCGGGGTCTCCCCGTTCGAGACGCTCGACCGGCACGGGGTCGGGGCGCTGGTCCGGGAGGCCGTCCAGCGCGGCCGCAGCACCCGCCCGGAGCTGCACCTCGGCATCTGCGGGGAGCACGGCGGCGACCCGGACTCGATCCACTTCTTCGAGGAGGTCGGGCTCGACTACGTCTCGTGCTCGCCGTTCCGGGTGCCGGTGGCCCGGCTCGAGGCCGGTCGCGCCGCCCACCTCGCCGAGGAGGGCCCCTCCGCCTCCTCCTGACGCCGGCACGAGCGACGGTTCGACCTTCAGAGGAGGTCGGCGTCGCCGTGGGCCTCGTCCATCCACCGGGTCCACAGGTCGTCGACCTCGGGGCCGAGCTCCTCGGTGAGCACCACGCGGACGTCGTCTCCGGTGAGCATCCGGAACGCGCCTTCCTGGACCAGCGCGCGGAGCGCCTTCGTCAGCCGCCCGACGCCGTACCGCTCCTCGAGCTCGAGGTAGAACTCGGCGGCCTTGCCGTAGACCAGTCCGCCGTACTGGAGGCTGCTGGCGAAATCGTCGCTCGCCCGGTCGGCCGGGCCGTCGGACCCACCGAGCATCCGCATCTGCTCGTAGCCGCTGCCCAGCTGGCTCCGGCAGACCTCGTCACCGCGCGGCAGCGAGTCGCGTACGACGAGGCAGGAGGTGTACTGCGCAAGCGGCTCGTCGACGACCGGGTCCTCCACCGAGTCGTTGCCGACCATGACCGTCCACCAGCTGTGCGCCACCTCGTGGGCGATCGTCCACGCCCGAGTCGAGGCGAGCAGCAGCCCGAGATCCTCGTCGCCGTCGCCGCCGAGCTCCTCGACGAGGTCGGCGAGGGACTCCTCGTCGAGTCCCAGCTCGTCGAGGGAGCTCCCCAGGTCGCCGAGGCCGGGGATGCCGCCCGCGAAGAGATTCGCCTCGATGAATGTCGCCCCCGGCCACTCCATGCCGGCGACCGACCCGCCGAGCGGCGTGGCGACCACGTCGAACTCGCGCCAGGGGTAGCCGCCGTAGGCGTCGGAGAGCACCCGGAGCGCGGCCTCGGCCTCGTCGAGGACCCCGTCGAGCTCCTGGCGCGAGTCGGAAGGGCCGGTCGCGGAGAGCGTCACGCCCTCGAGGGCCCCGTCGAGCTCACGGAACCGGGTCTCCGGGGCCCGGAGGAGGGCGACCGCGAAGTCGCGCATGCCGGCGCCCTCCGAGGAGACCACCGTCCGCCCGTCGCCGGTGCTCTTCTCGCCGGTGCGGACGCCGCTGTCGACGACGGTCCACCCGTCAGGGACGTCCAGCCGCACGCTCACGTCGGCCGCTGCGAAGGCGCCGATGTCGCCGAACCCGTCCGGCACCGGGTCGGCGCTGCGCCCCTCGGGGATCCACAGGGGCATCCAGTGCCCGAGGGTCATGGCATCGGGGTGGCGGGCCAGCAACCCGATCTCGGCAGGGGTCATCTCGCCGCCCAGCACCCCGCCCGCCGGTTCGACCTCGGGCAGCGAGTAGCCGAACGACATGCGGACGGTCAGGACCTCGTCGTGGCCCTCCGGGAGAGCGACCTCGAGGATCGAGGCGTCGCGGCTGACCTCGGCCGGCTCCCCGTCGACCTCCACGCCGTCGACCTGCGGCTTCGCGTCGAGCTCCGGCAGCCCGGCGAACAGCCGGAAGGTGGCCGCTTCCTCGTCACCGACCGGAAGGACCGCGGTGAGCTCGCCCTGGACCCGGCCGTCGGTCGGCTCCACGCGCGCCACCACGTCGTACCTCGGGCGCGGCTTCTCCTGAGCCTCGCTGCGCGCATAGAGCGCCGCACCGGCGTCGGTCATGGACACCGTCGGATCGAGCGGCTCCGGCTCCGTCACGGTGGCAGCGGCCGGCCCCGGAGCGGTCGTGGTCGGCGTCGGGGTGGCGGGCGCGGCCCGCGGCTCGTCCGGTTCCGTGCAGCTGGTCAGCGCAGAGGCGAGGACGAGCCCGGCGACGACCGTGCGGAACGGGTGCGGGATGGGCATGAGCCCATCCTCGGTCAGCCGACCGACAGCCGCACGTCGAACAGGGCATCTCTGTGGATGACGGTCACCGCGTCGCCCGGCCGGACGGTCCCTGGGGTCACCACCCGGGCGTTGAGCCCCCGCAGCCGCAGTCGCCGCCCTTCGCGCCCGTTGACGAACCGGATCGCCTCCTCGCCGAAGTGGCGCATGAACTTCGCACAGCCCGTGTGCGGCTTGCCGGTGACCTCGAGCACCGCCTGGCCGACGGCGATCCGCGCACCGGACGGGAGGTTGTCGACGGAGAGGTCGAGGTCGACGTAGAGCTGGTCGCCCGCGAGCACCTGCCGGCGCGGGTCCTCGTCGAGGAGCGCCACCATCCGGGCGCTCATCACGGTCACCTGGGCGTCGGGGTGGGGGCGACCGTCGCCGGTCCGGGTGCGTCGGGTGCTCCACCCGTCGCCGACGAGCCCCTCGTCGAGGTCGAGCGTGCCCTCGGCGAGCAGCTCGCGGGTGCCCGGTGCCGGCCGGCAGGCGACCAGGACGACCCGCCCGATGTCGGCTGGAGCGGAGCGGAGGTGGTCCAGGTGCGGCTCGAGCTCGGCGAGGGTGCGGTGCTGCATGGCGCGAATCCTCGCACCCCGCATAACCGTTGGCGATCAGCTTTCCCGATCGGGGATCATGGTCGCTCGTGGGACACGTCGACGTCGCAGGAGTCCGTTACGAGCTGCCCGATGGGCGGGTGCTGCTCGACGACGTCTCGTTCCGGGTGGGGGAGGGCGCCAAGGTGGCGCTGGTCGGCGCCAACGGCGCCGGCAAGACCACGCTGCTCCGCATCGTCACCGGCGAGCTCGTCGCGCACGCTGGGGTCATCACGCGGTCCGGAGGCCTCGGGGTGATGCGACAGATGGTCGGTCGCGACTCGACCACCGTTCGTGAGCTGCTCCTCTCGGTGTCCCCGGAGCGGGCGCGACGGGCCGCCGCGGAGGTCGAGCGGTGCGAGCTGGCGCTCATGGAGACCGACGACGAGCCGACCCAGATGCGCTACGCCGTGGCTCTGGCCGAGTGGGGCGACGCCGGCGGCTACGAGCTCGAGGTCACCTGGGACGTGTGCTGCACCGCGGCGCTGGGCGTGCCCTTCGATCGCGCGAAGTACCGCGCCCTCACCACCCTGTCCGGCGGCGAGCAGAAGCGGCTGGTGCTCGAGTTCCTCCTCGACGGACCCGACGAGGTGCTCCTGCTCGACGAGCCCGACAACTTCCTCGACGTCCCCGGCAAGCTCTGGCTCGAGCGGCGGATCCGCGAGTCCCAGAAGACGATCCTGTTCATCAGCCACGACCGGGAGCTCCTCGCCAACACCGCCACGCGTGTGGTCACGGTCGAGCTGGGCGCCGCGGGAAACACCGTGTGGACCCATCCAGGAGGCTTCGCCAGCTATCACGAGGCGCGGCGCGACCGCTTCGCGCGCTTCGAGGAGCTGCGCCGCCGGTGGGACGAGGAGCACGCGAAGCTCAAGGCGCTGGTGCTCCGCTACAAGATCAAGGCGGAGTACAACGACGGGCTCGCCGCGCAGTACAAGGCTGCCCAGACCCGGCTCCGCAAGTTCGAGGAGGCCGGCCCGCCGACCGGGCAGCCGCGCGAGCAGTCGGTGAAGATGCGGCTCAAGGGTGGTCGCACCGGCAAGCGGGCGGTCGTCTGCGAGCAGCTCGAGCTCACCGGGCTGATGAAGCCGTTCGACCTCGAGGTCTGGTACGGCGAGCGCGTCGCCGTACTCGGTTCCAACGGCTCGGGGAAGTCGCACTTCCTCCGGCTGCTCGCGGCGGGGGGCTCCGACCCCGACGTCGAGCACCGGCCGGTCGGCGAGGTGACGATCGAGCCTGTTCGGCACACCGGCCGGGCGCGGCTGGGTGCCCGGGTTCGTCCCGGCTGGTTCGTCCAGACCCACGCCCACCCCGAGCTGGTCGGCCGGACCCTGCTGGAGATCCTGCACCGGGGCGACGAGCACCGCGACGGGATGCCGCGGGAGCCCGCCGCCCGCGCGCTGGACCGCTACGAGCTCGCGCACGCCGCCGAGCAGCGGTTCGAGTCGCTCTCCGGCGGGCAGCAGGCCCGGTTCCAGATCCTGCTGCTCGAGCTGTCCGGTGCGACGCTGCTCCTGCTCGACGAGCCGACCGACAACCTCGACGTCCAGTCCGCCGAGGCGCTCGAGGAGGGGCTCGAGGCGTTCGAGGGCACCGTCGTCGCGGTCACGCACGACCGGTGGTTCGCCAAGGGGTTCGACCGGTTCCTCGTGTACGGCGCCGACGGCTCGGTCTACGAGTCCGACGAGCCGGTCTGGGACGAGAGCCGGGTGCAGCGGGTCCGGTGAGCGCCGCCGTGGTGGAGCGGCTGCTGACCTGTTCCAGCCGCCTCGTCCGATCGGCCGCGTCACATACAGCGCGCCCAGTCGGACGAGGCGGGGTTCAGTCCAGCGGACCCCGCTGGAGGGGGAAGACCGAGCGGCCGCGGGAGCGGCGTACCGCCCCCTCCTGCGCGTCGGCGTAGCGGACCGGGCGGGTCTCCCGGCGACGGGCCTTCTGGTTGCGCTCGACCCAGGCGGCGAGGGGGTGTGGTGAGTTCATGCCCTGGAGGAGAAGCGCGGGGACGCGGTGATACCCGGGTCAGAGGAAGTCGCGCGGGTCGAACTCGTCGATCGGGATGATCCGTACCCTCGGCAGCCGGCTCTGGAAGGCGTCGACGTCGTGCTCGAGGTCGTAGAGCTCCAGCCCACGGTGCTCGAGCGCCGCGAACTGGTGGTTGCGGAACTCGTCGAAGCCGATGACCGCGACGCGCCGGTCGCCCTGGAGGAGCGCTGCGAGGTCGTCGACGAAGTCGCCGTCGTTGCTGACGAGGACGACGTCCGCAGAGCGGTCCTTCAGCTCGCGCAGCGTGCGCTGGATGGCGATGTCGACGACCTTCTCGGTGCCGTCCCCGCGCAGGGGGACCGGTCGGTACCCCATCGCGATCAGCGCCTGGACGAACGACATCGGCAGGTCGGAGGTCACCGCCAGGAAGAAGAGCCCGTGCGGCTCACCCTCGGCGTGCCCGCCGGCGAACTGGAGGACCCGCTCCCAGCGCGGCCGCTCCGCCGGCTGAGGCCGCCGCCCCAGGATGGAGACACCCAGGGTCGCGTCGATGTTCTCGCCGTCGACGAGGACGTAAGTCGGCCGCGGCCCGGAGTCAGCGGCCACCGTCGTCCTCGGTCATCTCAGGGTGTCACCGGCCGGTGGCCGGCCTCACTTCCAGCGCTCGGAGGCGGCGGTGAAGTCGAGCCCACGGTCGCCGGTGTAGATCTGCTTGGGACGCGCGATCTTCTGGTCCGGGTCCTGCACGAGCTCGAGCCACTGGGCCAGCCAGCCGGGGGTCCGGCCGATCGCGAAGAGCACGGTGAACATCTCGGGCGGGAACTGGAACGCCTCGTAGATGAGGCCGGAGTAGAAGTCCACGTTGGGGTAGAGCTTCCGCTTGACGAAGTACTCGTCCTCGAGCGCGATCTTCTCCAGCTCGAGGGCGATCTCGAGGAGCGGGTTGACCCCGGTGACCTCGAAGACGTCGTCGGCGGCCTGCTTGATGATCTTCGCCCGCGGGTCGTAGTTCTTGTAGACCCGGTGGCCGAACCCCATCAGCCGCTCGTTGCCGTTCTTCACGCCCTCGATGAAGGAGGGGATGTTCTCCTTCTTCCCGATCCGGCGGAGCATCTTGAGGACCGCCTCGTTGGCGCCGCCGTGGAGCGGCCCGTAGAGGGCGGCGATGCCGGCGGCGACGGCGGAGTAGGGGTCGACCTGGGAGGAGCCGACCGAGCGCACCGCGTTGGTGGAGCAGTTCTGCTCGTGGTCGGCGTGGAGGATGAAGAGCACGTCGAGCGCGTGCACCAGGCGGGGATCGGCCTCGAACTTCTGCTCGCTCATCTTGAAGAGCATCGAGAGGAAGTTCGCGGTGTAGCCGAGCTCGTTGTCGGGGTAGATGAACGGCTTGCCCTGGGCGTGCCGGAACGACCACGCACCGAGGGTCGGCATCTTGGCGATCATCCGGACGATCTGCATGTGCCGGTTGTCGGGGTCGTTGATCTTCGAGGCGTCGGGGTAGAAGGTCGACAGCGCACCGACCGAGGCCATCAGCATTCCCATCGGGTGCGCGTCGTAGCGGAACCCGTGCATGAACCCCTTCACGTTCTCGTGGACGAACGTGTGGTAGGTGATCTCGTGCACCCACGCGTCGTACTGCTCCTTGGTGGGCAGCTCGCCGTGGATGAGGAGGTAGGCCACCTCGAGGAAGCTCGACTTCTCCGCGAGCTGTTCGATCGGGTAGCCGCGGTACTCGAGGATCCCCTTCTCGCCGTCGATGTAGGTGACGGAGCTGCGGCACGAGGCGGTGTTGGTGAACCCCGGGTCGTAGAGCGCGATCCCCGGCGCGTCGTCGGACGGCTTGATCTTGCCGAGATCACCGGCTCGGACGGTGCCATCGGTGATCGGCACGTCGTACTCCTGGCCGGTCCGGTTGTCCCTGATGGTGAGGGACTCGGGCGCGTCGGTCACGGCTGCTCCTGGGAATCTGGTGGAATCTTCGGACTCTTGCACAACCTAGTCCCCGGCCCCCAGGATGGGAAAACCGAGTACCCTCGTCCGGCGGGCCGTTCGGCGCCCAGCCGTTTTGACCCACCCGCCGGGCCACAGGTAGTCTTGACGGTCGCGGCTGCCCCCGGCTCGCCTGTCGTCTCAGGCGTGCTCTCAGGCGTGGCCCGCGCCAGGCTCACCCTTGGTGGACCGCCCCGTAACGACACCGATACGACAGAAGGCAATGACCGTGCGTACGTACAGCCCGAAGCCCGCTGACATCCAGCGTGAGTGGCACGTCATCGACGCCACCGACGTGGTGCTCGGCCGCCTCGCCGTCCAGAGCGCCAACCTGCTTCGCGGCAAGCACAAGCCGACGTTCGCCCCGCACGTCGACGGTGGCGACTTCGTCATCATCGTCAACGCCGAGAAGGTCGCCCTGTCCGGCAACAAGCGGACCACGAAGATGGCCTACCGCCACTCCGGCTACCCGGGCGGCCTCACCGCCACCGCGATCGGGGACCTCCTGGAGAAGGACGCCCGCAAGGCGATCGAGAAGGCCGTGTGGGGGATGCTCCCGAAGAACCGGCTCGGCCGGCAGCTGCTGAAGAAGCTGAAGGTCTACTCGGGGCCGAACCACCCGCACCAGGCCCAGAAGGCCCAGCCGTTCGAGATCACCCAGGTCTCCCAGTAACCACTGCACCGCAGACAAAGAAAAGCGACGAGGACCTCATTCGTGACTGACACGACCACTGAGCAGCAGGACGCCGAGGAGACCTACCAGGTCGACGAGCAGGGCGTTGCCTACAGCACCGAGAGCGCGCCCTCCGCGGACGCTCCCGCTCGCCCGGCCACCATCGCCCCGGCGGCGGCGACCGGTCGCCGCAAGGAGGCCGTGGCCCGCGTCCGCCTCGTCCCGGGCACCGGGCAGTGGACGGTCAACGGCCGCACCCTGGACTCCTACTTCCCGAACAAGCTGCACCAGCAGGTCGTCAACGAGCCCTTCGTGACCACCGACCTGGTCGGCCGGTTCGACGTGATCGCGCGCATCCACGGCGGCGGCATCACCGGCCAGGCCGGTGCCCTGCGCCTCGGTGTGGCGCGTGCGCTCAACGCGATCGACGTCGACGCCAACCGTCCGTCGCTGAAGAAGGCCGGGCTGCTGACCCGCGATGCGCGCGTCATCGAGCGCAAGAAGGCCGGGCTGAAGAAGGCTCGCAAGGCGCCGCAGTACAGCAAGCGTTGATCGTCGTCCGTTGACTGGCACGGGGGGCCGGGTCTTCGGCACCGACGGTGTCCGGGGCGTCGCCAACGGCACGCTGACGGCCGAGCTGGCGCTCGACCTGTCGGTGGCCGCTGCGCACATCCTCGGTGAGGCCGGCGTCTTCGCCGGCCATCGACCGCGCGCGGTCGTCGGCCGCGACACCCGGATCTCGGGGGAGTTCCTCGAGGCCGCCGTGGTCGCCGGGCTCGCCTCCGCGGGCGTCGACGTCCTCCGGCTGGGCGTGCTGCCGACGCCAGGGGTGGCGCAGCTGACCGCCTCGCTCGATGTCGACCTCGGTGTGATGATCTCGGCGAGCCACAACCCGATGCCGGACAACGGCATCAAGTTCCTCTCCCGCGGCGGGATCAAGCTCGACGACGCGATCGAGCACGCGATCGAGCAGCGGCTCCGTGAGCCGTGGGACCGCCCCACCGGAGCGAAGGTCGGCCGGATCAGGCGGTACGACGCCGCGGTCGCCGACTACGCCGCGCGCCTCGCCGCGACGCGCTCGACGTCGTTGGCCGGGCTGAAGGTGGTCCTCGACTGCGCGCACGGCGCCGCCTACGAGGCCGGCCCGAAGGCGCTCCGGGACGCCGGAGCCGAGGTCGTCGCGATCTGCGCCGAGCCGGACGGGCTGAACATCAACGACGGCTGTGGCTCCACTCACCTCGACGTCCTGCAGGCCGCGGTCCTCGAGCACGGGGCGGACCTCGGGTTCGCCCTCGACGGGGACGCCGACCGATGCCTCGCGGTGGACCACGAGGGAGAGGTCGTCGACGGCGACCAGCTCCTCGCGATCCTGGCGCTGTCGCTCCGCGACGCCGATCGGCTGGTCGACGACACGGTCGTCGCCACCGTCATGAGCAACCTCGGGTTCGTCCTGGCGATGCAGCGGGAGGGCATCAAGGTGGAGCAGACCAAGGTCGGCGACCGCTACGTGCTCGAGGCGATGAAGGCCCGTGGCTTCGTCCTCGGCGGCGAGCAGTCGGGTCACGTGATCCTCAGCCACCACGCCACCACCGGGGACGGCATCCTGACCGCGCTCCAGGTCCTCGACCGGCTAGCCACGACGGGACGTTCGCTCCGCGACCTCGCGGCGGTCATGACGCGGCTGCCGCAGGTGCTCGTCAACGTGAAGGGCGTCGACAAGTCACGGGCCGACACCGACATCGAGCTGCTCGAGGCGGTGGCCCAGGAGGAGCGTTCGCTGTCGGGCAGCGGACGGGTGCTGCTCCGTCCGTCGGGGACCGAGCCCCTGGTGCGGGTCATGGTCGAGGCGGAGTCCTCCGAGCGTGCGCAGACCGTCGCCGACCGGCTCGCCGGCGTCGTGCGGGAGCGGCTCTCCCTCTGAGCGGTTGGGGTCGGTGACCCCCTTGGTGGTGCCTCGACCCACGAGAAGCGGGGCAGCGAGCTCATGCTGGGAGCACCTGACCAAGGCCTGGACGCTAGCTTGAAGGAATGGGAAGCGGCGACCGGCGCCGACACGCGTCCTCGTTCGGCAAGGCTGCGCGCGCCTACGCCGAGCATCGCCCTGACTACGCGCAGGCCGCCGTACGCTGGGCGCTGGAAGGAGCGCCGGGTTCGCGTCTGCTCGATCTCGGCGCCGGCACAGGCAAGCTCACCGCCACGCTGGTTGCGGCCGGCGTCGAGACCGCTGCAATCGAGCCGGACCCGGCAATGCTGGCGGAGCTGCGCCGAGCCCTCCCCGGGGTCCGCGCCTTGCAGGGCAGCGCCGAAGCCATACCCATGCCGGACGCATCCGTCGATGCCGTCGTGGCCGGCAACGCCATGCACTGGTTCGACATGGACGTCGCGGGACCCGAGATCGCGAGGGTTCTAGTGCCGGGCGGCATCTTCTCCGGTCTCTGGAACGTCGTTGACGATCGGGTCGACTGGGTCGCCGGTCTTGCCCGCGTCAGTGGCCGCGAGGCCATCGGTCCACGAGACACGCCCGCCAGTTGGCGCATCGAGACGGCTGCCGCGCACCTTCCCCAGAGTGGAGCAGCAGCCCTGTTCGGTTCACCGGCGCAGGCGGAGTTTCCGCATGGGCAGCGCCGTACAGCTGACTCCCTCGTGGAAACGCTTGCGACCAGGGCTGGGATGCTGGTCATGCCGAAGCAGGAACGGGCGGCCAGGCTCGGTCAGATCCGCGCGTTTCTCGCAAGGACACCGGAGACGGCCGAGGGCGAGTTCAGCCTCCCGATGTTGACTTGCGTGCTCCGGACCCGACGATGCTGAACCGCCGGCGGCGTGTTGCTGACCGCAACCCAACGCAAGAGGGTTGATGAGACCGCGCCGTCAGCCGCACGAGCGAGTGCTGCTCGAGCGTGCACTCCACGACGATGGTGGCGCGGATGTGTCGCTACCGGGGCCCACCAGCGTCGAAACGGGGGTGCGCGTCGACCGCATTCGTGGCATGTGCAGCCAGCGGCGTCGCTTTCCGGTGGCGGGGGTCGCTACCGGGCTCAGCTGCCTGCGCAGCAGGCTCTCCACTGCGGACACCTCCGAGGTCGAGAAGGCCGGGGTGGCGCACCGCACCGCGTGCGCCAACGAGGCGGCGTCGAGGACCAGGACCCCGTGGACGCTCGCGGCTACATCCAGCCCGTCGGTGAATGCAGGGTCGGTCGGGATGACCAACGCCGGGGTCACGCGCACCCGGTACCGGTCGGGTAGCAGCATCCGGACGTTTTCGGCCGCCCCATGCAGTGTGCGCAGGCTCGCCCCGACGTAGGTCGCGGCGCCGTTCCGAGGAAGATATGACACCACGTACACGCCGCCGTGCTCGATGCGCACCTCCTGGACCGGATGGGCCGGGTCTCCGGGAGTGGTCACATTCCGCAGCAACCGCGTACGCGTGCCCGCCACTCCTGAAAGGTGAATCCGGGGGCGGTGGGGGCGCCGTGCGTGGCGCCGCCATCGGGTCATGACGTAATCCTGCGACGGGTGGGGCGTTCACGGTTCATGCCAGGCACATCGGTCCCGCGAATGTGGACCTGAGCCGTTCGTGTGACTGATGTGACTGATGTGACTTATGTGAAAGGCGGGATTGGCTGTACTTCTGGCACGCATCGGGGGCGGCGCATCAAAGTCCGGCGCTCCGATTGGCGCGGCGCCGGTGGCGATCTCACCATGTGCGGCATAGACCAGGCGCTTCCGTCCCGACAGCGGCATGCGGGTACGACGTCCATGCGCACCTCGTCGACCAGATCTGCGGCAAGCACCTGGCCAACGACGTCGCCAGCGGCGACCTCGACCATGCGGTCACCAGCAAGCTCCTGCGCCTTGGCCATGGCTGCCTCGACGCCGTCGACGAAGTGAAACGGCGCCTCGGGGTCCCAGCCCTCGGGCTTCGGCCGGTGCGTCACGACGACCACGTGATCGATCCCGCCCGGAGGCTCCCCGTCCCAGCCGTCCGTCATGTCGAACACGTGGCGGCCGACGAGTGTCGCCCCGATCTGGTCCCAGTACGGCCGGGTGTAGTCGTA
Source organism: Marmoricola sp. (assembly GCA_035699145.1). Lineage (GTDB taxonomy): Bacteria > Actinomycetota > Actinomycetes > Propionibacteriales > Nocardioidaceae > Marmoricola_A. The sequence goes on from DASSBB010000050.1 coordinate 17,044, forward strand.
GGACGCTTGCGACGCCTTCAACTCGCCGCTCTCGTCCAACGGGGACGTCACCGCTGGGCAACCTGTCGAACAGCGGTCCGGGCTGGTCGTTCTCGTCCGCGACGAAGCCGTCCACCGACTCCGAGCTGTACATGACCACCTTGCTCCAGGAGGCGCCGCCCACACGAGCGGTGACCTCCGAAACCTCGCGACCGCTTCGGCACGTCCACTCGATCCGCGGCATAGTCGGACGTTTCCGCGCGGGCAGCGGACGTTCAGGCAGCGGGTGTGACGGGACCCGAGGATCGGTCCAGGTGCTGTGAGAGCCGATTCGTGTGTACAGATCGCAGGATGGCCCGTGGGAGCCTGACTCGATTCCCGGACACGGTTGGTGTGGTGATCATGACCGGGGACCTGTTAGTGGGTGTCCCACCGCCAGGAGGCCCACACCGCGGCACCGAGTCAGATGGCTCCGAACAGGACGGGGACTGCTCTTGGGTTCACGCTTGCTGCTGGGC
>DASSBB010000051.1:0-51494 GCA_035699145.1 Marmoricola sp.
ACGCCTGCATCCCATGGGAAACCGACGCGCCGGCGATCGGGGAGGATGGGCGGGTGGACGGACTCCTGGTGCTCGCAGCGACCCCCATCGCCCAGTTGCCGCCGGACTCGCAGCCGGCGAGGGCGTCCCAGACGGTGCTGCCGGAGGCGAAGTTCGACGACGTGACCGCCGGCGCCTCGACGCGCTCCTTGGTGCCGACCTTGACGAGCCTCGAGACCGGGCTGACCACGTCGCGGACCTGGAGGACCTTGCGGGCCACCACCTTGCCGTTCTCGAAGCGGAGCCGGTAGGTGACGTCGCGGTGGCCGGCGCGGCCGTCGCGGGCGACCTCCTCCTCGCCCTCGTACATCGAGGCGTCGGAGGTGGTCTGGGTCGCGAACGGGATGGCCTCGTTCTTCACGGCCTTCTTGACGACGTGCACCTTGGTGACGGTGATCTTCTCGCCGCCGTCGAGGACCTTGCCCATCCGGGGGCGGACCTCGTCGTCCTTGTCGACCTTCACGTGGTGCATCTTCAGCGCCTGCCGGACGGTGAGCGCGGCGACCTTGTCGGCCTGCGGCTTCTTGCCGGCGATCGCGAAGGTCACCTTCTTCGGGGTGGCGATGGTGAGGGCCATCCCGCTGCGGTCGATCTCGGCGCCACGGCTCGTGGACAGGTTGGCGCCCTCGACGCGGAGCCCGATCTGGTCGAGCGCGGTGGTGACGTCGGTGGCGGTCACCCAGTGGCGGGACTCCTTGCCGTCGAGGTTGATGTCGAGGGGGCGGCCGAAACGGACCGCGATGCGGGTCCCGTCGTCGACCGCGGCGTCGAGCTCCGGGGCGACGACGTCATGGGCGCCGACCTCGATGCCCTCGTCCTCGAGCACCTCGCCGACGGTGTCGGCGTCGGTGGAGACCTCGCGGGCCTCACCGTCGAGGGAGAGAGTGAGGGTGTTCCGGGCGAAGGCGGGGTAGGCGAGAGCGGTGGCGATGAGCGCCACGGTCACCGTGGTGAGGATGGCGGCAAGAGCCGCTCGGCTCCTGAGGGTCGCGGTGAAAGGCACGCGTCTCCAATGGTCGATCTCTCCGGGTCACGGCACGACAGCAGAGATCGACCGGCCGACGGAGAGGCCGGCTGAGGCTTGTGTGATCTCCCGATGTCGCCCGAGAAGGTTGAACCGCTTCCGGCTGACTCGAAGACCGTAACGACCAGGTCACGAGGGACAAAATCGCGTGTCTCTTCGTTTGCCGCCGTTTGAGGGACCTTGGGCCTGACCCGTCACACAGGGGTGAAGCAGTTCACCCGCCGACGGCCCGAAAGTCCCGGTGGTCTGTACCACTTAGGTCACCAGCGACCGCCGAACGCCTCGAAGGTGTTCGCCTCCACGGCCCGGCAGAGGTCGCTGAGGTCGTCCCCACGTTCGGCCGCCATCAAACGCATCGTGAGCGGGACGAGGTAGCTCGCGTTCGGCCGGCCCCGGTAGGGCGTGGGCGTGAGGAACGGCGCGTCCGTCTCGACGAGCAGCCGGTCCCGGGGCGCCACGACGAGCGCCTCCCGCAGCGGGGCGGCGTTCTTGAAGGTGACGGTGCCGGCGAACGAGAGCCAGAACCCGCGGTCCAGGCAGGCCCGGGCGAACTCGGCGTCGCCGGAGAAGCAGTGCATGACCACGCGCTCGGGCGCCCCTTCCTCGTCCACCACCCGGAGCACCTCCTCGTGCGCGTCCCGGTCGTGGATGACCAGGGTCTTGCCGAGCCGCTTCGCGAGGTCGACGTGGAGCCGGAACGACTCCTCCTGGGCCGCTCGGCCGTCCTCACCGGTGCGGTAGTGGTCGAGCCCGGTCTCGCCCACGGCCCGCACCTGGGGCGCCTCGGCGAGCCGCTGGAGCTCCGCCCAGGTCTCCTCGAAGGTCCCGGCGGCCACCAGCCGGGGCGCCTCGTTCGGATGGAGCGCCACGCCGGCGACGATCCCCTCGTGAGCGGCGGCGACCTCGACGGACCACCGGGCGCTGTCCAGCTCACACCCGATCTGCACGATCCGGGGCACCCCGACGGCGGCGGCCGCGGCGAGGGCCTCGCCGGGTTCCAGCTCCTCGGTGCCGTCGAGGGTCATCTCGAGGTGGCAGTGGTTGTCCACGACCGGGTGCGGCAGCCGGTCGGGTGCCGGCGGACGCTCGCTCACCGGGTGCCTTCCCCGGACGGCCGGTGCACGGCGTCGTACACCTCTCGCTTGGGGAGCCCGGCGCGCTGCGCCACCGTGCGGATCGCCTCCTTGCGGGATGCGCCGACTGCTTCCTCCGCGGCGACCAGCTCGGCGACCTCGGCGGGGCCCGAGGGTACGACGGCGGGGCCGGTGCGTCCGGAGACGACCAGCGTGACTTCGCCGCGGACCCCGTCGGCGGCCCAGGTGGCGAGCTCGGCGAGCCCGCCGCGCACGACCTCCTCGTGGGTCTTGGTCAGCTCCCGGCACACCGCCGCCGGCCGGTCGTCGCCCCACGCCTCCGCCATCGCGGTGAGTGCGACCTCCGTGCGGTGCGGCGCCTCGAAGAAGACCATCGTCCGCGGCTCCTCCGCCAGCTCCGCGAGGCGACGGGCCCGCTCCCCCTGCTTGCGGGGCAGGAACCCCTCGAAGCAGAACCGGTCCACCGGGAGCCCCGAGACCGCGACCGCGGTGAGCACGGCACTGGGCCCGGGGACCGCCGTGACCCGTACCCCCGCCTCGACCGCCGCCGAGACGAGCCGGTAGCCGGGGTCGGAGACCGACGGCATGCCGGCGTCGGTGACGACGAGCACCCGCTCGCCGGCGAGGAGCGACTCCAGCAGCCCGGCGGTGCGTCCGGTCTCGTTGCCGTCGAAGTAGGAGACGACCCGGCCGGTCAGCTCGACCCCCAGGTCGGTGACGAGCCGGCGGAGCCGCCGCGTGTCCTCGGCGGCGACCACGTCAGCCCGGGCCAGCTCGGCCGCCAGCCGGGGCGACGCGTCGGCCACCTGGCCGATGGGGGTCGCTGCGAGCACCAGGAGTCCGTCCACCCGCCCATCCTCCCCGATCGCCGGCGCGTCGGTTTCCCATGGGATGCAGGCGTTTTTCAGCTCCCCATGGGTTGCAACCCATGGGGAGCACCAATTCACCTGCATACCGTGGGAATTTGTCACCGACCGGAACGGGGGGCGGCCGTAGGCTGACCGCCGTGACCGTGACCGACCCGAGCCCGCGGCGCACCGTCGGGCTCTCGGCCACCGCGGACGGCCGGAGGGTGCCGGCGGTCGCGGAGCGGCTCGGCGGGCGGCGTACCCCGGACGACGTCCTGGTCGGCTGGGCGGTCACGCTGGGGGTCACCGCACTGGCCGCCTTCCTCCGCTTCTGGAACCTGGGCCGGCCCGACGAGTTCGCCTTCGACGAGACCTACTACGCCAAGGACGGCTGGTCGCTCTGGCGCCACGGCTACGCCCAGAACTGGGTCGAGAAGGCCAACGAGCGGATCATCGCCGGCGCGGACCCGTCGGGGCTGCAGACCGGCGACCCGACGATGGTCGTCCATCCCGAGCTCGGCAAGTGGCTGATCGGGGCGGGTGAGCAGCTGTTCGGCTTCGACCCGTTCGGGTGGCGGTTCGCCTCCGCGGTGGTCGGCACGCTCATGGTGCTCGTCATGGTGCGGCTGGTGCGGCGGCTGACCGGGTCGACGCTCCTCGGCGGGGTGGCCGGCCTGCTGCTCTGTCTGGACGGCCTCCAGCTCGTGCTCTCCAGGCTCGCCCTGCTCGACGTCTTCGTGGCGTTCTTCCTGCTGAGCGCCGTCGCGTGCCTCGTCGCCGACCGGGACTGGACACGCGCGCGCATGGCCCGTCTCGCCCGCGTGCCGGCCGGGGCGTGGGGGCCGGTGGCCGGGCTCTGGTGGCGGCCGTGGCGGCTCGCGTCCGGCCTCATGTTCGGTCTCGCCATCTCGTCCAAGTGGAGCGCCGTCGTACCCCTGGCCGGGTTCGGCCTCCTGGTCGTGCTCTGGGACAGCGGCGCGAGGCGGGCGCTCGGCGTCCGTGGCGCGCTGCTGCGCTCCGCGCTCGTCGACGGGCTCCCGGCGTTCGGCTACCTCGTCGTCGTCGCGTTCGTCGTCTACGTGGCGTCGTGGGCGGGGTGGCTCGTGCACGCGGACCTCTACGAGCAGGCGCTGGCCCGCAACAACTACGGCGCCTACTGGGGCGACTACACGCTGAAGGACCCCGACGGCTTCTTCCCCTCGCTCCTCCAGGGGCTGCGGAGCCTCTGGCACTACCACGCGAACGTCTGGCAGTTCCACAGCGAAGGGCTCCTCGACGCGACGCACTCCTACCAGTCCTCGCCGCCGTCGTGGATCGTCATGCACCGGCCGGTCGTGGTCGCCACCGAGCTCGACATCGCGCCGGGCAGCCAGGGGTGCACCGCCGCCGCGGGCAGCACGTGCGTGCGGGAGGTGGTGCTGCTCGGCACCCCGGTCCTGTGGTGGGGCGGGGTCGCCGCCTTCCTGTACGCCGCCTACGCCTGGGTGGTGCGCCGGGACTGGAGGTACGGCGTCGCGCTGGTCGGACTGGCCACCACCTGGCTGCCGTTCTTCCGCTACGCCGACCGGCCGATCTTCTCGTTCTACGCCGTGACGATCCTGCCGTTCACGGTCATCGCCGTGACGCTCCTCCTCGGCCGCGTCCTGGGGCCGGCGACGGGCGGCCCCAGGCGGCGGCTGGTCGGCGCCGTGGTGGCCGGCGCGTTCGTGGTGCTGGTCGTCCTGGACCTCGGGTGGATCTGGCCGGTGCTGACCTACGACCTGATGCCGCTGGCGGACTGGCACGACCGGATGTGGTTCCGCTCCTGGATCTGACGCTCGACACCCTCCGCGGGGCTGGAGGACGATGGGACGGATGACCGGTCGGCTCGATGACGAAGGTCGCCTCGTGGAGCAGGTCGCCCGTGCGTGCAGCCGGGCGCAGGACCCGCTCGCGCTGCTGGAGCGGGTCGCGTCGCTGGTGCGGCGCCGGGTGCCGTACGCCGCCGCCGGCTGGCTGCTCGTCGACCCCGACACCATGCTTCTCAACGCCGCCTTCAACGAGGACACCCCGCGGGCGGCCCACCTGGAGCTCATCCAGTGCGAGCTGGAGGCCGAGGACGTCAACAAGTTCGTGGACGTCGCCCGCAGCCCTGTGCCGGCCGCCTCTCTGAGCGGGGCCACCGGCGGCGACCTGGGACGGAGCGCACGGTGGTCGAAGGTCTACGGGCCCCGCGGCTACGGCGACGAGCTGCGCGGCATGTTCCGGTCGGGTGCGGCGGTCTGGGGCCACGTCTGCATGACGCGATGGGCCGACGATCCCTGGTTCACGCCGGCCGAGGTGGCGCTGGTCGCCCGGCTGGGCCCCCACGTCGGCAACGGCATCCGGACCTCCCTGCTGCTGGCCGGTGCGCCGGACACGGTCGCGGACGCGGCACCGGCGCTGGTGGTCCTGACCGACGACGGGGAGGTCGAGTCGATGAGCGCGCTGGCCCAGGCGTGGCTCGGCCCGCTCGACGACGAGCGGCTCCAGTCGACGATCGTCCTGCACGAGGTCGCCCGCCAGGCACGGCTCCTCGACGAGGGCGACGCGAGCGGTCCGCCGGCCCTGGCGAGGGTGTGGACCCGCGCCGTCGGCTGGATCGTCGTCCGCGCCGCCCGGATCGACGACGCCTCCGGCGGCGCCGGCAGGACCGCCGTGGTGCTCGAGCAGGCCCGCCGCTCCGACGTCGCGCCGATCCTCCTCCACGCCCACCGGCTGACCCCCCGGGAGCAGGAGGTAGCCCGGCTGATGCTCAGCGGGGTCTCGACCGAGGAGGCCGCAGCCGAGCTCTGGATCACGACGGAGACCCTGCGCGGCCATGTGAAGTCACTGTTCGCCAAGCTGGGCGTGCGGAGCCGCCCCGAGCTGGTCGCCCTGCTCTCCCACGAGCCGGCGGTGCCGACCGCGCGCTCCGAACGGTGAGCTCAGACCGCCACGGGTGACCGCGGCCCGGCCGCGACCTGCCGGGCCACCTCCCGTGCGACCCGGCGAGCCGTCTTCCCCACGTAGCCGGTGATTCCGGGCCGCGGCACATAGCCGACGAACCGGAGCCCCTGCGCCACCTCTGCACCGTTGCCGTCGAGCGGCAGCCCACGGTCGTCGAGCACCCCGAGATGTCCCACGACGTCCTCCAGGCCGGTCGTGTAGCCGGTGGCCGCGACCACGGCGTCGACCCCCAGCCGGTCCCCGTCCTCGAGCACGGCGCCCTCGTCGTACAGCGCGCGGACCGCGGCGACCACCCGCACCCGACCGTCCTTGAGGGCGTCGAGCACCTCCGGGTCGACGATCGCGGTTCCGGAGCCGTCGCGGCGCAGCCGGCTGATCGGTCCCTCGGCGGGCAGCGGCAGCCCGTAGCCGCTCAGGTCGCCGAGCGTGCGCCGCTGCATGCCGAGCAGAAGCCGGTCCACGAACGTCTCCGGCAGCTTGAGGAACAACGGGACCGGCAGGTCCGCCGGGAGCCCGTTCATCATCCGGAGGAGGATGTTGGGCGGCGTCCTGACGGAGAGCCAGACCCGGTCCGCGCCGCCCCGAGCCAGCTCGTGGGCGATTTCCATCCCGGTCGAGCCGGCTCCGACCACCAGGACACGCTGTGCTCGGAACGGCTCGGCGTTGCGGTACGCCGCGGAGTGGAGCAGCTGCCCGCCGTACTGCTCGGTGCCCGGCCAGCTCGGGACGCATGGCCGGTTGAAGATCCCGGTCGCCACCACGACGCGGTCGGCGTCGCGGTCACCCCGGTTGGTGGTCAGCCGCCAGCCACCGTGCCGACCAGGGTCGAGCCTGGTCACCTGGGTGCCGGTCTCGACGGCGACACTGCGGGCGCGGGCGTAGCCCTCGAGGTACTCGACGTACTGGTCCCGGGTCGGGAACTGGCCGAAGGCCCTCGGGAACGGGGCTCCCGGCAGGTGGGAGTGCCAGCGCGAGGTGTTGAACCGCATCGCGTCGTAGCGGCTCCGCCACGCGGCGCCCAGTGACGCGCCTCGTTCCAGCACGGTGGCGCGGACCCCGCGCACCGTGAGCTCGGCCGCGGTGGCGAGCCCCGCCGGCCCGCTGCCGATGACGTGGACCTGCTCCTCACGCACCATGGGGACCCCCTCAGGTCGAGAACGGCGTGTTGTCGTTGCGGCCAGCCTCGGACGGCGCTCGCCGGCGGACCACCCCGCACCTGGGGGGTCCTGCTCGCGCCTTGTGCGTGCAATGGCTAGGTGGGGCCATGTGCGCCGGCGGTTCCGGTCCTACTGTCGAGGAGAGTTCTCGAGACGATGGAGAAGCCCATGACCGATCGCAGGTACACCGTCCTCCGCGACCTCGCGGGTGCGAGGCTCGACGAACCGTTCGGCGGCGGCGGGCCGGTCTCCGCACCTCGCCCGCCGGGCCCGAGCGAGCCGCGTGTCGACGTGGCCGTGCTGACCAGGAACGAGGTGCGCGACCTGGCGCGCGACCCGGAGGTGCGTGCGGTCGCGCCGGTGATGCCGACCCGACTCATCTTCCCCGTCCCCGACGACGAGGTGGAGGGCTCGACCGGCGCGCCGGAAGCGGCCGCCACGAGCACCTGGGGAGTCTCCGCGGTCGGCGCGGACACCTCGTCGCGCACCGGAGCCGGGGTGGTGATCTCGGTCCTCGACACGGGCATCGACGCGTCGCACCCCGCGTTCACCGGGGTCGAGCTCGTCGAGGAGGACTTCTCCGGGTCGGGCACCGGCGACCGGCAGGGCCACGGCACGCACTGCGCCGGCACGATCCTCGGCCGCGACGTCGAGGACACCAGGATCGGGGTCGCTCCGGGGGTGACCAAGGCGCTCATCGGGAAGGTCCTGGGCGACGACGGCAGCGGCGACTCGAACATGATCTTCCGCGGCATCCAGTGGGCGGTTCAGGAGGGCGCCCAGGTGATCTCGATGTCGCTGGGGTTCGACTTCCCGGGGCTGGTCAAGCGGCTGATCGACGGCGGGTGGCCGCCCGAGCTCGCCACCTCGGCGGCGCTCGAGGCCTACCGCGGCAACCTGCGGATGTTCGACGCGCTCATGCAGCTGGTCCGCAGCCAGTCGGCCTTCGGGCCGGGGACGATCCTCGTCGCCGCCGCCGGGAACGAGAGCAAGCGCAACGTCGACCCGGACTTCGAGATCGCCGCAGGGCTGCCGGCCGCTGCCGAGGGGGTGGTCTCGGTGGGCGCGCTGCGGGAGGGAGGCTCCGGGCTCACGATCGCGTCGTTCTCGAACACCTTCCCGCAGATCGCCGGCCCCGGGGTGGACGTGCTCTCGGCGAAGGCCGGGGGCGGACTCGTCGCCTTCAACGGGACCAGCATGGCGACCCCGCACGTCGCGGGCGCCGCCGCGCTCTGGTGGGAGGAGGTCGGCAGCTCCGCGCTACCGCTGTCGGCGTCCGTCGTGACCGCCCGGCTGCTAGCGAACGCCGACACGGCTGCCCTGGCTCCGGACGTCGACGTCGCCGACCGCGGCGTGGGGCTGGTCAAGGCGCCCTGAGAGCCCGGTCTGGCTTTCGGCGGATCCGTCTGCGGAGAGCCGTGATTCTGTCGGCGCGGTCGACTATACTCGAACGCATGATCGACAGCGACTTGGGGTCGACTACCTCGACGGCGACACCGCCGCCGACGCGTTGGTCGGAGTCCGCGACCGGATCCGGGCCGCGGAGGCCGAACGGCTGCTGATCGCCGCGCACTGGGCGGACCTGCACGCCCCCGAGGAGCTGACCCCCGGGGAGCTGGCACTGTGCACCGATGGGTCGGGGCGGGTCCGGGTGCTGCCCGGCCTGACCACTGCCGCTACCACCGCGCACTCGTCGCGCAGGTTCCCGCTGACGGCCGAACGATGCACGCTCGTGCTGGTCATGCCGGTGATCGTCCGACTCCGCCGATGTGCGGGCCCTGCCGGGGACACGTCATACGCACCGGCTGTCGTGGCGGCCAGCGCGGATGACGTCACGAACAACGTCATGGTTTCCGGTTGCCAGGACAGCCAGGTTGTATGACGTCCCCCCACTCCCGAAGCGGAGGCGCCCGAACATGCCGCAGATAGCGTTGGCGGGCACGTTGGCGCCGAGCCACGCCTTGCGACCGATCGTGACCGGCGCAGGGATCATGTCTCCCCGCCGGTCGGGGTCGACCCCGTGGTTCAGCGTGGTCACGGTGCTGCCGTGCCCGATGAGCGCCCCTTCCCCGATGGTGATCCCTCCGGTGTCCTGGAAGCGGCAGCCGATGTTGATGAAGACACCCTTGCCAAGGGTCAGGTTCTTGCCGAACTCGCTGTCGAAGGTAGGCAAGACCGTCACGGACTCGTCGATGGTCCTCCCGGTCAGCTGGGCGAGCAGGGCCCGCACCTCGTCGGGGCGCGGTAGCCGCCGTTGAGCTCGGCGCCGATCCCAAACGCCGCCTGTCGCCCGGTGCGGGAACAGTCACCCACGCGTCAGAGCGGCAGCGAGGCGAGCCAGGGGTAGGCGACGAACGCGGTCGGCAGCGCCAGCACCGCGAGAGCGAGCGCCAGGAGTACGCCGGCGAGCAGCCGGTGCGGCCGGTCCTCACGGAGCAGCTCGACCCGGGCGGTGAGGTCGCCGACCGGCCCGCCGGCCGCGAGCGCCATCCGGGGAGCGGGGCTGTCGGTCAACGCCACGAGAGCACGGGCCAGGGCGAGCGCGCCGTGGCGCCGCCTGGCGGCCGCGTCCGCCAGGATCTCGACCAGGAGCCGGACCTCGCCGAGGGCACGACCGCTGGAGACCCACCGCGGGAAGGCGTCGTGCAGCACCGTGAACGCCTCCAGGACGAGGTCGTGGCGAGCGGTGAGGTGGGCCCGCTCGTGGGCGAGCACGGCCTGGAGCGGCTCGGCCCCGAGATCGGCCGCTGCCCGGCTGATGACCACGCGGCTCCCGGTCAGCCCGGGCAGGCAGTAGGCGACCGGCCGGTCGCCCTCGACCACGAGCACGCCCGCCTGCTCGGAGGCGAGAAGGTCCACGAGCTCGCGGTGGTGGCGTCGCATCGCCCGGAGCCGGGTGCCGACGACGTGCCCGGTGAGGAGCAGCCGGCCGAGGACCAGGGCGGTGACCAGGAGGGCGAGCCCCGCGACGGCGTACTCCACGATCGTGCGGTCGGCGCCGAGGCCGGCGCCGGAGACGACCGCGAGCGTGGCGCCGAGCGCGGAGAGGACCGCCGCGAGTGCGACCGCCTGCCACAGCACCATCGCCGCCCGCGGGGCCAGGCGGACGGCCGGCGTTCGGGCGAGCAGGGCGGGCACCGGCCCGCACAGGAGGAGGGCCAGCAGCGCGAGCAGCGCCGCCGTGGTCATCCGCGGCTCACTCGAGCTCGGCGAGTGCCCGGCGCAGCGCGTCGCGCTCCTCCTCGGTCGACTCCCCCACGAACGCCAGCAGCGCGTTCGTGCGGTCGCCCTCCGCGAACTCGGTCAGCGCGGACCGCATGAGGTCGGCGGTCATCGCCCCCCGGGAGTCGGCCGCCCGGTAGAGGTACGCCTTGCCCTCCTTGCGCTGGCGCACCAAGGACTTCTTCGACAGCCGGTCCATCACCGTCATGACCGTGGTGTAGGCGATGTCGCGGTGGACCGCGAGTGACTCGTGCACCTCGCGGACCGTGCGCCACCCGTCGACGCCGTTCGCGTCCCCGTCGACCGACCAGAGGTGCTCCATGACGGCACGCTCCAGCTCTCCCATGCGTGAGCTCAACCCCATGGCGAAATCGTACGCCGTCGGCCGGCTCCTTACTACATCAAGTAGTAAAGGAACCGGCGGACGCGTGGTCGATCCACACCTCGACCAAGATGGGGACCATGGAGTCCAGCGAACACCAGGAAGATCCCGTCGAGACGCTCCGCCGGTGGACGGAGTTCGGAGCCACCTGGGAGGTCGTGCACAGCACGAGCGAGCAGGTCACCGTCTCGCTGCGCCGCTGCGACGGCGGTGAGGAGGTGGAGCGGCTCGTGTCGAACGACCCGCGGCTCCGGGAGTACGTCGAGCGCGCCTCGTCCGACTGAGGGTGCGCCGGAGCGCACGCCCACCCGGACGAGGCGCCGGGGACGGGGGTCAGCCGACTCCCACGTCACGCCGCCGGAAGCCGACGACGCCGACGGCGGCGAGCGCCACCGCGACGAGGAGCAGCCCCGCCAGAGCCGGGTCCGCAACCCGGTCGACCGGCACCCGCGGCACATGGCTGAACGGAGAGAGGTCGGCGACCCACTCCGGCGGTTGCAGGAGCCCGCCGAGCCAGCCGACGACGAAGCAGAAGGCCAGGACCACCCATCCCACGAAGCTCCAGCCGGGCCGCCATCCCCGCACCACCGCGACGAGCCCGACGAGGACGAGGAGCGCCGGCAGGTAGGCAAGCTGGGCGGTGAACGCCCGCCACCCCTCGCCGGCGTCATCCGTCACGGCGCCGTGCGCCACGCCGATGCCGACGGCTGCGGCGAGGAGCACCACGACGGTGCCGGCGCCGGCGACGAACAGCTCGCCGAGCATCCAGCGGCGCCGGTCGAGCGGACCCGCGAGGAGCAGCTCGAGCCGGCCGTCGGACTCGTCGACGCCGGTGTGGCCGGCTGCCCAGACCGCGTAGCCACCGGTGGTCAGCGCGAGGATCAGCACCATCGTGGCGAGGTAGGAGTCGAGGACGGACGCACCTTCGGTCACCGTGAGGTACTCCGCCAGCGTCGGGTTCTCCTCCACCATGTCCTGCATCGCGCTGCCGAGCCCACCGGTGAGGGCACCGCCGAGCAGCAGACCGACCGACCAGCCGAGCACGGCTCCGCGCTGGAGCCGCCACGCCAACCCCACGGTCCCGGTGAGGCTCCACGGCGCGTGCGGTCGTCCGGGACGGGCCGGCAGCAGGCCGCCCCCGAAGTCGCGCCGCTCGGCGAGCACGACGGCGAGCCAGACGAGGAGGACCGTGGCCGCCAGCGGGACCAGGAGCGGCCACCACCTGTTCTCGGTCGGGACGTGCGTCGCCTGGACCCACCCGACCGGCGAGAGCCAGACCAGCCAGTCCTCGCGGACGTCACCGGCGGCCCGCACGACGTAGCCGACGGCGAAGAACGCGACGCCGGCGCCGGTGGCCGTGCGTGCGTGTGTGAAGAGCTGCGCAAGACAGAGCGTGACGGCGGCGAGCACCAGGCCGAGGAGGGTCATCCCGGCGGCGAAGAGTCCGGCGGCCGCCACGCTCATCGCCGTCGACGCCAGCGCCGCCCACAGCGCCAAGCCGAGGGCGACGCACGCGATGCCGCACGTCACCAGCCCGGCCAGCCCGCCCGCGTGCCGGCCGACCTCGGTCGACCTCAGCAGCTCGCTGCGTCCGGACTCCTCCTCGGCACGGGTGTGCCGGGTCGTGGTCATGACCGCCATGAGGGCCACGCCCACGACCGCCGTGAAGGAGGTCTCGTAGACGACGATCCCGGCGAGCGTGTGGAGCCCGACCGGGGGGCCCGCGAAGGCGACGGTCATCGGGGACCCGCCCACGAGGTTCGCGTAGGCGTCGATGCTCGCCCGGTCGTCGTACACCCCGGCGACCGCCGAGCCCGAGGCATACACCAGCCCGGCGATCCCGAGGACCCACAGCGGGATCCTCAGCCGGTCCCGCCGGAGGGCGAGCCGGACGAGCGCCGCGGTGCCGGCGAACCTGCTCACACCGGTGCGCCGCCCTCGTCGTACTGCCTCAGGAAGAGCTCCTCGAGCGTCGGCGGGTGTGCGACGAGGGAGTCGATCCCGAGCCCCGCGAGCGTCGACAGGACCCGGTCGAGCCCGTCGCTCTCGACCTGGCACCGCAGCTCGCCGTCGCGCGTCGTGAGCCCCACGACGCCGGGCAGCCCGGCGACTGCGTCCGCGGGGCTGCGGACGTGGGCGACGAGCGTGGTGAGGGTACGCCGGCGCAGCTCGGCCAGGCTGCCGGAGGAGACGGTGCGACCGTCCCGGATGATGCTCACCCGGTCGCAGAGGGCCTCCACCTCGCCGAGGATGTGGCTCGACAGCAGGACGGTGCGCCCGCGAGTGAGCTCCTCGCGGACGAGCCGCTGGAACTCCGCCTCCATCAGCGGGTCGAGCCCGGAGGTGGGCTCGTCGAGGAGGAGCAGCTCGACGTCGGCGCACATCGCAGCGACGAGGGCGACCTTCTGGCGGTTCCCCTTCGAGTAGCTGCGGCACTTCTTCGACGGGTCCAGCTCGAACCGCTCGAGGAGCTCCTGCCGGCGGCGAAGGTCGAGACCGCCGCGCATCCGGCCGAGGAGGTCGATGACCTCACCGCCGCTGAGGTTCGGCCAGAGCGACACCTCGCCGGGGACGTAGGCGAGCCTCCGGTGCAGCGCCACGGCGTCGCGCCACGGGTCACCACCGAGGAGGGTCGCCCGGCCGGCATCGGCCCGGAGCAGCCCGAGCAGCACCCGGATCGTGGTCGACTTCCCGGCGCCGTTGGGGCCGAGGAAGCCATGGACCTCTCCCGGGACGACCTCGAGGTCGAGGCCGTCCAGGGCGGTGACGTGGCCGAACCGCTTGACCAGCCCGGCAACGGAGATCGCGCTGTCCACGGGGCCAGTCTTGCAGCCTCGTCCGGACGGGCGCGCGCCATGTGGCGCGCGCGTCCGGACGAGGCGATGCGTGCGGCGGGGATCAGGTGTGGGCCACCCGGTCCACCTTGTCGTGGTACCGGTGGCCGACCTTGCCGCCGAGCATCGCGGCCAGGAGGGAGAGGACGAGGACGGCGAGGGCGGTGATCACGCCGCCGGTGCTGAGCTCGTCGGTCGAGAGCGGGATGCGGGGCAGGTCGACCCGGTCGAGCAGGTTGTACTCGTTGCCGAAGATGGCCCCGAGCCCGATCGCGACGAGAGTAACCACCAGGCCGATGATCCAGGTGGCCAGCCCCTGCTTGCCGCCGTCGAACCGCGACATCCGGCCGGCGACGTAGCCGCCGGTGTAGTAGGCGATCGCCAGCACGACGAGGAGCACGATGCCGGCGGCGATGCCGATGGTCCCGGCCTGGCGCTCGGCGTCGCTCTGCGTGATGTTCTGCGAGGAACCCACGGCAGTCAGGACCGCCCCGACGATGCTGACCAGCAGGATCGTCATGGCGATCGCCACGAGCCAGCCGAAAAAGGCGGCGCCCCAGTTGATCCCGCCGAACCGGTCGCGGGCCTCCTGGTGACCCCGGTGGCTCTGCATCGGCACGGTGCCGTCCTTGCCGACCCGAGGGTCGCCGCTCGTGACCGCAGTCGCGCCGTCGTTGTCGTCGTTCTTGTGCCGCATGGCCATGAGCGCGCTCCCGTTCCCAGAGTGGTCAGAGTGGTCCCCGACACCGTTGGGGTACCCGGACATTTCGAGCGTCAAACTTGAGCTCTGCCCGTCGCTCCGGCTGACATCCCGGAGCCTGCCTGCCCTTCCGGACAGCCCCCTGGCAGGATGTCCCGGCGGCTGGGAGGTGCGACGTGAGGACGAGGGACGCTCTGCTGCGCCGTGGCACGGCGCACCGGGCGGTGCTGGCTGCCGCCTTCGCCACGGTGCTGCTGACCCTCACCGTCGCGACCGCGGTGGCGCTCCTCCACCGCGCCGCGAACGACGCCGCCGTGACCGGGGTGCTCACCGATGCCACCGTCGCCGACCGGGTGGTGCAGGTGAGGACGGAGCTCGAGGCGGACACCGACGTCGCCGCCCTGGACGAGCGGGTCCGCTCGACGCTCGCCTCGTCGCTCGCCGCGGCGGAGCCGGTCGTGCGCTCCCGGACGGTCTCGGCGTCGTACTCGCTGCCCGGCCCTGACGCGGACGAGCCCGACCTCACGGTCTTCGCGTCGTACGGCGACGAGCTCGCCGACAGCGCCGAGCTGGTCGACGGCTCGTGGCCCTCGAGCTCGTCGTCGGAGGGGCGGGTCGCGGTGGCCATGCCAAGCCCCGCTGCCGAGCGGCTCGACGTGGCCCCCGGAGACCGGTGGACGGTGCTCAACCGGTTCACCGACGAGCCGGTCGAGGTCGAGCTGGCCGGGGTGTTCGTCGTGGACGACCCCGACGCGCCGGCCTGGCTCGGCGACCCGCTGGTCACCCGCGGCGTCGCCACCGGCTCGTTCACGACGTACGGCCCCCTCGTGGTCCCTCCGACCACGTTCGCGGAACGCTTCCTCGACGAGGCGACCGGGGCGTGGACCGCCGACCCACAGCTGCGTGGGGTGGCGCCCGGGGAGCTGCCGGCGCTGCGCTCCGGCGTGGCCGCGCTCGAGGACGTCCTCGACGCCGAGGGGCTCGCGGTCGAGACGGACCTTCCCGAGGTCCTCGAACGGGTCGAGACCCCGCTCACGGCGACGAGGGCGACGGTCGTCCTCGGAGCCGCACCGCTGGTCCTGCTCGCCGTCGCTGCGCTGCTCACCGCGGGCCGGCTGCTCGGTGACCGCCGCCGGGTCGAGCTCGCGCTGCTGCGAGCGCGCGGGGCGTCGACGGCCCAGCTCGGCACCCTCTCGTTGCTGGAGGCCCTCGCGCTGACCGTCCCCGCGGCCCTCCTCGCCCCGCTGCTGGCCCGGCTCCTGGTCGGCACCTGGGGGCCGGACCGTGTCTCCGGCGCCGGGCTCCCCCGCGTCGACGGCACGGCCTGGCTCCTCGCCGCCCTGGCCGGGCTGGTGTCGGGGCTGGTCCTGGTCCTGCCCTCGTGGCGCCGGGAGGAGCTGTCGGCCGCCGTACGCTCCGCGGGGGCGGGGTCCCGGCGCTCCGCCCAGCGGCTCGGCGCCGACGTGCTCGTGCTGGTCGCGGCGGGGGTGGCGGCCTGGCAGCTGGCGCGGTACGGCGGCCCGCTGCGCGCCGGGGAGGTCGACCCGCTCCTCGTCCTGGCCCCGGCGCTCCTCCTCCTGGCCGGCTGCCTCGGCATGCTGCGGGCGCTGCCGGTGGCCCTCGCGGTGGCGCAACCGTGGGCCGGTCGGCGCCGGGGGCTCACCGGAGCGCTGGCGGCCTGGACCGTCAGCCGCCAGCTCGGCCGCCAGGTCGGCCCGGTGCTCACCGTCCTTCTCTCCGCCTCGGTGGTCGCGTTCTCGCTGATGTGGCTCTCCTCCTGGAACCGGTCGGCGGAGGACCAGGCGGAGTTCGCCGCCGGTGCCGACGTGCGGATCACCGACATCGGCGAGCTCGGTCACGAGGAGCTCTCCGGGCTCCCCGGCGTCACTGCGGTCATGCCCGTGGCCCGCTCCGCCGACTCCTTCGGCGACACGCGGGCCGAGCTCCTGGCCATGGACGTCGCCGTGGCGGACGAGGTCCTCCGGCTCCGTGACGACCTGGCCGACCAGCCCGTGTCGACCCTGCTCGCTCCGCTCGCCGACGCGTCGTCGCAAGCCGGGCTCGTCCTTCCGGACGGAACGGTCGCACTCGAGCTCGACGACCCGTCCGGCGCCCCGGCCGCCCAGCGGTCGGCGGTGGTCCAGGACGGCACCGGCGTCCTCCACGCCGCTGCGTTCGAGCCCGGCGCCTCGGCCTCCCGGCCGCGGGCGGAGCTCGGCGCAGTGCCCGGACCGCTGAGCCTGCTCGGGATCCAGCAGCGCGCCGGCGGGGGCGACACCGGCCGGCGGGAGTCGGTCGACCCCGCGTTCTACCCCGTCGACGCGTCCGGAGACCGCGGCGAGCGGCTGACGCCGGCGGAAGGTCTCACGTGGCGGGCGGTGGAGGCGACCCCGGGCAGGGAGCTCCTGATGGCCGGCACCTGGGGCGGCGGCGCCCTTCCTGCGGTGGTGACCCGGGGGCTGGCCGAGACCGTCGGGGACCAGACCCTGGTAGCAGACGCGAACGGGCTCTCGCTCCGGCTCGAGGTGGTCGGCGTCGTCGACGGGCTCCCCTCGGTGGACCCGACGGAAGCCGAGGGGGTCGTCGTGGACCTCACCGCGATGAACCAGGCGGTCCTCGCGCAGTCCGGCGCCCTGCCGACCTCCGACCGCGAGTGGTGGCTCGACGTCGAGGCCGACGCCTCGAAGGCGACCGTCGCCGCCCTCACCCGCGCCTACCCACAGGTGACCGTCGTCGACACGCAGTCCCGGCTCGAGTCGCTCGAGTCGGGCCCGGTCGGCACCGCGGTCGTCGGAGTCCTCGCTGTCGCCCTGGTCACCGCCGGGCTCACCGCGCTGAGCGGCATCGCCGCCTCCGCCGGAGCCCTCGGTCCCGCCCGGCGCAGGGAGGCGGCGCTCCTCCGGGCGATCGGCGCGGACCCCCGGCAGATCGCCCGGCTCGCCGCCCTCGACCGGGCCGCGCTGCTCGCAGTCGCCGGGCTCTCCGGGGTGGCCGTTGGTCTCGCCGTCGCCTGGTGGGCGCTGCCCCGGATCGCCCTCACCGACAGCGCGGTGGCGCCGTACCCGCCGCTGTCGGTCGAGGCGCCCTGGGCCGTCCTGGGTCTCGGTGCGGCGGCTCTCCTGGCCGTCGGTCTGCTCCTGCATGCCTGGAGCGCCCGACGCCGCCGAGCGGTGGCGCCGAGCCGCGGGGAGGAGCTGCCGTGACCGTCCTCCGCATGGCGCTGCGCCGGGCCGCCACGGACCTGGTGCCCCTGGTGGCGCTCCTCGTCCTGCTCGGCACCACCGCCGCTCTCGCGGCCGCCGCGCCCCGGCTGCACAACCGGACGGCCGACGAGGCGCTCGGCGCCACCCTCGACGACGCCCCGCTCGCCGCGCGCGAGCTGACGGTGCGGTCCACGAACGACAACGCCCTCAACCAGCTGGCGATCATCGACGACCAGGTGACCAGCTCCCTGAGCGATCCCCTGGCCGCCGTGGTGGGCGAGCCGTCGTTCGGCGTCGTCACGCCACGGTACGAGACCTTCCGGTGGCCGTCGGGCGAGCTGTTCCGCCCGCGCCCCTACGCCTGGCTCAAGATCCGCTACCAGACCGAGCTGCTCGACGAGGTCCGGTGGGTCCGCGGCGACGCTCCGGAGAAGATCGGCACGGCGACGGTCGACGGCACGCAGACCGGTGCGGAGCTGCCACGGCTGGAGGTCGCCCTGGACGCCCGCGTCGCGAAGCAGCTGGACATGTCGGTCGGCGACGAGGTCCTGCTCGAGCCCCTGCAGGGACAGCTCGGCCGTGGCGGTCCGGTGCTCGTCGCGGTCAGCGGCCTGTTCACGCCGCTCCACCCGGACGACGTGGCGTGGAGCTTCGACCCGCTGACCCGGTCGCCGGGGCGGGAGACGACCAGTCAGGGCGAGCTGCTCGCGCTCTACGCCAACGCGCTCGTCTCCGACCCGAAGGCCGTCAAGGCCGCGGCGGCGACGCTCGACTTCGAGTGGCACTACCCCGTCCGCACCGAGGCGCTCGACGCCGAGAACGCCGCCGAGGTGCTCGCCGGGATCGAGCGGTTCGCGACGCAGGGGTTCGCGCTCGAGTCGGCGCAACGGGTGTTCCTCGGCAGGGTCCCCGACTACGTGGCGGACAGTGGGCTGCGCGAGGTGCTCGGGGACTACCTGAGCGAGGCGACCACGGCGGAGGCCGTGGTCTCGATGGTCCTTGCGGGGCTGCTGCTCGTAGCGCTGCTGGTGGTCGGGTTCGCCGCCCGGTTGCTGGGTCAGCGGCGCGCGGGCGCGCACGCGCTCCTGCGCGCCCGGGGTGCCTCGTGGCCCCAGCTCCTCGGGGTGCAGGCAGTCGAGGCGCTCTGCGTCGCCGTACCGGCTGCGCTGCTGGGCTACGCCCTGGTCGTGGTGGCCGTGCCGGCTCGTCCGTCCCCGACCTCGGTCGTCCTCGTGGTCGCACTCGCCGGCTTCGCGGTGGTGCAGACGGTCCTCGCCGCCCGGCAGGAGGCCGGGCGCCGGTCCGAGGACTCCGGTCGGGGCTCCGCTCGGTGGCGGTGGCGGGAGCTGGTGGAGGCGCTGGTGCTCCTCGCCGCGGTCGGGGGTGTCGCGCTCGTGCGCCAGCGGGGAGTGGGTGGCGACCCGCTCCAGGGTGTCGACCCGCTGATCGCCGCAGTGCCGCCGCTCGTCGCGCTCGCCGCCGGCCTCGTCGCCCTCCGCTGCTACCGATGGCTCTCCCGCCCGGCGCTGCGGGCGGTCGGCCGTCGTCGCGGTGCGGTCGGCGTCGTGTCGCTCGCGGCCGCCGCTCCGAAGGCGGGGGTGACGTCGGTGGTCGTGGTGGTCCTGCTCGCCGGGCTCGCCTTCTCGGTCTTCGCCTCGGCGATCACGAGCACGATCCGCGACGGCCAGGCGCAGGCGGCGTACGACGCGGTCGGCGCGGACTTCCGGCTCGACTCTCCGGGGTTCTCCGAGGAGCAGGTCGCCAAGATCGCGTCGGTCGACGGGGTCTCGAATGCCGCACCGGCTGTCGTGCTGCCGTCGGTGCCGGTCTCCGGCGATGCGACCGGGGTGCAGGACGTGGCGTTCGTGGCCGTGGACACCGCCGCCTACCCCGCGGTGGCCTCGGCGGCCTCGACGGGCGAGGTGCCGTCCCTGACCGGGCTCGCCGAGGAGCCGTCCGGCGAGGCGGTCCTCCGCGTGCTCGTCTCGCCCGCGGTCCTCGAGGCCGGGGACGGGCTCACGCTCGGGCTGGGCAGCGGGATCGGGGATGTCCCGGTCGAGGTGGTCGGGACGATCGACGGGTTCCCGCTCACCCGGGACAGCGATGCGGTCGTCGCGGACCTCGGCGTGCTCCAGGAGTCCGAGGGCGGCACGCTCCGCGCCACCTCGGTCCTCGTGAGCGGGGACGCCGGGGTCGGGGAGCGGCTCATCGAGACCGTCGAGGCCTGGGATGCCGGCGTCACGGTCACCGACCGCCGGGCCCGGCTGGCGGGGACCCGGACACTGCCGTTCGTCGGCAGCACGGTCGACACCTTCCGTCTCGGCTTCGCCGCCGTGGCGGCGTACGGCCTGGCCGCCGTGGTGCTCTTCCTGCTCCTCACCGGCGAGGCCAGGGTGCGGCTCCTCGCGACCCTCCGCAGCCTCGGCATGAGCCGCCGACAGACCCGGGCGGTCGCCGGGCTGGAGCTCGCCCCGATGGTCGTCCTCGCGGTGCTGGCCGGCACCGCGGTCGGCGTGGGGCTGGCCTACCTGCTGATCCCGGCCGTCGAGCTGGTCCCCTTCACCGGCGGGTTCACCTCCCCCGACCCGGTGGTGAGCCCCGGCGTCCTCGCCGTGCTCGCCCTGGCGGTGCTCGGCCTGGTGGCCGCGGCCCTCCTCGGCGTGACGGCTTTCGCGAACCGGCGGCGTGCCGGCGACCTTCTGCGGACAGGAGCAGACGAGTGAGCGACATCCACGTCCTGTGCGACAACGTCGTGCGGATCTACAAGTCCGAGGGGATCGAGGTGGTCGCCCTCCAGGGGCTGGACCTCGTCGTCGAGCGCGGTGAGCTGATCGCCCTCGTGGGCGCCTCGGGCAGCGGCAAGTCGACCCTCCTCAACATCCTGTCCGGCCTCGACGTCCCCACCGCCGGTCTCGCCCGGGTCGGTGGGCAGGACCTCCTCGCGATGGACGCGAAGGAGCGGCTCCGTTTCCGGCGTCACGTCGCCGGGTTCGTGTGGCAGCAGACGCAGCGCAACCTGCTCCCCTACCTGACCGCGGCGGAGAACGTGGCGGTGCCGATGGTGGCGGCCCGGGTCGGGCGCCGCGATCGCGACACCCGGGTGGGCGAGCTGCTGTCCCTGCTCGGGGTCGCAGACGCACGCGACCGACGGCCCGGGGAGCTGTCCGGTGGTGAGCAGCAGCGGGTGGCGATCGCGGTGGCGCTGGCGAACCGCCCGGAGGTGCTGTTCGCCGACGAGCCCACCGGCGAGCTCGACTCCGCGGCATCGGCCGACGTCCTCGAGGCGTTCCGGTCGGTGAACCGGGAGCTGGCCACCACGGTCGTCGTGGTGACCCACGACCCCTCGGTCGCCGAGCACGTGCAGCGCACGATCGGGCTCCGGGACGGCCGGACCTCGAGCGAGGTGCTGCGGCGACCCGGCGACGGCCACGAGCACGAGCAGGTGATCGCCGAGGAGTACGCCGTCCTCGACCGGGTGGGCCGGCTGCAGCTGCCTCGGGAGTTCACCGAGACCCTGGAGATGCAGCGGCGGGTCCGGCTGGAGCTCGAGGCAGACCACATCGGGGTGTGGCCGGACCGGCCCGTGTCCGCCGTGCCTGCTCCTGCTCCGGGTCCCGGCTCCGGCCAGGAGGGGAAGTGATGGGCAGCGACCTGATGGTGGCGGTCGACGGGGTGCACCGGACGTACCGCACCGGGTCGCACGAGGTGCACGCCCTCCGCGGCGTCCGGCTCGACGTCCCCCGCGGCACGGTGGCCGCGGTCGTCGGCCGCTCGGGCTCGGGCAAGACGACGCTCCTCAACTGCATCAGCGGGCTCGACCGTCCCGACGCCGGCACCGTCCGCATCGACGGGGAGGACGTGACCGCGATGGACGAGGACGCCCGGATCGAGCTCCGGCGCACGACCGTCGGGTTCGTCTTCCAGTCCTTCGGGCTGATCCCGATCCTGTCGGCGAGGGAGAACGTGGGTATCCCGCTCCGGCTGACCCGCACCTCGGTCAAGGAGCGGGAGCAGCGCGTCTCCGAGCTCCTCGAGCTGGTCGGGCTCGACGACCACGCCAACCACCGTCCCGCCGAGCTCTCCGGCGGGCAGCAGCAGCGGGTCGCCGTGGCGCGCGCCCTCGCCGCCCACCCGAGCCTGTTGCTCGCCGACGAGCCGACCGGCCAGCTCGACTCGATCACCGCCCGGTCGGTGATGCGGCTGATGCGTTCTCTCGTCGACACGCAGGGGGTCACCGTGGTCGTCGCGACGCACGACCCGGTGCTGATCGACATGGCCGACGAGGTGCACCGGCTCCACGACGGCTCGTTCGACTCCTGACCGCTGGGCCGAGCGGTCTTCTCGGGCGGTCGGCTCGACCGGAGAGGTGTGACGGCGCACGCTCGCGGGCAGCAAGCGGCATGAGCGCCGCCTGCTGGCTCCGCCGTCCGCACCTGGTGCTGGTCGCCGGGTGTGCCCTGCCCCTGGAGAAGGCGCTGGAGGTGGGGCTGCAGAAGATCTTCGACCGCAAGCGTCCGGCACAGACCGACCCCGACGTACGGCTGCGTGACGACGCTCCGACCGACGGCCCGTCCTACCCGTCGGGCCATGCGGCGATCGCGACCGCAGCGGTGCTCAGCCTGGCGCCGTACGTCCCCCGTCCCGTGGTCGCCGCCGGCGCCGCGGTCGCCGGGTCGACGTCTGCGGTGCGGATCCGCCAGGGGGCGCACTTCCCGATGGACGCCGTCGGAGGCGTGCTCCTGGGCATCACGGTGACCTACGCCCTCGACGCGCTGTTCGGCCGCCCCGCCGAGGGATCCCTCCCGGGTCAGCTTCTCGGGCCCGCCATGCGTGGTCCCCATGGCGGCGGGTACGCGTACCTGTAGCGCGCGGCCCACCCCTGGCCGCCACGAGTGGAGGGAACACCATGACCACGGCTCGCGACATCATGACCGGAGACGCGACCTGCGCCTCGGTGAACGACACCTTGGTCGACGCGGCGAAGAAGATGAAGCAGCTCGACGTCGGCGCCCTGCCGATCTGCGGCGAGGACGACCGGCTGGCCGGCATGGTCACCGACCGCGACATCGTCGTGAAGTGCCTCGCCGAAGGCGGCGACCCCGCGTCGACGAAGGTCTCGGAGCTGGCTGAGGGAAAGCCCGTGACGATCGGGGCGGACGACCCGGTCCAGGAGATCCTGCGGACGATGACCGAGCACGGGGTACGCCGGCTGCCGGTCGTCGACGGCCACGAGCTGATCGGGATGGTCTCCCAGGCGGACGTGGCGAAGAACCTTCCGGACGAGAACGTCGCGGACCTCGTGCAGGCGATCTCACAGGCTCCAGCCAACAACTGACACGCGCTCGAGCCCCGGCGTCGGACGCCCAGCCGGCTCAGCCGTAGAGCTCCGGACGCCGGTCTGCCAGCGCGTCGTTGCAGGGGCCCAGCCGTTTGTCCCGGGCCGACGCGAGGTCGACCTCGGCCACGAGAACCGTCGGCGACGCCGGACCCTCCGGGTCGAGCGCGCACGCGGGCCCGGCCACCAGGTTGCCGTCGACGTCGCACACCAGCGAGCCGCCGTACCAGCCGACCCCGGCCTCGGCGCCGCACCGGTCCGCCACGGCGACGTTCACCCGGTAGGTGACGGCAGCCGCCTGCGCCTTGACGACCTCGAAGGGGCGTTGCGGGTCGCCCTCCGCTCGCAGCGGCCAGTTGACGGGCACGGCCAGCACCTCGGCTCCCGACTCGGCTGCCAGCCGGACCCACTCGGGGAACTCGAGGTCGTAGCAGACCATCACCCCGACCCGGCCGGCGCTCGTGCCGACCACCGGTGGACGCTGGGCGCCGGGGTCGAAGGCGTTCTTCTCCAGCCCCCAGAGGTGGACCTTGCGGTACGTCGCCAGCAGGGCGCCTTGGTCCAGCACGACCGCCGAGTTGTGGACCTGCCTCCCCTGACCCGCCTCGGCCAGGCCGGCGACGACGACGCAGCCATGGCGGGCGGAGAGGTCGGCGAGGAGACGGACGGTCGGGCCGTCGAGCGGCTCGGCGGCTGCGCGCGCCTGCTCGCGAGCCGTGAGCACCCCGCCGCAGGCCGTCAGCTCCGGCAGCACGACGAGGCGCGCGCCGCCGGCCACCGCCCGCTCGACGGCGTCGCTGACGACGGCGCTGTCCTGCCGGGCCGCGACGCCGTCGATCTGGCAGACCGCGACGACGGTGCGGTCCGGCTCAGTCATCCTCGGTGGCCGTGACCATCACCGATGCCGGCGCGCGGTAGCCGTCCGGGTCGATGACCACCCCGGCCGCCCGCGCGGCGGAGACGACGTCCGGCGCCCACTCGACGCGCGTGCGCGCGTCACCGCCCGTGACGACGATCAGCTCCCCGGTGCCGCGGTCGACGGCCACACCGCCTTCGTCGTCGAGGAGGGTCAGCGACCGCCAGGCGGCGGGCGGCACCGAGAAGGCGTCCTGGGGGCCGAGCTCGACGACGTGGGCGTCGTCGCCGACCCCGACGCGGACGATCCATCGTCCGGCCTTGACCACGAGCACGGTGGGCTCCTGGACCCGGTGCGTCAGCACTCCCTCCCCCGGCGTCGCTCGCAGCCAGGCGAGGTCGAAGCTGTGCGGGTTGGTGATCCGCGGGGCGGCGCGACGGTCCTCGTTCATGCCGTGGCCGATGACCATGCTGAGGTGAGCGCCGCCGCCCGGGAGCCCGGAGGACAGGAACGGGCTCGTCGACCAGACCCTCTCGGCCGCGGTGACCACCCGCTCGCGGAACTGCTCGGCCGTGACGACGTCGAGCTTGTCGATCTCCTCCTGTGGCATCGGCCGGATCAACGTGGCGCCCTCGGGAACCGTCTCACCCGCCACCGTGTCGACCAGGCGGTTGTCGACGGTCAGGTACAGACCGTGCGCGGCGGCGTCCTCCAGCACCTGAGGACCCCAGATGATGCCACCGTTGTCGTCCTGGCCGAGGACGGTCAGGAGCACGCCGTCGTCGGCGCCGATGTTGGTGAACCCCCGGAACACCCAGGTGGGGACCGAGATGACGTCGCCGTCGACCGAGTGGTAGTCGCCTTGGGTGCCGTCAGCACCCCACCTCAGCTGGTAGTCGCCGCCGAAGTTGATGAACACCTCGGCGGTGAAGTGCATGTGGAGGCTGTTCACGGTGCCGTTCGGCATGCCGGCGGCCCCGACGTTGAAGCCGTGGGGCTCCACGAGGTTGACGAACTGGTCGGAGCTCTGGGAGACGCCCAACCCGATGAACGAGTAGTTGTCCTTGCGGTCCGAGCCCGGCGTCCGGGCGTCGATGAAGGCGGCCTTGCAGGGCACCCAGTCCTTGCGGAGGATCGTCCGGCGGGTGATCTCGTCGGCGCTGACGCCGCGATCAGCGGTGAGGGAAGTGTCGGTCATGACGGTGTGCTCTCAGTAGATGTTCGTGTTCTCGACGGGGCTGTCCCCGCGGGTGCTGTTGATCTGGGCTCGCAGCGCCAGCTCGTCGTAGATGCGCTTCTCGCGGACGATCCGGCCGTCCTGGACCAGGAACTGGGAGACGCCCATGAGGTCCACAGGCTGACCCGTGAGAGGTCCGAAGAGTGCCTTGCCGTCATAGCGGCCCGCCAACTTCCACAGCACAGCGATCCGCAGCCCCGCATAGCGCGTGGCCTCGTTGGTCTGCACGTCGCGCACCTCGAACTCGGCGGACGGGAACGCGGAGAGCAGCGTGAGCAGGTCCCGCTGGTAGCCGTCGGGGCGTGTGACGGTGACGTCGCCGACGGTGTCGAGGAACAGGTCACGGTGGAAGTAGTCCGGGAGCTTGTTGAGGTGGCGTCCGTTCCAGACCTCCTCGACCATCTCCAGGACCGTCTCGCACTCGGCGCGGTGGTCGTCGGGGCGCGGCCCGCTGTCGCCCTCGCTCAGCGGGTCCTTCGGGGCCGGCTCGAGCCACGAGCCCTGGTAGCCCCGGAACGTCATGCCGCGCGCGACGTCGTCGGGGTCGAGCCCCTTCTGGAGCGCTTGGGCCAGGGTGTCGCGCACCACCCACTCCTCCACCATCCGGCCCCGGCGGTAGAGGCAGTTGGCGATCGTGCGTGACCGGACCCGTCGCATGCGGCCGTCGACGAGGTGCTCGTCGCTGGCGAACACGAGGTGGGAGGAGAGGAAGGCGTCGTCGCCCCGGGGCTCCCACACGACGTCCTCGGCCTGTCCCACGTGGTGCGGCGACTCGGCGATCCGCATGAGGCTTCCCTCGATCACCCCGGCCCGGTCCATCGTCGTGCCCAGCCCTCCGTGGACGATCGAGTCCGGCTCGTAGTTCTCGACGATGTGGCTCACGTCCCGCTGCACCCAGATGAGGTCGGTCACCTCCCGGATGAACTCGTCGGGGTCGGCGTAGGGGCGGTAGGCGATGGGATCCAGCGGCATGAACGCACTTCCTAGGAGAGGAGGGCCGCGGTGGTCTGCGCGGAGACCTGCGGCGTCGGCACTGCCGTCACTGTATGCGTATGCATCGACGACTGCAAGAAGGGTTTGCGAGAATGCCTGGTCAGCCGGGCGGCGGTCCCACGGTGGCGCGGGGGACCCACCGCGTGTCAAAGGTCACCCGGCGCACGGGCTCGTCCGGACCGTCCTCCAGCCGGCGCACGATGAGACGAGCCGCCTCGCGGGACATGCCGTCGAGGTCGTAGGCGACCGTGCTCAACCTGACCAGCGCCCAGCCCGAGGTCGGCAGGTCGTCGAACCCGACGATGGATGTCCGTCCCGGCACGTCGATCCCGAGCTCCGCGGCTGCGTTCAGTGCGCCGAGCGCCACCACGTCGTTCGCGCACACCAGCAGCGCCGGCGCGTCGGGTCGGCGGAGCAGCTCGTGGACACCGCGGTGACCGGTCGCGAAGTCGAACGGACCGTGCAGCACGTGCTTGCCCGCGATCGTGATCCCGACCTCCTCGAACGCACCCCGGACCGCATGCTCCCGACCCTCTCCGGTGCTGGTATTGCGGGGGCCGAAGATCGCGGCGGCCCGGGTGTGGCCGGCCTCAGCCACCGCATGCGCCAGCGCCTCGATGCCCGCGAGGGGGTCCACCACGACGGAGTCGGCCTCCACGCTCGCGGCCGTCCGGTTGAAGTACACGAACGGCATCCGACGGTCCAAGAGCCGGGCAGGGAGGATCGAGTCGACGGTGCTCGTGGCGAGGACCACGCCGGCGAGCCCCAGGCTGACCAGCCGCTCCGTGGTCGGACCCGACTTGTCCGACTCCGTCACGAGCACCAGCTCGTAGCCCATGCAGCCGAGCTCGTCGTGCATCGGCGCGATCACGTAGGAGTAGAAGTGGTTGTCGAGGTCGGCCACGACCAGCCCGATCCTCGTCGACCGCCCGGTCGACAGCGCGCGACCGATGGCGCTCGGCGAGTAGCCCAGTGCGAGGGCGGCCTCGCGTACCTTCTGCTTGGTCGCCTCGGAGACCTTCGGGCTGTCGTTGAGTGCGCGGGAGACCGTCGGCTGCGACACCCCGGCCAGCCGTGCCACGTCATGACTCGTGATCATCTCGGTCCTTCCTGGTCCGGAGCCTAGCCAGCATGCTCGTGCTCCTCGGTGCCGCCATCACTTGACTTTTGGGGGCTCCACCCCAGAAAGTGAAGCATACGTATGTAACCCCGGTCCAACCACGCCGCCCACTCGCAGGAGAGACAATGGCCCAGTACCTGAAGAGCGCACCCCGGACGACCTTCGCGGACCGCACGCAGCGCGACGTCGCGGAGCGGGTCGCGCAGATCATCGCGGACGTGCGCACCCGCGGGGACGCTGCGGTGCGCGACTACTCCGGCCAGTTCGACTCCTGGACTCCCGAGAGCTTCCGGCTCGACGACGACCAGGTGAAGTCGCTCGTCGACTCCCTCCCCCAGCAAGTCATCGACGACATCGAGTTCGTCCAGGCCCAGGTCCGCCGGTTCGCCCAGGTGCAGCGGGACTCGATGCTGGACGTGGAGATCGAGACGCTGCCCGGCGTGCACCTCGGCCACCGCCACGTCCCCATCGCGGCAGCGGGCGCCTACGTCCCCGGCGGCCGCTACCCGCTCACGGCGTCGGCGCACATGACGGTCGTCACGGCGAAGGTCGCCGGGGTGCCTCGCGTCGTGGCCTGCACTCCTCCGATCCGTGGCGAGGTCCCGGCCGCGACGATCGCCGCGATGAGCATGGCGGGAGCGGACGAGATCCATGTCCTCGGCGGTGTCCAGGCCGTGGCGGCGATGGCCGTGGGCACCGAGTCGGTCGATCGGGTCGACTTCCTGGCCGGTCCCGGCAACGCCTACGTGGCCGAGGCGAAGCGCCAGCTCTTCGGCGAGGTGGGCATCGACCTCTTCGCCGGGCCGACGGAGATCCTCGTGCTCGCCGACGAGAGCGCCGACCCGTTCACGGTCGCCGTCGACCTGTTGTCGCAGGCCGAGCACGGCCCCGACTCCCCCGCCGTTCTCGTCACGACGTCCCGGCCGCTCGCCGAGGAGGTCGTCCGCCTGGTCGACCAGATCCTGCCGGGCATGCCGACCAAGGACTTCGCCGAGCCCGCCTGGAGGGACCACGGGCAGGTGGTCGTCGTGGACGACATGGACGAGCTGTGGCAGGTGGGCGACTCCTTCGCCTCCGAGCACGTGCAGGTCTTCACCGCCGAGCCGCGTCAGGCCCTGGAGCGGATGCGCAACTACGGCGCCCTGTTCCTGGGCGAGAACACCTGCGTGTCCTACGGCGACAAGGTGATCGGCACCAACCACGTCCTGCCGACGCTCGGCAGCGCCCGCTACACCGGGGGGCTCTGGGTCGGCAAGTACCTCAAGACCGTCACCTACCAGGAGGTCACCGACACCGCGAGCAGTGCGCTGCTCGGCCGCGTCTGCGGCCGTGCCGCCCGGGTCGAGCTCTTCGAGGGCCACGCGCGCTCCGGCGACGTGCGCGCCCGGCGCCACGAGGGCGACCGGTTCGAGTGGGTCGACGACGTCCTGTCGACGGAGACGGTGTGAACCAGCTGGACGGCCGGCTGGCCGTCGTCACCGGGGGCGGTAGCGGGCTCGGGGCGGTGATGGCGCGCCGGCTGGTGAGCGAGGGCGTCCGGGTGGTCCTGGTCGGCCGGAGGTACGACGCGGTCCGCGCTGTCGCGGACGACCTCGGCGAACCGGCCCGAGCCGAGGCGTGCGACGTCTCAGCACCCGACGACGTCACGGAGCTGGCCCGCAGGCTGGCGGGGGACGACGTCTCGATCCTCGTCAACAACGCCGGTGTCGGCGGCCCCGTGGCGGCGCTTCCCGACATCACGCCCGAGGAGTGGGACGAGGTGTTCGCGATCAACGTGCGCGGCACCTACCTCATGTGCCGGGCGCTGCTCCCGGCGATGTACGAGCGCGGTGCCGGCGACGTCGTCAACGTGGCCAGCGTGTCCGGCAAGCGACCGCTCGCGCGGCGCACGCCGTACTGTGCGTCGAAGATGGCCGTCATCGGGTTGACCAGCACGCTGGCGCACGAGGCGGGGCCCCACGGCGTTCGCGTCAACACGCTCTCGCCCGGCCCGGTCGAGAGCGAGCGCATGGACCGCAACTTCCGGCTGGAGGCGGAGCGGACCGGGTCGACGGTGGAGGAGGCACGCCGGGCCTTCGTGGAACGCGCGGCGCTGGGGCGCATGGTCACCCCCGACGAGGTCGCCGACGCGCTCGTCGCGATGCTCACGATGCCCGGGCTCACCGGCTCCGACGTCGACCTCTCGGGCGGGATGATCGCGTGAGTCCGGCCCTGGCCTCGCTGCGCCACCGGCTCCACGCCGGCGACCGCCTGGTGGGGGCCCTCGTCCGGATGCCGGCCGAGGAGGTCGTCGAGATGCTCGCGGTCGCCGGGCACGACTTCGTGCTCGTCGACTGCGAGCACGGCTCGGCCGACCTCGGGGCGCTGCGCCACCATGTCACCGCGGCCGAGTCCTTCGGGCTGCCGGTGCTGGTGCGGATCGGCGCGGAGGACACCCCGTTCGTGCTGCGTGCGCTCGACCTCGGCGTCCAGGGCGTCATCGCCCCGCACGTCGACGCGGTCGAGGACGCCGTCCGGCTCGTGCGGTCGGTGCGCTACCCCCCGCACGGAGAACGCGGCTTCGCGACGTACTCACGCGCCGGGAGGTACGGCGCGGCGGCCGGTGACGAGCACCGGCGACGTGCCGAGGACGTCCTGGTGGTCGCGATGATCGAGTCACCCGCGGCGGTCGACGCGGCCGCCGCCATCACCGCGGTGCCGGGGGTCGACGGCTACCTGATCGGCACGTCGGACCTCGGCGCCTCTCGCGCCGCCGACGACCCGCCAGTGCAGGAGCTCGTCCGGCGGACCCACGCCACTGCGGCTCCCGGCTCCGTGCGGCTCGACCTCGCCGGTTCGGCCGAGTCGGCGTCCGCAGCCCTGGCCGACGGCGCTCATGTGGTCGTGCACAACCTCACGCTCGAGATGATGGAGCTCTTCCGCCGGCTGCGGGTGTGACGACGGCACCGCCCCTGGGCGCCGTACGCCGCTTCGCTGTTAAGGGCTCCGGGGTCACGGCGCCAGCCAGGCGCCGAGCGCTCCAGCGACGGCGGCGGGCGCCTCGAGCGTGCTGAGGTGACCGACGCCGTCGAGCACCTCCAGGCGCGCCCCGGGCACGGCGGCGCGCACCTCCTCGTGCCGCTCGAGTGGCACCAGTGCGTCCTCGCCGCCGGCGACGACGAGGAGGGGCACCTGGATGCGAGGCAGCGCCGTCCGCTGGTCCCGTCGCGTCTGCTGGATCGCGAGCTGGTCGTCGAGGGCGGCCTCCCCGACCTCGTCGGCCATCGCCAGGACCACGCCCTCGAGCTCCGGGGTGCGGCTCCCCGGCGAGACGAGCACCGGAAGCAGGGCCTCCTGGAGCGACCGAGCCGTGCTGCCTTCCGCCAGCAGCCGGCGCTGGGCGGCCCAGGCCGCCTGCTGGTCCGGCCGCGGCGCACGTGGGTTGACCGCCAGCAAGGCCAGGCGCGCGACCCGCTCCGGTGCACGTTCCACGAGAGCCAGCGCCACGATGGCGCCGAGGCTCAGCCCGGCGAGGGAGAACCTCGGCGGCAGCTCGGCAAGGAGCCGGTCGACGCAGTCGTCGAGCGACCGCCCTCGCAGCTGCGGTTGCACGCCGTCCGGCCGCCCCGCGGCGCTCGAGCGGGCGAGGGCCGGCGAGTCCAGCACCGGGCCCCAGAGCCGAGCGGAGCAGTTCATCCCGGGCAGCAGCACCAGGGGCTCTGCGGGAGCACTCACCCCTTGACGGAACCGGAGCTCAGCCCGGCGACCAGGTAGCGCTGCGCGATGAACGCGAACGCGATCACCGGGAGGGTGAGGAGCATCGACGCCGCGCCGGCCTGCTGGAGCATCGGCAGCGTCTGGCCGAGCTGGGTGGCGATGAAGACGGGCACCGTGGGGGCGTTGACGTTGGTGAGCACCAACGCGGTGAGGTACTCCTGGAAGGCGAAGAGGAACATGAAGATGCCGGCGGTCAGGATGCCAGGGCCCATCAGCGGGATCATGACCTTCCGAAGCGCCTGCCAGCGGCTGCACCCGTCGAGCATCGCCGCCTCGTCGAGCTGCTCGGGAATCTCCGCGAAGAAGTTCCGCAACAACCAGATGCTGAACGGCTGGTTGATCGCGACCAGCGCGGCGGAGATGGCGATGGTGGTGTCGTAGATGTGGAGCGCGCGGGAGATGTCGTACATCGGCAGGACCACCGCGAACCTAGGGAGCGCACGGAAGATGAGCGCAGCGACCAGCAGAACCGTCGAGATCCAGCTCGGAAAGCGCGACAGTGCGTAGGCAGCCGGAACACCGATGAGCAGCGCGAACACCGTGCTGATGACTGCAACGACGATCGTGTTCACCAGGTAGCTGTAGAAGCTGGTGGTCTGCCAGAGGTTCACGAACGACTCGAAGGTCGGCTCGTAGAAGAACTGCGGCGGGTTCACGAATGCGAGGCGCGTCGGCTTCGTGACCGTCATCGCGGTCCACAACACCGGGCTCAGCAGGGCCCAGCAGATGAGGAGCAGCAGCCCGCCGACGACGAGCGCCCGCCCCGTGCGGCGTGGCGGTCGCCTCGGCTTCTCGTGCAGGACGTCGTCCTGGTCGGTCGAGCCGTGGGTAGCCGACGGAATGGCTCCGGCCAGTGCGCTCATCGCGTCTTCGCCTCCTTGGCGACGCCTCGGATGAAGGGAAAGAGCAGGATGACGATGAGAATGATCAGCAGCACGTTGATCGCGCTCCCCAGCCCCAGGTTCTGCCCTCCGTCGCGGAAGGCGACGTTGTAGATGTAGAGCATGATCGACTCGTTGCCGATCTGCACTGCCGAGGGCGACAGCGCCACCAGGGGGTCGAAGACCCGGACGACGTCCATGATCGAGATCAGCGCCACGAAGCCGAGGACTCCCCGGATGCTCGGGACGATCACGCTCAGATGCGTCCGGATCAACGAGGCGCCGTCCATCTTCGCTGCCTCGAGGATCTCGTCGGGCACACCCTGCAGCCCCGCCACGATGATGAGCATCGCGAAGGGCAGCATCGCCCACGTGATGTTCATGGCCAACAGGATGCGGTTGGCCCAGGTGTCGGTCATCCAGAGGATCTCGACGCCCGTCAGCTTCTCGATGACGTAGGTGACCACGCCTCCGTAGTTGGAGTTGAACAACCACAGGAACATCGAGGCGCCGACGATGTGCGGGATGACGTAGGGCACCAGCAGCAGCCCGAGGACGTACGGCTTCGCCCGCCCGAGCCCGTTGACGAGGACTGCCAGGACGTAGCCGGCGACCAGCAACACCGCGGTGACCAGCAGGGTGAGCGTCACGGTGAAGACCGCCGCATCGGCAAGCCGTGAGTTGCTGAACGCCTGCCGGTAGTTGTCCAGCCCCACGAACTCGCCAGGCGACCCGTAGTCGACCTTCTGCAGGCTCCACTGGACGGTCCGGTACAGCGGGAGGAGCAGCAACCCTGACATCACCAGGATGCTCGGGCCCGCGAACATCGCGAACTCACGTCTGCGCATGGCTTCTCCTCCCGCTGCCGGCCGTCGTTACTTGTACTCGGCGAGGATCTTCTCGGCCGCTGCCTGCATCTTCTGCGTGCCCTCCTCCACCGGGGTCTTCCCGACCAGGACGCTGGCGACGATCGGCGTGATCGCGTTGCTGATCTCGGCGGTCCAGGGGTAGGGCTCGGACGGCGGGACCTTCGAGATCGACTCGTTGGCGGCGGCCGCGAACGGCATGCTGGACTCGGTGACCATGCCGTCGCGGGCGGGGTACGCCGCCGGGAGCGAGGCCTTCGAGGCCTTCTCACTGACCGACGAGGCGATCATCTCGAAGAGCATCTCCTTGTCGAGCGGCGTGTTGGCGGGGATCGACCAGCCGTCCACCGACACCGTGTTGTAGAGGACGTCACCGCCGTCGACCGACGGCGGGGCCGCGAACGCCATGTCCTGTGCGAACTGGCTGTTGGACTCGAGCGTGAGGTCGTTCATCCGCCCCGAGAACATGATCGACATCGCCGCGTCGCCGTTGTACATCTGCTGCTGGACCGCCGGCTGGTCGAAGGTGGTCACCTGCGGGTCCATGTACGGCTTGAGCGAGATGAGCGCCTCGAGCGCCTTCGCCGACTCGGGGGTGTCGAGGTTGGCGGTCATCGTGTCGGGGTCGGTGAGGTTCATGCCGAGGGACCCCAAGGCTGCGTCGTACGCCGTGACGATGTCCGCGCTGGCCAGTAGCGGGAGGGCGATCGGGTACTCGATGTCGGTCTCCGCCTGGATCTTCTCGGCCGCGCTCCGCATCTCCTCGAAGGTGGTCGGGGGCTCGAGGCCGAGCTTGTCGAAGACGTCCTCGCGGTAGGCCATGATCAGCATCTGCGCCTGCATCGGCAGGCCGTAGAGCTTGCCGTCGTAGCTCATCGCCTCGCTCATGTTCTCGTTGATCGCATCGAGGCCGTACTCGTCGGAGTACTTCTCCACGAGCTCGTCGAGCGGCTCGAGCTTGCCGTCCGCGGCCAGCTGCGGGATGACGAAGGAGTAGGTCTCGATGATGTCGTAGGTGCCCTTGTCCCCGGCCAGCGTCGCAGTCGTCTTCTGGACCTGACCGCCGAAGTCGATGGGCTCGTGGTTGACGGTGACGTCGCCCTTCGTGCAGCTGCTCACCATGGTGTTGGTGTAGGGGTCCACCGAGGACGAGTTGTAGGCGAGGACGTTCACCTTGGTCTCACCGCTCGGCGCGGTGTAGTCGCACTCGACCTGGGTGGCTGTCTTGCTCGCGGTCTTCGACCCGGCGCCACAGCCGGTGACGACCAGGCTCAGGCTCGCGACCACGGCCGCGGCGGCGGCCGTGCGGCGACGAGATGTGCTCATGTGTGCTCCAAGTGGTTGCGGAGGTTGGTAACCGACACGGAGGGAGACGTGACGGGTCGAGCCGGGCCGGGCCTGGTGCTGCACCCGGACGCAAGGGTTTGGCTATACGTATGCCGGATCACGGTCTCGCGATCCGGTCGAGGCGCAGCTGCGCACTGTCGCGGTGGGCGTCGAGCCGCTCGAAGTCGGCGACGGTGACCGTCGGGACGGCCTGCGCGACGGTGGCCTGCTCGACGGCACGCTGGTAGGTGAGCTGCTTGAGGAACGAGGAGACGCTGAGCCCCCCGGTGTAGCGGGCGCCACGGACGGTGGGCAGCACGTGGTTGGTACCCGACATGCCCTTGTCCGCGTAAGCGACCGTCGACCACGGGCCGAGGAAGAGCGAGCCGTAGTTGTGGAGCGCGCCCAGCCACCAGTCGAGGTCGTCGGCGAGCACCTCCAGGTGCTCCGGCGCCAGGGTGTCCATGACCTCGACCGCGGTCTCCCGGGACTCGGCGACGTAGATCGAGCCGTAGTCCCGCCAGGCTGCACCCGCAATGTCACGGGTGGAGAGCCCCTCGAGCTGGCGGTCGATCTCGACAAGGACCTCGCGCGCCAGCCGCTCCGACGTCGTGGTGAGGTTCGCCGGCGAGGTGGGGCCGTGCTCCGCCTGGCCGAGGAGGTCGGCGGCCACCATCTCGGCGTCCGCGGAGTCGTCCGCGAGCACCGCCACCTCGGACGGCCCGGCCAGGACGTCGATGCCTACGCGGCCGTAGAGCTGTCGTTTCGCCTCGGCCACGAACGCGTTGCCGGCACCCACGATCATGTCCGCCGGCTCGTTGCCCAGAAGGCCGAAGGCCATCGCAGCCAGCGCCTGGACCCCGCCGAGCGGGTGCACCTTGCGGGCGCCCGACACCCACGCGGCGTAGAGGACCGCCGGGTGGGGCTCGCCGTCCAGGGACGGCGGCGTGCAGCTGACGATGGCCGGCACCCCGGCGACGTCGGCGACGCCGACCGTCATGAAGGCGCTCGCCAGCAGCGGGAAGCGCCCGGCGGGCAGGTAGGCGCCGACGTTCTGGACGGGCACGAACCGTTGGCCGCAGACGAGTCCGGGGAGGACCTCCTCCTCGAAGTCCTGGAGCCTGTCTCGCTGCATCCGCGCGAAGCGGCGGGTGCGGTCCGCACCTGCCTCGAGCGCCTCGCGGACGCCCTCCGGGATCCGTTCGCCCGACTTCTCCAGCTCGGCCTCGGGGACCTCGTGGCCGCTGCCCTCGTAGCCGTCGAGCTCCCGGGCGTAGCGCAGCACGGCGTCCATGCCGTCGCGCTCGATCGCGCCGAGCATCTCGGAGACCTTGGCGACGACGGCCGGGTCGCGAACCTCGTCGACCCGACCCTCCTCGGGTTCTTTGACCACGGAGACCGAGCCGGAACGGATGCGTGACTTGTCATCGGAGGAGAGATGCATACGCATACACTAGGGACCGCTTCACCATGGTGGCAAGGGGGTGCGTCAAATCCGTTGAATCCTCGGGCAGCCGGTGGGCGGGGGCGCAGCCGGCTCCCCAGCTGGTCAGGTGCGGAGCCAGACGGTGGTCTCGCCGGGCAGGAGACCGTCGCCGTCGAGCGGTTCGCTGGACAGCAGGACGTCGCCGGCCGGCAGCGGTACCGGGCGGGTGTCGAAGTTCGTGACCGACTCCCAGCCGGCAGGCCTCGCCAGGTGGAGGGTCCCGCTCGAGCCCTCCAGCCAGCCGAGCTCCTCCGGCCCCTGGAGCTCGCGACGGAGCCGTAACGCCGCCCGGTACAGCGACAGCGTGGACGACTCGTCGCGCTGCTGCACGGAGACAGCTTCCTCGGCGAACCAGTCGGGCTGGGGAAGGTGCGCGGCTGCGTCCCCGAAGCCGTACGACGGCCCGCGGTCCGCCCAGGGCAGTGGGACCCGGCAGCCGTCACGGCCTTTGAACGTGCGGCCGGACCTCTCCCAGGTCGGGTCCTGGAGCTGGTCCCCGGGGAGGTCGGCGACCTCGTGGAGGCCGAGCTCCTCACCCTGGTACAGGTAGGAGGAGCCGGGGAGCGCCAGCATCAACAGCGTCGCCGCGCGCGCCCGTCGTACTCCCCTCTCGCGGTCGAGGATCGGCTCCTTGCCTCCGGAGCCGAGCCACCCCCGTGCGACCGCGGTCGGCTCACCTGCCGGGAGTCCGTAGCGCGAGGCGTGCCGGACGACGTCGTGGTTGGACAGCACCCACGTGCTCGACGCCCCCGTGCGCTCTGCGAAGCGGAGGCTGTCGGTGATGACCCTCCGGAACGTGCGAGCGTCCCAGTCGGCCTCCAGGAGCGAGAAGTTGAACGCCTGACCGAGCCCTTCGGGGCTGGCGTACCTCGCACGTCGATGGTCGGCGACCCACGCCTCCGCGACCGCGGTCCGCGGCGGGTCGTACTCGTCGAACACGCGCCGCCACTCGGCGTACACCTCGTGGACCTCGTCGCGGTCCCACCAGGGGTGGTCGCCGTCCGCAGCGCTCCGTTCACCCATCTCGGCATTCGGCCGGTAGGGCTCGGACAGGTCCTTGACGAGGCCGTGCGCGACGTCGACCCGGAAGCCGTCCACCCCCCGGTCGGACCAGAACCGCAGTGTCCGGAGGAAGTCCTCGCGCACCTCGGTGCTCTCCCAGTTCAGGTCGGGCTGCTCGGGCGCAAAGATGTGGTGGTACCACTGCCCGTCGGGAGTGCGCTGCCAGGCAGGGCCACCGAAGACTGACTCCCAGTCGCTGGGCGGTTCGCTGCCGTCAGGTCCGCGCCCGTCGCGGAAGATGTACCGGTCCCGAGCAGCGCTGCCAGCGGGAGCCTTCAGGGCCTCCTGGAACCAGGCGTGCTGGTCGGAGGTGTGGTTGGGGACGATGTCCACGACCACCTTGATGTCGACGGCGTGCAGCGCGTCGACCATGGCGTCGAACTCCGCCAGCGTGCCGAGGCGTGGGTCGACGTCCCGATGGTCCGCCACGTCGTACCCGCCGTCGGCGAGCTCCGACGGGTAGAACGGGCTGAGCCACACGGCGTCCACGCCGAGCTCGGCGAGGTACGGCACGCGGCTCAGGACGCCACCCAGATCGCCGATGCCGTCACCGTTCGCGTCGGCGAAGCTGCGCGGGTAGATCTGGTAGACCACCGCCTGTCGCCACCAATGGGGGTCCCTCATGGAGGTGAGCGTCTCAGGCTGGTCGATGCGTGCTCGGAGGTGCCTGCCCAGGTTCCCCGTACGTGACCGATGTGGTGCCGCATCAGCTCGGCGGCGCCCCCCGCGTCGCCGTCGAGGACCAGGTCGACCAGCTTCTCGTGCTCGGCGGCCGAGGCGCGGAGCTCGCCACGCTCGGCAAGCTGCTGGAGGCCGTAGAGCCGGCTGCGGGCGCGCAGACCGTCCACCACGTCGACGAGGTGCTGGTTGCCGGCGAGGGCCAGCAGGCGGAGGTGGAACCGTCGGTCCGCCTCGACGTAGGCGATCAGGTCAGGCTCCACCGCGTGGTCCTCGATCTCGCGCGCCAGCGCCCTCAGCTCCTCGACGGCGGGGGCCATCTCGCTGTCGCACCGACCGGCGACCTCACCGACGGTCGGCACCTCGATCAGCATGCGCACCTGGGTGATGTCGTCGAGCTCCTGATCGGTCAGCTCGGTGACACGGAACCCCTTGTTGCGCACGGCCTCGACCAGCCCCTCGTTGGCCAGGTCGAGCATCGCCTCACGGACCGGCGTCGCCGAGACGCCGAACTGCTCCGCGAGCCCGGGCGCGGAGTAGACCAGGCCCGGCCGCATCTGGCCGGCGACGAGCGCAGCGCGCAGCGCGTGCGCGACCTGGTGCCGGAGGCTCTGGCGGCCGTGGAACGAGGGAAGCACCAGCCCCGAGTCGGCACCCTGCGCGCTGACCACCGCGTTGTGTCCTTTCGTCCTCACCGCAGCACGAATCCTGCCCCGACGGGATCCCGCGGGTCGAGGGTGAAGCGGTGCTCACCGGTCGCGTAGGCCATGCCGCACACCTCGGTGACCACGGCCTCGCGTCCGTCGGCCTCGAGTGACCCGACGACCTCGGCGGTGAATCGTGTGCCGATGATCGAGTCGTGCACCAGCCGACGCCCCGGGGCCATCCGGCCGTCCGCCGCGAGGAGCGCCACACGCGCCGACGTGCCCGAGCCGCACGGGGAGCGGTCCACCTCCCCGTCGGCGAAGACGGTCACGTTCCGCTGGTGCGGTCCGTGCTCCGTCTCCCCCAGGTCGTCGTACAGGATCGTTCCGTAGATCCCCGAGAGCCGCTCGTCGCTGGGGTGCTCGGCGGCGGGCGTGCTGGACAGCGCCGCCTTGACGGCACGGCCGGCAGCGATCAGGTCGACGTAGTGCTCGGGGGTGACGGCGAGTCCGAGGGCCGAGGCGGGGACCGAGGCGTAGATGGCGCCTCCGTAGCCGACGTCGACCACGACGTCGCGGTCCGCGAGCCGCAGCGGCACCTCGCGCGCGAGGACGTACGACGGGACGTTGCGGAAGGTGACCGCCTCGGTCCGGCCGGCCCGACGTTCGACCCGCGCGGTGACCCGTCCCGACGGCACGTCGATGACCACGTCGGTGACGCCGTCCGCTGGGGCACCCACCCGCCCGGAGTCGACCGCCCAGGCGCCGAGGGCGATGGTGCCGTGGCCGCACGCCGTGGAGTAGCCGTCCTTGTGCCAGAACAGCACCCCGAAGTCGGCGCCCTCGTCGTCCGGGGGGGTCAGGAAGCAGCCGTACATGTCGGCGTGCCCGCGCGGCTCCTGGCACAGCAGCCGGCGTACCTTCTCGAGGTCGGGGTCAGACGTCGCGTTGGCCCGGCGCTCGCGGACGGAGGAGCCGACGGGTACGGCGACCCCCTCGAGGACGATGCGGAACGGCTCTCCGGCGGTGTGGTAGTCGACCGTCCGCACTCCGGCGTCAGTCACCTCACGCTCCCAGGTAGGCGTCCACGACACGCGAGTCGCCCGCCAGCTCGCTTGCGGGCCCCTCCAGGGTCGTGCTGCCGTTCTCGACGACGTACGCCCGGTCGGCGATGCGGAGGGCGGCTCGGGCGTTCTGCTCCACGAGCAGCACCGAGGTGCCGCGCTCGTTGATGTCGGAGATCAGCGCCATGATCTGCGCGACGACGAGCGGGGCGAGGCCCATCGACGGCTCGTCGAGCATCAGCAGCCTGGGCCCGGCGATGAGGGCCCGGCCCACCGCAAGCATCTGCTGCTCGCCACCGGAGAGGGTGCCACCTTGCTGGCTGCGTCGCTCCTTCAGCCGAGGGAGCAGCGAGTACACCTCGTCGATGCGTTCGTCGACCGTCTTCTGGTCGTCGACCAGGTATCCGCCGAGCTGGAGGTTCTCGTGGATCGTCAGCCGGGAGAAGATCCGCCGGCCCTCGGGGACGTGCACGACCCCCCGGCCGGTGATGTCCCACGGGCTGTTGTTGGTGATCTCGTCGCCGAACGCGCGGATGGTGCCGTTGCTGGCCCGCACGACGCCGGAGACCGCGCTCAGCGTGGAGGTCTTGCCGGCGCCGTTGTTGCCCAGGACGGCGACGATCTCACCTTCGCCGACGCGCAGCGTGAGCTGGTGCAGGGCCTGCACGCGGCCGTAGTGCACGTCGACGGCGTCGATCTCGAGCGCGTTCACTGCGCGCCTCCCTCGTCCGGTTCGGTTCGGACGGTACGCCGGACCGGCGCCTCGTCCTCCTCGCTGCCGAGGTAGGCCTCCACGACGGCCGGGTCGTTGCGGACCTGCTCCGGCGGGCCGTCGGCGATCTCCTTGCCGAAGTTGAGCACCACGATGCGGTCGGAGATCTGCATGACCAGCCCCATGTCGTGCTCGATCAGCACGAGCGCCACGCCGAGCTCACCGATGCGACCGAGCAGCTCGAGGAGCTCCTGCTTCTCCCCGTGGTTCAACCCCGCGGCGGGCTCGTCGAGGAGCAGCAACCTCGGTCCCCGTGCCAGCGCCCTGGCGATCTCCACACGCCGCTGCTCGCCGTACGGCAGGTTGCGGGCCAGCCCGTTCCGGTCGCCACGCAGCCGCACGAAGTCGAGCCACTTGTGCGCCTCGGCCGTCGCCTCCGCCTCCGATCGCCTGAACCGCGGCGTGTGCAGCAGCGCGTCCAGGGGGTTCTGCTTGATCCGAAGGTGCATCCCGGCCCGCACGTTGTCGAGGACGGTCAGCTCCCCGAAGAGCCGAAGGTTCTGGAACGTTCGGGACACGCCCTTGGCCGCGACCGCAGAGGGTCGCAGCCGGGTGATCTCCTCACCGCCCAGCACGATCCGGCCGCCGCTGGGCTTGTAGAAGCCGGTGATGCAGTTGAACGCGCTGGTCTTGCCGGCGCCGTTGGGGCCGATCACCGACAGGATCGTGCCCTCGTCGACGTCGAAGGTGAGGCCGTCGACGGCGGTCACACCCCCGAACCTCAGGGTGAGGTCGGACACCTGCAGCAGCGGCCGGCCGTTGGTGGTGGAGCTCACGCCGGCACCTCCCTCTCCGCGTCGGTCGGTCCGTGGGCGCCCTTGCGCGGCGAGCGTTCGACGGAGCGGTGCGGCCACAGCCCTTCCGGCCGGAAGATCATCACGACGATCAGCAGGACGCCGAAGACGAAGTAGCGGTAGTCCGCGGCGCCGCGCAGCAGCTCCGGCAGCACGCTGACGAGCACTGCTCCGACAACGACCCCGGGGGTCGACCCCATGCCGCCGAGCACGACAGCCATGAGGATCAGTGCCGACCACAGGAACGTGAAGCTCTGCGGGGAGATCGCCGTGAGCTGGGCGCCGAAGAGGATGCCTGCCAGCCCGCCCCAGATCGCTCCGCCGATGTAGGCGGCGAGCTTGGCCGTGTAGGTGTTGATGCCCATGGCCTCTGCGGCGTCCTCGTCCTCGCGGATGAACCGCCAGGCGCGTCCGATCCGGCTCCGGCCCAGTCGGGAGGCGCCCACGACCGCGAGGCTGACCACCACCACACAGGTGTAGTAGAAGGCGACCGGGCCGCTCAGGTCCAGCCCGCCGATGGCGATCCCGGGGATGCCGTAGATGCCGGAGGGGCCGCCGGTGATGTCGAGGTTGTTGGCGGTGATCCGGATGATCTCCCCGAATCCCAGGGTCACGATCGCGAGGTAGTCGCTGCGCAACCTCAGGGTCGGGCCGCCGATGACGACTCCGGCCAGGACGGCGGCCAGGAGCACGACCGGGATGGTGGCCAGCAGCGGCCAGTCCAGCCGGGTGGCGAGGATGCCGCTGGTGTAGGCGCCGATCGCGAAGAACGCGGCGTAGCCGAGGTCGAGCAGGCCGCAGTAGCCGACGACGATGTTGAGCCCGACCGCGAGCATCACGAAGAGCAGCGCCGAGGTCATCACCGACAGCGAGTAGTTGGTCGCGCTGACGAACGGTGCCAGGACGGCGATCGCGAAGCCGAACAGGCCGAGGAAGCGGCTCTCGAGCAGAGCACTGAGACGGTTCGCCATCACACACGCTCCGTCACACGCTCGCCGAGGATGCCGGTCGGCCGCACGGTGAGGAACAGGATGAGGAAGGCGAACGCGAAGACGTCGCGCCACTCACCACCCAGCCAGGCGGTGCCGAACGACTCCAGCAGGCCCAGCGTCAGCCCGCCGAGCATGGCGCCACGGATGTTCCCGATACCGCCGATGACGGCGGCGGTGAACGCCTTGAGGCCGATGATGAACCCCATCAGGAAGTCGATCTTTCCGTAGTAGGCGCCGGCCATGACGCCGGCCGCGCCGGCCAGCGCCGAGCCGAGGAAGAAGGTGCGGGCGATCACCTTGTCGACGTTGATGCCCATGAGGAGCGCGGCCTTCGGGTCCATGGAGATGGCCCGCATCGCACGGCCGGTGCTCGTGCCCATGACGAGGTACTGCAGCCCGAGCATGAGCAGGACCGCGATGCCGACCAGACCGAGCTGCTCGAACGTGATCCGTGCACCGAGGACGTGGAACGCGGTGCCCGACAGGCGGACGGGGTAGACCTCCGGGTTGGGACCGGCCGCCAGTCGCATGCCGTACTCCAGCGCGAACGACGCCCCGACCGCGGTGATCAGCACCGAGAGCCGTGGAGCGCCGCGGAGCGGCCGGTAGGCCACCCGTTCCAGCAGGAGCCCCGCCGTTCCGGTGAGCACCATCGCGAGCAGCATCACGACGATGAGCGCGACGAAGCTCGCCGTGGTGGCCAGTCCTCCGGCGGCGGTGAGTACGGCGAAGCCGGCGAACGCACCCAGCATGTAGATGTCACCGTGGGCGAAGTTCAGCAGCTTGATGATGCCGTACACCATGCTGTAGCCAAGGGCGACGAGGGCGTAGAACGAGCCGACGAAGATGCCGTTCCAGATCAGTTGGGACATCGGAGATCCGTTCCGGTGGCGTCCCGCCGCCACGCATGCGACGTGGCGGCGGGACTGGCGGTCACTGCAGGTCGTCCTTCAGGACGAACTTGCCGTCCTCGGCGACCAGGATCTGGAAGCCACCGCTGCTGAGGGTGTGCTCGTCGGTGAACGTCAGCGGACCGGAGAACATCTGGAACCCGTCGATCGCCTCGAGGGCGGAGATGATCTCGTCACCGTCGGTGCTGCCGGCCTGCTTGATCGCCTCCGCGGCGAGGCGCACGGCGTCGTAGGACTGGGTCGAGTACGGGCCCGGCTCGGCGCCGAACTCCTTCTTGTAGTCGTCGATCCAGCCCTCCGCGCCGGCGATGGTGTCGGGGGTCTGGGTCATCGTGGCGAGAACTCCATCGGCGTTCTGCTCGCCCGCGATCTGCAGCAGCTTGGCGTCGACCGAGCCGTCCGCCACCATGATCGCGCCCTCGTAGCCGGCCTGGCGGAGCTGCCGGATGATGAGGCCGCCCTCCTGGTAGTAGCCGGTCCAGTAGACGAAGTCGGGGTTGGACTTGAGCACGGAGTTCACGTTCGCGCTGTAGTCGCTCTCGCCGGCGGTCACCGATTCGTGGATGCTCAGCTCCGGTCCCCCGCTCTCCTTGAGGAGGTCGGCGGTCAGCCGTGCGATGTCGACCGAGTAGCTCGTGTTGTCGTCGATCAGCGCGACGTTCTTCGCGCCCTCCTGCTCCATGTACTGGAGCGCCGCGTCGGCCTGCTGCGTGCCCGTGCCGTTGATCAGGAAGACGTTGTCCACGTCCTGGTCGACCAGCTCGGTCGAGTTCGCGGCCGGGATGATCATCGGCACGCCGGCCTTGTCGAAGATCGGCAAGGTCGGGAGCGTCGCACCCGAGCAGTAGCCGCCGACCGACACGTCGACCTTCTGGGTGACCAGCTTGTTGGCGGCCGCGGCCGCCGTCTTCGCGTCACACGCTCCGTCCTGGGCGACGAGCTTGAGGTCGCGCCCGTCCACGCCGCCGTCGGCGTTGATCTCGTTGACGGCGAGCTGAGCGCCGTTCTTCATGTAGGGGCCGATGGCGGAGCTGCTGCCCGAGAGCGGAGTGATCATGCCGAGGACGATCGGCCCGTCGGCACTGGACTCGTCCTCACCGCTGAGCAGGCCGCCGCCGCAGGCGCTGAGCAGCAGCGCGGCGGTCGCCGCCACGCTCAGACCGATGAGCCGCCGGGAGCGGCGGGGGGCGAGTGGGGTCATGACGTGGTTCCTCTCGTTCGCCGCACGCAGGCGGCCGACGGTACCGGCACCCGGAGATGGAGGGCCCTGTGTGGTGTGACGTTGCGCGGTACTATTGCACAGCCGTGAGGGTAGCGAAAGTCACAGTTTGACAACGCAGTGCTATGTACTATTCTACAGGCCCCGGCCCCCCACCCAGGAGATCCTTCGATGAACTCACCCTCCGCCCAGCCGTGGCACGGCGTCCTCGTCGCGACCGCGCTGCCCTTCCACGACGACCTCTCCGTCGACTACGACTCCTACGCCGAGCACGTGCGCTGGCTCGCCGAGAACGGTTGCCAGGGGG
Organism: Marmoricola sp.; assembly: GCA_035699145.1. Lineage (GTDB taxonomy): Bacteria > Actinomycetota > Actinomycetes > Propionibacteriales > Nocardioidaceae > Marmoricola_A. The sequence goes on from DASSBB010000051.1 coordinate 43,770, forward strand.
TGGTCCCCAACGGCTCGCTCGGTGAGTACCAGGTGCTCACCGACGAGGAGCGTGCCCGCGTGGTCACGACTGCCGTGGAGGCCGCACCCGAGGGCTTCGTGGTGATGCCGGGCGTCGGGGCGTACGGCGCGCTGGAGTCCCGCCGGTGGGCGGAGCAGGCTGCGGAGGCCGGTGCCCAGGTCGTGATGGCGCTTCCTCCCAACGCCTACCGCGGTGACGAGCGTGCGGTGACCGAGCACTTCCGCGAGATCGCGAAGGCCGGGCTGCCCGTCACGGCGTACAACAACCCGATCGACACCAAGATCGACCTCACGCCACCGATCCTGGCCGCGCTCTACCACGAGGAGCTGATCGTCGGGGTCAAGGAGTTCTCGGGTGACCCCCGCCGCTCCTACGAGCTCTCCGAGCTGGCCCCGGGGCTCGACCTGATGATCGGCACCGACGACTCGGTCCTCGAGGTCGGGCTCGTCGGCGCCAAGGGCTGGGTGGCCGGCTACACGAACGCGTTCCCCCGCGCGACGGTGGAGATGTACAACGACACGGTCTCGGGGAACATCGACAAGGCCCTCTCCCGCTACCGCGAGATGCACTCGCTGCTCCGGTGGGACTCCAAGACCGAGTTCGTCCAGGCCATCAAGCTCTCCATGGAGATCGTCGGCCGCAAGGGCGGCGCCTGCCGACCGCCGCGCCAGCCGCTGCTGCCCGAGCAGGAGGCGGCCGTCCGTCAGGCCACCGAGCGGGCCCTCGAGGCCGGCCTAGGCTGACCCGATGCGCTCCCGCCGAGTCCTGCACGCCGTCGACTCCCACACCGAGGGGATGCCCACCCGGGTGGTCACGGGAGGGGTAGGTGTCCTGCCCGGGTCGTCGATGTTCGAGCGCCGTCAGTGGTTCATGGAGCACACCGACGACCTCCGCACCCTGCTCATGTACGAACCGCGGGGGCACGCGTCGATGTCAGGTGCGATCCTGCAGCCGCCGACCCGGTCGGACGCCGACTGGGGGGTGCTGTACATCGAGGTGTCCGGGTGCCTGCCGATGTGCGGGCACGGCACGATCGGTGTGGCCACGGTGCTCGTGGAGACCGGCATGGTGACCGTCACCGAACCGGTCACGACGATCCGGTTGGACACGCCGGCGGGGCTCGTGGTGGCGGAGGTCGCCGTGGACGACGGTGCCGCCAAGGCGGTGACCATCCGCAACGTGCCGTCGTTCAGCCACACCCTGGACGGCCGCGTGCAGGTGCCCGGCCTCGGAGAGGTGCGCTACGACCTCGCCTACGGCGGCAACTTCTACGCGATGGTCGAGCTCGACGAGCTCGGCCTCCCGTTCGACCGCGGGGAGAAGCAGCGGCTGCTCGACACAGGGCTGTCCATCATGGCGGCCATCAACGAGCAGGCCAGGCCGACGCACCCGGAGAACCCGCAGATCGGAGGGTGCCACCACGTGGCGCTGATCGCTCCCGGCTCGGACGCGAAGCACTCACGGCACGCGATGGCCATCCACCCGGGTTGGTTCGACCGGAGCCCCTGCGGCACCGGCACGAGCGCCCGGATGGCACAGCTGCACGCCCGCCACGAGCTGCCGCTCGGCGTCGACTTCGTCAACGAGTCCTTCATCGGCACGTCGTTCACCGGACGACTCGTCGACGAGACCGCGCTCTCCGACGGCACCACGGCGGTGATCCCGACGATCACCGGGCGGGCCTGGCTCACCGGCACCGCCCAGTACTTCCTCGACCCCGAAGACCCCTTCCCTGCCGGCTTCCTGCTGTAGGGAGCCGAAGGAGCAACGATGATCTCCAGCCACTCCCCTCAGCAGCCCTGCTACACGTCAAGGCACACCATCACCGTCGCGCCGGCCTGAGCGCGTCGGTCGACGCGCCGGACGGGACGACGATGAGCACCATGAGGCAGCTGATGCTGGCGCCGGACGAACAGGCGATGCTGGACGGCGATCGAGGGCCGGCGGTGGCGATGGCGATGCGTCTGGTCGTCGGTGTCGCCAAGGCCGCCGGCGCCGAACGACTCCTGCCGGTCGACTCCGCACACGTCGACGGCTGCCTCTACCACGGGCGGGCCGGGCTCGACTTCGCGGAACGGCTCGCCGAGCTCGGTGGCCGGGTGGCGGTCCGGACCACGCTGAACGTCGGGTCGCTCGACCTGCTCCACCCCGGGCTCGTCCGCGCCGACGACGAGCTGGCTCACCACGCTCGACGCCTGATGGACGCCCACGTCGCCCTGGGTTGTGAGCCGACGTGGTCGTGCGCGCCGTACCAGCTCAGCCACCGGCCGGCGTTCGGCCGCCACGTGGCCTGGGCGGAGTCGAACGCGATCGCGTTCGTCAACTCCGTGCTCGGCGCTCGGACGGACCGGTACGGCGACTTCTTCGACCTCGCCGCGGCGGTCACCGGACTAGTGCCGGACGTCGGCCTGCACCGCGACGCCGCCCGACGAGCCACGCTCGTGCTGGACTGCGGTCCGTGCGAGTCGCTGTTGGTCGAGGACGACACCGCCTGGGCCGCGCTCGGCGCCCTGCTCGGTGAGCTCGCCGGCACCCGGGTCGCCGCGCTGACCGGCCTTCCGGGCGACCTCGCGGACGACGGCCGGACCGAGGACCGGCTCAAGGGACTCGGCGCCACCGCAGCGTCGGCCGGCGGCGTCGCGCTCTTCCATGCCGTCGGCGTCACTCCCGAGGCACCCACCCTCCATGCGGTCGCGGACGCCGCGGTCCCGGTCCGTGCCGTCACGCCGGGCGACCTGCGTGCCGCCCGTGAGCGGCTGACCACCGCGACCGGTGACACCCTCGACGCGGTCACGTTGGGCACGCCGCACTTCTCGGTCAGCGAATTCGCCGAGCTCGCCGGCGCGCTGGGCGACGGCCCGCCCTTCTCGGACTCCGTCACTGTGTACGTCTCCACCAGCCGGGCGGTGCTCGCCGAGGCTGAGCGCCGCGGCCACCTCGAGCCGGTCCGCCGGGCCGGAGGCCGGGTGCTCACCGACACCTGCACCTACGTCACGCCGGTGCTCGCCCCTGGAACGCGCACCGTGATGACGAACTCCGGCAAGTGGGCGTGGTACGCGCCGGCGAACCTGGGCGTCGACGTCGTGCTCGGCAGCCTGCCCGACTGTGTGGCCTCCGCCCGGGCAGGGAAGGTGGTGCGACATGACCTCCGGTGGCAATGACCGGACCGGGACCGCGTTCCGGGGCACGCCGTTGTGTCCCGGCGTCGCGGTCGGGCCACCGCTGTGCCTCGAGGAGCCGCTCTCCTTCTGGGGCGGCGTGGACGCCCAGGGACGGGTCGTCGACGTGCACCACCCGCAGCACGGCGCCGGGCTCGCCGGGGCTGTGCTCGTGATGCGCTCAGGCCGCGGGTCGAGCTCGTCGGCCGCGGTGCTTGCCGAGCAGATCCGGGCCGGCGCCGCGCCTGCCGCCATCGTGCTGGCTGAGGCGGACAGCATCCTGGTCGCCGGCACGCTGGTCGCCGCCGAGCTGTACGACGTCCAGGTGCCCGTCCTGACACTCACCCCGCGGGTCTACGACCGGCTCGCGGCCGCGGCGGCGTCCCCACGGGCCTCCGCCCTCACCGCTCGTGTCGACGTCGACGACCGGTCCGCGACCGTGACCCTCGGAGGAGCGCGATGACCAGTCCCCTGCCCTTCCTCGACGCCGAGGCGATCGGCAGCGCCCTCGACTGGGTGGATGCCGTGGAGGCCGTCGAGCGGGCGCTGCTCGACGGTCTGGACCCCGCGTCGGCAGCCGAACGGACGATCCTCGACGTGGCTCATGGGCAGCTGCTGCTGATGCCCGCCGAGACCGCCGGTGCCGTCGGCGTGAAGCTCGCGAGCGTCTCTCCGACGAACCCGGGACGCGGGCTGCCGCGGATCCAGGCGCTGTACCTCCTGCTCGACCACGAGACGCTCGCTCCCCGGGCGCTGATGGACGGGACCGCGCTGACCACGGTCCGCACCCCTGCGGTCTCCGCGGTCGCGGTGAAGCACCTGGCGCCCCTCGACGCCCGACGCCTCGTCGTGTTCGGCAGCGGACCCCAAGCGTGGGGGCACGTCCAGGCGATGCGAGCGATCCGACCCCTGGAGTCGGTCGTCGTGGTCGGCCGCGACAGCGGGCGCGCCGAGGAGCTCGCCGCGCGGATCAGCGCGGACGGCCTGACGGCGGGGGTCGGGCACGCCGGAGCCGTCGAGAAGGCCGACATCGTGGTGTGCGCGACCTCCGCCCGCTTCCCGCTCTTCGACGGCGCCCTTCTCGGCCCCGAGGCCTGCGTCGTGGCCGTCGGTTCCCACGAACCGGAGCTCCGGGAGGTCGACGCGCACGCCATGGAACGAGCGGCAACCGGCGGCGGGGTCGTCGTGGAGACCGTGCCGGTCGCGCTCCGCGAGGCCGGTGACGTGGTGCTCGCCATCGACGACGGGGCGCTCGGTGCGGACGACCTGGTCGGGATCGGCGAGCTCGTCCAGCGGCCCGACCGGCGGCGCGGGGTATCGGTGTTCAAAAGCTGCGGGATGGGCTGGCAGGACCTCGTCGTGGCCGAGGCCGCCCTCGACCGATGGAGCGCCCAGCGTGCGTGAGCCAGCCACCGACGTGGTGGTCGTCGGCGCCGGCATCGTCGGCGCCGCCTGCGCCTACTACGCCACCCGCGCCGGCCTGTCGGTGACCGTGATCGACAGGGGAGCGGCCGGCGCCGGCACCACCAGCCGCGGCGAGGGCAACATCCTGGTCTCCGACAAGGGCCCCGGCCCCGAGCTCGACCTCGCGCTGCTGTCCCGCCGGCTCTGGCTGGAGGTGGCCGACGACCTCGGCGCGGACCGGCTGGAGCTCGAACGCAAGGGCGGACTCGTGGTCGCCACCAGCCCTGAGGCCGTCGGGGAGCTGCACCGGTTCACAGCGGCTCAGCGGTCGGAGGGCGTCGACGCGGCCGTCGTACCGCCTGAGGCCCTTCGCGACCACGAGCCGCACCTGGCCGCCGACCTGCCGGGCGGCGTGCACTACCCCCAGGACCTGCAGGTCCAGCCGGTGGTGGCCGCGGCCGCGTTGCTCGGCGCCGCGCGGCGCTTGGGAGCCCGGTGGGAGCCGGGAGTCGAGGTGACCGGCGTGGAGCACCACGCCGAGGCGGTGAGCGCGGTCCTCGCGGGCGGCCGGAGGTTCCCGACCCGCGCGGTCGTCAACGCCGCCGGGACCTGGGGCGGCGAGGTCGCCACGCGACTCGGTGGCCCCGTGCCGGTGCTTCCCCGCCGTGGCTTCGTCCTGGTGACCGAGCCGCTGCCCCGGGTGGTGCGGCACAAGGTGTACTCCGCGGACTACGTGAGCAACGTCGCGAGCGACGACGCCGGCCTGGAGACCTCTGCGGTCATCGAGGGCACGCAGGGCGGCACGGTGCTGATCGGAGCAAGTCGGGAGCGGGTCGGTTTCGATCAGTCGCTCTCCCCCACGGTGGTCCGTCGGCTCGCGGCGCAGGCCGTCCGGTTGTTCCCCTTTCTCGCCGACGTGGCACTGATGCGCGTCTACCGAGGGTTCCGGCCGTACTGCCCCGACCACCTACCGGTGATCGGCGCCGACCGGCGGGTCTCCGGACTGTTCCACGCCTGCGGGCACGAGGGCGCCGGGATCGGGCTCGCCCCGGCCACCGGGCTGCTCGTCAGCCAGCTGCTCACCGGGACGGCGCCGGCTCTCGACCCGGGCCCGTTCGAGCCCACCCGTTTCGAGGAGGTCACGTGACCCAGGAACCTCAGGCCCCACCGGGGTCGACGTTCACCTTCGACGGCCGGCCGGTCCCGTTCGTCGACGGCCAGAGCGTCGGCGCCGCCCTCACCGCCGTCGGCGTCCGGTCCTGGCGGACGACCCGGTTCGAGGGGCGTCCACGCGGCCTGTTCTGCGGGATCGGCGTCTGCTTCGACTGCCTGGTGGTCGCCGACGGCCGCCCGAACCACCGCGCCTGCCTTCTCCTCGCGACCCATGGGCTCGCGGTGACGAGCCAGGAGGGAACCGGTCATGACGACCTCGCGATCTGATCACGACGTCGTCGTGGTCGGCGCCGGCCCCGCCGGGCTGGCGGCCGCTGCCCGGGCGGCGTCGGCCGGGCTCTCCGTCGCCGTGGTCGACGCCGGCACGCGACCCGGCGGCCAGTACTGGCGGCAGCCGTCCGGCGCGATGCTGGACGACGAGCGGTTCCGGCAGCTCCACCACGACCTCGGCACCTACCGGATGCTGAGCGAGTCCCTGGACCGCGCGATCAGCACCGGCTCCGTCGTGCACCTCGCCGGACACCACGCGTGGACCGTCGGGCGGGACGGCGAGGGGTTCGCCGTCCATGCCGTCGACGCGAGTGCCTCGGGCTCCCCCGGCTCCGCAACCACGGTCGAGCGCGAAGTGAGGGGGCGGCGGCTCGTCCTCGCACCGGGCGCCTACGACCGCCAGGTCCCCTTTCCCGGGTGGACCCTGCCCGGTGTGCTGACCGCGGGTGGTGTCCAGGCGCTGCTCAAGGGACACGGCGTCGTCGCCGGTCGACGGATCGTGGTCGCCGGCACCGGTCCGTTCCTCCTGCCCGTGGCCGCCGGCCTCGCGCAGGCCGGTGCGCACGTCGTCGGGGTTCACGAGGCGGCGTCACCCGTGGCCTGGGTGAGCCACCTGCCGGCCGTGCTGCGGAACGCCACCAAGCTGGGCGAGGGGCTCGGATACGCCAGGACGCTCGCCCGGCACCGCGTGCCGGTGCGGACGCGGTCGGTCCTGGTCGGCGCCCACGGTGCGGAGTCGGTCGAGGCGGTCACCGTCGCCCGCGCCGACGGCAAGGGCGGCGTCGCCCCCGGCAGCGAGGAGCGCATCGAGGCCGACACCCTGGCAGTCGGTTGGGGGTTCACCCCGCAGCTCGAGCTGCCCCTCGCCCTGGCCTGTGCCACCCGGGTCGACGTGGACGGGTCCCTGGTTTGTGTGGTCGACGACACGCAGCAGTCATCGGTCCCGGACGTCTACATCGCAGGAGAGGCGTGCGGTGTCGGCGGTGCAGCACTCGCCGTGGTCGAAGGTGAGATCGCGGGTCGTGCGGTGGCCGGTACGCCGGTCGACGACTCGCTCCGTCGGCGCCGCACGGCGCTGCGCCGGTTCGCCGCCGCGATGCACCAGGCCCACCCGGTGCCGCCCGGCTGGATGGCCCGACTGCAGGAGGACACCGTGGTCTGTCGGTGCGAGGAGGTCACCACCGCGCGGTTGCGCGCCGCCGTCGAGGAGCAGGGTGCTCGGGACGCCCGGGCGGCGAAGCTGCTGGTGCGCACCGGCATGGGGTGGTGTCAGGGACGGGTCTGCGGATATGCCACCGCCTGCCTGACCGCGCGATGGACCGGCACGCCGTACGACCCTGCCGTGGTGGCGACCCGCCCCGTCGCAGCACCGGTCTCCCTGGGGACCCTTGCCCTCACCGACAGCGAGGAACGCTGACTCCAGCGGCGTGCCGGGTCAGGGCTCCTGCGGACCGCGCCCCCGTGGGCGTTCGCGCTGCTGACCCGCGGTCAGGCGCTCCGCCTCCTCGAGGGCTGCCCTCTCGGCGAGGATCCCTTGCCGCTCGTAGCGCTTGCGCGACCGGCTCCAGCGCACGACGACCGCCGTCTCCCGGCTCAGCTTCGCTGCTCGGCGGGTGAGCGCGGAGCTGCCGGCCGGCAGGTACTCGAGGTGACCCAGGTCAGCGCACTCCATGCACTTCGGAGCCTCGTCCTCCATCAG
>DASSBB010000052.1:0-24762 GCA_035699145.1 Marmoricola sp.
ACGCCGAGCGCCGGGCGCCCCGGTTGTACGCCGCGGCGCGGTGCTCGTGGCTCACCGGCCAGCCCCAGCGGGCCCGCGCGCTGGCCGATGCCGCCAAGCCGCAGGCCTCCGACCCGGGGCTCCGGGCGGACATCGCTCGCCTGCGCGCCCGCATCGAGTGGAACACCGGATCGGTCCAGCTCGGCCACCGGATGATCCTCCAGGCGGCCCAGGAGGTCGCCCCGACCGACCCGGTCCGGGCGCGCGAGATGGCGATGTTCGCGGCGGCCCTCGCCACCTTCGGCGGTGACTCCGGGATCGGCATCGACCCGGTCGAGTTCGTCGGCGACCCCGGCCCCGGGGCGCCGGCCCGCGAGCGGTGGTTCGCCGACCTCGTCCTGGGGCTCGACCACGTCCGCCACGGGCGGTGGGCAGAGGCCCAGGAGGTGCTCGGCGCTCTGATGCAGGCCGCCCAGGTGCTCGCCGAGGACGACCAGGACCTCCTGCCCAACCTCGGGATCGCCGCCCTCCACCTCGGTGACGACGAGGCGTCGTACCGCTACCACGAGCTGCTCCTCTCCCGGGCCCGCGACACCGGCGCGATGGTCATGGTGCTCTACTCGCTCACCCGGCTGCTCATCGTGGACGTCGCCACCGGCCGGTGGCCGACGGCGGAGGCACGCGCCGCCGAGGCAGTCACCCTTGCTGAGGAGACCGGCCAGCCGGTCCTCGGAGCCGCTCCGCGGGCCTGGCAGCTGCTCCTCGCCGCCCACCGCGGCGACGACCAGTACGACCGGCTGCTGACCGAGGTGGAGGCCGGGCTGACCGGCCAGCCGGTGGGGATCCTCGACGGGGCGGTCCGCGACGTCGTCCGGTGGGCCAAGGGCGTCCGGGCCGCCGACAACCCGGCCGCGGCGTTCCACCAGTTCGGTCAGCTCTCCCTCGACCTCGTCCGGCGTCTGGCCGCCGTCGACCGGGTCGAGGCCGCCGTACGAGCGGAGCAGACGGCGGCCGCGCAGCTGTGGGTCGAGGACCTGGGGGCGTTCGCCACTGCGACCGGACGACCGTGGGCGGCGGCCGCGGCGGCCCATGGACGCGCGCTCACGAGCGACCCGGCGGACGCCGAGCGGCACTTCCAGGAGGCGCTCGCCCACCACGCTTCGTCGCCGCGCGCGTTCGACCGCGCCCGCACCGAGCTCGCGTACGGCGAGCACCTGCGTCGGCAGCGGCGACGGGTGGACGCCCGGGAGCACCTCCGCTCGGCGCTCTCGACGTTCGAGGACCTGGAGGCGCGCCCGTGGGCCGAGCGCGCGGCGCAGGAGCTCCGGGCGTCCGGCGAGACGGCCCGGAAGCGCGACGTCACCGAGACCACGAAGCTGACGCCCCAGGAGATGCAGGTGGCGACGCTGGTCAGCGGGGGGCTCTCGAACCGCGAGGTCGCGGCGCAGCTGTTCCTCAGCCCACGGACGATCGACTTCCACCTCCGCAACGTCTTCGCCAAGACCGGCGTCACCTCCCGGGTCGAGCTCGCCCGGCTCCCGCTCGGGTGAGCCTGGCAGTTTCACCGGCGCGAGCAGGCGGCGTCCGTCCCTAGCGTCCGGGGCACACCCCGAGACCCAGGAGCGGACCGATGACCCAGCCCACCCCCCTTCCCGACGACCACCTCGACGTCCTCGTGATCGGTGCCGGCCAGGCCGGCCTCGCCGTCGCCGCGGAGCTCCGCCGGCACGGCCTGCGGTTCCTCGTCGTCGACGCGGGCGCCGAGCTCGGCCACACCTGGCGCTCCAGGTGGGACTCGCTGCGGCTCTTCTCGCCCGCGCAGTACGACGGGCTCCCCGGGATGGCCTTCCCGGCGCCGGCGGACACCTATCCGTCCAAGGACGAGGTGGCCGACTACCTGGCGGCGTACGCCGCCCGGTTCCAGCTCCCGGTGCTCCTCGACTGCGCGGTGACCCGGCTGGAGCGGCGCGAGGGGCGGTTCCTCGTGCACACCACCCAGGGCACCCTTCGCGCCCTCCAGGTCGTCGTCGCGACGGGGCCGTTCCAGGTGCCGGTCGTCCCGGCACTCGCGGACGGCTTCGACGCCGGCGTGACACAGCTGCACAGCGCGGCGTACCGCAACCCCGCCGACCTGCCCGACGGCCCGGTGCTCGTCGTCGGAGGCGGCAACTCCGGCCTCCAGGTCGCCGAGGAGCTGGCCGCCACCCACGACGTCGTGCTGGCCACCGGTGCCCCGGTGGTGCAGCTGCCGCAGCGGTTCCTCGGCCGGGACCTGTTCTGGTGGATGACCGCGACGGGGCTGATCCGGAAGTCCGCGGACTCACGGCTGGCGAGACGGATGCGGGCCAAGGGAGAGCTCGTCATCGGCACGACCTACCGCTCCGTCGCCCGCGCGGGCGTCACCCTGCGGCCCCGCCTCGTCGCCGCGTCCGAGGAGGGTGCGACCTTCGAGGACGGCTCCACGGCCCGGCCCGCGACCGTCGTCTGGGCGACCGGGTTCCGCCGCGACTACGGCTGGATCGACATCCCCGGCGTGGTCGTCGACGGCGAGGTGGTCCACCGGCGCGGGGTCACCGATGTCCCCGGGCTCTCGTTCATCGGGCTCCCCTGGCAGCACACCCGCGGCTCGGCTCTCCTCGGCTTCGTGCAGCACGACGCCCGGTGGCTGGCCGGCGAGATCGCCGCCGCGCGGACCACCGCGGCCGAGGCGGCGCAGCCCGAACGGGCGGTGAGCGAATAGCCCGAGCGGGGCTGGGATCGGCGCCTCTCCCTCTGGGACGCTGTCGCCGTGACCATGGCGCTCCCGGTCGTGTCCGTGGCGCCCGGCGAGCAGTGGCGGGCGCTGCGCAGGACGACCGGGCGGGCCCGACGGGCCCTCGTCAGCGCCTGGGTGGGGTTCTACGTCGACATGGTCGACATCTACCTCCCTGTCGTGGCACTCGCGCCGGCGATCGCGTACTTCCAGCCCGGCACGCTGTCGTCGGCGGAGGCGAGCCTGCTCTTCTACACGACGTTCGCGGCGACGCTGATGGGCCGTCCGCTCGGCGCCGTCCTGTTCGGCCACTTCGCCGACACCTTGGGACGGCGCCGGCTGACCCTCGTCTCCATCGCCGGCTTCAGCGCCTGCACGACGGCGATCGGGCTGCTGCCGGGGTACGCCGCGTGGGGCGCGGCGGCGCCGCTGACGCTGGTGCTCCTCCGGTTCGTCGACGGCGTCTTCCTCGGCGGCGAGTACACCTCCGCCACCCCGCTGGCGTTCGAGCACTGCCCGCCGTGCGCCCGCGGCCTCTTCGGCGGGGTGCTGATGGGCGCCTACGCGCTCGCCTACGCCACGATCAGCGCCGGCGTGCTCCTCCTGCTCGCGGTCATGCCGGCCGCGGCGTACGAGACCTATGGGTGGCGGGTCCCGTTCCTGCTCGGCGGCGTCCTGGGATTCGTCTTCCTCGGCTACCGGGCGCGGGTTCCCGAGTCGGACCTCTGGCGCTCGACCCCGAAGGAGCCGCGGCCGCTCGGCACCCTGGTGACGCGGTTCCGCCGCGACCTCGCCCAGGTGCTGCTGCTCATGACCGGCCTGTGGCTGGTCGCCACCAGTGTGGTCACCGTCATGCCGCGGCTGCTCACGACCGAGCTCGGCCGGAGCGACACGTGGACGACCGCGGTGCTCCTGGTCAGCCAGCTGTGCGTCTTCTGCGCCTTCGTGGGGACCGGAGCGGCCAGCCAGCTCTGGGGACGCCGTCGGACCCTGGTGGCGGGGGCGGTCGCCTCCGTGACGGTCGGGATGGCGGCGTACGTCCTGGTGCTGTCGACGGGCGCCGGGTCGTGGACGCTGGCGTGGCTCGTGGTCGCCACCCAGGTGGTCGTGCTCGCAGTCTGGGGAACCGTCACGTCGTACTGCACGGAGCGGTTCCGGACCGCCGTGCGCTGCTCGGGGTTCGGCATCGCGTACAGCGTCGCGGTGCTGCCGGCGAGCTTCTACGCGGTGTACATGGCGGCGCTGGCCGACGTCATGCCCTACCGCTACACCCAGCTGGTGCTCCTCGGCGTGGGCGCGCTCCTCACGGTGGTCGGGGCGCTGCTCGGCCCGGAGACCGCCGACCTCGACCTGGGCCAGCCGGACCCGGAACCGGAGCCGGTGCGTGGGGCGCTGAAGTCGCCGGCGTAGTAGCCGTTGTGCGGGTGGATCCGCCCCGTGCAGACTCCCGACTCCTCCTCGATGAACAGCGACCTCGCCATGACCGGCTCCTCAGAACGTGGTGTCCTTCTCCTGCTTCCAGGGTCCGGGATCCGCCGTTCCGTCACACCGGTCGAACCACCGGGATCGGCACCGGGTCCTTGGCTAGCGTGACCTCCATGAGCCAGCTTCCCGACCTCTCCCGGTTCGCCCTCGTCGTCGTCGATGCCCAGCAGGGGTTCGACGATCCCTGGTGGGGGCCGCGGGACAACCCGGCCTGCGACGACAACATCGCCGCCCTCGTCGACCGCTGGTCCGCCGAGGGGCGGCCGCTGGTCTACGTGCAGCACGACTCGGCGAACCCGGACTCGCCGCTGCACCCGGACTCTCCCGGCCACCGGCTGAAGGGCTACCTGAAGGCTGAGCCGGACGTCCTCGTGACCAAGACGGTCAACTCCTCGTTCCACGGCTCCCCGGACCTCGACGCCTGGCTGCGTGAGAACGAGGCCGACGGGATCGTGGTCTGCGGGATCACGACGAACCACTGCTGCGAGACGACCGCGCGGGTCGGCGGGAACCTCGGTCACGAGGTCCTCTTCGCGCTGGACGCGACGCACTCGTTCGACCGGACCGGGCCGGACGGCACACGCGTGAGCGCCGCGGAGCTGGGCCGGGTGACCGGCACCAACCTCCACGGCGAGTTCGCGACGGTGGTCAGTACGGCGGAGCTGCTGGCCTGAGCCGGCCGCCGACTCACTGGCTGACGAGCCGCCTGCGCGGGCGACGGCGGGTGCGCTGGGCCCGCAGCTGTGCGGCGTGGTAGCCGTTCCGGCGGGCACGCGTGGACTCCTCGAGCCGCTCGGCGACGAGGGTGCTGGCGAGGTAGGGGTTGAGGTGGTCGATCATGACGGGCTCCGATCGTTGATGGGAGCACCAGCATCGGCCGGGTGGAGGGTGTATCGCGCCGGGAAAACCACCGGGTCGGAGGCCCGATCCCGCACCCGCCGAAATTCGTCCGGCCGGACGCGATTCTCGCGCGAATGGCGGGATCCGGCGGGAGGGTCGTCCGTACGGACGGAATTCTGCGTCGTGGCGCTCGCCCGGCCGGCTCCGTCACCGACGCCTCGGCGCTGGTTCGCCCAGCCATGCGAGGCCCGGGCTCGGCGTACTCCTCCTCCGGACGTCGAGATTCGCGCACCTGGGCTGTCTTGACGGCCGTTCGTGTGGTCGGGCGCCCAATTCAGAGCAGGTGCGCGATCTTGTACGCCGCCCGGCCGGCTGGACCCTGCGCGGGCGCGGGCCGGACCGCGCGCCGGGGCCCGACCGCCGAAATTCGTCCGTACGGACGTGATTCTTGCGGGAATCGCGCGACCCGGCGCGAAGCTCGTCCGTACGGACGGAATTCTGCGTTGTGGCGCTCGCCCGGCCGGCTCCGTCAGCGGCGCTTCGGCAGCTGGTTGGCGCGGCCGTGCAGCACGGTGAGCAGCGTGGCGAACGTCGTGTCGTCCTGGGCGCTGCGGCTGAAGGTGGTGAGGTTGATGACCGGCTTCATCCGCTGCCGGGCTACCGCCTTGGCGTAGGTGAACTCGCGGAGCCCGTCGGGGCCGTGGATCCGCCCGAACCCGGAGTAGCCGACCCCGCCGAACGGCAGGGCGGGGATGCCGGCGAACGAGATGACCGAGTTGACCGCCGTCATCCCGGAACGCAGCCGGTGGGCGAGCTCCGTCCCGCGTGCCTTGGAGAAGACCGTCGAGCCGAGCCCGTAACGGGTCCCGTTGGCCAGCTCGACGGCTTCGTCCATGTCCTTGACCTTGGTGACGGTGACGGTCGGCGCGAAGGTCTCCTCGGTGATCGCCGTGGACTCCGGCGGCACGTCGATGAGCACGGTGGGCTGGATGAACCGGTCGCCGACGGCCGACGGGCCACCGACCACGGCCCGGCCGCCGCGCGTCAGTGCGTCGTCGATGTGGCGGCGCGCGACGTCGACCTGCGAAGGGAGGGTCATCGGCCCGAATCTCGCGTCGGCGTCGGTGCCTGCGTGCACCTCACGGGCCCGCCGGGTGAGCGAGTCGAGGAACGCGTCGTGGACCTTCTCGTGCACGTAGACCCGCTCCACCCCGACGCAGGTCTGGCCGGCGTTGGAGAAGGCGCCCCACGCCGCGGCGTCGGCAGCCGCCTCGACGTCGGCGTCCTCGTCGACGAGGAGGGCGTCCTTGCCGCCGCCCTCGATGACGACGGGAGTCAGGTTCTCGGCGCACGCCGCCATCACCTTGCGGCCCGTGCCGGGCGACCCGGTGAACGCCAGCTTGTCGATCCCCGAGCGGCACAGCGCGTTGCCGGTCTCGCCGCGCCCCACGACCACCTGGAGGAGGGCCTGGTCGGGGATCACCTCGCTGAGGCTCTCCGCGAGCCAGACGCCGGCGCCGGGGGTGAGCTCGCTCGGCTTGAAGACGACCGCGTTGCCGGCGGCGAGCGCGTAGGTGATCGAGCCCATCGGCGTGAAGACCGGGTAGTTCCACGGGCCGATGACACCGACGACGCCGAGCGGGAGGTACTCCACCGATGCCGCGTGGTTCGCCATCAGCAGCCCGCTGGAGACCTTCCGGCGGCCGAGGACCTTCTCGGCGTGGCCGGCCGCCCAGGCGAGGTGGTCGACCGCGAGCCCGATCTCGAGCATCGCGTCGGCATGCGGCTTGCCGGTCTCCTCGTGGACGATGTTGGCGAGCTGGGCCATCCGCCGGGTGAGCACGCCCTTCCACAGCGTGAGCACCTCCTTGCGCTGGTCGAAGCCGATGCCGACCCACCAGTCGGCCCAGACCCGGGCCTCGGCGACCGCCGCGTCGACGTCGTCCCGGTCCGCCACGGGATAGACCCCCACGACGTCGCCGGTGGCCGGGTTGAGCACCTCGAGCTTGTCGGTCATGCGGTGGCTGCCTTCCTGCCTCGAAGGAGGTCGGCCGCCTTCTCGCCGACCATGATCGTGGGTGCGTTCGTGTTGCCGCGGGGGACGACCGGCATGACCGAGGCGTCGGCGACGCGCAGCCCCTCGACGCCGCGGACCCGCAGCTCGGGGTCGACGACCGCCTGCTCGCCGGAGCCCATCGCGCAGGTCCCGACCGGGTGGTAGAGCGTCTGCGTGTGCTGCCTCAGGTGCTCGACGATCTCCTCGTCGCTCGGTCGATGGCTGCCCGGCAGGAACGGCCGGTCGACGAAGCGGGCGACGGGACCGGTCGCCACCGTCTCGAGGAGCCGGTGCACCCCGGCCACCATCGCGTCGAGATCGGCCGGGTCGTCGTAGTACGCCGGGTCGATCTCCGGGTGCCACCGCGGGTCGGTCGACCGCAGTCGAAGCCGGCCGCGGCTCGCCACGCTGACCAGCGTCGGCCCCACCGTGAACTTCCGGGTGGTCGGTTCGTGCATCCCGTTGTCCCAGAACCCCGTGGCCGCGACGTGCAGCTGCAGGTCGGGGGCGGCCAGCCCGTCACGGCTGGAGAAGAACGCCCCCGCCTCCGCGATGTTGGAGACCAGCGGCCCCCGGCCCAACGCCTTGGCGCGGGCGAAGTTCACCAGGTTGTTGAGCTCCGCCAGGTCGGTGGTGTCCCTGGTGTGCCAGACGACGGGGGCGGCCGGGTGGTCGTGGAGGTTCTGTCCAACGCCCGGCAGGTTCTCGACGACGTCGATGCCGAGCTCGGCGAGGTGGTCGGCCGGCCCGATCC
The DNA here is from genome assembly GCA_035699145.1 of Marmoricola sp. Taxonomy (GTDB): domain Bacteria; phylum Actinomycetota; class Actinomycetes; order Propionibacteriales; family Nocardioidaceae; genus Marmoricola_A. Next base: position 7,867 of record DASSBB010000052.1, read on the forward strand.
CGCTGAGCATGAGCAGCTGCGGCGAGTTGACGGCGCCGCCGGCCAGGACGACCTCCGCGCCGGCGTACGCGACCTGCTCCTCCTGGCCGAGCAGGTAGCCGACCCCGACCGCGCGTCCGCCCTCGACGACGACGCGGGTGGCGAGCGCGCCGGTGCGGATCGTCAGGTTCGGACGGTCCGCCGCCGGCGCCAGGTAGCCGTCGAGCACAGACCAGCGCCGTCCCTTCCTCTGCGTGACCTGGTAGAGCCCGGCGCCCTCCTGCTCGGCGCCGTTGAAGTCGTCGTTGCGCTTGAACCCGGCGGCCACCGCCGATTCCACCCAGGCGTGGGTCAGCGGGTGCGTGAAGCGGCGGTCCTCGACGTGGAGCGGGCCGTCCTGCCCGTGGTACGGCGAGCCGAGGCTGGTGTTCCCCTCGGCCCGGACGAAGTACGGCAGCACGTCGTCGTACCCCCAGCCGACCGCGCCGTGGGCGTCGCGCCACCCGTCGTAGTCGACCCGGTTGCCGCGGATGTAGATCATGGCGTTCATGCTCGAGCAGCCGCCGAGCGCCTTCATCCGCGGCCAGTACGTCCGCCTCGCGTGGAGCTGCTTCTGCTCGCTGGTCGTGTAGTTCCAGTCCCACCGGGTCTTGAAGAGTGCCGAGAACGCCGCGGGGATCGTGATCTCGTCGGCGACCGCCTCTCCCCCCGCCTCGAGCAGGAGCACCGAGGTGCCCGGGTCCTCGGTGAGCCGAGCCGCGACGACCGCCCCCGCGCTGCCGGCGCCCACGACCACGTAGTCATGCGTCTCTCTCGTCACCCGCCGAACCTATGTGGTCGGAGTACGGCGGACAACAACCCGGCCTTCAGGCCGGCCGGTAGAGATGTTCGGGACGGCCGGCGCCGCCGTAGTTGAGCCGGACCTTGGCGGCTCCGGTGCCGACGAAGTGCTCGAGGTACCGCCGCGCGGTGACCCGGGACAGACCGAGGACGTCGGCGCACTCGGCGGCCGACTGCTCGCCGCGCTCGCGGAGCGAGGAGAGGACCAGCTCGGCGGTGACCTGGCTGAGCCCCTTCGGGAGGGACGCCGGCTCCCGGCGCGCGTCGACCGCGAAGAGCCGGTCGATCGTCGCCTGGTCGGCCTCACCGGCGTCCAGCTCGGCCAACGCCTCCCGGACCCGGCCCAGCCGGTGGGCGAGGTCGTCGTAGTGGAACGGCTTGACGAGGTACTGCATGGCGCCGCCCCGCAGGGCCGCCTTCACCACCTCGACGTCGCGGTCGGCGGTGACCATGACGACACCGGCGACGCTGCCTCTCGCCCTGAGCTCGGTCAGCACCTCGAGGCCGTTCATGTCGGGCAGGTGGACGTCGAGCAGCACGAGGTCGGGGTGGAGGGTGGCCGCGAGCTCCAGCGCGTCGGCGCCGTTGTGGGCGACACCGACCACGCGGAACCCGTCGGTCCGCTCGATGAAACCGCTGTGGATCCGGGCGACCATGAAGTCGTCGTCGACGACGAGCACGCCGATCACCGGACACCCCCGGCCACCGGGGACGGCAGCGGGAGCACGACCCGGAAGACCGTCTCGTCGCCCTCCCGGGTGGTGACCACGGAGCCACCTCGCTGACCGCAGATGAGCTGGACGAGCGCGAGCCCGATCCCGCGGCCCTCGGCCACGTGGTCCTTGGTCGAGAAGCCGCGGACGAAGATCGAGCCGCGCAGCTCGTCCGGGACGCCCGGCCCGTTGTCGCTCACCTCGACGGTCACCTGGTCGGCCTCCGACCTCAGCTCCAGCCGCACCTGCGGCCGGACCGAGGGTCGAGCGCCGCCGCGGCACGCGTCGAGGGCGTTGTCGACGAGGTTGCCGACGACCGTGACCAGGTCGGCCGAGACGTCTGCGGGAAGGACGCCCAGCGAGGTGCCGTCGGTGATCTCGAGCTCGACCCCTGCCTCGTCGGCGACGCTCGCCTTGGCGATCACGAGCGCGGCCAGCGGCAGGTCGGCCACCCGGTCGGAGACGTGCCGGGAGAGCTCCTGGCTGCGCCGGGTCAGCTCCCCGATGAGGGTCACCACCTCGTCGTACTCCTCGAGCTGGACCAGCCCGGAGATCGTGTGCAGCTTGTTCGCGAACTCGTGCGTCTGCGCCCGCAGGGTGTCGGTGAGGGACAGGTTCGAGCTGAGCTGGCTCTGCATGGAGACCAGCTCGGTCCGGTCGCGCATCGTGGTGACGGCGCCGATCCCCTCGCCCCGGCTCGCCGCGGCGCGCTGGTTGAAGACGAGGACCTGCTCGCCGACCACGAGGACGGCGTCGTGCGACTCCTCGTCGGAGAGCAGCAGCGTCTCGACCGGATCGGCGAGCCCGAGCTCCGAGACGTGCCGGCCGACGACGTCGTCGGGCAGGGCGAGCAGCTCGCGGGCGGAGTCGTTCGCGGTGGTGACGCGGCCGTCGGTGCCGACGGCGAGGACGCCCTCCCCGATGCTGACCAGGAGCGCCTCCCGGTGGTCGGCGAGGGTCGCGATCTCCGAGGAGCGCAGCCCCCGGGTACGTCGCCACACCATCCGGAACAGCAGGACCGACCCGGCCACCCCGAGCAAAGCGCCGAGGCCGAGGTAGAGGACGAGGTCCGGGGCGGCCAGCGTCAGCCGCTCCCGGACCGACGGGTAGTCGGCCTCCGCGACCGCGAGGCCGAGGACGTCGCCCTCGGCGTCGAGCACCGGCGCGTGGGCGGCCAGGATGCCGCCGCGCGGGGTGTCGACCTGCCCGCTCCAGCCGCGGCCCTCGAGCGCGTCGCTGGCGCCGAGCTGCGCCGGCTCACCGTTCGTCCCGGAGTCCGACGACGCGAGGATCGTCCCGTCCGGCCCCGTGACGCTGACCCGGTCTGCGGCCGAGAGCGCCAGCGCCCGGCTCACCGGCGGGGCCAGCGCGGTCGCCGGCTGAGGGCCCCGCAGCCCGCTGCGGACGACCGGCAGCGTGGCGACGTACTCCGCGACCGACCGGAGCTGGCTCCCCCGCTCCTCCTCGAACGCCCGGGTGGACTGCTGCACGGAGATCACGCCCACGACGGCGAGCACGACGGCGAGGACCGCCAGCTGCAGCAGGAGGAGCTGTCCCGCGAGCGGGAGGCGCCGTCCGGGCGTCGACCACAACGAACAGAACCTCCTTTGCGACCTCAACGGTGACGGCAGTCACAACCGCCTCCCATGATCGAGCGTCGGCCTGCGTGACGCCACCAAGACGTCAGCACAGGCTCGCACACGAGGAGGCAAGGATGAGCAAGCGACGAGTGCGCACGCTGGCCCTGGTGCTGGCGTGCTGTCTCGCGGTCGCGCTGACCGGCTGCGGGGTGACCCGCGGTGGGGACGACCCCGGCAACCGGCGGCTGCGGATGATGATCCCGAACAGCCCGGGCGGCGGCTACGACCAGACCGGGCGGGCGGCGGTCCACGTCATGGAGACCGAAGGGCTCACCGGGCGCTTCGAGATCACCAACGTCATCGGTGCCAGCGGGACGGTCGCGATGCAGCGGCTCCTCAACGAGCGCGGGGCGGACGACGTCATGATGACGATGGGGCTCGGCGTCGTCGGGGCCGTCTACACCAACGAGTCCGACGCCCGGATCACCGACGCCACTCCGCTGGCCCGGCTGATCGAGGAGCAGGAGGGGTTGCTGGTCCCGGCCGACTCGCCGTTCGAGACCGTCGAGGACCTCGTCAAGGCGTGGAAGGCGGACCCCGGGTCGGTCACCATCGGCGGTGGCTCGACGGCCGGCGGCCCCGACCACCTCTTCCCGATGCAGCTCGCGGCCGCGGTCGGCATCGAGCCCGCCGACGTCAAGTACATCTCGTACGACGGCGGCGGCCCGCTGACCTCGGCGCTGCTCGGCTCGAAGATCGACGTGGGGACCAGCGGGCTCAGCGAGTTCGAGGGGCAGATCGAGGACGGCTCCCTGCGGGTGCTGGCCACCTCCGGCGCGGAGCCGCTGCCCACGGTCGACGCGCCCACACTGAAGGACTCGGGAGTCGACCTCGTCTTCACCAACTGGCGTGGTGTCTTCGCCCCACCCGGGATCTCCGAGGACACCCGGAAGGAGCTGACCGACCTGCTGGTGGAGATGCACGACACCGAGGCGTGGCAGGAGCAGCTGGAGACCAACGGCTGGATCGACGCGTTCGCCACCGGCGACGAGTTCGCGACGTTCCTCGAGGAGCAGGAGAACCGCGTGGAGACCACGCTGAAGGAGCTGGGGCTGGCATGAGCACCACGACCACTACGACCACGACGACCACCACCCGCAAGGACACCGCGCAGTACGGCCTCGCCGCCCTGCTCGCCGTCATCGGCGGCTACGTCCTGTACGACGCCACGACGCTGCACCCGGCGTTCTCCGACCAGCCGGTCCAGCCGAGCGCGTTCCCCTACCTGGTCGGTGGCGCGCTGCTCGTCCTGGCCGCCCTGCTGGCACTGGCGGCCGCCCGAGGCGACCTCCCCCAGGCCGAGGAGGGCGAGGACGTCGACCTCACGACGAGCTCGGACTGGCCGACGGTGGCCAAGCTGGTTGCCGTCTTCGTGCTCAACATCGCCCTCATCGACCTCCTCGGGTGGGCGATCACCGGGGCGTTCCTCTTCGCCGGCACCGCCTGGGTGCTCGGCAGCCGCCGGCACGTCTTCGACCTCGTCGTCGGGGCACTGCTCTCGGTCGGCACCTGGTACGGCTTCTACGTCGGACTCGGGGTCCCGATCCCGGCCGGCATCATGGACGGAGTGCTCTGATGGACTCACTGTCACTGCTCATGGACGGGTTCGGCTCCGCGCTGACCCCGACGAACCTCCTCTACGCCGCGCTCGGGGTGCTGCTCGGCACCGCCGTCGGCGTGCTCCCCGGCATCGGCCCGGCGATGACGGTCGCCCTGCTGCTGCCGGTGACCTACAACGTCTCCCCGAGCAGCGCGCTCATCATGTTCGCCGGCATCTACTACGGAGGGATGTACGGCGGCTCGACCACCTCGATCCTGCTCAACACCCCGGGTGAGTCGTCGTCGGTGGTCACCGCCATCGAGGGCAACAAGATGGCGAAGGCCGGCCGGGCCGCCCAGGCACTCGCCACTGCGGCGATCGGGTCGTTCGTGGCGGGGTCGATCGGCACGGCCCTGCTGGTCCTCGTCGCAGCACCCGTGGCCGACGTGGTGGTCGAGCTCGGCGCGCCGTCGTACTTCGCGATGATGCTGCTCGCCCTGCTGGCCGTCACCGCGGTCCTCGGCGCCTCGCGGCTGCGCGGCTTCATCGGGCTCTTCCTCGGGCTCGCGATCGGGCTCGTCGGCACCCAGACCGGCCAGCCCCGGCTGACGTTCGGGCAGCCGCTCCTCGCCGACGGCATCGACATCGTCGTGGTGGCCGTGGCGATCTTCGCGGTCGGCGAGGCGCTCTGGGTCGCCGCCCACCTGCGCCGCAAGCCGCTCGACGTCATCCCGGTCGGGGTGCCGTGGATGAGCCGCGACGACCTCCGGCGCTCCTGGAGACCCTGGCTGCGCGGCACCGCGTTCGGCTTCCCGTTCGGCGCCCTGCCGGCCGGCGGCGCCGAGATGCCGACGTTCCTCTCCTACATCACCGAGCGGAAGCTGACCAAGAAGCCCGAGGAGTTCGGTCACGGGGCGATCGAGGGGGTCGCCGGCCCCGAGGCGGCGAACAACGCCTCCGCCGCCGGGACGCTCGTCCCGCTGCTGGCGCTGGGGCTGCCGACGACCGCGACGGCGGCAGTGATCCTGGCCGCGATGCAGGGCTACGGGATCCAGCCGGGCCCGGCGCTGTTCGACAACGAGTCGGCGCTGGTCTGGACGCTGCTCGCCAGCCTCTTCATCGCCAACGCGCTGCTGCTCGCGCTCAACCTGCCGATGGCGCCGCTGTGGGCGAAGCTGCTGCGGACCCCGCGGCCGTACCTCTACGCGGGGATCCTCTTCTTCGCCTCGCTCGGCGCCTACAGCGTGAACTTCCAGTGGTTCGACCTGCTGCTGCTGCTGGTCTTCGGGCTGCTCGGCCTGCTGATGCGCCGCTTCGGCATCCCGGTGCTGCCGCTCATCATCGGCGTCATCCTCGGCCCGACGCTGGAGTACCAGCTGGCCCAGGCGCTGGCGATCTCCAGCGGCGACGTCTCCACGTTGTGGAGCGAGCCGGTCGCGGTGGTGGTCTACGCGGTGCTGATCCTGGGCGGGCTCGCGCTGGCGGCCAAGAGCGTGATCGACGCCCGGGCGCCGCGCGACACCTCGGCACCCGACGAACGAGAGAAGGTGGACGCATGACGGTCCTGGTGGCCTACAGCGCCGACGTGTACGGCGAGGCGGCGCTCGACCACGGCATCGCCGAGGCATCGGCGGCCGGTGAGCGGCTCGTCGTGGTCAACGTGACCCGCGGCGACGCCCTCGTCGACGAGCGGTACGCCGGCGCCGACGCGGCGGGGTCGCTGCGCTCCCGGCTGGAGGCGCTGGACGTCGAGGCCGAGCTGCGGCAGTCGATGAGCCCCGACGTCGCCGGCGAGGTGCTCGCCGCCGCCGGCGAGGTGTCACCCCGGATCCTCGTCGTCGGGATCCGGCGCCGGACGCCGCTCGGCAAGCTGGTCATGGGCAGCGTGGCCCAGCGCCTCATCCTCGAGGCGCACTGCCCGGTGGTGGCGGTGAAGCCGGCGGGGTGAGTCCTAGGCTGCTCGTCATGAGCAGCCTTCCCACCGGAGAGCAGTACTCCCTGCGCCACTCCCTGCGCCGCGGCGACGTCACCGCGACCGTCACCGAGCTGGCCGCCTCGCTGCGGTCGCTCCGCGTCGACGGCCTGGCCCTGGTCGACGAGTACCCCGACGAGCTGGTCCACCCGGGCGGCTCGGGGATCGTCCTCGTGCCGTGGCCGAACCGGGTCGCGGACGGCAGGTGGGTCCTCGACGGGGAGGTGCAGCAGCTCGACATCACCGAGCCGTCGAAGGGCAACGCCTCCCACGGGCTGCTCCGCAACACCGGCTACACGGTCGCGGACCGGACCGACGACTCGGTGACACTGGCGGCCGGGGTCTTCCCGCAGCACGGCTGGCCGTTCCGGCTGGGGACCTCGGTGCGCTACCAGCTGTCCGACGACGGCGTCACCGTCACCCACACGGTGGTGAACCGGGGTCCGCGACCGGCCCCGGTGGCGGTCGGCGCCCACCCCTACCTCCGGGTCGGGGACACCCCGGTCGAGGAGCTCGTCCTCACGGTCGCTGCGGCGTCGTACCTCGAGAGCGACGAGCGTGGGATCCCGGTGCACTGGCACCCGGTCGAGGGCGCCGAGCAGGACCTCCGGGGAGGCCGGCGGATCGGGGACGTCCGGCTGGACAACTGCTACACGGGGCTGACGTCGACCGACGGGGTGCACCGGCACCGGCTGCAGGCGCCGTCGGGCGACGGGGTCGAGCTGTGGGCGGAGGAGCCCTTCGGCTACGCGCAGGTCTACACGAACGTGAAGTACCCGGGCCAGGACGGACCCCGGCTCGCCGTCGCCGTGGAGCCGATGACGGCGCCGGCCGACGCGCTCAACAGCGGGGACGGGCTGGTCCGGCTCGAGCCTGGAGCGGAGTGGACCCTCTCCTGGGGGCTGCGGCGGTCCTGACAGCACCTAGAGTGGACGGCATGCCCGACTTCGAATTGATCCGGCGTGAGCACGTCCTCAAGGCGATCTCGGAGTACGACGAGCTGGGGTCGGCCGGTTTCCGCGACACCTACGGGCTCGCCGCGACCCATGAGTACGCCTTCCACCACGACGGCCGGCGGCTCGACGCGAGGGCGATGATCGGCGTCGCCCACTACTACGCCGCCGGGCAGGTCCTCGACAGCGACTCGATGGCGGACGCCAAGGAGGGCGCGCGCGTCCTCCAGGTCCTCGGCTTCGACGTCGACGGCCCCGGGCTCGACCCGCTCCGCTACACGAACGCGACCACTGTCGGCCAGGAGCACGCCCGCGCGACCTGGGCACTGGCCGCGCGGGAGCGGCTGGTCGAGACGGCGGGGGTCTACCACGGGACGATCAGCTTCAAGGAGCTCGCCGACTTCGTGCAGCGGCGGAGCCTGGTCAAGACGACGCAGCTCCACATGCACTGGATCGGGGACGTCCTGGGGCGGGTCTCCGGGGAGTGCGCGCGCCGTGGTGAGCCGTTCCTCGCGGCGCTCTGCGTGGACGCCCGCGGCCATGTCGGCGGCGGCTACGTGACCGCCGTCGAGCAGCACCGCGGGCCGATCAGCGGCGACCCGGACGAGCACGCCGCCCACGAGCGGCTCGACTGCTACCGCCACTTCGGCGCCCCGCTGCCCGAGGGCGGAGGTGAGCCGGCCTACGCGCCCAAGCCGGTCGCCAAGGCTGTGGCCGCGGAGGGTACGGCGCCACGCGTCCGTGCCTCCCGGGCGAAGGCTCCGGCCAAGCCGGTGGTCGAGGAGAAGCCGCTGGTGGTCTGTCCGGTCCACTTCACCGTCGTGCCCGCCAGCGGCGTCTGCGACATGTGCGACTGACCGGCCACCGAGCCGGCGTCGGCCTGCTGCAGGTCAGCGCCGCCGGAGTCCTGTGGGGCACCGGGGGGCTGGTGGTCACGGTGCTGCACGAACGCACCGGGCTCGGCGCCATGACCGCGAGCGCCTGGCGGATGGCCGTCGCAGCCTTCGCACTGGCCGGGTTCGCCGCGCTGACCCGTCGGTCTGGTCGCTTGGTGGCGACTGCGCGAGCGCACCCCGTCGCTGTGATCGTGGTCGGCTGCGGGACCGCGGCCTACCAGGGGCTCTACTTCGTCTCGGTCCTGCTCGTCGGGGTGAGTGTCGCGACGGTCGTCGCGCTCGGGCTGGCGCCGGTGCTGGCAGCCGCCTGGGAGCACGCGCTCGCCCGGACCCGTCCGACGGCGCGCCAGGGCGGCGTGCTCGCCGCCGCCCTGGCCGGTCTGGTCCTGGTCAGCACCGCCGTGGACGACCCGGGCCGGGCCTCGGGCGACCGGCCCGGTCTCGGTCTCGCGCTGGCCGTCGCCGCCGGGGCGACGTACGCCGCGACGACGGTGCTGGGCCACCGACTGGCGCAACGGGTGGACCCGGTCCCGCTGACCACCTGCGCCACCGCTGCGGGGGCGGTCGCCCTGTCGCCGTTCCTGGTCGGCGCCCTCCTCGCCAGCGAGCCGGTCCTCACCGCGGAACCGGTGTCGCTGGCGCTGCTGGTCTACCTCGGCGTGGCGACGATGGCGCTCGCCTACGGCCTGCTGTACGCCGGGCTGCGCACCACCTCCGGCGCGGCGGCCACGGTGGCGACGCTGGTGGAACCGCTCTCGGCCGCGCTCCTCGCGGTGCTGCTGCTGGGCGAGGAGCTCGCGCCGGCTGCCCTGCTCGGCGGCACGCTGATCCTCGGAGCCGTCGTGGCGCTTCGTCCGACCGAGGACCGGTTCCCGCCGCCCATGGCTATCGTGGTCGGCGAGGAGGAACCATGACCGCTTCCCACGAGTCCGTCGTCGTCCTTTCACGCGCCCTGGACCAGGCGGGCGACGTGCTCGCCGCTGTCCACCCGGACCAGCTCGCCCAGCCCACCCCGTGCAGCGACTGGGACGTCGCGCAGCTGGTCGGCCACCTCGTGGCCGCGCCGGCGCGCTTCCTCGAGATGCTCCGGGGCGAGCAACCCGACTGGTCAGCCGAGCCCAGCCCCCTCGGCAGCAGCTGGGCGGCCGACTTCAGGTCCAACGCCGACGACCTGATCCACCACTGGCACCAGGCCGGCGACGCGGCCGATGCCGGGCAGGTCGACTGGCAGACCGCGGAGATCGCCGTGCACACCTGGGACGTCGCCCGGGCCACCGGGCAGTCGCCGGAGCTGCTGCCGGAGGTGGCCGAGCGCGGGCTCGCGTTCATGGGGACGATGCTGACCCCCGAGAACCGCGGGAAGGCGTTCGGTCCGGCGGTGCCGGTCTCCGACGACGCGCCGGTGTACGACCGGCTGGCCGCCCTCGCGGGGCGTCCTCAGGACCCACCGGCGTAGAGCTCGGAGGCGAGCTGGACCAGCGCCGTGGCCTGTGCCGGCCTGTCGTCGCGCCACCAGGCGAGCCAGACCGGAACTGGCTGGGCGTCCCGGACCGGCCGGTAGACGATGCCTGGTCGGGGGTGCTGCCGCGCGGTCGCCTCGGACGTGATGCCGATCGCCTGACCCGCGGCGATGAGCGTGAGCCACTCGTCCACGCCGTGGGTCTCCCGGGTGGCACCAGGAGCAGCATCCGCCGGCCACAGCTCCTGGGTCGTGGTGCCCGTCCGGCTGTCGATCCCGACCGTGGCGCCGCTGAAGTCCGCCATGCCGACGGTGCGACGGCGGGCGAGCGGGTGGTCGGACGCCAGTGCGGCGTAGCGACGTTCGGTGCCGACCAGCGCTGTCTCGAACCGGCGGTCGGTCAGCGGTCTCCGGGTCACGGCGATGTCGGCAGCCCCTTCCACGAGCCCGGCGGTGGTGGTGTTCGCCTGGACGAACACCAGCGTGGAGCCGGGGTGCTCCGCGGACCAGCGCCGTTGCAGCGTGGTGGTGTGGCGGCCGAGCGCCGACCAGGCATAGCCCACGAGCAGCTCCCCGCTGGTGTCGGCGACCTCCCGCTCGATCGCGGAGACGTCGTCCAGGACCCGACGCGCGCGCCCCAGGACCCTTGCCCCGGCGACCGTCGGGACCACACCGCGGCTCGTGCGCTGGAGGAGCCGGGCACCGAGCTCCCGCTCCAGCGAGGCGACCGACCGCGACACCGACGCCTGGGAGGTTCGAAGCGCGATCGCCGCGTCGGTGAAGGTGCCTTCGTCGACGACCGTGACGAAGGCTCGCAGCTGGCGCAGCTCCACGGCCATACGCCCAGCGTATAGGTCGGGCGGCTCATGCATTTCCCGGATCGTGAGCCGCCTCCCAGACTGGCACAGGTGACCGCCACCATCTCGCAACCCCCCGCCGCCCTGGCAGGTGCGCCGCGCACTCCACGGTCCCGCCGGTTCGGGATCGCGATGATGACGACGGGTGCTGCCGGGAACCAGCTCGGGGCCGGCATCGGCGCGCACGCGTTCGACGCGATCGGCCCCGCCGGCGTGGTCGCCATGCGCCAGCTCGTGGCGGCGTCGGTCCTGCTCCCGGTGGCGCGACCGCCGTTCCGCCGCATGACCTGGGCCCAGTGGTGGCCGGCGCTGCTGCTGGCCGGTGTCTTCGGGTGCATGAACCTCGCGCTCTACTCCGCGATCGACCGGATCGGGCTGGGCCTGGCGGTCACCCTGGAGTTCCTCGGCCCGCTCGCCGTCGCCCTGGCGGCGTCCCGCGGCCGGAGGGACCTCGTCGCCGCAGCCGTCGCCGGCGCGGGGGTCTACGCCCTCGTGCTTCCGGGCCCGACCAGCGACTACCTGGGGCTGGGGCTGGGGCTCGCGGCGGCGGCCTGCTGGGCGGCGTACATCGCCCTCAACCGGGTGGTCGGAGTCCGCCTCCCCGGCCTCCAGGGGCCGGCCGTCGCCACCACCGGCTCGGCGCTGGCCTACCTGCCGGTCCTGCTCGTCCTCGCCGGGAACGATCGGCTGGTCGGGATGCCGGTCGTCTACGCGGTGGCCGCCGGGCTGCTGTCGTCGGTGGTGCCGTACGCCGCCGACCTGACCGCCCTGCGGTCGGTGCCGCCACGGTTCTTCGGCATCTTCATGAGCGCCCACCCGGTCCTCGCCGCGCTGGCCGGCGTGGCCCTGCTGGGAGAGGGCCTGGCCCCGAACCAGTGGGCGGGCATCGCCCTCGTGGTGGCGGCGAACGTGCTGGCCGCCACCACGACCGGCCACCACGACCGGCCGCCGCGGGGATGACGGTCGCGAGCGGCGTCTGTGAGGCTGGCCCCATGCGAGGGTCGGCCCTCACGGCCAGACGAGCTGGTCCCCCATCGCCGGTCGTTCACCCACCGGAGCCGGCTCCCGACGGGACCGTCGGCGCAGGACGACCAGGGTGAGGAGGGTGAGCAGCGCGCCGGCGGCGACACCGCCACCCGTCCACGCCGCCAGGACCAGCGGTGAGCGCTGCTGAACGGCTGCCGGTGTCGCTGCCGGTGTCGCTGCCTGTTCCGTCAGGGTCGCCGGGGCAGGGGTCGACGCGCCAGGTGCCGAACCGGGGTCGTGCAGCACCCGAGTGAGGAGTCCCCGGAGCCGGGCGTCCCCCCGGTGCCACACAGTCGGCGCCTCCCACCAGGGGTCGTCGTCGACGACCTCCCGGGTCTCCACCCACGGGGCTCCCGCTCCCCCGAGGTGCACGTAGTCGACCCGCCAGACGTGGACGTCGTGGATCAGCCAGGTGAGGGTGACCACCTCGCCGGACCCTTCGAGATGCCGCGGCGCCGAGGCCTTGCCGACGTCGTCGAACACCCCGGCGAGATCGCCGAGCCTCTGGTAGTCCGCCTCGGTGTGGTACAGCGCGGCCATCCGCCCCTCCCCGGGTACCGACAGCAGCACACTGGTCGGTCCGCCCGCGACAGCAGGACCGGCAGCCCACACCGTGGACAGCGTCAGCAGGACGAGCGTCAGCAGGACGTGGGTACGGCGCATGGGGCCTCCTCGGTCGGATACCCCTCCTACACCGCCCGGCCGGTCCGGGTTCCGCCCCTCACCCGACCGGACGGGCCGACTCGGCGATCGCGACCGCTTCCTCGAGATCCAGGTCGCCCTCGAGGCGCAACGTGGTGGTCGACCGCGGCCAGATGAGCGTGTGCCCGGCCAGGCGGGCGGTCTCGACGCGACGGCTGCCGTTCGGGGCGAGCAGCACCACCTCGTGCGGCTCATCGAACCAGAGCGCATCGACCGGTCCCACAGCGGCGTACTGCACCTCGGGCGACCGCTTGGCCATCGCGAAGTCGAGCGTCCCGTCGAACTGGTCGAGCCGGACCACCGAGCCGTCGTCCGTCCAGGTCATCGACACCATGCGGCCGTCCGGCGCGACCTCCACCCCGGTGGGTCGGCCGAGCGCCGCAGGCGCCAGAACGGGAAAGGACACCTGGCGCGCAGCCTCCTCCACGTCGGATCCTCCCTCGATGGCCGGTGGTGGCAGGGCGTCTCCGCCCGCGTCGCCCAGCTCCACGCGCACTCCGCTGAACCCGAGCCAGTCGGCGACGGCGGCGCGCACCGGCGGAGTCGCGACCAGTGCCACGAGGACCGCAAGGGCCACCAGCGCCAGGGTGCGTCGGCTCAGCCGCGGCTCGGGTCGCGCGGGCAGGGCCGCCACCACCGCGGCTGCCATCCGACCGGCGTCGGTCTCCGGAGGCGCGACGGCGCGCCCCAGGCTGCGCAGCTCCGCAACGAGCTGCTCCTCGTCCACCTCAGCCATCCTGACCCACCTCCGTCCCGGTCGCGACCAGCTGGTTCTTGAGCTGCCCGAGTGCCCGGTGCAACCGGGACTTGACCGTCCCTCGGGGCCACCCGAGCACGGCAGCCGTCTCGGCCTCGTCGAGTTCGAGCAGGAAGCGACAGGTCACGACCTGCCGGTGCGGCCCCGACAGCGCCGCCAGGCCGCGGACCAGCTCGGTACGGCGGTCCCGGCTCAGCGTCACGTCCGCCGGGTCGTCGGCGGCGAGCAGCACCGGCTCGGTGCTCTCCCACGCACGACGCTCACGCGCGGAGCGACGTCCTGCCGACCGGTGCAGGTTGCGCGTCTCGTTGGCCACGATCCGCAGCAGCCAGGGCCGGAACGGCGCGCCGCGCCGGAACCGGCCGAGGCTCCGGTAGACCTTGACGAACGCGTCCTGCACGACGTCCTCGGCGTCCGCCCCGGCTCCGAGCATGGTCGCGGTCCGTACGGCCATCGGCGTGTGACGGCGCACGAGATCGGCGTACGCGTCGGCGTCGCCGCCGCGTGCGCGAGCCAGGAGCACTTCCTCGTCGTCGCGGCTCAGGGTGACCGTCCTCCTCCCTCCCACCGTCTACACCACCGGGCGGCTCCCCGTTCCCACCGACCCACCAGGGGTTGTGCAAAGGAAGTGTGCACAGGTATTGTGCACGCCATGGCCGATCTTCTCCGTCTCGACGCCGGCGCGCTGCGGGTGCTCGCCCATCCGTTGCGGTCCCGGTTGCTCACACAGCTCCGGCTCCACGGGCCGGCGACCGCCACCGAGCTCGCCGAGCGGCTCGAGACCAACACCGGCGCGACCAGCTACCACCTCCGCAAGCTCGCGGAGGTCGGGCTCGTCACCGACACCGGGACCGGCACGGGCAAGCGCCGGGTGTGGGAGGCCTCCACCCGGGGCCACGAGTGGCAGCCCAGCGAGTTCGCCGGGGACCGGGACGCCGAGGCGTCCTTGGCCTGGCTCACCCGGCACTACCACTCCACGCTCACCGAGCGGATGGAACGGTGGGCGGAGCAGTCGTCGCGCTGGCCCGCGGAGTGGCAGGACACGCTGGGAGCCGGTGACGACGGCGTCACGGTGACCGCGGCGCAGGCCCGGACGATGTGGGCCGAGATCGAGGCGGTCGTCCAGCGCTACCGCGACGCCGGCGCCGACGACCCGGACGCGATCCGGGTCCTGGTCTGGACCCACCTGCTGCCCCTCGACGACCGACCACCCGGAGACCGACCATGACCGACGTACTCACTCCCACCGCCGCCCGCCGCGTCTTCCTGCTCCTCAGCCTGACCCGGTGGTTCCCGGTCGGCCTGGTCGTCGGACTGATGACGCTGTGGCCGCTGGAGCGCGGGCTGACCATCGCCGACGCGCTGCTCGCCTTCTCGTTGCAGGGGCTCGTCGTCTTCGCGCTCGAGCTGCCGACCAGCGGCTTCGCCGACGCCTTCGGCCGGCGCCCGGTGCTGGTGACCTCCGCCGTCGTCAACGTCGTGGGCAGCGTCGTGATGATCCTGGCCGACTCGTTCTGGACCTTCGCGCTCGCCGCGGCGCTCCAGGGCGTCTTCCGGGCGCTCGACTCCGGCCCGCTGGAGGCGTGGTACGTCGACACGGTGCACGTCACCGAGCCCGGTGCCGACGTCGACCGGACCCTGGCCGCCCAAGGGACGGTGCTGGGCGGCGGGATCGCCCTCGGGGCGGTCGTCTCCGGCGGGCTCGTCGCCTGGGACCCGCTCCCGGTCGGCTCGGCGCTGCTGCTGCCGCTGCTGGTCTGGGCGGTCCTCAACGTCGTCCACCTCGTCGCCGTCGTGCTGATGATGCGCGAGCCCTGGACCCACCTCGACTCGACCGGCGCCAGGAGGGCGGCCGACTCGGTCCGCCAGGCGCCGGTCGTGGTCCGCGACGGGCTGCGCCTGCTCCGCCGCAACCGGGTGCTGCTCGGCCTGGTCCTCGTCGAGCTCTTCTGGTCGACCGGGATGGTCGTCTTCGAGTCCTTCACACCCATCCGGCTGGCCGAGCTCGTCGGTGGCGAGGAGCCGGCCGGCGCCCTGATGGGCCCCGTCGCCGCCGTCGGGTGGGGCGTGTTCGCACTCGGCTCGGCCCTGGCCGGCCTGGCCAGCCGTCGCATCGGGGTCACCCGCACCGCCATCGTGGCCCGGGTGCTCAACGGGCTCGGCGCCGTCGTGATGGGGCTGGTCGCGGGTCCGGCCGCACTGATCGTCGCCTACCTCTTCACCTACGGGCTCCACGGGACCGCCGGCCCGATGCACGCGGCGCTGCTCCACCGCGAGGCGGAGGCGCGGAACCGGGCGACCGTGCTGTCGATGAACTCGATGGTTGCCTTCGCCGCCTTCTCCGTCGCGGCGCCCCTCCTCGGGGCGATCGCCACCGGCGCGAGCACCCAGGTCGCGATGGTCTCGGCCGGCGCGTTCAGCGTGCTCGGCGCGGCGCTCTACGTCCCGGCACTCCGGGCCGAACGACTCCGGCAACGTGTTCCCGTGACGCCGTGACGGATCGGGAGCCACGGCTACCGTCAGCACATGCTCGTCGCCCTGGACCTGCTCGGGATCTTCGTGTTCGCGATCTCCGGCGCGCTCGTCGCCGTCCGCAAGGAGTACGACGTGTTCGGCGTGCTCGTCCTGGCCGCCGCGACCGGGCTCGGTGGCGGGTTCATCCGTGACGTCCTCATCGACGCGACCCCGCCGGCATCGTTGTCCGACTGGCGCTACCTGGTCGTCCCGGTGGCCGCCGGGCTGGTGACCTTCAGCTTCCACGGCCCCCTCACCCGGCAGGAGCGGGTCATCAACGTCTTCGACGCCTTCGGCCTGTCGCTCTTCTGCGTCACCGGTGCGGTCAAGGCGGTCGAGCACGGCCTCGGCCCCGTGCCGGCCACGCTCATGGGCGTGCTGACCGGGATCGGCGGCGGCGTGCTCCGCGACTTGCTGGCCGGTCGTCCGCCGATCGTGTTCCGCGGCGAGCTCTACGCGACGCCGGCGCTTCTCGGGGGTGCGGTCGCGGTGGTCGGCCGAGAGCTCGGCCTCCCCATCGCCGTGGTGGCCGCCGTCGGTGCGCTGCTCTGCCTGGTGCTGCGGCTGCTCGCGATGTGGCGCGACTGGCAGGCGCCGCTCCCCCGCGGTCCGGCGAGCGTCTGAGTCAGCCGGCGACGAGTTCCATCACGCCGGTCATCCAGATCAGGTTGACCCGGCAGGCGTCATCCATCGGCGTCGCCCCAGAGGTCTCGGCGGCGATCGAGTGCGCCGCCCCGATCCGCTGGTAGAAGTCGGAGAACGTGCCGTCGTACCGGACGATGAACCCGTTGGCGTCTGACCGCGCCGCGACCGCCGCGGTCTTCGGCAGGACCCGCCCCTCGTCGTCGACCTCCTCGCCGAATCCCGCATCGATCTCGAACCCGGACAGGAGGGGCACGACCTCGCGGAGCCGCACGACGATGCCGTCGTACCGCGACACGTCGCCGAACGCGTAGTGGTAGGCGCACGGCCCGAGCTCCTCGGTGAGGAGGTCCTGGTGGAGGTCGAACGCCGCGACCACCTGGTCGTTGGGGTCCTGGCGGACCAG
>DASSBB010000053.1:0-5426 GCA_035699145.1 Marmoricola sp.
CGGTCGGTGCCGAGCTGGGCCTCGACGCTCATCGCCGCGGCGATGTCGGCGACCTGGAGGAGGTTGCGGAGGTCGTGGAGGGCGAGGACGAGCATGCCGAGCATCCCGTCGGTGCCGTTGATCAGCGCCAGCCCCTCCTTCTCGACCAGGTCGACGGGCGTCAGGCCGGCCTCGTCCAGAGCGGTGGCGGCGTCGACGAGCGAGCCGTCGGCGCGGCGTACCTTGCCCTCACCCATGAGCGCGAGCGCACAGTGCGCGAGCGGCGCCAGGTCGCCGGAGCAGCCGAGGGAGCCGTACTCGTGGACCTGCGGGGTGATGCCGGCGGTGAGCAGCCCGGCCAGCAGCTGCGCGGTCTCCGCGCGCACCCCGGTCCGGCCGGTCGCGAGTGTCGACAGCCGGAGCAGCATGAGCGCGCGCGTGACCTCACGCTCGACCTCGGGGCCGCTGCCGGCGGCGTGCGAGCGGACCAGCGAGCGCTGGAGCTGGGCGCGCTTCTCCGTCGGGATGTGCCGCGTGGCCAGGGCGCCGAACCCCGTGGAGACGCCGTACGACGGGGTGGTCGCCGCGGCCAGCGCGTCGACGACCTCGCGGGCCTTCTCGACGGCGGCGAGCGCCTCGTCGCCCAGGGTGACCCCGGCGTCGTACCGCGCGACGGCGACGAGCTCCTCGACGGTGACCGGGCCGGTGCCGACCGTGACGGTCGTCTTCTCGTGGTGTGCCATGAGGCGATTCCACTCCTGTGCCGGACGGAGCGCGACCCCTCGGCCGGTGGAACTGTCTCGGATGCGAGACTAGCGTGATCCCATGAGCAACGTTCCGGCGGCGACCCGGACGCTTCGGGTGCTCCGGTTCCTGGCGCGCCAGCCCGCACCGGTCCCGCTCGACCGGATCGCCGAGGCGTGCGGCCTGCCCCGGTCGACGGCGTACCACCTGGTCAACGCGATGGTCGACGAGGGGTTCGTCGTGCACCTCGCCGACGAGCACCGCTACGGGCTCGGCGTGGCGGCGTTCGAGGTCGGCAGCGGCTACACCCGCCAGGAGCCGCTGCAGCGGCTGGCCCGGCGACCGCTGGCGGCCCTCGTCGACGAGGTCGGCCACTCCGCGCACCTCGCCGTCCTCCACGGGAGGGACGTCCTCTACGTGCTCGAGGAGCGGGCGCCGGGCCGGCCCTCGCTGGTGACCGACGTCGGCGTACGGCTGCCGGCGCACCTCACCGCCAGCGGGCGTGCGCTCCTCGCGGCGCTCCCACCGGCACAGGTGCGGGCGCTCTTCCCCGACCGCGCCGCCTTCACCGACCGCACCGGGCTGGGGCCGGCGTCGCTGTCCGCGCTGCGCGTGCTGCTCTCGGAGACCCGGCGGCGGGGGCATGCGCTCGAGGAGGGCGAGGTGACCTCCGGGCTCGCCTCCGTCGCCTCGGCGGTGCTCGACCACAACGGCCACCCGGTGGCGGGGGTGGCGGTGACCTACCCCGGGGCCACCGCTGCCGGGCCGATCGCCGCGGCGGTCCGGGGCACCGCACAGCTGCTCACGCGGCGGCTGTCCGGGCCGGCCGCGGCACTAGGATCATCGTCACAGTGATCCGCGCACCACCGCGGCGTGCTCACGCCTAGGCTCGGGTCACTCATGTCCTCTGTCGCTGAGGAGCAGCAGATGTTGCAGATCGTCGCCCTCGTGGTGTCCTGGGCGATCACTGTCGTCGCGGTCGCCCTGTTCGTCCGCGCGATCCGGGCGATCCTCGCCGTGCTGCGGACGGGTCAGCCCGCCCAGCGCACCGACAACCCCGGGGCCCGCACCGCGACGCTGCTCCGCGAGACGCTGCTGCACACCCGGATGCTCCAGTGGACGCGCGTGGGCGCGGCGCACTGGTTCATCATGGTCGGGTTCGGGCTGCTCTTCGCGACCCTGGTCAACGCCTACGGTCAGCTCTTCGACCCACACTTCATCCTGCCGGTCATCGGTCACTTCCCACCTTTCGAGTGGGTCACCGAGCTGTTCGCCTGGATGATGGTCATCGCGATCGTCCCGTTCATGGTCTACCGGGCGACCCGTCCCTCGGAGCGGACTCGGGGCACGAAGGGGCGGCTCTACGGCTCCACGATGTGGCAGGGGTACTTCGTCGAGTGGGTCATCCTCACCGTCGGGCTCTGCATCCTGACGCTGAGGTTCCTCGAGTACGCCCTGGCCGGACCCGACCAGGCGTCCGCCCTGCACTTCCCGCTGACGGCCTGGGGCGGGTCGTTCCTCGACGGGCTCTCCGTGGGGACCCTGGAGAACCTCGTCCTGGTCGTCGCGACGATCAAGATCGTCATCTCGATGGTCTGGATGATCACCATCGCGGTGAACACGACGATGGGCGTCGCCTGGCACCGGTTCCTCGCCTTCCCCAACATCTGGCTCAAGCGGGAGGCGTCCGGGGCGACCGCGCTGGGTGCCATGAAGCCGATCGTCGTGGATGGCAAGCCGTTCGACCTCGAGATGGTCGACGAGATGGACGAAGAGACCGCGATGGGGGTCGGCAAGGTCGAGGACTTCACGTGGAAGGGGCTCCTGGACTTCACCACCTGCACCGAGTGCGGCCGCTGCCAGAGCCAGTGCCCGGCCTGGAACACCGACAAGCCGCTCTCCCCCAAGCTGTTCATCACCAACCTCCGCGACCACGCGCACGCCAAGGCGCCGTACCTCGTCGCGTCGGAGTCGCAGCGGCAGTCGCTCCCCGAGCTGGTCCTCGCCGAGGCCGAGCGGCCGCTGGTCGGCCCGACCGAGGGCGACCCGGCGATGCCGAGCGGCGGCGCGGTCATCGACCCCGAGGTGCTGTGGGACTGCACCTCCTGCGGTGCGTGTGTCCAGCAGTGCCCGGTCGACATCGAGCACGTCGACCACATCATGGACATGCGCCGCTACCAGGTGCTCATCGAGTCGAACTTCCCCGCCGAGCTCAACGGCCTCTTCAAGGGGCTGGAGAACAAGGGCAACCCGTGGAACATGTCGCCGAACGCGCGGCTGGAGTGGGCGCAGGGGCTGGAGTTCGACGTACCCGTCGTGGGCGAGGACGTCGAGTCGCTGGAGTCGGTGGACTGGCTGTTCTGGGTCGGGTGCGCCGGCGCGTACGAGGACCGGGCGAAGAAGACGACCCGCGCGGTGGCTGAGCTGCTCGACATGGCCGGCGTCTCGTTCGCGGTGCTCGGGAACGGCGAGACCTGCACCGGCGACCCGGCCCGGCGGGCCGGCAACGAGTTCGTCTTCCAGCAGCTGGCGATGCAGAACGCCGAGACGTTCGGCGAGCACAAGGTCAAGAAGGTCGTCGCGACCTGCGCGCACTGCTTCAACACGCTGAAGAACGAGTACTCCCAGTTCGGCGTCGAGCTCGAGGTCGTCCACCACACTCAGCTGCTGAACCGGCTGGTCCGCGAGGGTCGGTTGACGCCGATCGCCGCTTCCGACGGTGCGGCTTCGAAGCGGACGATCACCTACCACGACCCGTGCTACCTCGGCCGGCACAACAAGGTCTACGAGCCGCCGCGCGAGCTGCTCAGCGTCATCCCCTCGACCGACTTCAAGGAGATGGAGCGCAGCCAGGAGCGGTCGTTCTGCTGCGGCGCCGGCGGGGCCCGGATGTGGATGGAGGAGCGGACCGGCGAGCGGATCAACGTCAACCGCACCACCGAGGCGGTCGGCACCGGCGCCGACCAGATCGCCGTCGGCTGCCCGTTCTGCCGGGTCATGCTCTCCGACGGGCTCACCATGCTCCAGTCGAAGGGCGAGGCGCGCGAGGAGGTCGAGATCCTCGACGTCGCGCAGATGCTGCTGGCGTCGGTGAAGCGGGCGCCGACCCCGGACACCCTCCCCGGCGACGAGGAGGCCGACGACAGCCAGTACCCGCTGACCGTCGCGCACGACGGCACCGAGGACCCGGAGCAGGCGACCGAGGCCGAGGCTGCCGCGAAGGAGGAGGGCGCCTCGCGTAGCTCCTCTCCCGCCTCGTCCGATCGGGAGGGCGCTATGTCGCGCGCCCAACCGGACGAGGCGGTCTCGCGCGAGCCGTCGCCCGTGCCGGTCGCTGCCGCCGTGCTCACCATCGAGCTGCCGGCCGGGCAGCAGACGGTTTCCCGGACCTGGTCCGGGCAGGACGTCGAGACAATCCTGGAAGGGAACGAAGTGGACATCAGCGAGTTCAAGACGAAGCTCAAGGCCGAGCTGAAGGCGGAGGTTCTCGCCGAGCTGAAGCAGGAGCTCGAGGGCGCCCTCAACTCCGAGTCGGGCGTCTCCGAGCCGACGACCGCGACGACCGTCGCGCAGGCCACCGCCGAGCCGTCACCCGCGCCGGCGGCTGGGGCCGAGGCCGAGCCAGAGGCCAAGCCCGAGACCAAGAAGGACGATGGCGGCGACCCGCCGCCGATGCTCATCGGCTCGCTCTGACGTTGCACCGCGATCGGGGCTGAGGGCATGCTCACCATCGTCGTCACCTACACGGACGGGTCCTCCGAACGCATCCAGGGCGCAACTGACTGGGACGTCACGAAGGACGGGCACCTGACCGCGTGGGACGACGCGGGCGATGTCGTGGCTGAGCGCGACGACGTCACGACCGCGCTCCACGACCGACCTGCGCGCTGACTGGCCCGTCCGGACTACGTACCCTGCGGCGCAGCGCGAACCGAGCATGGCCCATGTATTCCGCCGCGGACGACGACCTCATCGACTTGAAGGGTCATGTCGGCAGGGGAGGCACATCATGTGGCGTTCGGGGACCACGAGGCGGCGGCGTCACACCGCGCTCATGGAGATGATCGAGCTCGCGGAGCGGACCGGGAGCTTCGCGACGCCCTGGCGCGCGGCCCCCTACGTCTGGGAGTTCTTCCATGACGAGGGCGAGCTCCTCCGCCAGCTCCAGCACGACTGGCGCACAGCGCTCGCCGGCGCCGTCTACGTCGCCATCGACAGCGGCGAGGGCGACCTCCAGGAGGACGTCACCACAGCGTTCCAGCGGATCAGGACCCGGTACGCCGGCACCCGCGCCATCCTCGAGGCCAACGCGGAGCACCCCGCGATCGCCGGCGCGATGCGCAAGGAGCGCGCGCTCCTCTCCTGCGTCGTCGCCGCCCGCTCCACGGCTGAGTCCCCGACCGCCGCCTGATCCCCCGTCCACCGGCAACGTCGAACCGCCCCTCGCGCTGCGTTGAACCGCCCCTCGCGCTGCGTTCAACCGCCCCTCGCGCGGCTGCGCGGGCCGGGTCGGTGTCCGACGAAAAGCTCCATCCACCAGCCGAGGATGGAGCTTTTCGTCTGAAAGCGGTTCGCGTTCGCCGTACGCGCCCGAGAAACACCAGCACGAGGGGCGGTTCGACCCAGCACGAAGGGCGGCTCAACATGGTGTCGTGGTGACCTTGCGATGATGTCAGTTTGATGTCATAGTGGTGCTCATGGAC
>DASSBB010000054.1:0-42565 GCA_035699145.1 Marmoricola sp.
TGCGTGGGGCCGAGGAGGTAGTCGCCGCCCCTCCGGTCCTGGAGCCGGAAGAGGTTCTCGCCGTACTCCGTCCACCGGTTCGTCGCCTCGTACGGCTCGCGCGGCAGCAGCGCGGGAAAGTGCACCTCCTGCGCGCCCATCGCGTCCATCTCCTGGCGGACGATGTCCTCGACCCGGCGCAGCACCCGGTAGCCGAGCGGCAGCCACGAGTAGATCCCCGGAGCCGCCCGCCGGATGAACCCCGCCCGGACGAGCAGCCGGTGGCTCGGCACCTCCGCGTCGGCGGGGTCGTCCCGGAGCGTCCGCAGGAACAGGGTGGACATCCGCAGGACGGGAGGAGTCCGGCGGCGCTCGGCCAGCACGGAGCCTCGGGGGGTGTCGGTCATGCGCGCAAGGCTATAAGGCCGGGTACGACGCCGACGACGCGGTTTGCGGCCCAGCTCCGGAGTCAGCGACGGGCGGCCTTGAGGGCGGCGTTGACCAGGGGCAGCTGGAGGGGGAGCCGGGCGAGCGCGATCGCCTTGTACCTCGTGCTGCGGGTGCGCATCGCGTCCATCGCCATCTTCACGTTGCCCGGGAAGACCCCGACCAGGAGCGCCGCACTCGCCCACCCGGCCGGCCGTCGCGTCGCCGGCGCTAGCAGCCCGCCGGCGCAGACCAGCTCGGCTACCCCGGACCAGAGGATGACCTCGTCGGGGGCGGGCACCCACGTCGGCACCATCGGCTTGAAGAACTTCGGCCTCACGAGGTGGACCACCCCGGAGGTGGTGAAGAGCCCCGCCAGCAGGGCGACGTCCTTGGCCAGCGGGGTGCGCGACATGGGCCGAGGCTAGCCGGGCGCAGCCTCGAACGGGAACTGGTGGAGAACGACACCCCTCGTGCGCCTGAGCATGTCGTTTTCCACCAGTTCCGGCCGGTTCTCTCCACAGCCCCGTCAGTGCGGGTGGTCCTCCTCGCCGTACGACGCCACGATGCGCGGATGCACGAACAGCGACCGGTCCGCGGTCGGCGCCGCGGGCCGGCGTGGGTCAGGGTGAGCCACGGGGTGCATCGGCCGGCCGAGGCCGACCCTCGCACCGCGCTCGACGCCTGGCAGCTCGTCCTCCCACTGAGCGGCCGGTTCACCCACCTCACGGCAGCAGGGATCTACGAGTGGTGGCTGCCGCCCTTGCCCGACGGGTTGCCGGTCTTCACCGCACAGTCGGACGCCGACTCGCGGCCGCAGCGTCCCGGCCTCGTGGCGTTCCGGCACGCCGACCCCGAGACGCCGAACCTCCTCGAAGATCTGCGCGTCGACCCGCCCGAGCAGGTGCTCCTCAGCTGTGCCCGTCACCTCAGCGTCGTCGACCTGGTCGTGCTCGTCGACGCCGCCCTCCACAGTGGTGTCACCACCACGGAGGCGCTCGCGACAGCTGCCCGGCCGCGGCGTCGCGGTGCCCCGATGCTGCGGAAGGCGCTGGGGCTGGCCGACGGTCGCTCCGAGTCAGCCTGGGAGACGCTGCTGCGGCTGCTGCATGGTGCCTGCGGCATCGAGGTGGAACCTCAGCACCGGCTGCGCGACGAGTCGGGCACCGAGGTCGCCCGAGCCGACCTGTGGCTCGTCGGGACGAATGCTTTGCACGAGTACGACGGCGGCGAGCACCTGAAGCGGAGACGTCAGCGCTCCGACCTGGCAAGAGGGCGACGGATCGGCAACGTGCAGTGGGTCCGGCGGGGGTACACCTCCGTCGAGGTCCTGCACCAGGCGGTCGGCATCCTGCGGGACGCCGACCTCAGCCTCGGCCGCGAGCACGATCCCGCCCGAGTCCGGCAATGGCACGCGCTGCTCGCCGAGTCGCTCTTCACCCCGAGCGGACAGGTGCAGTTCCTGCACCGGTTGGGCCCGGAAGACCGGGGCGAGGCATGTAACGACGGAACTGGTGGAGAACGACACCCGAACAGCGCTTGAGCATGTCGTTCTTCACCAGTTGCGGCTCCGGTCGGGCGGGGTCAGAACATGATCGTTGTGAACCTCGCGGTCTCTCGGAAGCCCGCTCGTTCGTAGGCCCGCCGCGCGGCGGTGTTGTGCTCGTTGACGTAGAGCGCGACCACGGGGGCGACGTGGCGCAGCGCCAGGTCGACCACCGCGGCGACGCCGGCGGTGCCGAGCCCCTCCCCACGACGGTCGGGTACGACGTACACCCCCTGCACCTGGCAGGCGTGCGGGGTGGCCGCCGCGACCTCCGCCTTGAAGATGACCCGGCCGTCCTCGACCCGGACGAACGACCATCCCCGGGAGATCAGCTGGGCGACCCGGGCCCGGTAGAGGGAGGCGCCGCCGTGCTCCTCCGGAGAGACGCCGACCTCCTCGAGGTGCATGGCGACCGCGGCCGGGTAGACGAGGTCGATCTGCTCCATGGTGGCGACGGTCACGAGCGGGTCGGCCGCCACGAGCGGCGGACGGTCGATCTCGAGGTGTGGCTGGTTCCGCCGGGTGTCGCGTGGCTCGGGCCACTCACGGCGGAGCCGTTCCCACATCACCTCGACGTCGTCGGCTCGGCCGAGCAGGGTGGAGCATCGCCTGCCCTGGGCGAGCGCACGGTCGGCGAACTCCGCCAGCGCAGCACCCGTCGCCATCGCCGGGATGAGGTTGGCCGCGGAGTGGCAGACCGAGAGGAGCCGGTCGCCCTCGTAGTACCCCCACATCTCGCCGTTGAGCCAGCGGGGCTGCATCTGGGTGGTCCGGGCACGGTAGTCGGCGACGACGTTGACGACCGGGTCACGCGCGAGCAGCCCGGTGACCTCGGGCAGGTCGGCCGGGCCGAGCAGGCGCAGACCGTGCTGGGAGCGGAGCACGGAGGAAGCCTACGGCTCGGCGTCGCGGCCGTCGTTCGGAGCGCCGCGCGGTCAGCTGACGGAGACGCTCGCCTCGCTGCCCTCGACGGGGTCCATCTCCTCGGCGATCCGCATCGCCTCCTCGATCAGCGTCTCGACGATCTGGGACTCCGGCACGGTCTTGATGACCTGGCCCTTGACGAAGATCTGCCCCTTGCCGTTGCCGGAGGCGACGCCGAGGTCGGCCTCGCGGGCCTCGCCGGGGCCGTTGACGACGCACCCCATGACGGCGACCCGCAACGGCACCTCGAGCCCCTCGAGGCCGGCCGTGACCTCCTCGGCGAGCTTGTAGACGTCGACCTGCGCTCGGCCGCACGAGGGGCACGAGACGATCTCGAGCCGTCGGGGGCGCAGGTTCAGCGACTCGAGGATCTGGAGCCCGACCTTGACCTCCTCGACCGGCGGCGCCGAGAGGGAGACCCGGATCGTGTCGCCGATCCCCTTCGAGAGCAGCGCGCCGAACGCCACGGCGGACTTGATCGTGCCCTGGAACGCCGGACCGGCCTCGGTCACCCCGAGGTGCAGCGGCCAGTCACCGGCGTCGGCCAGCATCTCGTAGGCCCGCACCATGACGACCGGGTCGTTGTGCTTGACCGAGATCTTGAAGTCGTGGAAGTCGTGCTCCTCGAAGAGGCTCGCCTCCCACTTGGCGGACTCGACGAGTGCCTCGGGGGTCGCCTTCCCGTACTTCTGGAGCAGCCGCGGGTCGAGCGAGCCGGCGTTGACGCCGATCCGGATCGAGGTGCCGTGGTCCTTGGCGGCGCGCGCGATCTCCTTGACCTGGTCGTCGAACTTCTTGATGTTGCCAGGGTTGACGCGTACGGCGGCGCAGCCGGCCTCGATCGCGGCGAACACGTAGCGAGGCTGGAAGTGGATGTCGGCGATGACCGGGATCTGCGAGTGCTGGGCGATCGCCGCGAGCGCGTCGGCGTCGTCCTGGCTCGGGCAGGCGACCCGGACGATGTCGCACCCGGACGCGGTGAGCTCCGCGATCTGCTGCAAGGTGCTGTTGACGTCCGCGGTCAGCGTCGTCGTCATCGACTGCACGGAGATCGGGGCGTCACCCCCGACGAGCACCTTGCCGACCTTGATCTGCCGGGTCTTCCGCCGAGGGGCGAGCACCGGGGGCGGCGCGGCGGGCATGCCGAGGTTGACCGAGGTCATTCGTGTCCTTTCATGGCGGTGCGGCGCGAGAGGCGCAACGAGCCTCCGGCCACCTTCCAGGCTAGCCGAGGCTGACCGGGGCGACGATGTCGCCGGCGATGAGCACCATGCTCATGACCAGCAGCGCGCCGGCCATCACGTAGGCGACCGGCAGCAGCTTCCCGACGTCGACGAACCCGGGGTCGGGGCGGCGGAAGACCTTGGCGACCCCGCGCCGGGCCCCTTCGTACAGGGCGCCGGCGATGTGCCCGCCGTCGAGCGGCAGCAGCGGGATGAAGTTGAACATCCCGACGAAGAGGTTGAGCCCCGCCAGCAGCGTGACGAGGAAGACGACCCGCTCGACCACCGGGTTGGAGGTGTCGGAGGTCACCTCACCGGCGATCCGGCCGGCACCGACGACGCTCACCGGGCTGTCGGCGGCGCGCTCCTCGACCCCGACGACCGCCTTGGCGACGCCCCAGACCTTGACCGGCAGCTGTCCCAGGACCTCGACGGTGTCCCACGTCATCCGGCCCATCTCGCGCACGGTGAACAGCAGCCCGTGCCGCTCCCGGACCGCGGTCGGGCTCACGCCCAGGAACCCGGCCTGGACGAACGCCGCGTCGTCCTCGAACGAGCGCACCGACTTGACGGTGGTGCTCGTCGTGGCGGTCCGCAGCTCACCGTCGCGCAGGTAGCCGATGACGGCTTCGCCGTCCTCGTTGGCCCGGATGGCGTCGGCCAGGTCACGCCAGCCTCCGACCTTCTCGCCGTTGAAGCGGACGATCTCGTCGCCGGGGAGGAGCCCAGCCTCGACGGCGGGCGAGCGCGGGTCCTCGGCCGTGCATGCGCGGCCCTCCTCCTGGGCGGGGACGACACACTCGCTGACGACACCGACCGTGGTGGTCGGCTCGTAGGTCCCGTGGAGCCCGAAGACGCCGGCGAAGAGCACGAAGGCGATCACCAGGTTCACCATCGGGCCGCCGGACATGACGACGACCTTCTTCCACCACGGCAGCCGGTAGAAGAGCCGCGGCTCGTCCTCGGGGCGGACGTGCTCGTACTCCGCCGAGCGGGCGTCGGAGATCAGCTGGGTGAACATCCCGGTGTTGCTCGCCCGCGGCCGCTGCTCCTCGTCGTCCTTCGCCGGCGGCAGCATCCCGACCAGCTTGACGTAGCCACCGAGCGGGATCGACTTGACGCCGTACTCCGTCTCCCCGCGCCTGGTCGACCAGACGGTGTTGCCGAAGCCGACGAAGTACTGCGTCACCTTGACGCCGAACTTCTTCGCCGGGTAGAGGTGGCCCACCTCGTGCAGCCCGATCGAGACGGCGACCCCGACGGCGAACACGAGGACGCCGAGCAGGTAGAGCAGGGCGGTCATGCGGGCGGGGCTCCTTCGGCGGCTTCAGCGAGTTCGAGCTGGGCTCGGGCACGGGCCCAGGCGTCGGCGGCGAGGACGTCGTCGACGGAGAGATCGTGCTCCTCCGAGCGTACGTCGTGGTCGCCCATCACGCGGTCGATCGTGGGCACGATGTCGGTGAACCTCAGCACCCCCCGCCGGAACGCGTCGACGCAGACCTCGTTCGCGGCGTTGTAGACCGCAGGAGCGGTGCCACCGGCCCGGCCCGCCGCCATCGCCAGCCGTACGGCGGGGAACGCCTCGTGGTCGAGCGGCAGGAACTCCCACGTCTCGGCGCGGGTCCAGTCGACTGCCGGGGCGGCGTCGGGCACCCGGTGCGGCCACGCCATCCCGAGCGCGATGGGGATCATCATCGACGGCGGACTGGCCTGGACCAGCGTCGAGCCGTCGACGAACTCCACCATCGAGTGGACCACCGACGTCGGGTGGACCACCACGTCGATCCGGTCGAGTCCGACGCCGAAGAGGAGGTGCGCCTCGATCACCTCGAGCCCCTTGTTGACGAGGGTGGCGGAGTTGATCGTCACCACCGGCCCCATGGACCAGGTGGGATGGGCGAGCGCCTCGGCGGGGGTGACCCCGTGCAGCTCGTCGCGGGTGCGCCCCCGGAACGGTCCGCCGCTCGCCGTGAGCACGAGGCGTCGTACCTCCTCCGGGGCGCCGCCGCGCAGACACTGGGCCAGCGCGCTGTGCTCGGAGTCGACCGGGACGATCTGGCCCGGGCTCGCCCGGCCGGTGACCACGGGTCCCCCGATGATCAGTGACTCCTTGTTCGCCAGGGCCAGCGTGGTGCCGGCGTCGAGCGCCGCGAGCGTGGGGCGCAGCCCCACGGCGCCGGTCATCCCGTTGAGCACGACGTCGCACGGCACGCCGGCCGCCTCGACCGAGGCCTCCTCGCCCAACCCCGAGTACAGCCCCGAGCACGCCGGCGCGAACTCGGCGACCTGCTGCTCGAAGAGCTCCGGCCGGGACCCGCCGGCGGTCAGCCCCACCACCCGGAACCGCTCGGGGTTGGCCCGGACCACGTCGAGGGCCTGGGTGCCGATCGACCCCGTGGAGCCGAGGATCACGACGTCGCGGCGTTCTGTCATCCGACCATCGTCCCAGCAACCTGCGCATTCCGGGCACGCGAGGGCGTGACCCGTCTTACGCTGGTTCGGCGTGACGCGGCAAAGGAGAGCAAGAGATGGGCGTATCGGCGATCGGGCAGGGGCTCCGGGCGTCCTCGGTGCGCCATGCGATCGCGACCGCCCTGGTCTTCCTCGGCCTCTTCTCCTTCTTCTACGGGCCTCCGCTGACCGAGAAGCTCGAGCGGAGCGCCCATGCGCAGTGCAACCGGATGACCGGTGCCACCTATCGCACCTACACGCTGGAGTGGCGCACCACGACGTACAGCTCGCTCAGCCGGCCGCACTGGGTCTGCCACGACCTGCGCGAGCCGCTGAGCGCCGGGACCGACCTGGGCTGGTGGACCGGGATCTAGTCGTCGCGCTGCCCCCACGGGGAGCCGTACTCGGTCAGCAGGTCGAGGAACGGCACCGCGTCGAACGCCTCCGGCCCGAGCACGCCGGCCCCGTCCCAGGTGCCCCGGGCGAGGAGCTCGAGGGCGACCACGGGGTTGACCGCGGTCTGCCAGACCACGCACTGGTGGCCGTACTCCTGCATCGACCACTCGTTGTCGACGACGTGGTAGAGGTACGTCGACCGCGGGTTGCCGTCCTTGCCGGTGCCGGTGACCTGGAGTCCCGCGCAGGTCTTGCCCCGCATCCTGGGGCCGATCGTCGCCGGGTCAGGCAGACACGCGGCCACGACGTCCCGTGGTGAGACCTCGACCCCGCCGACGCGGACCTTCTCGGTGCGGTCGAGCCCGAGCGTGTGCAGGGTCTTGAGGACTCCGATGAACTCGTCCCCGAGGCCGTACTTGAACGTCGTCCGCTTGCAGTCGACCCAGCGCGGCATGAGGAGGACCTCCTCGTGCTCCACGTTGACGCACTCGACGGGACCGATCCCCTCGGGGAACTCGAAGAGCTCCGGCTCGCTGAACGGCGGCGTGGTGAACCAGCCGCGCTCCTTCTCCCACACCACCGGCGGGTTGAGGCACTCCTCGATCGTCGTCCAGATCGAGAAGCTCGGCGCGAACATCGGCTTGCCGTCCTCGTCGTACACCTCGAGGCTGGCGCCGTCGCGGGTGCCGAGCTCGTCGATCTCGGAGAACAGGTGGTCGGCGGCGTAGCGGGCGAAGACGTCGGAGAGCCCCGGCTCGACGCCGATGCCGACGAGGGCGAGCCGCCCCGCCTGCTCCCACTCCTCGGCCTTGGCGAACTGCTCGTCGCCGAGCTTGACGCCCACCTCGGAGTACGGCGCGGTGGCGTGCGGCCTGGAGAGGCTCATCGCCATGTCGAGGTAGTGGGCACCACCGGCCGCGGCCCCGTCGAAGATCGGCATGACGAACCGCGGGTCGACCGCGTTCATGACATGGGTGATCCGGTGCTCCTCGACGAGAGCCCGGACCGACGCGGCGTCCGACGCGTCGACCTGGGCCCCGGTGAACCGGGGATCGACGGCGGCGGCCTTCTCGGCCCTGACCTCGTCGTGGTCGGCGATGACGATCGTCTCGTAGAACTCGCGACGCGCGGCGATCGCGGCGAAGGCGCCGCCGACACCGCCGGCGCCGACCAGGAGGATGCGCACCCGGTCACTCCCCCATGTAGGACATGACGTGCTTGATGCGCGTGTAGTCCTCCAGGCCGTACATCGACAGGTCCTTGCCGTAGCCGGAGTGCTTGAAGCCGCCGTGCGGCATCTCGGCGACGAACGGGATGTGGGTGTTGATCCAGACCACGCCGAAGTTGAGCCGCTTCGACATCCGCAGCGCCCGTCCGTGGTCCTTGGTGAAGACCGAGGACGAGAGGCCGTACTTCACGCCGTTGGCCCACAGCAGCGCCTCGGCCTCGTCGCTGAACTTCTGCACGGTGATGACCGGGCCGAAGATCTCCTCCTGGATCTGCTCGTCGTCCTGCTTCAACCCCGAGACGACGGTCGGCTCGTAGAAGAACCCCTCCTCGCCCTGCCGCTTGCCGCCGGTCTGCAGCTGTGCGTGGTCGGGGAGCCGGTCGACCATCCCGGACACCCGCTCGAGCTGGTTGGCGTTGTTGAGCGCGCCGTACAGCACGTCCTCGTCGGGCCGCCCGGTCCTGGTGTTGCGTGCCGCCTCGGTCAGCGCGGCGACGAACTCGTCGTGGATCCCCGGCGCGGCGAGCACGCGGGTCGCGGCGGTGCAGTCCTGGCCCGCGTTGAAGTAGCCGCCCACCGAGATCGCCTCGACGGCCGCCTCGAGGTCGGCGTCGTCGAAGACCACGACGGGCGCCTTGCCGCCGAGCTCGAGGTGGACCCGCTTGACCTGGGTGGCAGCGGAGCCGGCGACCTCCATGCCGGCCCGCACCGAGCCGGTGATGGCGACCATCTCCGGGATCGGGTGCTCGACGAGCGCCCGGCCGGTGTCGCGGTCACCGCAGACCACGTTGAAGACACCCGGGGGAAGGAACTCCTGGGCCATCTCCGCGAACAGCGTGGTGGAGGCGGGCGTGGTGTCCGAGGGCTTGAGGACGACCGCGTTGCCGGCGGCGAGCGCCGGGCCGATCTTCCAGATCATCATCATCAGCGGGTAGTTCCACGGCGTGACCTGCCCGACCACGCCGATCGGCTCGCGCCGGACGACCGAGTTGTAGTCGGTCATGTACTCCCCCGACGAGCGCCCCTCCAGGACCCGCGCCGCGCCGGCGAAGAACCGGAGCTGGTCCACGCAGGGCGGCAGCTCCTCGGTCTCGGTCAGCGCGATCGGCTTGCCGGTGTTCTCACACTCGACCTTCACGAACTCCGCGCTGCGCTCCTCGAGCGTGTCCGCGATCTTGAGCATCGCCCGCTGCCGCTCGGCGGGCGTCGTCTCCCCCCAGGTCTCGAACGCCTTCTGGGCTGCCTGGTAGGCCCGGTCGACGTCCTCCGCCCCGGAGGCGGGGGCGGTCGCGTAGACCTGTCCCGTCGCGGGGTTGACCACGTCGTACGTCTCGCCGGACATGGAGTCGACGAGCTTCCCGTTCACCACGTTGCGGAATGTCTGAGTCATGGCGGGAGCCTAGCCAGCGCGCGGCCGGTTTGGTAGCCGTGGGCCGACGAAATCAGTCGGCTTTTGCTTCAGGGACGGTGGAGGTTGCGGCGCAAGAACGCGTCGTACGACGGATTCACTTGCATCGACCCTCTCCGCAGGACAAGATGTGCCCCATGGAAGCCGATCGCCACGAGCACCTGCAGCGCGCCGCCCGGGACCACCTGTGGATGCACTTCACCCGGATGTCCGCCTACGACGAGGCCGACGTCCCGATCATCACACGGGGCGAGGGCGCCTACATCTACGACGCCAAGGGCAAGCGCTACCTCGACGGCCTCGCCGGGCTGTTCGTGACCCAGGTCGGCCACGGCCGCCAGCGGCTCGCCGAGGTCGCGGCGAAGCAGGCCGCCGAGCTCGCGTTCCACCCGCTCTGGTCCTACGCGCACCCGACCGCGATCGACCTCGCCGAGCGCGTCGCGGGCTACGCCCCAGGCGACCTCAACCGGGTCTTCTTCACCACCGGCGGCGGCGAGGCAGTCGAGTCGGCGTGGAAGCTGGCGAAGCACTACTTCAAGCTCACCGGGCAGCCGCAGAAGCACAAGGTGATCAGCAGGGCGATCGCCTACCACGGCACCCCGCAGGGGGCGCTGTCGATCACCGGCATCCCGGCGATGAAGGCCCCCTTCGAGCCGCTGGTGCCCTCGACGTTCCGGGTGCCCAACACCAACTTCTACCGGGCTCCCCAGCACGGCGACGACCTCGAGGCGTTCGGCCGCTGGTCGGCCGACCGGATCGCCGAGGCGATCGAGTTCGAGGGGCCGGACACCGTCGCAGCCGTCTTCCTCGAACCGGTGCAGAACTCCGGCGGCTGCTTCCCGCCGCCGCCCGGCTACTTCCAGCGGGTCCGGGAGATCTGCGACCAGTACGACGTCCTCCTCGTCTCCGACGAGGTGATCTGTGCCTTCGGCCGGCTCGGCCACATGTTCGGCGCCGACCGCTACGGCTACCAGCCCGACATCATCACCGTGGCCAAGGGACTCACCTCCGGCTACTCCCCGCTCGGCGCCATGATCGCCTCCGACCGGCTCATGGAGCCGTTCCTCAAGGGGAGCAACACCTTCCTCCACGGCTACACCTTCGGCGGCCACCCGGTCTCGACGGCCGTCGCGATGGAGAACCTCGACATCTTCGAGGAGGAGGGGCTCAACCAGAACGTCCTCGACAACGAGGGCGCCTTCCGCTCCACGCTCGAGAGGCTGTCGGACCTGCCGATCGTCGGCGACGTCCGAGGCGACGGGTACTTCTACGGGATCGAGCTGGTCAAGGACAAGGCCACCAAGGAGACGTTCGACGACGACGAGTCCGAGCGGCTGCTGCGCGGGTTCCTCTCCAAGGCCCTCTTCGACGCCGGCCTCTACTGCCGCGCCGACGACCGGGGCGACCCGGTGATCCAGCTCGCCCCGCCGCTGATCTGCGACCAGTCGCACTTCGACGAGATCGAGGAGATCCTGCGGAAGGTCCTCACCGAGGCGACCAACCTGCTCTGACGCCGGCCTGAGCGACACGGTGACCCGTGAGAGCGGCTGCGGAGCGACTCGTGGGGAGCGACCGCACGGACGACCCCTCAGTGGCTCCGGGATCAGGGGCAGAACGCCGAGCAGGTTTGGAGAACCTCCTTGTCTTCTTGGGGATCCTCCTCATGCTGAGCCAAGAATGTCGGTGGCTGTCCGTAGGTTGAGGGCATGTCGAGGAAGCCCGCACCCGTCCCGGCTCCGCCTCCACCGGAGGGCGTCGAGGTGTTCGGGTTGGGTGACGCCGCGACGTTGGCGTTCGTGGTGGAGCGGCGTCGCCGTCAGGACCGTGCGGCGGCCGAGGAGCTGCGGGGGGTCGCGGCGTTCGCGGACGCGCACCGGGTGGACGAGTCCGACCCGATGATCGTGCGGGCGATCGAACCGGAGCTGGGGCCGTGGTACTACGGGCCGCTGCTCGGCCGGGAGGGCGAGCTCCGGCTCGCCGGTCAGGGCGGGTTCGCGGTGTGTGAGTTCGCGGTCTGTGAGCTGGCCGCGGCGCTGGGGATGTCCGA
Source organism: Marmoricola sp. (assembly GCA_035699145.1). Classification (GTDB taxonomy): domain Bacteria; phylum Actinomycetota; class Actinomycetes; order Propionibacteriales; family Nocardioidaceae; genus Marmoricola_A. The sequence continues at coordinate 11,629 of DASSBB010000054.1, forward strand.
GGCCGCGGGCCGGGCTTATGTGGGGCAGGCGGTCGAGCTGCGGGACCGGTTGCCCCGGCTGTGGGGCGGGTGATGGTGGGACAGGTGCCGGCGTGGAAGGCCCGGCAGGTCGCCGCCGAGACGATCCCGCTCTCGGCGGAGGCGGCGGCGTACGTGGATGCGCAGGTGGCGACGTTCGCGCACCAGCTGTCCTATGGGCGGATCCTGCGGGCGGTCGAGGCCGCAGAGCTGCGCCACGACCCCGAGGCGGCCGCGGACCGGGCCCGGAGGGCGGGCGAGAAGCGGGGGGTGTGGACCGAGGACCGGATCGACGGGACCAGTGAGATCCACGCGGTCACCGGCACCCCCGACGCGCACGCGTTCGACACCGCCCTGAACCAGGTCGCCGGCTCGTTGAAGGCGTTGGGGGACGACGACCCGGACCAGGTGCGGCGGGCGAAGGCGGTCGGGGTGCTCGCCGACCCGCAGCACGCCCTGGACCTCCACGCCTCGGCCGAGCTCGCCGCGGACGGCACCACCCCGCCCGAGCGGCCCCGCCGCAGCAGCACTGGAACAGGGGCGGGTCGCGGGAAGGGGGCGCCGGCGATCCATGTGCACCTGCACACCGACGCGATCTCGACCTTCACCGGCACAACCGCAACCGACGGCGCGAGCGCGACGGAAGGCGCGACGGGGCTGGTGGCCCGGGTGCCGCGGCTCGGCGCCCGGGCGTTGGAGGCGGTGGAGCAGTGGCTGGCGGACCTGGCCCCGGGGCGGCGGTGACGGTCACGCCGGTGGTGGACCTGGCCGAGCAGATCAGCGTGAACGGCTATGAGGCGCCGGACCGGCTCCGGGCCCAGGTCGACGAACGTGAGGATTGCTGCCGGTTCCCGTGGTGCGGGCGGCAGGGCCGGTTCGACCTCGACCACATCGAGCCCTACGTCCCGATGGACGAGGGCGGACCGCCGGGCCAGACCTCGACGGCGAATCTGGGGAAGCTGTGCCGTTTCCACCACCGCGTGAAAACCCATTCCGACTGGGACTACCGGCGAGAACCCGACGGGTCACTGACCTGGACCTCACCGGTCGGCCGCACCTACACCGTCGACCACCACGGCACCCGGGCGCTCGAGCCCTTCGACACCCTCGCGGTCGCCTGACAGCTCGCGACCTGATCACGCTTCCAGGATCTGCTTGAGCCGTGCCAGGTCCTTGCGGTTCGCCGAGCGCATCGCTCGAGCCATCGCCGGCGCCGCGACCTTCGAGAACCCGGTGGGCATCCCCCGGTTGCGGAGGGTCATGCGGGTGCCGCCTGACGCGGTGTCCTCGAAGGAGTACGTCGTCTCCATCGGGAACGGCCCTTCCTCCGTGCTCATCACGAGCAGGGAGCCCGGGACGAGCTCGCGCACCTCGTAGGTGTAGGCCAGCCGTCGACCCAGGAACGCGGCGACGAACTCCACCCGAGCCCCGGCCGCCACCGGCGGAGGCGTCCGCCACTCGACCGACTTGATGTTGACGTACCACCGGGTCGCGTTGTCCGGGTCCGAGGCGAACGCAGCCACCTCCGCACGGGGTCGCTCGATCTCGACAGACGTCTCCACGTCGACGGCCATGACGCCACCCTAGGACCGGCAGCCCGTCAGTGCGCGGCCGAGATCCGGCCCAGCGGCCGGTCGGCCGGAAGGCTGACCAGGAACGCCAGCCACATCAGGACGGCGAAGACCGCCGCCTCCGGTTGCGGGCCGAAGGCGAGCAGCAGGGCCAGCGTGGCGGCGAAGAGCGTCACCTTCAGGGCCCAGCGGTACAGGGTGGGCAGCCGCCGACGGGCCCTCGGCGCGCACCACAGCCCCCAGACCGCTGCCGCCACCGCCGGCAGCAGGACGGCCAGCACGAGCGACACCGGCGTCGAGTCGCTCATCCGCCAGCCGGCCCAGGCGAGGCCGACCATCATCGCCGCCTCGGCGAGGAAGGCGAGCCCGAGCAGCACCGCGAGCACCCCGCTGATCCTCTGTCCGTCCACGGCGGTCAGTGTGGCACGCCACGCCCCATAGGGTGAGCCGGTGACGAGGCGCCGGGACACGACCGCACTCGCCGCAGGGTCCGCCGTCAGCGGCGTCCTCGCCTACGTCGTCTTCGCGTTGACCACCCGCGGCCTCGGCGCAGAGGCAGCGGCCCCGGTGTCCGTGCTGTGGAGCTACTGGGCGCTCGCCGGCGCCGCGCTCACCTTCCCGGTCCAGCACTGGATCACCCGGACGATCACCGCCCACGGCGACGGAGCGGTACGACGCGCGCTCCCCCGTCTCGCTACGGCGACCCTGGCGATCTCCCTCGGCGCCGGTGTCCTCGCCGCCCTGGCCCGGGAGCCGCTCTTCGACCGGGACGACTTCTGGTTCCCGCTCCTCGTCGTCCTGGTGACCCTCGGCTCCGCCCTCACCGGCGTGACCCGGGGCGTGCTCGCCGCTCGGCACCGGTTCGCCGAGGTCGGCACCTCGCTGGTCGTGGAGAACGGCATCCGCTGCGCGGTCGCCGGGGCTCTCCTCGCCGCCGGGTCGGAGAGCCCGGTCGCCTACGGCCTCGCCCTGGTGACCGGCCACCTCATGGTGCTGCTCTGGCCGTCGGCCTTCCACCTCGCCGACACCACGACGGGTGTCCCGACCACCAGCACCCGCGGCTTCCTCGCCGGCGCCGGCGCCGGGCAGCTGCTCCACCAGGTCGTCCTCACCGGCGGCCCGGTCGCACTCGCCCTGGCCGACGGGGGCCGGAACGAGGTGACCGCGCTCTTCGCCGCGCTCTCGCTCTACCGGGCGCCGTTCACGTTGGCGCTCGGGGTCGTGCCGCAGCTCACCGCCCGGGTCACTGCGCTCGTCGTGGGCCGGCGGCACGCGGCGATCCGGAGGCTGACTCGCACCACCGCCCTCGTGACGGTGGGTGGAGCGGCGGTGGCCGGCATCGGCGCCGCGCTGGTCGGGCCACCCCTCATCGAGCTGGTCTTCGGCGGCGGGGTCCGGATCGCCGCGGGGCCCTCGGGGTGGGTGGCGGCCGGCTCGGTGGTCGCGGTCGGCAACCTGGTGCTCATGGTGGTCGCGCTCGCGGAGGACCGTCCGGCCCGGGTCGCCCGGGTCTGGGCCGGAGCAGCCGCTCTCGCGCTCGTGCTCCTGGTCGCCCTCGTCACGCTCGACCCGCTGCCCCGCACGGTGACGGCGTTCGTCGTCGCGGAGGTGGTCGCGTTCGTCGCGCTCCTGGTGACGGCAGCCGGTGGCCTCAGCGAGGAGCCTTGACCGCCGCAAGGAAGACCGACGAGCCGAACGGCAGGTCTCCCCTGCGGAGCAGCCGCCGGTCGAGCCGCGAGAGCCGGACGAGCAGCCGGTCGACCGGCCCGGGCACCGAAGGGAGCGAGGAGGCGCGCTGGCCGCGCCGGAGCCGGCGTACTGCTCTTTCGGCGACGAAGAACGGGAAGACCGACGTGAAGGCGTACGTCGCCCGCTGCACGTCGAGCCCGGCCGACCGGACCAGCGCGACGAGCTGCGGACGCCGGTAGCGGCGGTAGTGGCCGGCCCGCACGTCGTGGTCGCTCCACGCCCACTGGTAGGCGGGCACCGACAGGAGCAGCCGGCCGCCGGGGACGAGGACCCGGGTCAGCTCGGCGAGCGCCAGCCCGTCGTCCTCGCAGTGCTCGACCACGTCGAACGCGGCCACGACGTCGAACGTCTCGTCGGCGAACGGCAAGGCGGTCGCCGAACCGCAGACGCCCTCACCGGGCACCTGACCCTCGGGGTGCAGGTCGAGCGTGACCCGGCGTCCCCCGCGCTTCATCCACCCCACGCTGGGGCCGTCCGCGCTGCCGACGTCGAGGGTCCGGTGAGGAGCGCCGAGGTAGCGGCCGAGCACGGTCTCCAGGAGCTCGGCGCGGGCGCGGTACCACCAGTAGTCGGGCTGGCGCAGCGACGACGAGCCCGGCTGACGCACGGGCACCGTCACCGCGACGGCTCCACCGAGCGGACGCACGCGAGGAACCGGTCGACCACGTAGTCGACGTCCTCGAACGGCAGGTCGTTCCAGAACGGCAGCCGCAGCAGCCGGCCGCTCACGTCGTCGGTCACCGGGCAGTCGGTCGCCCGCGCGGAGAAGAGGCGGCCCGCGTCCGAGCTGTGCAGCGGCACGTAGTGGAAGGTCGCCTGCACGCCCGAGCGGCGCAGCGCCTCCAGCACCTCGCCACGGCGCCGTCGGTCCGGCAGCAGCAGGTAGAACATGTGGTACGCCGACACGCGGTCCGGCAGCTCAGCGGGGAGCTCGAACAGCTCGCCGGCGTGCGGGGCGAGGAGCTCGGTGTACCGCTCATGGATCGCCCGCCGCCGGCCCTGGATGCTCTCGCGCTGCTCCAGCTGGGCGAGCAGGTAGCCGGCGAGCACGTCGGAGAGCCCGAAGGAGGAGCCGGTGTCCTTCCAGGTGTACTTGTCGACCTGGCCGAGGAGGAACGCCCGCCGGTTCGTCCCCTTGTCGTAGAGGACGCGGGCGCGGTCGACGTCGGCGGGGTCGTTGAGCAGCAGCGCCCCGCCCTCCCCGCAGACGATGTTCTTCGTCTCGTGGAAGCTCTGCGCGGCGAACCTGCCGAAGGTGCCGAGCGGCCGGCCGCGGAAGGTGCCGAAGAGGCCGTGGGCGTTGTCCTCGACGAGCGCGATGTCCGGGCGGTCGCGCAGCACCTCCCGCACGCCGTCGAGGTCGCACGCCACCCCGGCGTAGTGGACGACGACCACCGCCCGCACCGAGTCGTCGAGCAGCGTGGCGAGGTGAGCAGGGTCGAGGCCCAGGGTCCTCGGCTCGATGTCGCAGAACACGAGCCTGGCGCCCTGGCGCGCGAACGCCAGCGCCGTCGTCGTGAACGTGAAGGAGGGCACCACGACGGTGTCGCCCGGCTGGAGGCCGAGCATCATCGCGGACAGCTCGAGGGCCGACGTGCAGGAGGTGGTGAGCAGCACCTCCGTGGCGCCGGTCTCCTCCGCGAGCAGCGCCGCCGCCCTCGCGGAGAACTCGCCGCCCGACGAGGGGTGGCCGCCCGCGATCGACTGCTGGACGTAGTCCAGCTCGCGCCCGACGGTCCCCGCGACGTTGAACGGGACCCGCGGCTGGTCGGCGTAGGCGGGTGGCTCAGGCGACATGGTGTCCTCCTCGTGCGTGGCGGGCGGCGCGGGACCACGGCAGGTCCCGTCCGAGGAGCTCGGCCAGCGCCGCGTCGCTGTCGGAGAAGTACTCCTCGAGCCGCTCGCGGAGCTCCCGGGTCAGCTGCGGCCGCGGCGCCGCGCTCCGGTTGACCGGGGCGCCGACGGACGGGGCGTACGACGCGTCCGCGCCGAGCGCCTCGAACAGCCGGTTCGCTGTTGCAGGGTCGTCGACCAGCTCGGGGAGGAGGAGGACCTGGGTGTCCGGGAACTCCTCCAGCCAGGGCACGAGGTGGTCGACGTACCGGCCGCGCTCGAGGTAGGCGTACGGCGACACCGACGACGTGGCCGGGTCCCACCCCCGCTGCTTCACGAGGTTCGCCGTGAGCGCCTCCTCGGCGGGACGCGTCTCCAGGCCGTGGTCGGTGCTGAACCGCCAGTTCGACACCGCCCGTTCGACCGGGTCGCGGAGGACGACGACGACCCCGGGGTCGGCGAGCATCCGTCTCGCCCGGGCGGGAGCGGCCGGGTCCTCCAGGTAGCTCGTGCTCTTGTCGCCCAGCAGCTGCCCAGGATCGGCGTGCGCGAAGAACGTCGCGTCGTACCACTCCGCCCCGCGGTCGGTGAGCTCGTCGGAGAGGAAGACCTTCGGCTCCGGCCGGGCGGGGCGCGCCATCGCGATGTCGGGGTGCGCCTCGAGCAACGAGTGCAGGTACGTCGTGCCGGACCGCTGCGCGCCGATGACGAGGAAGTGACGGCTCATGCCGGGATCCGTTGGCTGACGTGGTAGGCGTCGTGCGCGCTGACCGCGTTGAGGGTGCGCACGATGTACTCCCCCAGCATCGACAGCAGCGCGATGATCACGCCGCTGAACAGCGACAGGAGCACCGCGATCGTGGTCCATCCCTGCACCGGGGTGTCGACGAAGAACGAGCGGACCAGGTAGAAGCAGCCGAGCACGAAGCTGAACCCGGCCACGACGAACCCGAGTCCCGCGGCCGCGCGCAGCGGGAAGAGCGAGTAGCTGAAGAGGATCGCGAGGACCAGCCGCAGGATCCGCACCAGACCGTAGTTGCTCTTGCCGACCGGGCGGGGATCGTGGCGGACGAGGACGTCGGTGGGGCTGCGGGAGTACATCAACGCCTGGCCCGTCACGTAGGGATGGGCGGTGTGCGACGCGCTGATCCGGTCGACGACGTCGCGGCGCAGGATCCGGAAGTTGGAGACCGCGAGCCCCGGGGGCTGGGCGAACACGCGGCGGTTGATGAGGCTGATCAGCGAGGTGCCGGTGCGGCGGTAGAACGGCGCCTTCTTGCGCTCGAACCGGCCGAAGACCACGTCGTGGCCCTCCATCGCCTTGTCGATGAGGTGGTGGACCTGGTCGGGCGGGTTCTGCAGGTCGTCGTCCATCGTGATGACGTAGTCGCCGACGGTCTCGCGGAGCCCGGCCAGGTTGGCGTGGTGCTGCCCGAAGTTGCGCAGCAGGTCGATCGCGACCAGGTGCGGGTTCGCACGCGCCTTGGCGGCGATGACCTCCCAGCTGCCGTCGCGGCTGCCGTCGTTGACGAGGACGAGCTGGTAGGCGAGCCCGGCGGCCTCGAACGTCTCCACGATCCGGTCGACGGTGCTGCCGACGACCTTCTCGCTGTTGAAGACGGGCACGACGACGGAGTAGGTGAACGACCGCCGGTCCAGTGGCGGGTCCGGCTCGACACGCGCCCGCTCCGCCTCAGTGCTCACCTGCGTCAGGCTAGCCGAGCACCGTGCGGCCGCCGGACGCCCGGACGCCCGGACGCAGCGAGGCGACCTGCCAAGATGGCAGGGTGTTCGTCGACCTGCCGCCCACGTCCGACCTACCCCCCGGCTTCACCCCCCGCGTCCCCGGTCCCGAGGACGTCCCCGCGCTGACGGCCCTGGTGGCGACGTACCAACGGTCCTCCAAGGGGTCCTCCTCCGTGGACCAGCTCTCCGTCGGCGCCTCGGTCGTCGGCCCCGGCTCCTGGACGCGCCAGCAGCTGGTCCTCGACGGACCCGACGGCCGGCTCGTGGCCTGGGTGACGGTCCACGACCGGGCCGCCGGGCGGACGATGGTCGACCTCACCGTGGTCCCCGACTGTCCCGAGGGCGACCACGTCGCCCGCGTCCTGCTCGCCTGGGCCGAGGAGGCCGCCCGCGAGCTCGCCGGGCACCGGGCGCTCGGGACCACCCAGCTCGACGCGACGGTCTTCGCCGGGGACGAGCGTCAGCAGCGGTGGCTCACGGCGGCCGGCTACCGGCAGGTGCGCACCTGGCTGAACATGACGCGCCCGGTCTCCGACGCGGACGAGTTCCCCGGCCCGCGGGCGGGGGTGACGATCCGGCGGGTGGCCGAGCACGAGGACGGGATGCCCGTGGCCGCCGACCTCCAGGTCGTGCACCGGATGCTCGAGGAGTCGTTCGCCGACCACTTCAACTCCTACCGGGAGAGCTTCGCGGAGTTCGTGCAGCGGCTCAGGGAGGACCCGGGTCACCGGTGGGACCACTGGTTCATCGCCGAGGTCGAGGTGGAGGGGGCGACCGTCCCCGGCGGCGCGCTCGTCAGCTCCGTCCTGCCGGCCGACCAGAACGGGGTCGAGGGCAGCTACGTCGACTACATCGGGGTGCACCGCCGCGCCCGTGGGCTGGGGGTGGCCAAGGCGCTGCTCGGGACCGTCATCCGCGACGCCCGCGCGCGTGAGCGCAACCGCGTCGACCTCGAGGTCGACGCCGACTCCCCGACCGGTGCCGACGGGCTCTACCGCGCGATGGGGTGGGTGGAGAAGTACCGCACCGAGTCGTGGCACGGGGAGGCCCGCGTCTGACCGTCTCCACCTGTCCAGTGTGGCTCCACCACCGATGGGGCAGGATCGAACCATGAAACTGATGCGAACCGCGGCCCTCGGGGCGATCGGCAAGAAGCTCTACGACGAGGCGCAGAAGCCTCACAACAAGGCGAAGATCAAGAAGGCCGTCGAGCAGATGAAGGCGCGACGCTCCGGCGGCCACGGGCCGGGCGGGACCTCCAGCCACCGCTGATCTGCCCCCGTGCCACCACTGGGCTCATGGCCGTCGACCAGCAGCTCGAGATCGAGCGCAAGTACGACGTGGCCGCCGACACCCGGGTCCCGGACCTGACGGGGACCGCCGGCGTGACGTCGGTGGCCGACCCCGTCGAGCACCGGCTCGTCGCGACGTACTTCGACACCGCCGGGCTGCGGCTGCTCCGTGCCGGGATATCTCTTCGCCGCCGAGCCGGGGGGCATGACGAGGGGTGGCACCTGAAGCTTCCCGACGAGGGCGGCGGCCGCCACGAGCTGCACGTCCCGCTCACGGCAGGCTCCGAGGACGAGGTGCCGGCCGAGCTGCGTGACCTCGTGCTCGGCCGGGTCCGCCGGGAGCCGCTGGCCCCCGTCGCGAGGCTTCGCACGAACCGCACCGTCCACGTGCTCCTCGGCGGGGGCACGCCGTTGGCCGAGCTCTGCGACGACCGGGTGTCCGCCGAGACGATGGCCGGCGACCCGGCTGTCGACGCCTGGCGCGAGTGGGAGCTGGAGCTGCTCGCGGGGCCGGCGAAGCTCCTCGACCAGTCCGAGCCCCTCATCCTCGCGGCAGGAGCCACCCTCGCCGCCGGTCCCTCCAAGGTGCGGCGGGCGCTCGGCGACCGGCTCCTGACGTCCGGCACCCCGGGCCCCGGCCGCGAGGGCTCGACCCGGGAGCTGCTGTGCCACCACCTGGCTCACCACGTGGAGCGGCTCCAGCGCGAGGACCTGCTGCTCCGGGCCGGGGAGCACGAAGGGGTCCACCAGATGCGGATCGCGGCCCGGCGGCTCCGTTCGGCGCTCGCCACCTACCGGCGGGTGTTCGCGCCGGGGACGACTGACGGGCTGCGGGAGGAGCTGAGGTGGCTCGGGCGGCTCCTCGCCGGGGCCCGCGACGCGCAGGTCCTCCGGGAGCGGCTGGTCGAGCTTGCCGCGACCCAGCCGCCGGAGGTGATCCTGGGACCGGTCGTGCGGCGCATCGAAGCAGAGCTCGATGCAGCCTTCCGCAGGGACCGGGAGCGCGCCCTCGAGGAGCTGCGCGGTGAGCGGTACCTCCGCCTCCTCGACACCCTCGACGCCTTCGCCGCGGACCCTCCGTTCGCCGCCCGCGCCGACAAGCCGGCCGGCAAGGTCCTGCCCTCGCTGCTCGAGCGCGACCTCAGGCGGATGCGCAAGCGGCACAAGGCGTGGCGACGGAGCGAGCCGGGGCAGCGCGACCACGCACTCCACGAGGTACGCAAGGCCGCGAAGCGGCTCCGCTACGCCGCCGAGACCGCCGAGCCGGTCCTCGGTCGCCGGGCGAGGCGGTGGGCGGCCGCCGCGCAGGGTGTCCAGCAGCTGCTCGGCGAGCACCAGGACACCGTCGTCGCGCGCACGGTTCTTCGGGAGATCGGGGTGCGCGCCCACCTCGACGGGGAGAACGGCTTCTCCTTCGGCCGGCTGCACGCCCTCGAGGAGGCCCGTGCCGCCGACCTCGTGCGACGGTTGCCCAAGAGATGGTCGGCCGTGCCCTCCGGGAAGCTCTAGATCACACCCATCGCCAGCATCGCGTCGGCGACCCTGATGAAGCCGGCGATGTTCGCGCCGAGGACATAGTCGCCGGGAGCGTCGTACTCCTCGGCGGTCTCGGCGCACCGGGTGTGGATGTCCCGCATGATCTCGCCGAGCCGCTCCTCGGTGTGCTCGGCGGTCCAGGAGTCGCGTGACGCGTTCTGCTGCATCTCGAGGGCGCTGGTCGCGACGCCGCCGGCGTTGGCCGCCTTGCCCGGCCCGAAGCACACCCCTGCCTCCCGGAACACCTTGATGCCGCCGGGCGTGGTGGGCATGTTGGCGCCCTCGGCGACGACCCGGACGCCGTTCTTCACCAGCGACAGGGCGTCCTGCTCGGAGAGCTCGTTCTCGGTCGCGCACGGCAGCGCGATGTCGCAGGGCACCTCCCAGATCGACCCGTCGGAGCTGCACCGGCCCCGCTTGTCGGTGTAGTCGGTGAGCCGGCCGCGGCGTACCTCCTTGATCTCCTTGAGCAGGTCGAGGTCGATCCCTTCCTCGTCGACGAGGTAGCCGCTCGAGTCGGAGCAGGCGACGACGGTGCCGCCCAGCTCGTGCACCTTCTCGACGGCGTAGATCGCCACGTTGCCCGAGCCGGAGACGACGACCCGCTTGCCGTCGAACGACTCGCCGTTGGTCTTCAGCATCTCGTCGACGAAGAACGCCGTGCCGTAGCCGGTCGCCTCCTTGCGGACCCGGGAGCCGCCCCAGGTGAGCCCCTTGCCGGTGAGGACGCCGGACTCGAACCGGTTCGTCATCCGCTTGTAGTGGCCGAAGAGATAGCCGAGCTCGCGGGCGCCCACCCCGATGTCGCCGGCGGGTACGTCGGTGTGCTCGCCGATGTGCCGGTGCAGCTCGGTCATCATCGACTGGCAGAACCGCATGACCTCGCCGTCGGAGCGGCCCTTCGGGTCGAAGTCCGAGCCGCCCTTCCCGCCGCCGATCGGCATCCCGGTCAGGGAGTTCTTGAAGATCTGCTCGAAGCCGAGGAACTTCACGATCCCGAGGTAGACGCTCGGGTGGAACCGCAGCCCGCCCTTGTAGGGGCCGAGCGCGGAGTTGAACTGGACCCGGAACCCCCGGTTGATCTGGACCTTGCCCTGGTCGTCGACCCAGGGGATCCGGAAGATGATCTGGCGCTCCGGCTCGCAGATGCGCTGGAGGATCGACGCCTCGAGGTAGTCCGGGTGCTTGTCGACCACCGGACCGAGGCTGTCGAAGACCTCACGGACGGCCTGGTGGAACTCCTGCTCGCCGGCGTTGCGGCGCAGGACCTCCTCGTAGATGTTCTCCAGCTTGGGGTTGAGCATGGACAAGCCGACCTCCGAGTCGTACGTCGACCGCGGGTGCGGCCCCCGGAAGCCTAGACGTCGTCCGGTCAGCGGCTCTGCGACACCCGGTCGTAGATGTCGCGGACGAGCGCGTGCACCTCGGCGTAGGCGTCGTAGGCGTCCCGCCGCTGGCTCGGGATCACCGGCCCGTCCGACCGCCCGTTCTGGTCCCGGTCCTGCTCGGCGGCGGCGATGCGGTCCTCGAGTGACATGGGCGCCTTCTTTCGGCTGGCCGGCTCCGATGCACCGGTCTGGGTCCGGCGATGACCCGGGCCATCCGACCCGCTCCAGTCGCCTGGGAAGATGGAACCATGAAGCGGACGCGACGCACCAGACCCACCCGACCCCCTGTGTGCCTCGCCGCGGTCACGCTGGCAGCGCTCCTCCTCACCGCCTGCGGGGGCGAGGCCGAGGAGCCGGGGGCGACGTCCGGCGAGTCGCCGTCGGCCGCTCCGTCTGAGTCCCCCTCGGAGGAACCGACCGAGGAACCGGCGGGCGCGACCGCCGAGGTGACGATCGAAGGAGACTCGGTGACCCCGGTCGCCCAGTCCGTCGAGGTCGAGGTCGGCGAGCCGGTGACGCTCGAGGTCACCTCCGACCGGGCGGGTGAGCTGCACGTCCACGCCACCCCCGAGCAGCACCTGGAGTTCGACCAGGGCCGAACGACGCTCGAGATGACGTTCGACAAGCCGGGCGCCGTCGACGTCGAGGAGCACGAGAGCGACACCCTGCTCCTCCGGGTGCTGGTGCAGTGACCATCCGCTACGGAGCGCTCGGGAACAGCGGGCTGGTGGTCTCGGTGTTGGGGATCGGCTGCAACGCCTTCGGCACCCGCATCGACGCCGACGCGGTCCAGGGGGTGGTGGACGCCGCCTTCGACACCGGGGTCACCTTCTTCGACACCGCCGACACCTACGGTCTCGGCGCCAGCGAGGAGCTCCTCGGCGCCGCGCTGAAGGGACGGCGTGACGAGGTCGTCGTCGCGACGAAGTTCGGCATGGACATGAAAGGGCGCAACGGACCCGACCACGGCGCCCGGGCTTCGCGCCGCTACGTACGACGCGCGGTGGACGCCTCCCTGCGCCGGCTCGGCACGGACCACATCGACCTCTACCAGCTGCACCAGCCCGACCTGGTGACCCCGGTCGAGGAGACCCTGGAGGCGATGAACGAGCTGGTCGCCGAGGGGAAGGTCCGCTACCTCGGGTGCTCCAACTTCGCCGGCTGGGAGGTCACCCGCGCGAGCTGGGTGGCCCGGAGCCGCGGCCTGACCGGGTTCGTGACCGCGCAGAACGAGTACTCCCTCTACAACCGCGTCGCCGAGGAGGAGCTCGTCCCGGCCTGCCTCGACGCCGGCATCGGCGTCCTGCCGTACTTCCCTCTCGCCTACGGGCTGCTCACCGGGAAGTACTCCCCCGGCTCGGCCCCGGAAGGCAGCCGGCTCAGCCGCGAGAACCAGCAGCAGCGGCTCGCCGGCGCGGACTTCTCGCGGATCGAGGCGTTGCAGGAGTACGCCGCCGCCCGCGACGTCGACCTGCTCTCGGTCGCCATCGGCGGGCTCGCGGCCCAGCCGGCGGTCGGGTCGGTGATCGCGGGGGTGAGCCGGGCCGAGCAGGTCCGGACCAACGTCGCCGCGGCGGCGTGGGAGCCGACCGCGGACGACCTCGCCGAGCTGGCCGGGATCAACCGGACGGCCCTGCCGGGGATGACCTCCCGGTCGTTCACGCGGAACGCCTGACGCCTGACCGGGCCCCCGCGGCCGATAGTGGAGGATCTGATGCGGCTGGCGGGTCAAGGACGCCACTATCATCGCTCTCGTGGCGGAGCTGGTTCGGACGAATGACGTAGCCGTGATCTCGGTGGTCGAATCCCTGCTGGGTGAAGCGGGCATCCCGTACCAGGTCGCCGACCGCAACATGAGCGCCATCGAAGGCGGGATCGGCGCGATCCAGATGAGGGTCCTGGTCCCGGACGAGTCCGAGCAACAGGCTCGCAGCCTTCTGGCTGACGCCGACCTCGGAGAATGGCTGCGCGCGAGGCGCCGATGACCGTTTCGCGACTCCGTCGGGATCGTCTTCTACAGGTAGAGCCCCGACCCGCCGTCCTCGATCCGTTCGGCGGCCACCGCATGGACGTCCCGCTCCCGCATGAGCACGTAGCTCTCACCGTTCACTTCGACATCCGCCTTGTCCTCGGGGTCGAACAGCACGCGGTCCCCGAGCTCGACCGCGCGGACGTGCGGGCCGATCGCCGCGACCCGGGCCCACGCGAGCCTGCGGTTGCCGAGCGCCGCGGTGGCGGGGATGACGATGCCGCCGGTGGAGCGGCGCTCCCCGGCCTCCTTGTCGAGCTGCACGAGGACCCGGTCGTGCAGCATCCGGATCGGCGTCTTGTCGCTCACCACCCCGGCCTCAGCGGGTGACGCGCCGGATGACCACCAGGACCGCGACGAAGCCGGCCACACCGCCGGCGACCTTGAGGATGTTCTCCGTCCGCGGATTCCCCTCGGCGTCGACGAACGTCGCCTTCACGTTCTCGACCTCGCGCCGGATGATCGTCTTCGGGTTGGTGCGGTAGACGAGCTGGTCGATGGTCGAGGCGAGCCGGTCCCGGGCCTCCTCCATCTCGCGCTCGATGGAGTCGGTGCGCAGGGCACGCTGGGCATCGGCCACGGTCAGCTCCTCGTCGACAGGGTTCGCGGCGGGCGTCCGGAGGCGCCGCCGGCACCCCCAGGGGGCGCCAGGACCGAACGTTACCCAACTCGGGGCGGCGGGGCGCTCCGGGGATCGAACCCGAACGGCAGCTCCAGGCGGTTCGCCCTCATCAGCTGCGCGTCGGTGAGGACGTCGCGCGTCGCTCCGTCGGCGACCACGACGCCGTCCGAGAGGATCACCGAGCGCGGGCAGAGCTCCAGGGCGTAGGGCAGGTCGTGGGTCACCATGAGCACGGTGACGTCGAGGGTGCGCAGGATGTCGGCCAGCTCGCGCCGGGAGGCCGGGTCGAGGTTCGACGACGGCTCGTCGAGGACGAGGATCTCCGGCTCCATCGCGAGGACGGTCGCCACCGCGACCCGCCGGCGCTGCCCGAACGAGAGGTGGTGCGGCGGCCGGTCGACGAACTCCGCCATCCCGACGCGGTCGAGGGCGTCCACCACGCACCGGTCGAGCGCGGCTCCGCGCATCCCCAGGTTGCGGGGACCGAAGGCGACGTCGTCGCGGACCGTCGGCATGAACAGCTGGTCGTCGGGGTCCTGGAAGACGACGCCGACGCGGCGCCGTACCTCCTGCAGGTGCGGCTTGGCCACCGGGAGCCCGGAGACCGAGACCGACCCCGCGCTCGCGGTCAGGATGCCGTTGAGGTGGAGGACGAGCGTCGTCTTCCCGGCGCCGTTGGAGCCGAGGAGCGCCACGCGTTCGCCCTGGTGGACGTGGAGGTCGACGCCGTACAGCGCCTGGTGGCCGTCGGGGTAGACGTGCGCGAGGCCACGGACGTCGAGGACAGGCGTGCTCACGACTGACCGCCCCTCGACAGCATCGCCAGGTGGACCCGCTCGCCGCGCTCGTAGGAGCGGATGAACAGCGCGCCGGCGGAGCGGGCGAGCACCGGCCAGTGGAGCGGGTTGCGGGCGGTGAACCCGCGGGACGCGAGGGCCACCCGCATCCGCCGCATCTCGTCGGTGACGACGTCGAGGTAGCGCACCATGAACCCCATGATCTGCACCAGCTGGGCAGGCATCCGGAGCCGCTCGAGCCCGCGGATGATCGCCTGCGGTTCGGTCGTCGCGGCGAGCGTGAGGCTGGCCAGCACGCCGAGGGTCCCCTTCATGACCAGCCCACCGGCGGCGACCAGCCCCGGCTCGCTGACCGACAGGCCGAGCAGCTCGGTCCGCGGGCCGTGGGAGACGAACGGCACGAGGAGCGCGAAGACGAGGAACGGGAGCTCGACGACCATCCGCTTCGCCAGGTAGCCGACGGGCACCCCCGACACCGCCACCACGCCGGCGAGGACGGCGAGGTAGCCGGCGAACAGCCAGTAGAGGTCGTTCGGCGTGGCGACCACGACGAGGACGAAGCCGACGAGCGCGAGCAGCTTGTGGTGCGGTGGGGCCCGGTGGACCGTGGAGTGGCCGTGGTAGTGCAGGCGGTGCCCGTGCCCGGCGCCCATGTCAGTCGCGCTTCGCGGAGGCCGGTGGCCGGCGGCGTACGGCGTAGGTGAGCCCGCCGGCCAGCAGGAGCACGACGAGCGCGCCGGTGACCCCGGCGACCCCGCCCGCCAGCCGGTCGTTGTCGACACCCTTCGCCTGGTAGTCGGCGAGCGGACCGTCGGCGACGGCGTGCTCGTCCTCCCGGTCGAGGAACCCCTTGTCCTCGGCGACCCGCTCCAGGCCGTCGGGGCTCCCGGAGGCGTAGAAGCTGACGACCCCGGCGAGCAGCAGCGCGACGAGGAGCCCGGTCACGACGAGGACCTTGGTGGGGACGCGCCTCATGCCGCCGCCGCCTCGGTGCCCGGAGTCCGGAGCTCCACCGTGCGGGCGGCGAGCACCGGGCGCGCGCCGTGCACGAGGTCGGGGCGCACCGAGACGATGCTGGCGACGACGAGCCCCGTGATCGCGGCCTCACCGAGCCCGATGACCGCGTGCCAGCCGAGCATGGCGGTCGCCAGCGCGTCGAGCGGGATCGGGGCGGTGCCGCCGACGGCGTACAGCCCGACGAACGCCAGGGCGGTGACCGGCACCGAGACGTACGCCGCGACCGCGGCCAGCGGGGCGACGAGGGCGGTCCGGCTGGGGAGCACCGTCTGGAGCGCCCGGAACACGAACCAGCCGACCACGACCCCGACGACGCCCATGAGGACGACGTTGGTGCCGAGCGCGGTCACGCCGCCGTCGGCGAAGAGGAGGCTCTGCACGAGGAGCACCACGCTGAGGACGAGGACCGCTGTCCAAGGACCCACCAGGACGGCGGCCAGCGCACCTCCGAGGAGGTGGCCGCTGGTGCCGGCGCCGACCGGGAAGTTGAGCATCTGCGCCGCGAACACGAAAGTCGCGACGAGCCCCGCCATGGGGGCGGCGCGGTCGTCGAGCTCGCGACGTGACCCGCGGAGGGCGAGGCCGACGGCAGCTGCCGCGGCGACGCCGGTCGCGACCGACGTGGGGGCGTCGAGGAAACCATCTGGGACATGCACGGTGGGCCTCCGGTCTGCGCTGGAGCGGGTGGCTGCTCTCGCCTCACCCTACGTTGTTGCACATCGTTCGCAATAACCTCTGGGGCCCAGCTGGCACACGACCCCACGAAGCATCGACGTCGCTGGTTCGGAGCCCTCGCCCTGTGGGATGGGTCACCGTCTCGGGACCTTCTGCCTGTCTTCAGCCCTTTCTCAGGTCGGACCCGTCCGGCACCAAGCCGCGGTGGAGACTGAGCCGAACTGCTGGTGGCGCACATCACAGCTGCGCCGTCCATCTCCTACAGGAGGGCTCTCACATGAGTTCAAGGAAACGACTTCCGGCGGGCTTGACGCCGCGCCGGAAGGCGGTGGCCGTCATGGCCGCCGGTGGGCTGATCGCCGGTGCCGGCCTGGCCGGTCTCGGCCCGGTCGGGGCGCAGGCCTCGAGCCACCGGGAGGCACCCCTCATCGCAGGCATGCCTCAGTACGACACGACCGACGTCTACGCCTTCCGCAGCCCGGAGCGCGCGCACACGGTCACGCTGATCGCCAACTGGCTCCCGAACCAGGAGCCGGCCGGCGGGCCGAACTTCTACCCGTTCGCCACCGACGCGCGGTACGACATCCACGTCGACAACGACGGGGATGCGCGTCCGGACGTGACCTTCAGGTGGACGTTCCGCGACCACTACCGGTCGAAGAACACGTTCCTCTACAACACCGGGCCGGTCACGTTCCTGCGTGACAAGAACCTGAACTTCTACCAGACCTACCGCCTGGTCGCGATGGCGAAGGGGCACACCAAGGTGCTGGTGAGGAACGGTCGCGTCGCCCCGTCCCGGGTCGGTGACGCCTCCATGCCCAACTACGGACGGCTGCGCGACCAGGCCGTCACCGACGTCGCCGTGGGACGGCACCGGTTCAAGTCCTTCGCGGGCCAGGCCGACGACCCGTTCTTCCTCGACCTGCGGGTCTTCGACCTGCTCTACGGCGGGGACCTGAGCGAGGTCGGCGACGACACCCTGACCGGGTTCAACGTCAACTCGGTCGCCCTGCAGGTCCCGCGCCGCTTCCTGGCGAAGGGGTGGTCCGTGGAGCGGAACCCGGTCATCGGCACCTGGTCGACGACCTCCGAACGCGGCGTGAACGGCAAGTTCCACCAGGTGTCGCGGCTCGGAAACCCCCTCGTCAACGAGGTGGTGATCCCGCTGAAGGACAAGAACAGGTTCAACGCCTCGTCACCGCGTCGCGATGCGCAGTTCCTGGACTACGTCACCAAGCCTGAGCTTCCCCAGCTCATCGAGGCCATCTACGGCATCGAGGCACCCGAGGAGCCGCGCGACGACCTCGTGTCGGTGTTCCTCACCGGCGTCGAAGGGCTCAACCAGCCCGCCCACGTCCGGCCGAGCGAGCAGCTCCGCCTGAACATGAGCACGCCGCTCGCGGAGGACCCGAACCGGCTGGGCGTGATCGGGGGCGACACCCAGGGGTACCCGAACGGACGCCGGCTCGCGGACGACGTCATCGACATCTCCCTGCAGGTGGTCGAGGGCGAGCTCGTCGGCAACCCGAACGACCTCAGCGACAAGGTCGACGCCAACGAGTACGCGTTCGGGGACTCGTTCCCCTACCTCGCGCTCCCCACCAGTGGCAGCAACCCGGACCCGCACCCGTCCGGGATGGTCGACATGGACGCCTCCTCGGCGAGCACGGACGGCAACCAGCCGCTCGTGCCGGCCGCGGCGCTCGGCCTCGGCCTGCTGGCGCTCGCGAGCGGGGCGGTCCGGCTGACCCAGCTCCGCAACCCCCGGCGGTCCGTCGTCTCCTGACGACCGCACGCTGAGAGGTTCCTGGCCGCCGCACCTGGGGGCAGCGGCCGGGAACCACCACGGAAGGCACATCGCATGATCCGCACTTCACTCGTCCTCGTGGTCGCCGCGACACTCTCGGTCTCGGGCGCCATCGGGCTGACCCGCGACGGTTCCGAGGGCACCGCTCCCCCCGTCGCCGCTCCGGGCTTTGCCCAGGTCGTCGGCGGGCCGGACCTCGAGAGCACCATCGAGTCGCTGCAGGTGCGCCTCCGGAAGGTGCCGGCCGACGCGCCGGGGTGGGCGACCCTCGCCGTCGCGTACGTCGAGCAGGCCCGCGTCTCCGGTGACGCCTCGCTCTACACCAGGGCCGACGCGGCGGTCGCGCGCTCCCTCGAGGAGCAGCCGCAGGACAACGCGCCGGCCCTCGCCGCGGACGCCGCACTCGCGGCCGCACGGCACGACTTCTCGGCGGCGCTGGAGGTCGCGGACCGCGCGCTCGCCGTCGACCCCTACTTCCCCGGAGCACTCGCGATCCGCGTCGACGCGCTGACCGAGCTCGGCCGCTACGACGCCCAGCTCGATGCGCTGCGCCGGGCGGACCGCCGGCAGCCGGGTTTCCCGATCGCCACGCGTTATGCCTATGCCTACGAGCTTCGCGGTCAGCTGCGCCGTGCCGCCGCCGTCCTGCGCCGCGCCGCCACCACGCCGGTGGCGGCCGACCGCACCTTCGCCCTCACCCTGCTCGCCGACGTGGAGCGGCGTCAGGGGCGGCTCGACCGGGCAGCCGACCACCTGCGCGAGGCGCTGAGAGCGACCCCCGGCAGCGTGCCCGCCCTGGCGAGCCAGGCTCGGCTCGCCGTGGCCCGCGGAGACCTCGATGCCGCTGTGCGGAGGTGGCAGCGGGTGGTCACCCTCCTGCCGCTTCCCGAGTACCTCACCGAGCTCGGCGAGCTCCACCTCGTGAGAGGCGAGTCCCGCGAGGCGGAGGCGCAGTTCGACGTCGTGAGGGCGACCCACGAGCTCCTCGCCGCCAACGGCGTCGACACCGATCTCGAGTCGGCGCTCTTCGAGGCCGACCACGGCTCGGTGGCCGCGGCACTCGCCTCAGCACGGGCCGAGTGGGACCGCCGGCACAGCATCCACGTCGCGGACGTCCTTGCCTGGGCGTTGCACCGGAGCGGCCGGGACCGCGAGGCGATCCGGCACGCACGGTTCGCCACCCGGCTGGGCACCGCGGAGGGGCGGCTGTGGCTGCACCGGGGGACGATCGAGGCCGCCCTCGGCGACGACGAGGGCGCGGTCGCCAGCCTCCGGCGGGGGCTCACCGCCGACCTCGGCCAGAGCCCGTGGCAGGCCGACCGGGCCCGTCGGCTCCTCCACGACCTGGGAGGTCGACCATGACGCGGCTCGTCCGGCGTACTGCCGCGCTGTTCCTCGCGGTGACCGGCGCGCTCGCGCTCGCCGCGCCCGCGAGCGCGCACCCGCTCGGCAACTTCACCGTCAACCGCTACACCGCGGTCCTCGTGGCGCCCGACCGGGTCACGGTCGACCACGTCCTCGACCTCGCCGAGATCCCGACGGCCCAGCTCGGCGACCGCGTGGAGGCTCTCGAGACGACCGCGGCGGAGCAGTGCGGCACGGCGGCCGCGGGGCTGGCCGTGACGGTCGACGGAGCTGGCGTGGAGCTCACCGTCGCCGACTCCTCCGGACGGGTGATCCCCGGCGCGGGCGGGCTCCCCACGGCGCGGTTCACCTGCCGGCTGACCGGCCCGGTCACCGCCCTCCACGAGGGGACCACGCTCCAGGTGGCGGATCGGGCCGCTCCGGGACAGCTGGGGTGGCGGGAGATCATCGCGCTCGGTGACCGGGTCACGCTGGTGTCGTCCTCGGTCCCCTCGGAGAGCACGAGCGAGCGGCTCACGTCGTACCCCGACGAGCTGCTCACCTCTCCGCTGGACGTGACCCGGGCGGAGCTGGTCCTCTCGCCCGGCGGTCCCCCCGCGGCTCTTCCCGGCGCGTCACCGCCCGAGGACGGGATCCCCGAGGGCAACGCGCTGCTCAGCCGGACCTCCGACCTCTTGGGCGAGCGGGGGGTCCTCGCCGCGACGGTCGCCGTCCTGCTCGCGCTGGTGCTCGGCGCCGGGCACGCGCTCGCGCCCGGCCACGGCAAGACCGTCATGGCGTTCTACCTCACCCAGCGCGAGCAGGCCTCGGTCCGGGCCGCCGCCGCGGTGGGTGCGACCGTCACGGCCGCCCACACCGGGTCGGTCCTCGTCCTCGGCGTGGTCCTCTCGGTCAGCACCCGGTTCGTGCCCGCTGCGATCTACCCGTGGCTGACGCTCGCGACCGGGGTGCTGATCCTGGGCCTCGGCGTCTCCCTGGTACGGCGGGCTCGACCCACGTCGGGCGACGGCCACTCGTCCGGGCACGGGCACGGGCATGGCCACGGGCATGGGCACGGTCATGGTCATGGTCATGGTCATGGGCATGGTCACGGGCACGGGCACGGCGCTCTGCTCATCGAGACGGAGCCGGTGACTGCCACGGCGCGACCGGACAACGGCAGGTGGGGGCTGGCGACGATGGGGCTGATCGGCGGGCTGCTGCCGAGCCCGTCCGCGCTGCTCCTCCTCCTCGGCGCGGTGGGGCTCGGCCGCGCGTGGCTCGGCGTCGTGCTGGTGGTCGCGTTCGGCGTCGGCATGGCCACGACGCTCGCCGTCGTCGGGCTGCTCGCCACCGACCTGGTCGGCCGTGCGGAGCGGCTGCTGACGCGTCGCGGTGCGCTCGCGGGGCCGGTCCGCATGGTGCTGGCGTACGGCGCCGCGGCGGGCGTGTGCGTGATCGGCGTCGGGGTGACCGTGCGGGCCCTGCTCGGCCTGTCCTGAGCGGGGCGGGGACGGGGCACCGCCTACACTGGCGCCGCCAACCAGCCGACTCCCCGACCTCCGGAGGCACCAGTGAGCTCCCGACTCGCACCAGGCGACCCCGCCCCCGACTTCACGCTCACCTCCGACACCGGCGAACAGGTCTCGCTCTCCGGGCTGCGCGGGCGGAAGGTGATCGTCTATTTCTACCCGGCCGCGATGACGCCCGGCTGCACGAAGCAGGCGTGCGACTTCACCGACTCCGTCGACACCCTGCGCGGCGAGGGCTACGAGGTGCTCGGCATCTCACCCGACAAGCCGGAGAAGCTGGCGAAGTTCCGTGAGCGCGACGGGCTCACCATCACGCTCCTCTCCGACCCGGAGAAGGCGACGCTGGAGGCCTACGGTGCGTTCGGCGAGAAGAAGATGTACGGCAAGACCGTCGAGGGTGTCATCCGCTCCACCTTCGTCATCGACGAGGAAGGGAAGGTCGAGGTGGCGCAGTACAACGTCAAGGCCACCGGTCACGTCGCGAAGCTGCGGCGGGACCTCGGGCTCGCCTCCTGACCCCTAGACTGACCCGGCGCGCCCGTAGCCCAATTGGCAGGAGGCACACGGTTTAGGTCCGTGCCAGTGTGAGTTCGAGTCTCACCGGGCGCACCGTGGATCGGTGGTTCTGGCCTGAAGTACGGCTAGAATGGGCGCCATGAGATCCGTCCCCCTCAGCGAGGCCAAGGACAAGCTGTCGGCACTCGTCGACGAGGCGGACAGCACCCACGAGATCGTTCAGATCACCAAGCATGGCCGACCGGCCGCGGTGTTGATGTCCGCTGACGACCTCGAGTCGCTGCGCGAGACCCTCTTCTGGCTCCAGCAGCCGGAACTTCGCGAAGACCTGGCCCGTGGCGAGCTCGAGCACCAGGCCGGAGAGACCTCGGACGGCGAGCAGCTCCGTGCCCGCTACGGCCTGCCGCCCCGGTGACTCCTGCTCGGGACGAGTCGGCCGACGATGTTCCGTGGGGCGTCGTCGCAACGAGTCGATTCGAGCGCGACCTCGCTCGCCTGCCGCTCAAGATCGCCGCGGCCATCGTCGAGTACGTCACCAAGGTGCTGCCCGAGGACCCACCCCGGATGACCAAACCTCTCACCGGTGACCTCGAGGGATACCGTTCGGCTCGCCGCGGCGACTATCGCGTCATCGTCCGCCTCGACGAGGACGCTCGAGTGGTGATCCTGCACCGTGTCGCTCACCGGGCGCACGTCTACCGCCCAGGCTGAGCGCCGGCCCTCACCAGTGCTGGGCGGCGAGCCACACCCCGAGCGCCCGCGCACTGACCGAGACGACGTCGGCCCAGTCGAGGGCGGACTCGTCGGCGTTGTCCGAGACGTGCTTGACCAACGTCACCGGGACCCCGATGGTCCGGGCCGCGTAGGCGACGGCGTACCCCTCCATGTCGACGAGGTGGGCGTACGACGCGAGCCGCGACCGCACCACAGGGTCGGTGACGAAGACGTCACCCGAGGCGAGCACGGTCGCCGAGCTCCCGATGGCGAGCCGGTCCTGGGGGTCGTAGCCGAGCGCCCGGATCGCGTCGCCGTTCATGTCGTGGTTGACGACGGCCCCGACCTCGAACAGTCCGGTGACCCCGTCGCGAAGGGCGCCGGCGCTGCCGATGTTCACCACGTGGCTCGGCCGCTCCTGGGCCATCGCCTGGGCGGTGGCCACCGCGGCCGCGGTCTTCCCGATCCCGGTGACGACGAGCCGCAGCCCCGCCGGGACGTGCTCCGCCTCGGCCTCGGTCGCGACGACGACCAGCGGCCTCAACGCCCCAGCGCCTCAGCCACCAGCGGCGCGACCTTGCGGAGCGCCTTGCCACGGTGGGAGATGGCGTCCTTGTCCGCGGTGGGCAGCTCGGCGGTCGTGACGTCGTGACCGTCGGCGCAGAAGAGCACGTCGTAGCCGAACCCGCCGCTACCGCGCATCTCGCGGATCACCCGGCCGGACATCTCCCCCTCGACGGCGTGCTCCACGACGCCGTCCGCTGTGGGGTGGAGGAAGACGACCGCGCAGTGGAAGCGGGCGGTACGACGCTCGTCGGGCACGTCGGCGAGCTGGGCCAGGAGGAGCTCGTTGTTGGCGAGGTCCTTCGCGGCGCCGTCGCCCGAGACGTTGCCGGCCCACCGCGCGGACAGCACGCCGGGCATCCCGTTGAGCGCGTCGACGCAGAGCCCGCTGTCGTCGGCGAGCGACGGCAGCCCGGTCGCCTGCACCCCGGCGGCGGCCTTGAGCCGGGCGTTGCCCTCGAAGGTCGGCTCGGTCTCGGCCGGCTCGTCGTAAGGTTCGACGTCGTCGAGCCCGAGCACCTCGACGCCGGGCAGGTGCTCGGCCAGGATCCGCTCCATCTCCGCGATCTTCTTCGGGTTCCGGCTGGCGAGGAAGACGCGGCTCACGACGCGAGCGCCGCCTGCTGGATCGCGGTCAGGTCGGCGCACCCCTTCGCGCCGAGCGTCATCATCGCGTCGAGCTCGATCCGGTCGAACGGCGCCGCCTCGGCGGTGCCCTGGACCTCGACGAACCGGCCGTCGCCGGTCATCACGATGTTCATGTCGGTCTCGGCGCGGACGTCCTCCTCGTAGGGCAGGTCGAGCCGCGGCACCCCGCCGATGATGCCGACCGAGACGGCCGCGACCGAACCGGTCAGCGGCTCGCCCTTGAGTGCACCCTGGGCCCGGAGGTGCGCGCAAGCGTCGGCCAGCGCGACGTACGCACCGGTGATCGCGGCCGTTCGGGTGCCGCCGTCGGCCTGCAGGACGTCGCAGTCGAGCACGATCGTGTTCTCGCCGAGCGCTCTGTAGTCGATCACCGCCCGCAGCGACCGCCCGACCAGCCGGGAGATCTCATGGGTGCGCCCGCCGACCCGCCCCTTGACCGACTCGCGGTCCGAGCGCGTGTGGGTGGAGGACGGGAGCATGGCGTACTCCGCGGTCACCCAGCCGAGCTCCGACCCCTTCCGCCACCGCGGCACGCCGACGGACGCCGAGGCGGCACAGAGCACGCGGGTCCTCCCGAACTCGACGAGCACCGAACCGGCGGCGTGGTCCAGCCAGTGGCGCGTGAGGGTGACTGGTCGGAGCTCGTCGTCGGCGCGGCCGTCCGCGCGGGGTGCTGCACTCATGCGCCGACCCTATCGACGCCCCGACACCGCGTTCCGCGCACCCGTGCTCAGCTCCCCGAGCAGCACCTCCAGCGGACCCCGGTGCCCTCCCCACCGGAAGACGGCCCCGATCCCGAGCACCAGCCCCACCTGTCCCAGGAAGGTCGCCAGGTCGTCGTCGTCCCACCAGCCGTCGGCGCGGAGCACGACGTGGAGCGAGTAGAGCGTCAGCGTCATCGCGCCCGCGCCGAAGAGCACCGAGCAGACCCGGGGCAGCGCCCGACCGACGAGCAGGGAGACGGCGAGCACGAGGCAGGCGCTCCCCGTCGTCATCGTCAGGTCGAAGGTCGTTCCCGAGTGGGGTGCCCGCACGGCGAGCCACCAGGCGCTGTCGGTCGGCGTGACGCCGTACAACCCACTGGCGAGCGTCGTGCCGAGGTCGCCGCGCCACCCGGCGCCGTCGAAGGTGCGGACCAGCTCCGCACGGACGCCCGGGCGACCCACCAGGGCGTCGGAGGCCAGCCAGGAGACGGCGACCGCGCCTGCGCCGACCGTGGCGAGCTTCCCCGCCGTCGCCGCCGCGCGCAGGTCGAGCCGGCCGATCACGGCGCCGGCGAGCACATAGGGCAGCCAGGTCAGCACCGGGTAGTAGCCGGTGAGGAGCAGCTCCCGCACGAGCGCCCCGGGGGTGGCGAGGGAGTCCACGCTGGGAACGGCGTACGTCGTCGCCGCCACCCGGTCTCGTAGCCAGTGGCTCGCGAGCGGGGCGAGGACCGCCCAGGCCAAGGCGGTCGCGAGGAGGGGGCCGGTGCGGAGCGCCAGGAAGGGGACCGCCACCACGAAGAGCACCGCGTAGTAGACGAGGATGACCGCGATCCCGCTGTCGACCCCGCCGATCACCAGCCCGACGACGCCGAGCAGCGAGGCACGGACCAGCGTGCCCACGAGCATCCCCTGCCAGGCCGCGCCACGGAGGGGAGTACGACGCCCGGCGACCAGCACCAGGCTGACCCCGGCGAGGACCGCGAAGAGCGCCGAGGCTCTCCCGGCAGCGAGCTGGTGGGAGAGGGAGACCTCGCCGTCCTCGAGCCCGGGGAGGATGTGGGTGGCCATCATGCCGACCAGCGCGACCGCGCGCGCGACGTCGACCCCGACGACCCGCCCGCTCACAGCACTGTCACTTCACCTCGGAACGCATCACCCGCCAGGCGCCGACCACACCCGGCAGCACGATCCAGATCAGGGTCGTGGTGGCGAGCTGCGCCCACTCCTCACCGGTGAGCGCCGAGCCGCCGAACAACGGCGTCTGCGCCGTGCCCGGATCGATCCAGGGCTGCACGTCCCGAAGGCCCGCGATGATGCTCGTGACGATGTTGAACGCGATCGGCAGCACGAAGTAGGCGACGATCGCCGCCGCGGAGTTGAGGAGCAGCATGCCGAAGGCGAGCCCTTGCAGGATGCCGAGCGTCTGGAGCAACGCGAACTTCCCGGTGTCACCGACCCCGTAGGCGCCCCACACGTTGTCGTTCCCGGCGACAAGGGCGGCGACCGCAGCGACGGCGATCGCGACCACGATCGCGGCGAGCCCGAGCAGCACCGCGGCGATCACCTTCGCACCGATGATCTTCTCCCGGTGGGGCACGAGCGTGAACGTGTTGAGCGCCGCGCGCTGTCCCCACTCGCTGGTGACGAGCAGGACCCCGAGGACCGGGAGG
The DNA here is from genome assembly GCA_035699145.1 of Marmoricola sp. Lineage (GTDB taxonomy): Bacteria > Actinomycetota > Actinomycetes > Propionibacteriales > Nocardioidaceae > Marmoricola_A. The sequence goes on from DASSBB010000054.1 coordinate 37,407, forward strand.
AGGAACCCCTGCGGCGTGGCGGACGCGCCGAGGAACCCCTCGAAGTTCTTCACGTTCTCCGGGGCGAAGGCGAGGATCAGCCCCACGACGAGTGCGGTGATCACGAGGATCGCGATCAGCAGCCACTTGCCGGCCCGGGTGTCGCCCATCTTGCGCATCTCGACGGCGACGAGCCGGGGGAACGGGATCTTGTCGGTCCCGGAGACGTCGATCGTGGCGGGGGCGGTCATGCCGCACCTCCTTCGCGCTGGGTGTCGGCGGTGAGCTCGAGGAAGAGCGACTCGAGCCCGGCGCCCTCCCCCGGTCTCAGCTCGATGAGGGTGAGGCCGTGGCGCGCGGCAACGGCGCCGACCTCGACCGGCTCGGCGTCGACCCGGACCCCGGCCTCGTCGGCCGAGGTCACCCGGAGGCCGGCCTCGGCGAGGCGGTCGCGCAACGCCTCGTCCTCGACAGCGCGGACCACGGTGCCGCTCGTCTGCAGGAGCTCGGCCTTGGTCCCCTGCGCGACGATCCGGCCTTTGCCGATGAGGATCATGTCGTCGGCGATCATCTCCACCTCGTGGAGCAGGTGGGAGGAGAGGAGCACCGTGCCCCCGCGGGCGGCGTAGTCGCGGAGCATCCCCCGCATCCAGTGGATCCCTGCGGGGTCGAGGCCGTTCGCCGGCTCGTCGAGGATGAGGACGCTCGGTGCGCCGAGCAGCGCGTGGGCGATCCCGAGCCGCTGCCGCATGCCGAGCGAGTAGTTGCGGACCCGGCGGCGCGACTCGGCCGGCGTGAGCGAGACCAGCTCGAGCATCTCGTCGACTCGCTTGGCGGGTAGCCCCATCGTGGCCGCTCCGATGGCGAGGATCTCCCTCCCCGTCCGCCCCGCATGCTGTGCCGAGGCGTCGAGGAGGACCCCGACGTGGCGCCCGGGGTTCGGGATCTGGGCGTACTGGTGGCCGCCGATGGTCACCCGTCCGCGGCTCGGCGGGGTCAGCCCCACCATCACCCGCATGGTCGTCGACTTGCCGGCACCGTTCGGTCCGAGGAAGCCGGTGACGCGCCCGTGGCGGGCGGTGAAGGAGACGTCGTCCACCGCGGTGAAGGCGCCGTAGGTTCTCGTGACGTTCTCGACCTCGATCATGGCTCCACCCTGCCAGCCGGCACCGACGAAGCCGTCAGGCGAAACGCGGGAGCCGGCGTTCTGCCGCGGTCGGCCACGGATCGGGTCGGCACCCGTCGAGCCGGATCGACTGCTGCTGCATGACCGGCGCGCGGTTTCCGCGGCCGGTGCAGCCGCGGTGGCCGTGGCCGAGCCAGTGCCCCGTCTCGTGGTTGAGGACCATGTGCCGGTAGTCGCGACGAGACCGGCCCGCGTCGTTCCACGTCGGCGAGGCGTGTCGCCACCGGGTCTGGTTGATGATCACGTAGCGGCCCACCCGACAGCTCCACCGGGAGCTGCACCCGGAGGAGAAGGTCGGCACCTGCGAGGCCTCGCTCAGCACGAGCCTGAGGTCGCCGCCCCGGGCGACCCGGCGGAAGGCGACCCCTGCCCCGCGCCAGCCGCGCGGGTCCTCGAACGTTGCCCGGGCGAGCCGCCTGAACGTCGCCATGTTCGCCGAGACCCGGCCGCGGGTCGCCACGTGGTAGGTCACGGTGTGCCGGACCGGCACCCGGTGGTTGATCCGGCCGGTGGCCCGCGACCTGGCGACGCCCTTCCCGAACCCGTCCTTTCGCACGACGACGCGCACCGAGAGCCGCTCACCGAAGTCGGCCAGCCCGAGCTTGTGGCGCCGACCGGTCGCCCCCTTGATCGGGTTGCCGTTGCGGAGCCACTGGTAACGGACCCGGTCCGGCCTCCGCGACCAGCTCCCGGCGTCGGCGACGAGCCGCCGGCCGTAGCGCCGTACGCCGTCGATGTCAGGGCGTCGCTCGTTGACCAGCGTGCCCTCGGTGACGCGGAGCAGGCCTACGGCGGGCGCCACCTGGTCGGCGACGGCCACCCCGTTCAGGAGCGTGGCGACCATCGAGGCGACGGTGACCAGGACCAGGGCTGCGGCGCCGGCGGGACGACGGGTGAGCACCATGCGCAGCACCTTAACGCCGCTCGCCGACAGCCGGTCAGAGGTCGTACGTCGCCCCCTCGTGCGCGAGCGACACGGGGCCGTCGTACACCCCCTGGGCCTCGAGCCGCGCGTGCTCCTTGTCGTGCCACGGCGGGATGTGGGTGAGCACCAGGTGCCCGACCCGGGCGTCCCGGGCGACCGAGGCGGCCTCGGAGCCGGTCATGTGGATGCCCGGCGGGTTGTCGGCGTCGTCGCGGAACGCTGCCTCGACCAGGAAGAGGTCCGCGTCGGACGCCAGGTCGCACAGCGAGGTGCACCAGGCGGTGTCGCCGCTGTAGACCAGGACCTTGCCCTCGTGCTCGACCCGGAACCCGTAGGCCTCGATCGGGTGCTCGACCCGGCGCGCGGTGACCGTGAACGGCCCGATCTGCAGCGGCGCCTTGCGGAGCCGCTTGAACTCGAACTCGTCGTTCATCCCGGGATCGAGCGGCAGCCCGTAGGCGCGCGCCACCCGCGACTTCATCCCCCGGGGGCCGTGGACCGGGATCCGGTCCTGCGGGCCGCGCGGGTGGTACTTCCGCATCACGTAGTAGCCGCTGATGTCGAAGAAGTGGTCGGCGTGGAGGTGCGAGATGAGCACGGCGTCGACCGTGAGCGGGTCGGCGTGGCGCTGGAGGGCACCGAGCGCGCCGGATCCCAGGTCGAGCAGGACCCGCCAGGTGCGGTCGGGGTCGACCGGGTCCGGTGCCTCGAGCAGGTAGCAGCTCGCCGAGGAGTCCGGGCCGGCGAAGGAGCCGGAGCAGCCGATGACGGTGACCTTCATCAGGCCCTCACCCACGCGAACTGGCGTGCCGACTGGAGCTCCGGCCCCAGGAACCGTCGGCCGATCTGGTGGAACTCCTCGGGGTCGCCGGTGGTGAGGAACCGGTGCACCGGCGGCGGCAACGAGGGGTCGCGTTCGAGACCGAGCCGGACCAGCGTCCGGTAGACGTCCTTGGCGGTCTCCTCCGCACTGCTGACCAGCGTCACCTGGTCGCCCATCACGTAGGAGATCACCGCCGTGAGCAGCGGGTAGTGGGTGCAGCCCAGGATCAGGGTGTCGATGCCCGAGGAGGTGAGCGGGTCGAGGTACTCGTGGGCGGCGTGGATCAGGTCGGGCCCGCTGGTGACACCGGCCTCCACGAACTCCACGAACCGCGGGCAGGCGCGGGTCTGCAAGGTCACATGGGGCGCCGCCGCGAACGCGTCGTCGTACGCCATCGACTCGGCCGTGGCGCGGGTGCAGATGACGCCGATCTGGCCGGTCCGGCTCGCCGCGACCGCCCGCCGCGTCGCCGGGTAGATCACCTCGACGACCGGGACCGGATAGCGCTCCCTCGCATCACGCAGGACCGCCGCGCTCGCCGAGTTGCAGGCGATGACGAGCAGCTTGACCCCCTGCTCGACGAGGTGGTCGAGGCACTCGAGGGCGTACTCGCGGACCTCGCCGATCGGCTTGGGGCCGTAGGGCTGACGCGCGGTGTCACCGAGGTAGAGCACCGCCTCGTGCGGGAGCTGGTCGATGACGGCCCGGGCCACGGTGAGTCCACCGAACCCGGAGTCGAAGATCCCGATAGGTGCGTCAGCCATGATCGGGACAGGCTAGTACGACGCGCTCAGGTCTCGGCGGGGCGCTCGTTGTACACGCCGGCCGTCTCCTGGCCGGTCAGCCGCTGGATCCCCTCCATGACCCGGTCGGTGATCTCGCGCCGGGCCCGTCCGGGCGGGACGCCGTCGTACTCCCCCGCGACGTGGATCGGCTCGCCGAACCGCACGGTGACCTTCACCAGCCGAGGCCACCTGGCCCCCACGGGCTGCAGCCTCTCGGTGCCGATGAGCCCGACCGGGACGATCGGCGCGCCGGAGACGAGGGCCAGCTGGGCCACCCCGGTCCGGCCGCGGTAGAGCCGCCCGTCCCGCGACCGGGTGCCCTCGGGGTAGACGCCGAAGGCGTCGCCGCGGCGCAGCACGTCGAGGGCGACGCCGAGCGAGTCCATCGCCGACTTCGTGTCCGCCCGGTCGACGGGCACCATCCCGGTGCCCTCGAACCACCCCTTCTGGAGCCTGCCCTTGATCCCCTTGCCTTCGAAGTACTCCGCCTTGGCCAGGAACACCACCTTGCGGGGGGCGCAGACGGGAATCACGACGCTGTCCATGAACGAGAGGTGGTTGCTGGCCAGCAGGACCGGACCGGTCGGCGGCACGTTCTCCCGCCCCTCGATCGTCGGGCGGAAGATCGCACGGCTCACGGGCGGGATGAGCGCATGGGCGAGGTCGAAGAACATGCCCCCACCCTTCCACGTCCTCGAGCCGCCCCGCCGAGTCAGGCCCAGAGCTGGCCGTCGAGCCGGTCCTCGGCCTCGTCGATGGTGCCCTCGTAGGCACCGGTGGAGAGGTACTTCCAGCCGCCGTCGGCCACGACGAACGCGATGTCGGCGGACTCGCCCGCCTTCACCGCCTTGGCCGCCTGGCCGAGCGCCGCGTGGAGGATCGCCCCGGTCGAGATGCCGGCGAAGATCCCCTCCAGCTCGAGCAGCTCCCGCACCCGTCGTACGGCGTCGCGCGGGCCGACCGAGAAGCGCGAGTCGATCAGCGAGGCGTCGTACAGCTCCGGGACGAACCCCTCGTCGAGGTTGCGGAGCCCGTAGACCAGCTCGCCGTACCTCGGCTCGGCGGCGACGATCCGGACCGACGGCTTCCGTTCACGGAAGTAGCGGCTCACCCCCATGAGCGTGCCGGTGGTGCCGAGCCCCGCGACGAAGTGCGTGATCGACGGCAGGTCGGCGTGGAGCTCGGGCGCCGTCCCCTCGTAGTGGGCGAGGGCGTTGGCTGGGTTGCCGTACTGGTAGAGCATCACCCAGTCGGGGTGCTCCTCGGCGAGCCGCTTGGCGACCCGCACCGCCTCGTTCGACCCGCCCGCGGCCGGTGAGGACACGATCTCCGCGCCCCACATCTCCAGCAGCTGCTTGCGCTCGACGGAGGTGTTCTCCGGCATCACGCAGACGATGCGATAGCCCTTGAGCTTGGCGGCCATCGCCAGCGAGATGCCGGTGTTGCCGCTGGTCGGCTCCA
>DASSBB010000055.1:0-14657 GCA_035699145.1 Marmoricola sp.
CGTGAGCGCTGGCCGCCGCTGAGGGTGCCGACCACCCGGTTTCCGGACTCGTGCAGGTCGACGTCGGCCATGCTGCGCTCGACGTCCTCGGGACCGGCGCCGAGGACCCGGGCGAAGAACCGCACGTTCTCGGTGACCGTGAGGTCCTCGTAGACGCTCGGCGCCTGGGTCACGTAGCCAACGCGGTGGCGCAGCTCCCGGCTGCCCGCCGGGAGGCCCAGCACGCGCACGTCCCCGCTCTCGACGACCTGGACGCCGACGACGGAGCGCAGGAGCGAGCTCTTGCCGCACCCGCTCGGCCCCAGCAGCCCGGTGACGTCACCGGAGCGGGCAGTGAACGAGACGCCGTCGACCGCGACGCGGCCACCGCGCACGACCCGGAGGTCGCGCACGTCGATGTGCGGCTCGTCGCTCATGCGCCTGCCCCGGCTCGACCGGCACCCGGGTCGCGCGCGGCGTACGGCGCCGCGAAGTGGAGCCGGGCGAACGCGAGCCCCTCCATGAGGTCGCTCTCCCGCGCCGCCCTTCCCCCCGAGCGTCGGGTGTTCACCTCGAGCACGACGTGGCCGGTGAACCCTGCGGTGGCGAGGTGCTCGAGCAGCGCGGCGGCCGGCTGGTCGCCCCGGCCGGGGATGAGGTGCTCGTCCTTGGCACTGCCCGACCCGTCGGTCAGGTGGAGGTGGCGCAGCGAGGAGCCGAGCCGCCGGGCCAGCTCGAGGGAGTCGACCTTCGCGGTGGCGGCGTGGGACACGTCGAGCGTGGTGTTGGCGTAGTCGAAGCCGACCGGGTCCCAGTGCGGGGCGTAGACCTGCATCTCCCGGCGGGACGCGCGCCAGGGGTACATGTTCTCGACCGCCATCGCGATGCCGGTGCGCTCCTCGAGGAGCGCCACGCCCTCGACGAAGCCGCGCGCGTAGTCGCGCTGCCAGCGGAACGGCGGGTGGACGACGACCACGTCGGCGCCGACCTCGGCGGCCATCTCCGCGCTCCTCTCGAGCTTCTCCCACGGGTCGTTGCCCCAGACCCGCTGGGTGATCAGGAGGCACGGCGCGTGGACGGCGCAGACCGGCACCTCGTGGTAGTCCGCGAGGTGCTTCACCTGGGCGACGTCCTGGCTGGTCTCGTCGATCCCGACCATCACCTCGATCGCGTCGTAGCCCAGCCGGGACGCCATCTCGAAGGCGGTCGCGGTCGTCTCGGGGTACACCGACGCCGTGGACAGCGCCACGAGCGGCTGGTCGTTCGAGTCCTCCGCGGCGACCATCACGTCACCTGAGGACGCTGATCGTGTCGAGCCGCTCGAGGATGATCCCCTCCCGCAGTGCCCAGGGGCAGATCTCCAGCTCCTCGAGGCCGAAGATGCTCATCACCGCGTCGGCGACCAGCGCGCCCGCGAGCAGCTGGTGCGACCGGTCGGGCGACACACCGGGGAGCCTTCGCCGCTCCGCGTCGCTCATGCCGACGAGCGACTCGAGCTTCTCCGCGAGCACGCCGGCGGGCAGCACCCGCTTGACCAGGGGCCCCTCGCCGTACGGCGCGGCACCGCAGACGCGGGCCAGCGAGCGGAAGGTCTTCGACGTGGCGACCGCGTGGTCGGGCACCCCCGGGCGCAGCACCGCACCGGCGTCACGCGCCACGTCGGCGCGGATCTTCCGCCGCAGCGCCCGCACCGCCTGCGGTTCGGGCGGGTCGTCCCGGAGCCACTCCCGGGTGAGCCGGCCGGCTCCGAGCGGGAGGGACTGCGCGACGTCCGGAGCCTCGTCCGAGCCGGTGGCGATCTCCAGGGAGCCGCCGCCGATGTCGAAGACCGCCAGCCGTCCCGAGGACCAGCCGAACCACCGTCGTACGGCGAGGAAGGTGAGCCGCGCCTCGTCCTCACCGGGGAGGACGACGATGGAGCCACCGGCCTCGTTGCGGACCCGCTCGAGGACGTCGTCGGAGTTGGTCGCGTCGCGGACCGCCGAGGTGGCGAACCCCAGCATCTCCTCGCACCCCTTGTCCTCGGCGACCTGCAGCGCGGCGGCCACGAAGCCGCAGAGCGCCTGGGTCCCGGTCTCGGTGACGGCGCCCTTGTCGTCGAGGTGCTCGGCGAGGCGGAGCGGCCGCTTGAAGGAGTACGCCGGCAGCGGCGCCGCGCCGCCGTGGGCATCCACGACCAGCAGGTGCCCGGTGTTGGACCCGATGTCCAGGACGCCCAGTCTCACCCGGCCAACCTACCGCCCGGCCTGCGGCTAGGCTCGTCCGTGTGCCAGAGGTCGATCTCGTGTTTCCTCGTGCGTGGGTCGAGTTCCCCGACCCCGCGGACGACCAGCAGGTCTTCCGCTGCGACCTCACCTGGCTGACGTCGAGCTGGACCTGCATCTTCGGCCAGGGGTGCCAGGGCATCTACAAGGAGCGGCCTGACGACGGCTGCTGCACCCTCGGTGCGCACTTCTCCGACGAGGATGACGAGCAGCGGGTCGCGGGGTGGGTCGAGCAGCTGACCCCGGACGACTGGCAGCTGCGGAGGACCGGCCGGCGGCGCTGGGTCGAGACCGACGACGAGGGCGAGCGGAAGACCCGCGTCCACGACGGCGCCTGCATCTTCCTCAACCGGCCGGGGTTCGCCGGCGGCGCGGGCTGCGCCCTGCACTCGTTCGCGCTGCGCACCGGGGTGCACTTCGTGCAGACCAAGCCGGACGTCTGCTGGCAGCTTCCGATCCGCCGGACCTACCGGACGGTGGAGCTGCCGGACGACACCAGCTACCTCGAGATCAGCATCGCGGAGTACGACCGGCGCGGCTGGGGCGCGGGCGGCCACGACCTCGACTGGTACTGCTCCGGCAACACCGAGGCCCACGTCGGCGTCGACCCCGTGTTCGTCTCCGGCGAGGCGGAGCTCACCGAGCTCATGGGCCGACCTGCCTACGAGGAGCTGGTCCGCCACTGCGAGGCGCACCTGCGCTCGCGGAGCGCGCTGGCGATCCACCCGGCGAGCGCCGGCCGGGTCACCCCGTGACCTTGGCCGCGACGTTGTCCGGCATCGGCTCGTAGCGCTTGAACGACCGGGTGAACGTCGCCGCGCCGTGCGACGAGGCGCGGAGGTCGATCGCGTAGCGGCTGATCTCGACCTGCGGCACCTCGGCCCGCACGAGCGTCCGCTCGTCCCCGGCGGGCTCCGAGCCCAGCACGTGGCCGCGCCGTGACGACAGGTCGCCCATCACCGTGCCGACGAGCTCGTCAGGCACCAGCACCGCAACCTCGTCGACCGGCTCGAGGAGCGTCATCCGCGCCGCTGCCGCCGCCTCGCGCAGGGCGAGGGCGCCGGCGGTCTGGAAGGCCATGTCGGAGGAGTCGACGCTGTGCGCCTTGCCGTCGCGGAGGGTCACCCGGATGTCGACGACGGGGTAGCCGGCGGACACCCCCCTGGCCATCTGCTGGCGGACGCCCTTCTCGACGGACGGGATGAACTGGCGGGGCACCGCTCCTCCGACGACCTTGTCGACGAACTCGAACCCATCGCCGACGGGAAGCGGCTCGACCTCGATGTCGCAGACGGCGTACTGCCCGTGGCCGCCGGACTGCTTGACGTGGCGGCCGTGACCGGAGGCCTTCGTCGTGAACGTCTCCCGCAGGGGGATCTTCAGCTCGACCTGGTCCACCGCGGCCCCGTGCCGGGTGGCGAGCCGGTCGATGACGACGTCGGCGTGCGCCTCTCCCATGCACCAGAGCACGATCTGGTGCGTCTCGGCGTTGTGCTCGATGCGCAGCGTCGGGTCCTCGGCCCCGAGCCGTTGCAGCCCCTGCGAGAGCCGGTCCTCGTCAGCCTTGGCCCGGGCCTCGATCGCAAGCGGGAGCAGGGGTTCGGGCATCGACCAGGGCTTGAGCACCAGGGGCGTCTCCTTGTCGGAGAGGGTGTCACCGGTCTCCGCGTGGGAGAGCTTCGCGATCGCGCAGATGTCGCCGGCGATCACGCTGTCGGCCGGCCGGAGGTTCTTGCCGATCGGGAAGGAGAGCGCGCCGACCCGCTCGTCCTCGTCATGGTCGGGGTGCCCCTCGGTCTCGCCGAAGAACGACGAGAAGTGGCCGGAGACGTGGACGACCAGGTCGGGGCGGACGGTGCCCGAGAAGACCCGCACCAGCGACACCCGGCCGACGTAGGGGTCGGTGGTGGTCTTCACGACCTCGGCCAGCAGCGGGCCGTCCGGGTCGCCGGCGAGCTCGGGACCACTGCGGCCGGCCGGGGTGAAGACCTCGGGCATCGGGTGCTCGAGCGGGGAGGGGAAGCCGGCGACGACGAGGTCGAGCAGCTCCTCGGCGCCGACGCCCGTCGTCGAGTCCACCGGCACCACCGGGTGGAACGAGCCCCGCGCGACCGCCCGCTCGAGGTCGGCGACGAGCAGGTCACGGTCGATCTCCTCGCCGCCGACGTAGCGCTCCATCAGCGACTCGTCCTCGGACTCCTCGATGACCGCCTCGATCAGCGCGCCGCGCTGCTCGTCGTGGGCGTGGTCGTCGCTGAGCAGCCCGACCAGGGCGTCGCCCTCCCGCAGGTAGACCGGGACCACCTTGTCGCCGAACGCGGCCCTGGCCTCCGCCACGACCGCTCCCACGTCCGCCCGCGCATGGTCCAGCTTGGTGACCACGACGACACGAGGCATCCCCACCGCCGCACACTCGCGCCACAGGCTGCGGGTCGGCTCGTCGATCCCCTCGTTGGCGGCGAGGACGAACATCGCGCAGTCAGCGGCCCGGAGCCCGGCCCGCAATTCCCCGACGAAGTCGGCGTAGCCGGGGGTGTCCAGCAGGTTGATCTTGACGTCACCCCGCATCAGCGGCGCCAGGGCGAGCCCGACCGACCGCTGCTGCCGGTGCTCGGCCTCGTCGAAGTCGGAGACCGTCGTGCCCTCGACCGTGGAACCCTGCCGGGACAGCACACCGGCCGAGACCAAGAGGGTCTCGACCAGTGTCGTCTTCCCGGATCCCGCCGGCCCGACGAGGACCACGTTGCGGATCGCATCAGCGCGGCGCGCCGACGGCGCCGCCTCCCCCTTGCCCGGCTGGGCGCTGGTCACCTTGCCTGCCACGTCGCACGCCTCCTCGGGGACACGGGTACTCCGGGCCTCACTCAACTCCTCGGCGTGCTCGCACACAACCCCCGGAGCACCTCCTGACGCGGTGCCCGGCCGCACGGCACACCCCCGATGTCAGAGGGCATGCGGACCGGGGGACAATGACGGGCATGCGCCTGGACCATCTCTCTTACGCAGCAGGACCGGATGGGCTCGCCAGCACAGCACGTCGGCTGGGGGAGCTGCTCGGGGAACCGTTCGTCGACGGAGGGATCCACCCTCGCTTCGGCACTCGCAACATGGTGCTGCCACTCTGCGCAGGCACCTTCATCGAGGTCGTCGCGGTGCTGGACCACCCCGCCTCGGACAAGGCGCCGTTCGGCCAGGCGGTGCGCGCCCGTTCCGAGCTCGGCGGAGGGTGGCTCGGCTGGGTGATCGCCGTCGACGACATCACCACGGTGGAGCGCCGCCTCGGCCGGGCGTCCGTCCCCGGCAACCGGTTCCGTCCGGACGGCCACGAGCTGCGCTGGAAGCAGATCGGCGTTCGGGGGCTCCAGGCCGATCCGCAGCTGCCGTTCTTCGTGCAGTGGGAGGGCCCGAGCTGGGACCACCCCAGCGGCGGCGCCTCGGCCCGCATCCACCTCGACGCGCTGGAGATCGCCGGCGATCCCCGCCGGGTCAGCGACTGGCTGGGCACCCCCGTCGAAGGGCCGCTCGAGGACGTGAAGGTCGAGTGGGTCGGCGCGGACGGCGTGCCCGGCCTCGTCGGAGCGCAGTTCAGCACCCCCCGCGGCGTCGTCCGCGTCTGACCGCGTGACCAGCGGCCCCGGTGGCAACGCCGGTCGCGCCACCGGCCGCGACGTCATCCCGTCCCCGAACATCTGGGACCACCCGGAGACCTACGAGCTCGAGAACCGCGGAGTCGACCGCGACGGCGTCATCGAGACGGCGATGCGCGAGGTCGACGACTGGGCCGGCCGCGACGTGCTCGACGTCGGGTGCGGGACCGGTTTCCACCTCCCCCGGTTCGCCGTCACGGCACGCTCCGTCGTCGGCGTGGAGCCGCACCCGCCCCTGGTCCCGGTCGCGCGGCGCCGTACCCGCCGGTTGCGGAACGTGGAGGTCGTCGTGGGCAGCGCCCAGGCGCTGCCGCTGCCGCCGGCATCGGTGGACGTCGCCCACGCACGGTGGGCCTACTTCTTCGGTCCGGGGTGCGAGCCGGGGCTCCGCGAGCTGACCCGCGTCGTACGACGGGGTGGGGCCGCGTTCGTCGTCGACAACGACGCGACCCGCTCGACGTTCGGCCGCTGGTTCCGGCGAGGCTACCCGACCGTCGACCCCGAGGCCGTCGAACGGTTCTGGTCGAGCCAGGGGTGGAGCCGCAGGCCGCTCGACGTCGAGTGGCGGTTCGAGACGCGCGCCGAGCTCGAGGCCGTGGTGCGGATCGAGCTCGACCGGGCCACCGCGGAGGCCGCGCTCGCGGAGCACGAGGGCACGGCCGTGGACTACGCCGTCAACCTGTTCTGGCGCCGGTTCGGCTGAGCCCCCTCAGGAGGTGCCGCGGAGCCGCAGCTCGGGGGCCAGGATGGCGTGCGGCTCGTCGCTGCGGCGCATCGCGAGCCGGTCCTCGAGGAGCCGGACGATCTGCACCGCGACCTCCTCGAGCGGCTGCCGCACCGAGGTGAGCCCGGGCGGGACGACCTGGGCAGCGACCGAGTCGTCGAAACCGACCACCGCGACGCCGTCCGGGCCGGGGCTGCTGCCCCGGTCGGCGAGCGCCTGGAGGGCGCCCATCGCGACCGTGTCGCTCGCGCAGACGAACGCCGTCGGCTGGTCGCTGTCGAGCAGGGCGTGCGCGGCGCGCCGGCCGAACTCGATGGTGTCGTCGCCGCGGGCGCTGAGCCGGGTCGTCGAGAGCCCGCGCTCGTGCATCCGCTCGACCCAGCCGCTGCGCCGGTCCTCGCCGATGTACGACGTCTTCTGCCACCCGACCCACGCGATCCGCTCGTGGCCGCGGTCGGCGAGGTGGTCGACCGCGAGCGCGACGCCCGCCCGGCCGTCGACGTCCACCCAGGGGAAGGGCGCTTGCGGGTCCTCCCACGGCCGGCCGAAGGCGACGAAAGGCACCTGCCGCTCCTCCAGCCACGACGCCTGCGGGTTGCCCCGGTAGGTGTCGGTCACGACGAACGCGTCGACCGCGGCCGAGGCGAGCAGGGCGTCGTAGCCGTCGAGCGGGTCGCTCACGTCCTCGGCCGTGAACAGCAGCACGTGGAGCCCGGCCTCCTTGCACGACTCCACCAGCGAGTGCAGGAAGCGGTCCATGAGGCCGCTGGCGCTCCCCTCCACCGCGGGGTCGAGCCGCAGCCCCACCAGGTGCGAGGCGCGGGTGCGCAGGTTCCGGGCCGCGCGGTTCGGCGTGTAGCCGAGCTCCGCGATCGCCTGCTGCACCCGCTCGAGGGTGTCGGGACGGAGGAGCTCGGGACTGTTGATCGCGTTCGACACCGTCTGGCGGGAGACCCCAGCAGCCTCGGCCACGGTGGCCAGCGTGGCCATCGCTCGGTGTCGTGCCGGCATCGACGCCCTCTCTCTGGATCGTTCCAATCTGGCGTCATGGTCACCTCCCGCGCCCCGGCGCGTCAACCGTGGTCCCGGTCACGTGGGCCCGGCTGCCCGGAAAAGTCGGAGCCCTCGCCTAGCGTCACCTCCATGAGCCGAAGCACACCGAAGCCCCGTTCCGCCTACCGGTGCGGCGAGTGCGGGTGGGAGACCGCCAAGTGGGTCGGACGGTGCGCCGAGTGCCAGGCGTGGGGGAGCCTCGACGAGCGGGCGGCGACCGTCGCCCGCACCCAGGCGACGCCCGTGACCGCGCCCGCCGTGCCCATCGGCGAGGTGCCGATCGAGGAGGCCGCATCCCGGACGAGCGGCGTGGCCGAGCTCGACCGGGTCCTCGGCGGGGGGCTGGTCCCCGGCGCGGTGGTCCTGCTCGCCGGCGAGCCCGGCGTCGGCAAGTCGACGCTGCTCCTCGAGGTGGCCGCGCAGACCGCCCGCAGCGGGAGCCGCACGCTCTACGTCTCCGGTGAGGAGTCGGCCGCCCAGGTGCGGCTCCGGGCCGACCGGTGCCGGGGCGTCCACCACGACCTCTACCTCGCCGCCGAGACCGACCTCGGGGCGGTGCTCACCCACGTCGAGAAGCTTCGGCCGGACCTTCTCGTCGTGGACTCCGTGCAGACGATCGGCGTCCCCGGCGTCGACGGAGTGCCGGGCGGCGTCACCCAGGTCAAGGAGGTGACCGCCGCTCTCGTCCGTCAAGCCAAGAGCCGCGGGATGGCGACGGTCCTCGTCGGTCACGTGACGAAGGACGGCAGCATCGCCGGACCGCGGGTGCTCGAGCACCTCGTCGACGTCGTCCTCCAGTTCGAGGGCGAGCGAGCCACCCGGCTCCGGATGGTGCGGGCGGTGAAGAACCGCTACGGGCCGGTCGACGAGGTCGGCTGCTTCGACCTGTCCGGCGACGGCATCACGGCCGTGACCGACCCCTCGGGGCTCTTCATCTCCCGCCACCACGAGGCGGTGCCCGGCACCTGCGTCTCGGTGACGATGGAGGGCCGCCGGCCGATGCTGGCGGAGATCCAGGCGCTGGTCACGCCGTCGGCTGCCGAGCGGCCGCGCCGTACGACCTCGGGTGTCGACCCGTCGCGCACCGCGATGGTCCTCGCCGTCCTGGAGGCGCGGGCCCGGGTCGGGCTGATGAACCGCGACGTCTTCGTCTCCACCGTCGGCGGCGCCCGGATCACCGAGCCGGCCGGTGACCTGGCGGCGGCGCTGGCGGTCGCGTCGGCGGCGCAGGGGCTCGTGGTGCCGCCGGAGGTCATCGCGATCGGCGAGATCGGGCTCGCCGGGGAGCTGCGCCGCGTGCCGGAGGTCAAGCGGCGGCTCGAGGAGGCGCGGCGGATCGGGTTCGGCTTCGCGATCGTGCCCGCCGAGCCCGGCGGGACCGGCTCGCGCAAGCTCGACGGGCTCGAGGTCCTCGCCGCACCGGACCTGCCCACCGCCCTGCGGGTGCTCGACCTCAAGACCGTACGGCGTTCGCGGCCCCGTGACCCGAACGCCGGAGCCGGCTGGACACCTTAGACTCCTCGGCGTGCCCCCCAACGAACGAGACGAGACGGCCCGGCTGCGGGCGACGCTCGCGACCGTCGCTCCCGGCACGACCCTGCGCGACGGGCTCGAGCGGATCCTCCGCGGCCGCACCGGTGCGCTCATCGTCCTCGGCACCGACAAGACGATCGACTCCATCTCGAGCGGCGGGTTCACCCTCGACGTGCCGTTCTCGGCGCAGTCGGTCCGCGAGCTCGCCAAGATGGATGGCGCGATCATCCTCGACAAGGACGCCAGCCGGATCCTCCGCGCCGCGGTGCACCTGATGCCCGACCAGTCGATCCACTCCGAGGAGACCGGCACCCGGCACCGCACCGCCGACCGGGTCGCCCGGATGACCGGCTACCCGGTGATCTCGGTGTCCCAGTCGATGCAGATCATCGCGCTCTACGTCGGGGCGACCCGTTACGTGCTCGAGGACTCAGGGTCGATCCTCTCCCGGGCCAACCAGGCGCTCGCCACCCTGGAGCGCTACAAGATGCGGCTCGACGAGGTGAGCAGCACCCTCTCCGCCCTGGAGATCGAGGACCTCGTCACCGGGCGTGACGTCGCGGTGGTGGCCCAGCGGTTGGAGATGGTCTCCCGGATCGCCCGCGAGATCGACGACTACGTCCTCGAGCTCGGCACCGACGGCCGGCTGCTCAGCCTCCAGCTCGAGGAGCTCATCACCGGCGTCGACGCCGACCGGCAGCTCGTCGTGCGCGACTACCTCCCGGCCGGCAAGAAGGCCCGCACCCCGGACGAGGTCCTCACCGAGCTCGAGCAGCTCAACGCGACCGACCTCGTCGACGTCAACGCCGTGGCCCGGGCGCTCGGGCTCGGTGCCAACGAGCTGCTCGACAACCCCGTGTCTCCGCGCGGCTACCGGCTCCTGGCCCGGGTCCCCCGGCTCCCGGCCGCGGTGGTCGAGCGGCTCGTGGAGCACTTCGGCGGGCTCCAGAAGCTGCTCGCGGCGAGCATCGACGACCTCCAGGCGGTCGAGGGGGTCGGCGAGCTGCGGGCCCGGAGCGTCCGCGAGGGGCTCTCCCGGCTCGCCGAGTCGAGCATCCTCGAGCGGTACGTCTGACGTCGGCTACTCCTCCGCCTCGCCGTGGCGGCTGCGGCGGTCGCGCTTCTCGCCCGTCTCGGGCTCCTCCGACGCGGTCGGGGTCGCGGTCACGGTGATCGTCGGGGCCACTCCCGGACCGAGCACGAACACGCCCTCCTGGAGCTCGGTCGATCCGCGAGCGGCGGCCTCGGCGACGTAGCTTCCCGGGACCACCCACTCCCCGCTGCCGGTGCACTCCTCGTCGGACTCGAGTCCGTCCCAGAAGAACGCCACCCGTGCCGGCTTCTCCTGCCGGGCGACGACGTCCTCGGTCGGCACCGCGTCGGGGCAGTGCTGCGACGTCCACAGGGTCCCGAGGTCGTCGTCGGAGATGTCGACGAAGACGCTGTCCGGGCTCACCTCCCAGTAGCAGGCGGGCGACTCCACCGTGCCGATCTGCAGCACCACCCGGACCCGCTCGTACGCGGGTTGCGTCCGGATCATCGGGGTGACCACCACGTCACTGTCGAGACACGGGCCGTCCGGCTTCGGAAGGGACTTCTTCCGCTTCTTGCGGCGCTCCTCCTTCGCCTCGGCACGGGCAGCCTTGGCTGCCGCCTTCTTGCTCTCCAGCCCCAGTGAGGGGGTCGGCGACGCGGCGCCGCTGTCCGACGGCTGGGGCGCTGCGACCTGCGCCACCTTCCCCGAGGGGTCGTCCCCGGAGGCGCCGAGCAGCCGCGCGACCCCGAACACCAGCCCGAAGGCGACGACGAGCACGAGGAGGCGACGGAACCAGTAGACGCGCCGCGGCAGGGGTCCCCGAGGACGCGTCACGGCAGCCATGCCCGAACGGTAACGACCCCGGCGCGCCCCCGGTGGGTGCCACTCCGAGCGCCGCCGCTCCCGGTCGTCCCGTTAGGGTGACGGGGCCCATGAGCGTCACGACCCCACCCGACTCCTCCCTCGCCGGCGTCCTGCACGACCGCGTGCTGCGCTGGTACGACGGCCACGCGCGCGACCTGCCCTGGCGTGCGCCGGACGCCACCCCGTGGGGAGTCCTCGTCTCCGAGGCGATGCTCCAGCAGACACCGGTGGCCCGGGTGCTCCCCGTCTGGCTCTCCTGGATGGAGCGATGGCCGGCCCCGGCCGACCTCGTCGCCGCCGGGGCGGGCGACGCGGTCCGCGCCTGGGGGCGGCTCGGCTACCCGCGACGGGCGCTGCGGCTGCACGCCGCGGCCACCGCGATCGTCCAGCGCCACGACGGCGAGGTCCCCGACGACCACGCCGCGCTCCGGGCGCTGCCGGGCGTGGGCGACTACACCGCGAGCGCGGTCGCCTCCTTCGCCTTCGGCCGCCGCCACGCCGTCCTCGACACCAACGTCCGCCGCGTCCTCGGCCGGGTGGTCGGCGGCGAGCCGCTCCCCGGCCCCTCGGTGACCCGCGGCGAGCGGGAGCGCGCAGCCACCCTGCTCCCCGTGGAGCCGGCCACGGCCGCGGCGTGGGCGGTCGGGGTCATGGAGCTCGGCGCCCTGGTCTGCCGAGCAACCGGACCGCGCTGCGAGGAGTGCCCGGTGAGCGACCTCTGCCGGTGGCGCGCCGACGGCCGGCGCCCGGACACCCGGCTGCGCCGGACCCAGGGGTACGCCGGCACCGACCGGCAGGTCCGCGGAAGGCTGCTGGCGGTCGTCCGCGACTCCTGCGGACCCGTTCACGGCAGTGCTCTCGAGGCGGCCTGGGGCGAGCCGGTCCAGCGCGAGCGGTGCCTGGCCACGCTGCTCGAGGACGGTCTCGTCGTCTCCCCGGCTGACGGCGTCTACACCCTGCCCTGATCGGGCCTCGCGGCCGCGATGGCGGCCACCGCCTCCGCGAGGTCCGCCACGGCCTGCTGGACGGCGGGGGTGTCCCGGTCGAGCGGCAGGTCGAGGTGGAGCCCCATGAGGGTGGCGTCCAGGAGGAGGACGGCGCGGCCGGCCCGCTCCTCGGGGCAGCCGGAGCGTCGGAGGTATCCCACGAGCGACGCGACCCACCCCTCGTTCGCCTGCCGGACCACGCCGGCGTACGGCTCTCGGCCGAGGAGCCCCAGCGCCGCCGCCTCGACGTACAACCGCTGGCAGTGCTCGAGCGGCCCCGTCGTCAGGGCGTGCCAGAGGAGGCGGACCGCGTCCGCCACGTCGTCGCCGTCGGGGAGCTTCTCCACCTCGCGGATCGAGCGGTCGTTGGAGACCCGCAGGACCGTCGCAACCAGGTCGTCCTTGTCGGCGAAGTGGTACAGCAGCATCCGGTCGCTGGTCCCGAGCGCCGTCGCCAGCGGTCGGAGGCTGAGCCCCACCAGACCGTGCTCGAGCACGTGGTCGGTGGCCGCCTCGGCGAGCGCCGTCCGCCGCTTCGTCTCCTGCGCCATGGAGAAAGTGTAGCGAGTGCTACATTTGCCTGGTCGTCTCACTCGAAGGGGCCGTCCCATGGTCGCCGCGTGGTTCCTGCTGGTCGCCGCCATCGCCATCGAGGTCTTCTCCACCGCCTCGCTGCCGAAGAGCGACGGGTTCCGCGATCCCGGGTGGACGGCTGTGGTGCTCGGCGGCTACGCGCTCTCGATCTGGCTGCTCGCGCTGGTCGTCCGGGAGATCCCCGTCTCGGTCGCGTACGCGGTCTGGTCGGGGCTCGGCACCGCGGGGATCGCCGTCATCGGACTGGTCTTCCTCGACGAGCCGCTCGGGCTGATGAAGGCGGGCGCCCTGGCGCTCATCATCATCGGGGTCATCGTCCTCAACCTGCAGGCGAGCCACTGACCGCCCGTACGCCGCCCGTACGCCGCCCGCGCGCACGGGATGTCCAGGGCGAACGCCCGCCGCGGCGCCGAAAGTCGTCCGTACGGACCCGTGTCGAGCCCGACTCGCGCCCAGGACGCGGATTTCCATCCGTACGGATGGAATTCGGCCCCTCCCGAGCGGTCAGGCGTACGGCGGCGCCTCGACGCACCTCGCCGGCCAACGCGGAAGCGCCCCCGCCCCGGGAACCGGGACGGGGGCGCTGGCGTCGCTGGCTACTCGCGGTCCTTGCGACCGACCTCGGCGGGAGCCACCTCGTCGAGGGTCTCGATCGGGGGCAGGTCGTCGAGGCCGGTGATCGGGGCTCGAGGCGCGCCGTGGAAGGTGAAGGACGCCGTCGGCCCCTCGCCCTCCACGTCGACCGTCACGACCTGGCCCGGACCGACCTCGCCGTAGAGCATCTTCTCGGCGAGGCTGTCCTCGATCTCCCGCTGCACCGTCCGGCGGAGCGGGCGGGCGCCGAGCACCGGGTCGAACCCGCGCACGGCGAGCAGGTCCTTGGCGGCCTGGGTCAGCTCGATCTGCATGTCCCGGTCGCGGAGCCGCTGGTCGACGCCGGCGACCATCATGTCGACCATCGTGACGATCTGCTCCTTCGACAGCGGCGGGAAGACCACGATCTCGTCGACACGGTTGAGGAACTCCGGGCGGAAGTGCTGCTTGAGCTCCTCCGACACCTTCGCCTTCATCCGGTCGTAGGAGCCCTGGACGTCGGCCGACTGCTGGAAGCCGAGGTTGACCCCCTTCGAGATGTCCCGGGTGCCGAGGTTGGTCGTCATGATGATGACGGTGTTCTTGAAGTCGACGACCCGGCCCTGGGAGTCGGTGAGCCGCCCCTCCTCCAGGATCTGCAGCAGCGAGTTGAAGATGTCCGGGTGGGCCTTCTCCACCTCGTCGAACAGCACGACGGAGAACGGCTTGCGACGGACCTTCTCGGTGAGCTGGCCACCCTCTTCGTAGCCGACGTAGCCGGGAGGCGAACCGAAGAGCCTTGAGACCGTGTGCTTCTCGGAGAACTCCGACATGTCGAGCTGGATGAGGCTGTCCTCGTCACCGAAGAGGAACTCGGCGAGCGTCTTGGCGAGCTCGGTCTTACCGACGCCGGTGGGGCCGGCGAAGATGAACGAGCCGCCGGGACGGCGCGGGTCCTTCAGACCGGCACGGGTGCGCCGGATGGCCTGGGAGAGCGCCTTGATGGCGTCGTCCATGCCGACGACGCGCTTGTGGAGCTCGTCCTCCATGTTGAGCAGCCGGCTCGACTCCTCCTCGGTGAGCTTGAAGACGGGGATGCCGGTGGCCGCGGCGAGCACCTCGGCGATCAGCTCCTCGTCGACCTCGGCGATCTCGTCGACGCGGTTCAGGAACTCCGGGCGGAAGTGCTGCTTGAGCTCCTCCGTGACCTTCGCCTTCATCTTCTCGTACGAGCCGCCGGTGTCGCTGGCCTGGGAGAAGCCCAGGGAGACCGCCTTGGCGATGTCCTTGGTGCCCAGGTTCGTGGTCATGATGATCACGGTGTTCTTGAAGTCGACCACGCGGCCCTGGGCGTCGGTCAGCCGACCCTCGTCCAGGATCTGCAGCAGCGAGTTGAAGATGTCC
>DASSBB010000056.1:0-56425 GCA_035699145.1 Marmoricola sp.
CCGGACGAGGCGGAATTGGCGGTCAGCCGAGGTCGGGGAACCAGATGGCGATCTCGCGGTCGGCCGACTCCGGTGAGTCGGAGCCGTGGACGAGGTTCTCCCGGTTGGAGAGCGAGTAGTCGCCGCGGATCGTCCCGGGGGCGGCCTTGCGGCCGTCGGTCGCGCCGTTGATGCCGCGGACCACCTCGACCGCCTCGTCCCCCTCGAGGACCAGCGCCACGAGCGGGCCGGAGGTGACGAAGGCACGCAACGGCGGGTAGAAGTCCCGCTCGACGTGCTCGGCGTAGTGGCGGTCGGCCTCCGCCTCGTCGATCGTCCGCTGCTCCAGCGCGACGATCGTCAGCCCGCGGGACTCGTAGCGGTCGATGAGCCTGCCGACCAGGCCGCGGCGGACTGCGTCGGGCTTGAGCAGGACGAGGGTGCGCTGGGACGACATGGCCCGCAGCCTAGCCATGCCCACCGATCGGCGCGGCGCGCGCCTCGCGCTCGCGGTCGATCCTCATCCCCAGGAACCACGACCCGGCATAGAGCGCGAGGAAGACGACACCCAGCGCGAACATCGCCGTGACGACGAACCCCAGCGCGAGCGACGCCGCCTGGACCGCCCACCCCAGGGCCCCGCCGACCGGTCGGCCCATGAGCCCGGCGGCGGCGATGCAGGCCACCATCAGCCCCAGCCCGACCACGAGCGCCACGGCCGTGGAGACCTCGGTGAGGCTCAGCATCACGGGGATGGTGAGCAGGAGCACCACGGACTGGAGACCGAGCATCCCGGCGCACATCGCGCGCTGGATCCGGCCCATCAGCCGTTCTTCCCGCGCAGCAGCAGCCGCGCCTCGCCGACGGTCACGACAGACCCGGTGACGAGCACACCGCCGGAGCCGATCGACTCCCCGCCCGAACCGCCGGTCTCCGCGAGCGTCACGGCCGTCTCCAGCGCGTCGTCGAGCCGCGGGACGACCCGGACCCGGTGCTCCCCGAACAGGTCGGCCGCGATCTCGCCGAGCGCCTCGGCCGACATCGAGCGCGCGCTGGAGCTCTGGGTGCAGACGATCTCGGAGAAGATCGGCTCGAGCTCGGCGAGCATCCCCTCGGCGTCCTTGTCGGCCATCACACCGACCACCCCGACCAGCGGGTCGAAGATGAACGAGTCGCGGACCGCCTCCACGACAGCCGCCGCGCCGTGCGGGTTGTGGGCGGCGTCCAGGAGCACCGTGGGGCCGCGGCGGACGATCTCCAGGCGCCCCGGGGAGGTGACCTCGCCGAACGCCTCCCGGACGACCTCGTCGGACAACGGCTCGTCGACGGTGAGCGCCTCCACGGCGGCCAGTGCCAGAGCGGCGTTGTGGGCCTGGTGCTCGCCGTAGAGCGGGAGGAAGACCTCGTCGTACTGGGCGTGCAGCCCGCGCAGCGTGACGACCTGGCCGCCGACCGCCGCGGCCCGGTGCACGACCCCGAAGTCGACGCCCTCGCGGAGCAGCGTCGCGCCCACCTCGCGGGCCCGGTCGACGAGGATCGGCAACACGTCCTCCGTCTGCTCGGCGACCACGACGTGGGCCCCCGGCTTGATGATCCCGGCCTTCTCGAGGGCGATCGCCTGGGCGTGGTTGCCGAGGTACTCCGCATGGTCCATCGCCACGGGGGTGACCACCGACACCTGGGCGTCGACGACGTTGGTGGCGTCCCACGACCCGCCCATCCCCACCTCGACGACCGCGACGTCCACCGGGGCGTCGGCGAACGCCGCGAACGCCATCCCCACGACGGTCTCGAAGAAGGACAACGGGTGCGGCTGGTCGGCGTCCACGAGGTCGAGGAACGGCGCGACGTCGAGGTAGGCCTGGACGAACGCCTCCTCGTCGAGCGGCTCCCCGTCGACGCTGATCCGCTCGGTCATCGACTCCACGTGCGGACTGGTGAACCGGCCGGTCCGCAACCCGCGGGCGCGGACGAGGGCGTCGACCATCCGTGCGGTGCTCGTCTTGCCGTTGGTGCCGGTCAGGTGCACGACCTGGTAGGCGCGGTGCGGATCGCCCATGAGCTCGGTGAGGGCCCGGATCCGGTCCAGGCTGGGTTCGAGGCGGGTCTCTGGCCACCGCCGGAGCAGGGCGGCCTCGACCTCGGCGTACGACGGGGGGGTCGCCGGTGAGTTGTCAGTCATGTCCTGGCGAGTCTACGGGCGAACTGGTTCGCGGCCGTCGTGGCCGGGTTCGTAGGATTCGGCCATGACCGACACCCAGAGCCAGCCCCGGACCACGCCGACGCCACGCCCGGGCGTCGCCGTACCGGAGAAGCCGGCGCTGGAGGGGCTCGAGGAGAAGTGGTCACGGGTCTGGCAGGCGGAGCGGACCTACGCGTTCGACCGGACGAGGAGTCGGGGCGAGATCTACTCGATCGACACCCCGCCCCCGACGGTCTCCGGCTCGCTGCACGTTGGTCACGTCTTCTCCTACACCCATCCCGACCTCATCGCGCGGTTCCAGCGGATGCGCGGGAAGGAGGTCTTCTACCCGATGGGGTGGGACGACAACGGCCTCCCGACCGAGCGGCGGGTGCAGAACTACTTCGGGGTGCGGTGCGACCCCTCGCTCCCCCACGACCCCGACTTCGTGCCCCCTGCCAAACCTGACCCGAAGCGGCAGGTCCCGGTGGACCGGCCGACCTTCGTCGGGCTCTGCGAGCAGCTGGTCCAGGAGGACGAGAAGGTCTTCGAGGCGCTGTGGCGCACGCTGGGGCTCTCGGTCGACTGGGAGCAGACGTACACGACGATCGGCCCGGTCTCGCAGACCGTCTCCCAGCGCGCGTTCCTGCGCAACTTCGCCCGAGGCGAGGCCTACCTGCAGGAGGCGCCGACCTTGTGGGACGTCACCTTCCAGACCGCGGTCGCCCAGGCCGAGCTCGAGGCGCGGGAGTACCCCGGCCACTACCACCGGGTGAACTTCCACCGGCCCGACGGCCGAGGATCGACGCAGCCGGTGCCGATCGAGACGACCCGCCCGGAGCTGATCCCCGCGGTGGTGGCGCTGATCGCGCACCCCGACGACGAGCGCTACCAGCCGCTCTTCGGTACGACGGTCACCTCGCCGGTCTTCGGCGTCGAGATCCCCGTGCTGGCCCACGAGGCGGCCGAGCCCGACAAGGGCGCCGGCATCGCGATGTGCTGCACCTTCGGCGACCTCACCGACGTCCAGTGGTGGCGTGAGCTGCAGCTCCCGGTCCGCACGGTCATCGGCCGGGACGGCCGGCTGCACCGGGAGACCCCCGAGTGGCTATCCGGCGAGCAGGCGGCCGCGGCGTACTCCTCCCTCGCCGGGAAGACGACGTTCAGCGCACGCGAGGCGATGGTCGGTCTTCTCCGCGAGGCCGGCGACCTCGTCGGCGAGCCGACCCCCACCCAGCGGATGACGAACTTCTACGAGAAGGGCGACAAGCCGCTGGAGATCGTCTCGACGCGCCAGTGGTACGTCACCAACGGCGGCCGGGACACCGCGCTCCGCGACGAGCTCGTGGCCCGCGGCTCGGAGATCGACTGGAGCCCGGCGCACATGCGGCACCGCTACGAGAACTGGGTCGGTGGGCTCAACGGCGACTGGCTGATCTCCCGGCAGCGGTTCTTCGGGATCCCGTTCCCGGTCTGGTATCCCCTCGACCACGACGGCGAGCCGGACTACGACCACCCGCTGCTGCCGTCGGAGGCGGAGCTGCCCGTGGACCCGTCGACCGACGCACCGCGGGGCTACGACGAGTCGCAGCGCGGCAGGCCGGGCGGCTTTCTCGGCGACCCGGACGTCATGGACACCTGGGCGACCTCGTCGCTCACCCCGCAGATCGCCGGGCGCTGGGAGACCGACGACGACCTGTTCCAGCGGGTGTTCCCCATGGACCTCGCGACCCAGGCGCACGACATCATCCGCACCTGGCTCTTCTCCCGGGTCGTCCGCGCCCACTTCGAGCACGACCAGGTGCCGTGGTCGCACGCGCTGATCTCCGGGTTCGTGGTGGACCCGGACCGCAAGAAGATGAGCAAGTCCAAGGGCAACGTGGTCGTCCCCACCGACGTCCTCGACAAGTACGGCGCCGACGCCGTGCGGTGGCGGGCCGCGATGTCGCGTCCCGGGCTGGACTCCCCCTTCGACGAGAGCCAGATGAAGGTCGGTCGACGGCTCGCGATGAAGGTGCTCAACGCCTCGCGGTTCGCCCTCGACGGTGTCGGGGCGACGTCGGTGGACGCGACCGCGGTCACCGAGCCCGTCGACCGGGCGATGCTCGCCGGTCTCGCCACCACCGTCACCCGGGCGACCGAGGCGTTCGAGGCGTACGACTACACGACCGCGCTCGAGGTCGCCGAGCGGTTCTTCTGGACCTTCTGCGACGACTACGTCGAGCTGGTCAAGGAACGCGCGTACGGCGCCCGGGGGGACGACGCGGCGGCCTCCGCCCGCTCCGCCCTCGCCCTCGCCCTGCACGTGCAGCTGCGGCTGCTCGCGCCGTTCCTGCCCTACGTGACCGAGGAGGTCTGGTCGTGGTGGCAGGAGGGGTCGGTGCACCGGCAGCCGTGGCCGGGGACCGACGAGCTGGCGGTCGCCGACGGCGCGTCGCCCGAGGTGCTCGACGCGGTCGCCGCGGCGCTTGCGGGGCTGCGCGGGGTGAAGTCCGGCGCCAAGGTCTCCATGCGCACCGAGCTCATCTCCGCGACGGTCACCGGCCCTGTGGCCCGGGTCGCGCCGGCCCGTGAAGGGGCCGACGACCTCAGGGCGGCCGGCAAGGTCACCGGCGAGCTCACGTTCGTCGAGGACGACGGCTCCGAGCTGCGGGTGACCGCGGAGATCGCCGGTTGAGCGGGTGACGGCCACCGGATCGGGGTAGGTCACAGGTCTCCGACCAGGAAGGACGCCTGATGACCGAGCAGGAGGACCAGCGGAAGCTGGTCGACCTCATGGACGACATGCCGATCGCGATGTTCACGACGTTCGGACCCGAGGGCCCGCGCAGCGTTCCGATGGCTCGCCAGGAGGTGGAGCCGTCGGCGGAGCTGTGGTTCATCACAGCGCGGGACACCGCCCACGTGCGCGCCCTCGCGACCGACCCGCGGGTTGCCCTGACCTTCTCCGCCCGGGACGCCTGGGTCGCGATGACCGGCCGTGCCCGGGTCGTCGACGACGTGGAGAAGCTGAAGGAGCTCTGGAACACCTTCGCCGAGGCGTGGCTCCCCGGCGGTCCGGAGGACCCGAACGCGGTGCTGCTGCATGTCGACGTCGAGCAGGCGGAGTACTGGGACACCCCCGGCGGCAAGGTCGCCTCGCTGCTGAGCTTCGCGAAGACGAAGCTCACCGGCGCCACCTACGACGCCGACCACGGCACCGTGGAGCCCTGAGCTGGCTGATCGCCCGTAGGTGGAGCAGCTGGTCCGCCACGTGCGCCAGATCCTCCACCTACGGGGCGGGAGCGTCCCACTCGGTGACGTCGACCACGAGGTCGGCGCGGCTGCTGCCGGCCGCGACCAGCCGGGCGTTCGGCTCGTCGACCCGCTCCACCCAGCGTCGCGCCTCCTCCGGGCTCTTGCCGAAGGCCATGTGCCGAGCCACGAGTCGGTCGAGTCGCAGCCGACGGTGCACCTGGACGAACCAGACCTCGTCCAGCTCCGACCGCGCCGCCCGCCACTCCGGCCGGTCCACCAGCAAGTAGTTCCCCTCCGTGACCACGACGTCGACCTCCGGCGACACGGCCACCGCGGCGGCCAGCGGCTGCTCCAGCACCCGTTCGAACCCCGGCGCGTAGACCGGGTGCGGGGGTCGCCGCCGCACCCGCGCCAACATCGCGGCGTACCCCCACGCGTCGAAGGTCTCGGGTGCGCCTTTCCGCTCCCTCAGCCCCTGCCGGTCGAGCTCGCCGTCCGAGAGGTGGAACCCGTCGAGCGGTACGGCGACCGCCCGGGGCCCCATGATCGCCACCAGGGTGGCTGCGAGAAGGCTCTTGCCGGCGCCCGGCTCTCCCGCGATGCCCACCAGGCGGCGCGCGGTCGACCGCTCACCGCCGTCGACCGAGCCACCCGCCGCCCGTTCGGCGAGCTCGAGCAGCTCGGTCCCGCGCCGGGACACCCGCACGAGGGTGGCCATGTCAGGCGCGGAGCCGGGTCACGAACGGCTCAGGCGGTCTTCTTCTTCTTCGCCTCGGGCGTGCGCGGGATGAGGGTCGGGTTCACGTTGTCGCGCACCACCTCGGCGTTGACCACGACCTTGGCGATGTCCTCCCGGGACGGCACGTCGTACATCACGTGGAGGAGCACCTCCTCGATGATCGCGCGCAGCCCGCGCGCACCGGTGCCACGCATCATCGCCAGGTCGGCGACCGCGTCGATGGCGTCCTCGGTGAACTCGAGCTCGACCCCGTCGAGGTCGAAGAGCTTCTGGTACTGCTTCACCAGCGCGTTGCGGGGCTCGGTGAGGATCTGGACGAGCGCCTCGCGGTTCAGCTTCTCCACCGTGGCGATCACCGGGAGCCGCCCGATGAACTCCGGGATGAGGCCGAACTTCATCAGGTCCTCAGGCATGACCTCGGAGAAGATCGTGTCGAGGTCACGCTCCTCCTTGGTCGGGATCGTCGCGCCGAATCCGAGGGTCTTCTTGCCGATCCGCTGCTCGACGAGGTGCTCCAGCCCCGCGAAGGCGCCGCCCACGATGAAGAGGATGTTCGTGGTGTCGATCTGGATGAACTCCTGGTGGGGGTGCTTGCGCCCGCCCTGGGGCGGCACCGACGCCGTCGTCCCCTCGAGGATCTTCAGCAGCGCCTGCTGCACGCCCTCGCCGGAGACGTCCCGGGTGATCGACGGGTTCTCGGCCTTGCGAGCCACCTTGTCGATCTCGTCGATGTAGATGATCCCCGTCTCGGCCTTCTTGACGTCGTAGTCGGCCGCCTGGATCAGCTTGAGCAGGATGTTCTCGACGTCCTCGCCGACGTAGCCGGCCTCGGTCAGCGCGGTGGCGTCGGCGATCGCGAACGGCACGTTGAGCATCCGGGCGAGCGTCTGCGCGAGGTAGGTCTTGCCGCACCCGGTCGGCCCGATGACGAGGATGTTGGACTTCGCCAGCTCGACGACGTCCTCACCGCGGTGCTGCCGGTGGCCGGCGACGCCGACACCCGCCTGGACGCGCTTGTAGTGGTTGTAGACGGCCACCGCGAGCGACTTCTTCGCGGTCTCCTGGCCGATGACGTAGGAGTTGAGGAAGTCGAAGATCTCCTTCGGCTTGGGCAGCTCCTCGAGGCCGACCTCGGAGCCCTCCGAGAGCTCCTCCTCGATGATCTCGTTGCAGAGGTCGATGCACTCGTCGCAGATGTAGACGCCAGGTCCTGCGATCAGCTTCTTGACCTGCTTCTGGCTCTTTCCGCAGAAAGAGCACTTCAGCAGGTCCCCACCGTCACCGATGCGTGCCACAGGCACGCCTCCTCACTCTTGCTCCAACCACCGACACTGCGAAAATACCCTGCCCGACGGCCCTTTGGGATGGGGACACGAGGATCGGCGCCGATCAGGTCAGCGCCATCGAACCCTTGCGGGATGCAAGGATCCCGTCGATCAAGCCGTACTCCACCGCCTGCTCGGCGGTGAGGATCTTGTCCCGCTCGATGTCGCGGCTCACCTCGTCGACCGGCTTGCCGCTGTGCTCGGCGATCATCGACTCGAGCAGCTCGCGCATCCGGAGGATCTCGTTGGCCTGGATCTCGATGTCGGAGGACTGCCCGTAGGTGCCCTCGGTGTACGGCTGGTGGATGAGGATCCGGCTGTTGGGCAGCGCCAGCCGCTTCCCTGAGGCTCCGGCGGCGAGCAGGATCGCCGCCGCCGAGGCCGCCTGGCCGAGGCAGACCGTCTGCACGTCCGGCTTGATGAACCGCATCGTGTCGTAGATCGCGGTGAGCGCGGTGAATGAACCACCGGGGCTGTTGATGTAGATGTTGATGTCCCGGTCGGGGTCCATCGACTCCAGGCAGAGCAGCTGGGCCATCACCGCGTTGGCGATGTCGTCGCTGATGGGCGTGCCGAGGAAGATGATCCGGTCCTCGAAGAGCTTGGCGTAGGGGTCGATCCGACGGAAGCCGTAGGACGTCCGCTCTTCCCACTGCGGGATGTAGTAGTTCACGTCTGTTTCCTTCAGTCCTTGTGCGCGGGGCGACCCTGGGCGGAGACCTGGCCGGCGCTGGCGACGACCTTGTCGATGAAGCCGTACTCGAGCGCCTGCTCGGCGGTGAACCAGCGGTCCCGGTCGGCGTCCTGCTCCACCCGCTCGAGGGGCTGGCCGGTGTGCTGGCTGATCAGCTCGAACAGGACCTTCTTGATGTGGAGGGACTGCTGCGCCTGGATCTTGATGTCCGACGCCGAGCCGCCCATGCCGCCGGACGGCTGGTGCATCATGATCCGCGCGTGCGGGAGGGCGTAGCGCTTGCCCTGCGCGCCGGCGCAGAGGAGGAACTGGCCCATCGAAGCCGCGAGCCCCATCCCGACGGTCGCGACATCGTTGGGGATGTAGTTCATGGTGTCGTAGATCGCCATCCCGGCGTCCACCGAACCACCCGGCGAGTTGATGTAGAGGAAGATGTCCGCTTCCGGGTCCTCCGCGTTGAGCAGGAGCATCTGCGCGCAGATCGCGTTGGCGTTCTGGTCGCGCACCTCAGAACCGAGGAAGACGATGCGCTCCTTCAGCAGCCGCTGATAGATGTGTTCGTCGAGCCCGTACGGCGTGCCGCCGCCGTTCATCTGGATGTCAGTCACGGGTCGACCCTAGCCGCAACCACGGACAGTTCCACGGGCAAGGGCGTGTTGTTCGCGGACAGCGGACGCAGCGGCCTCAGGCGGACTCGGGGCCGCTCAGGTCACGCCAGCCACCTCTCCATCGCGCGGGAGACGTCGGGGTGGTTGAGCAGCGAGAAGTGGTCCGCGTTGGGGACGTGGAGCAGGTCGGCCTCCGGGAACAGCCGCAGCGCGCGGCGGGTCGCGGTCGCCGAGCCGCGGCGTACGAAGAGGTCGCCCAGCAGCCGGCCGAGCGGGCTGCGCTCCGAGCCCAGGGCAGCCGAGACGAGCCGGTAGCGCACGTGCGGAAGCGGCGGCACCTCGGGAAGCCCGCGCTCCAGGTCACGGATCCCCGGCGAACGGTGGTCGAGGAACCGGCCGAAAGCCGCGACCTCCGGAGCCAACGCGAGCATCCGGGACCCGTGGTGGACGCCCAGCGCGAGATCGGCCCCCAGATGCGGCGTGCCGAGCGTGACGACGTCGCTGACGCGCTCGGTCCAGGACGCCTCGTCCTCCGAGGCCAGGGCGCACGCGGCCCGGATGATCAGCCCGCCCATCGAGTGGCCTACCAGGGCCAGCCGGCCCACGTCCACGGGCCACCCGTCGACGAGCGACTGGAGGAGCGAGGTGAGGGCGACCGCGTTCTCCGCCACGGGGAGCCCGGTGTTGGCGCGGAGGTAGACCGGCGTCCACCCCGCCGCCGCCTCGAGCCGGGTGCCGTAGGTGCCGTCCAGTCGGTAGCGCTGCAGGTTCCAGTGCCCCTCGTGCTCGCCGAGTCCGTGGAGGAACACCACGACCCGCTCCCCCGCCCGGGGAAAGGCGCGAGCCAGCTCCTCGGACGTCACCGGGACGACGTCGCCGTCCATCCGCACCGACATCGAGAGAGCGAGGTGCGGGTGCTCGTCGCGGAGCCGGTCGCCGAAGAGGCCGTTCACCGCGGAGTGCACGGCGCGGCCCGACGAGGAGTCGTTGAGCCGCGGACCGACCCCGGTGGCGCCGACCGTGCCCAGCCCGCTCGCCACCGAGCGGAGGGCCAGCCCGAGCGAGCCGTACACCGCGGCGGCGACGCCGTCGTGGACCGCCTGGACGCGGGCCGCCTGGTGCGTCCCCCGGTTGGCCAGCCCGAAGGCCCGGTCGGCGACCGCACGGTGGGTGTCACGCGTCGTGCCGACGACGATCTCGTCGGCGTAGCGGACGGCCAGAGCGAGAGCGTCGACCACCCCGGGCTCGCGGTGTCGCGGGGTGACCGCCGTGGGACTCACGGTCAGGCGTCGCTGCTGGCGTCCTCGTCGGCCTCGGAGCCGAGCTCGACCCCGGCTCCTGCCTCAGATCCGGCCTCAGCTCCGGCCTCGGGGTCGGCCTCGGGGTCGGCCTCGGGGTCACCGATGGTCCCGTCACCGCGCAGGTTCTTCAGCTCGACCGGGTTGCCGGACTCGTCGGTGACCTTCGCCTGCTCGACGACGACGGCCAGTGCCTTGCCGCGCACGACCTCGGCGACCAGCTCGGGGATGTGGTTGTGCTCCATCATGTGCTGGACGTACTCGTTCGGGTTCTGGCCGGACTGCTGGGCACGGCGCAGCATGTGCTCGGTGAGCTCCTGCTGCTCGACACCGATCTCCTCGGCCTTGGCGACCTCGTCGAGGATGAACTGGGCGGCGACGGCGTCACGGACCCGCTTCTCGAGGTCGGCCTCGAACTCGTCGATCGTCTGCTTCTCGTTGTCGAGGTACTGCTCCATCGTCATGCCGGCGAAGGTGAGCTGCTGCTCGACGCTCTCGCGGCGCGCCTTGAGCTCCTCGGCGACGACGGCCTCGGGCACCGGGACCTCGGTGAGGTCGAGCACCTTCTCGAGCACCGCGTCCCGGGCGGCGGCAGCCTGCTCGAGCCGCTTGCCGTTGCCGAGCCGGGTGCGGACGTCCTCGGTCAGCTCCTCGACGGTGTCGAACTCCGACGCCATCTGGGCGAACTCGTCGTCGAGCTCGGGAAGCTGCTGCTCCTTGACGCCGACGACCTTGACCTCGACCTCGACGTCCTGGCCCTCCAGGTCGCCGCCGGCCAGCGACGACGTGAACGTCCTCGTCTCGTCCGCGCTCAGACCGACCAGCGCCTCGTCGAGCCCGTCGATCATGCCGCCACGGCCGATCTGGTAGCTGACGCCGGCCGCCTCGCCGCCCTCGACGACCTCGCCGTCGCGGCGGGCGGTCAGGTCGATGACCACGAAGTCGCCGTCGGCCGCGGCCCGGTCGACGTCGACGAGGGTGCCGAACCGCTCACGGAGGCTCTGCACCTGCTCCTCGACGTCGGCCTCGGTCACCTCGATGTCGTCGACGGTCACCTCGAGCCCGGTGAGGTCGGGAAGGGTGATCTCCGGGCGGACGTCGACCTCGGCGGTGAAGGTGAGCGAGTCGTTGTCCTCGAGCTCGGTGATGTCGATCTCCGGCTGCGCGAGCGGCTGGAGGTCGTTCTCCTGAAGGGCCTGGACGTAGAGCTTCGGCAGCGCCTCGTTGATCGCCTGGTCGAGCACCGCGCCGCGTCCGACCTGACGGTCGATGATCGCGGCAGGGACCTTGCCCTTCCGGAACCCCGGCACCGAGATCTGCTGCGCGATCTGCTTGTACGCCGCGTCGAGGCTCGGCTTGAGCTCATCGAATGGCACCTCGACGGTGAGCTTGGCCCGGGTGGGGCCCAGAGTCTCGACGGCGCTCTTCACAGACTTGTCTCCTCAGTCATTCGTCAGTCATTCGTTGTCGTCCGTGCCGTGCTGACGGCAGGTCGGTGTCCATGGGTTCTCCACGGATGTGTCATGGGGCGTGCTCGGGAATGGTCGGGGCGACAGGACTCGAACCTGCGGTCTCCTGCTCCCAAAGCAGGCGCGCTAGCCACTACGCTACGCCCCGGTGTCGAACCCACGGGAGTCTAGTCAGCGGCTCAGCGCCTGTCGAAACGGGCAGTCATACGGACCCGACCCGCCACCGAGGTCCTCGCTGACCCTGTGGCAGGATTGTCGTGGCCGCCGAGCGATCGGCGGCTGCGCGGATGTAGCTCAATGGTAGAGCCCCAGTCTTCCAAACTGGCTACGCGGGTTCGATTCCCGTCATCCGCTCCACCGTCATCCGCTCCACCGTGCTGTCTCAGGAGATCGCGGACAGCCGGACCCACGAGACGTAGGTCCGGCTGCCGTGGCTTTCAGCGCGTGGGTTCGTCCGACCCCGATGGAGTCGACCCGACCGCTCAGCGCATTCAGTTCCAGCTGCACGCGATCCGGAGCATTTTCCTGCATCTCGAACTGACCGGCGTGAGCGGGTGACCAGCACACCGTCATCCGCTCCAGGTGCTGTCCACGGGGTCAGCCGCTCGTGGACCACGATCACCTGCGGGAAGCGAGGTGGCGAGCGTCTTGAGCTCCATGGTGTGTCCGTCCTAGCGCTCCGTCCTCACGTCGCGGCACGCCTGTGCCTGCTCCCGCGCCTGCTGGTCGAGCTGCTCGAGCTCGCGCAGCAGCGACCGGAGCTGCTGTGGCTCGAAGTCACGGATCGCGCCGGCCCCCTTCCGGGTGAGCTCTGTCGCCTGCTCGACGGTGTCGACCGCCGCCAGGCACTCGTCCGGCACCACGATGGTGGTGGCACCCGGCGCCGGCGACTCCGACTCCTCGCCGTCCGTGGGGGAGGCGCTGGGCTGGGGGTCGGCCGACGGGGAGTCGTCGTCGTCGGCGACACCGACCACGACACCGCCGATCAGCACTCCGGCGAGGAGGGCTCCGGCAGGAGCGATGACCGGCCACCAGGACGAGCGGGACCTCGTGGGCGAGCGATCGGTGCGGGCGCCGGCGCCGCGCTCGGGATGGTGCTCCTCGGTCATCACGGCGTTCCTCCCCTGGACCCGGCTCCCGAGGTCGCCGTGTGCGCACCGAGCAGCTGGGCACTAGATTGGCTGGATGGGCCTCGACGTCCGCGCCGCCGATCACACCACGATACGCCGACTGGACGGGTTGGCGCTGTTGTGGCTGGTCCTCTGGGTGGTGATCGGCGGCTGGACCGGCTACACGATCTGGCAGTTCTCCGAGCTGGGCGACACGGTGAGCACCTCCGGCCGGGCCATCGGCTCCACGGGCGACGCGCTCACGTCGCTGGAGGGCCTGCCGGTGGTCGGTGACCGGACGGCCGAGCTCGGCGCCGAGGTGGTCGCCGCCGGGGAGGAGATCGTGGGCCGCGGCCAGGAGGCGCAGTCGCAGCTGCGGCAGCTCTCGGTGCTGCTCGGGCTGGCGATCGTCGTGCTCCCCGCCGCGCCCGTCCTCGGGATGTACGTCCCGCTCCGCGCCCAGCGCCGGCGTGACGTGGCCGAGGTCCGCCGGATGCTGAACAGCTCCGCCGATGCTGCCGTCACCGATCGTTACCTGGCGGAGCGCGCGGTCCACCGGCTTCCCTTCGCGGTGGTCCAGGCGGTCGACGCCGATCCGTGGCGCGCGCTAGCCGAGGGTCGCACCCGGCCGCTCGCCGATGCGGAGCTGCAACGGATCGGGCTGCCGCGCGCTCGCGGCTAGTCCGATGACCGCACCGCAGCAAGGGAGCAGCCAGCCGGGTGGGAACCGGGTCGCCCGAGGTGCGGCGCGCCTCGTGGTGACGTTGCGCTGGTGGATCATCGGGTTCTGGCTGTGCGCCACTCTGGGCGCCTGGTTCGCACTGCCGAGCCTCGGCGAGACGCAGGGCGGTGGCGGCCTCGGCGGGCTGCTGCCGCGGGACACACCGGCCATCGCCGCCGAGCTCCGGGACGTCGAGCTCTTCGGCTTCCCCTTGATGGGCCGGACCACGCTCGTGCAGCGGGACGCCAGCGGCCTGTCGCCGTACGCCCAGGCCCGGACGGTCGTCAGCGCCGTGGGCGCCACCCGCAAGCCGGACCCCCGGCTGCCTACGCTGCGTGGGGCGTTGCCGGTCACGAACGCGCTCGGCGTCTTTCCCTCCTCGCGCGAGCAGGGCACCACGGCGCTGACCTACCTGCTCTTCGAGCCGGACGTGTCCCTGGGGACCCAGCGGCGGACCGCGCTTCGCTACGCCGACCTCTACTTCGCGCCGTCGGACCACTTCATCGGAGTCACCGGCTCGGTGCCGGCGCGAGCGGAGCAGGGGGACATCATCCGGGACTCCCTGCCGACGGTGGAGGCGCTGACGCTGGCGGCGATCGTGCTGATCGTGGGGTTCGCCTTCCGGTCGGTGGTGGCGCCGGTGGTCGCCGTGGTC
Source organism: Marmoricola sp. (assembly GCA_035699145.1). Classification (GTDB taxonomy): domain Bacteria; phylum Actinomycetota; class Actinomycetes; order Propionibacteriales; family Nocardioidaceae; genus Marmoricola_A. The sequence continues at coordinate 14,017 of DASSBB010000056.1, forward strand.
ACCACCGGGGTTGCCTACGTGCTCACCCTGCGGTTGTCGGGAGGCGTTGCGGAGCTGTTCGGGGTCGCGACCCCGAGCGAGCTCGAGCCGGTGATCGTCGCCCTGCTCCTGGGGGTGGTCACCGACTACACCGTCTTCTTCCTCGCCGCGCTGCGTCGGCGACTGGAGCTGGGGGAGGAACGGCTGGAGGCTGCGCAGCGGGCCACCGTCGACTACGGGCACATCGTCCTCGTGGCCGGCATCGCGGTCGCTGCGGGCACCGCGGCGCTGATGGTCGCCGAGTCACTCTTCTTCCGGGCCCTCGGGCCGGCGCTGGTCTTCACGGTGCTGTCCGGGCTGGTGGTGGCGGTCACGCTGGTGCCGGCGCTGCTGGCGGTGCTGGGGCGGTGGTCGTTCTGGCCGGTCCGGCCGCGCCCGGTCGAGGAGTCGGTGCCACGGACGGGCCGCAACCTGCGGAGGGCGGTCCTGTCGGCGATCGCTCATCGCCGTGGCGTGGCCGGGGCCGTGCTCGCAGGCACCGTCGCCCTCCTCGTCCTGGCCGCGGTCCCGTTGACCGGGCTGGGGCTCGGTGTGTCCTTCGTCGGCTCGCTTCCCGCGGACAGCGGCGTGCGGCAGGCGGCCGACGCCGCCCGGGCCGGGTTCTCGCCGGGCATCCTCTCCCCCACGACGCTCCTGCTCGAGGGACAGGGGCTGGACGGCCATCGGCGGGAGCTGACCGTCCTGGGCAACCTCATCGAGGGTGAGCCGGGGGTCGCGGGCGTGCTGGGCCCCGGCGACGCACCTCGTCGCCTGGTCCCCGAGGTGCTGGTCCTCGAGGACGGCACCGCCGCCCGGTTCCTCGTGGTCCTGGACGACCCGGCGCTCGGAGCGACCGCGATCGACTCGGTCGTGCGGCTCCGGGAACGGCTTCCGGAGCTCGTGGAGAGCAGCGGGCTGCAGGACGTGACGACGGCACTGGCCGGGGACACCGCGGCGGCCGCGTTCATCGTGGAGCAGACGCGCGGCGACCTCGTGCGCATCGCGGTGGCCGCGCTCACGGCGAACTTCTTGATGCTGCTGCTCTTCCTCCGCGCACCCGTCGCCGCGGCCTACCTGCTCGCCGGGAGCGTGCTGTCCCTCGCCGCGGCGCTCGGGCTCACGATGCTGGTCTTCGGCCAGCTCACGCCCGGCGCCGGGCTCACCTTCTACGTGCCGTTCGCCGCAGCGGTGCTACTGGTCGCGTTCGGTTCGGACTACAACATCTTCGCCGTCGGCACCATCTGGGAGCGAGCGCGCGTCAGGCCGCTGACGGAGGCGATCGTCGAGACGATGCCGCGGGTCGTCTCTGCGCTCCTCGTGGCAGGGTGCGCCCTCGCAGCCAGCTTCGGCCTGCTCTCGGTGGTGCCGCTGGTGCCGTTCCGTCAGCTCGCCTTCGTCATGTTGGTCGGCATCATGATCGACGTGCTCCTGGTGCGCTCGCTGATGCTGCCCGCGGCGCTGACGGTCTTCGGCAGGTGGAGCGCGTGGCCGCGCAAGGGGCTCACCAGCACTGACGCGGAGCCTGCTGCGCGGTCGGCGGACGAGTCGCCCGGCGCAATCCGGACGTGATCTCGCGTGGCTGGGACTCTTTGAGAGCGTCGGTGTCCCGCCGGGGCATTTCTCCTCATACTTGACGCACTACGTTTCCTGGGGTCCGTCGCGGGCGGCTCCGCCACCGACCGCCGGAGAGTTCCCCATGCGCAACCGGATCCAAGCAGTCTTGGTCGCCCTGACAGCGAGCGTCGCTGTGGTGTCGACCGGCGCCCCTGTCCAGGCGGCCCCGATGCCCGGGGACTACACCGTGGTGGCACACCGGGGCTACACCGCCCTCGGCGCCACCGAGAACACCATTCGCGCCCTCAACCACGCTCGTGCCCACGGTGCGACGGCGGTCGAGGTCGACCTTCGCATCACCAAGGACGGCCAGCTGGTGGTGATGCATGACGCCACCCTGCAGCGCACCACCAACTGCGCGGGCTGGGTCCACAAGAGGAAGCTGGCGTTCATCACGAAGAGGTGCCGAGCCGGAGCCAGCCGGCTGCGGATCCCCACCCTGGACAACGTTCTTGCCTGGGCACAGCGGAAGAGCTCGTCCGTCATCCTCGAGACCAAGGCGGACCCGCTGGATCGGTGGAACAACCGGCGGTTCAGGCTGCTCGCCAACCAGATCGTCGATCGGGGCCTGTCGGACAACGTCATGTTCCACTCCTTGTCCGACGCCCCCCTGCAAGCGTTGGAGGCGGCACAGCCGCAGCTCTACACCCACGCCATCGCGGGCTCGTGGCGGAGGGCGCTGGTCAAGCTGAGGTGGGCAGACGGCGTCACCCTGCAGGCACCGGTCGCCACGCCCGACCACGTCCGCCGGATCCGCGAGCTGGACAAGACGGTCCTCGGGAGGGAGTCGGAAGACCCGGCCGCGTGGGACGCCTACCTCACCGCCGGCGTGGACGGCATGTTGGCCGACGACGTGGCCGCCGTCGTCTCCTTCATCTCGTCCTGGCAGCCGACGGTCGAGGAGGAGGAGCCGTCGGCCCCTTCCCGGAAGGTGCGGGACTGACGGTTGTCAGAGCCGGTGCACGACCGCGAGCGCGCAGTCGTCGCTCGAGGCGCCCAGCCGGTGGACCAGTCCGGCCGCCGAGTCGCGGAAACCGGTGCGCACCAGCCGCTCCCCCTCCCCGATGAGCCGGTCGATCCCGAGCCCGATGTCGCGGCGTCGCCGCTCGACGAGGCCGTCGGTGTAGAGCATGAGCACGTCGCCTCGACCGAGCTGGCCGAACCCCGGGGTGAAGACCGCATCGGGGACCAGCCCCAGGGCGGGACCGTCCACCTGGTCCTGGACCCCCCAGCGACCGGAACCGGCGCGGAGCTGGATCGCGGGCGGGTGGCCTGCGGTGCGGACCTCGAACCGCCCGGAGCAGAGGTCGAGGTCGAGGTGGACCGCGGTGGCGAACCCCTCGTCCCACCCTTGCCGCAGGAGGAACTCGTTGGCCGACGGCAGGAACTCCGCCGGCGGGAGCGCCCCGAGGAGGCCGCCCAACGCGCCCGACAGGAGCAGCGAGCGGGTGCCGGCGTCGACCCCCTTGCCCGAGACGTCGACCAGGACCAGGGAGAGCGCGTCACGCTCCTCGTCGCGGTTCGCCACGATGAAGTCACCCGCGAACGACGTACCGCCTGCCGAGCGGGTGGCGACGTCGATGTACCACTCATGGGGCAGCGCAGGGATCCGGCCCTGCCGGTTGATCCGGCCTTGCAGGTCCAGGAGCATCGAGTCCCCCATGTAGCCGGCCACTCCCAGGCGGGCTCGCCGACGAGCAAGCGCGACGACGACGACGGCCATCCCGAGAACCAGGACGATTCCCACCCACCGCCGAGCCGGGAGGGCACCGTCCGAGAACTCGACAGCCGTCTCGACGAACATGACGAGGACGAGCGTCGCCACGAGCGTGGGCACGCGGCGCGGTGGCATCAGGCTGTCGGTCAGCAGCAGCGGCACGAGCAGCGTCGCGGCGGTGAACGCATCGGAGCTGACCAGCATCAGCGCCGCGATGACGAACGTCAGGGCGACCAGGAACGCGAAGAACCAGCGGCTCTCCTCGTGCAACCAGCGTCGGGCGGGGCCGCCTCGCTGGCGCGTGTGCGTCCTCGACGTCGTGGGCGACGTCACCTCGGGCACACGGGTCGGAGCGGACACGTTTGAAACCCTAGCGGCGCGGGCACGGCCTATCTAATGAACGCACGAATCAGCGTCGGGCCCGCGAGCGGAACGCCGGTTGGCACCGGGAGCACCAGAACGAGTTCCGCCCGGCCAGCACCGCCGTCCTGACCCGCGTCCCGCAGACGTGGCACGGCTGTCCGTGCCGCCGGTAGACGTAGACCTCGCCGCCGTGGTCGTCCTGGCGCGGGGCCCGCCCCATGGCCTCCGGCGTGTGCTCGGGCCGGACGGTGTCGATCCGGTTGGACACGACGCCCTCGGCCAGGAGCACCGTCAGGTCGGCCCAGACCGCCTGGAACTGGCTCCGGCGGAGCGTGCGGCCCGGCCTCAGCGGGTGCAGGCGGTGCCGGAAGAGCACCTCGGCCCTGAACACGTTGCCCACGCCGGCGATGACCTCCTGGTCCATCAGGAGGTCACCGATCGGCCGGTCGCTGCGGCTGATCCGCCGCCACGCGCGCTCGGGGTCGGCGTCCGCGCGGAGCGGGTCGGGACCGAGCCGGGCCACCACCGAGTCGCGCTGCTCGGGGGTCACCAGCGCGCACCGGGTCGCGCCGCGGAGGTCGGCGTACGCCGCCACCCGGCCGTCACCCGCGGCGGAGATCCGGAGGCGCACCTGCCCGACCGGTTCGGGAGGCAGGTCGCCGTCGAAGTCGGTCACGACCAGGAACTTCCCGATCAGCCCGAGGTGGACGTGCACCACGCGGTCGCCCTCGAGCTCGAGGAAGAGGTGCTTGCCCGCCGAGTCGGCCGCCACCAGCGTCGTACCGTCCAGGAGAGCCGCCTCCGCGGTGAACCGGCCCTGGGGGCTGGAGCTGCGCACCCGCCGACCGCCGAACACGGCGGCGAGGTCGTCCGCCAGCCGGCGGAGGGTGTGACCCTCAGGCATCGGTGGCGTCGCTGCCCAGCGCTGAGGCGGGGAGCGGCGGCAGGTTGCCGGTCTTCTCGTAGTCGGCCAGCATCCCGATCCGCCGGCGATGCCGCACGTCGCCGGGGAACGGCGTGGTGAGGAAGAGCTCGACGAACCGGGTCATCTCCTCCAGGGAGTGCATCCGGCCGCCCACAGAGACGACGTTGGCGTCGTTGTGCTCGCGGGCGAGGACCGCGGTCTCCTCGTTCCACGCCAGCGCCGACCGCACGCCCTTGACCTTGTTGGCCGCGATCTGCTCGCCGTTGCCTGAGCCGCCGATGACGACGCCGAGGCTGTCCAGCCCGTCCTCCTGGTCGGCCACGACCCCTTCGGCGGCGCGAAGACAGAACACCGGGTAGTCGTCCTGCGGGTCGTAGACGAACGGGCCGTGGTCGACCGCCTCGTAGCCGTGGTCCGCGAGCCACTCGACCAGGTGGTCCTTGAGCCCGAGGCCGGCATGGTCGGAACCGATGTGCACGCGCATGGGCGCAGTCTCTCAGGGGTGGTGGCTGCGCAGGAAACCGGCGACGGTCCGGGTCAGCGGCTCGGCGGCGTCGAAGACGTCGTGGTGCCGCCAGAAGCCGTGGAGCTGCCCGAGGAACCGGATCCCGACCGCCGTGACGCCCTGCTCCACGAGCTCGGTCACGAGCCGTTCCGCCTCGTCGCGCAGCGGGTCGTGCTCGGCGCTGACGACCAGCGTCGGCGGAAGCGTGCCGAGCCGGTCGGAGAGCAGCGGGGCGAGGTCCGGGTGGGTGAGGTGCTGGGGGTCACCGGAGTACTGCTCCCAGTACCACGCGGCCTCACGCGGGTCGAACCCGTTGGAGCGGGCGCGGTACGACTCGCCCTCCATCCGGGGGTCGAGGAAGGGATAGGTGAGCGCCAGCGCGCGTAGCCGGCCGGGGTTCCGGAGCGCCGCGACGAGCGCGAGGTTGCCGCCGGCGCTGTCGCCGTGGGCGTACGTCGGACCAGCGATGCCCTCCGCGTCCGACTCACGCTCCAGCCAGCGCAGGACCGTGTCCACGTCGTCCGGCGCGGCCGGGAACGGGTGCTCGGGCGGTCGCCGGTAGTCGACGCTCAGCACGGCGATGCCGACCCGGTTCGCCAGCCTGCGAGCGACCCCGTCGTGGACGTCGATGTCGTGGAAGACGAACCCGCCGCCGTGCAGGTGCAGGACGACGCCCTCCTCCGCCCCGGCCGGGCGGTAGAGCCGGCACCGCACTCCGTCGGCGTCGACGTCGCGGACCTCCTCCACGTCCTCGCGCGGGGCGAAGGCCGCCTCCGCTCGGGCCTCCAGCCGCGCCTCCTCGATGTCCTGCTCCCATACCTTCGGCTCACCTGCGGTGTGCTCGAGTGCCGTCCGGGCCTGCGGGTGCAGCGCCATCAGGCGACCGACCCGGAGAGCCGGTCCAGCTCCTCGTCGACGACGGAGGGGTCGAGCTTGGTGAAGACCGGGGTGGGCTTGGCAACGGGCGTTCCGACCACGACCGGACGGCGTTCCCAGGCAGCGACACCGCTGTAGTCGCCGGTGATGACGGGGTAGCCCGGTCCGCCGTCGAGGTCCTCGACCTCCTCGATCCGCGGCATCGGCTGCAGGTCGCCGCTCCCCCCCAGTGCGGCGTCGACCGCGTTGGCCGAGTGCGGGAGGAACGGGGACAGCATCGTGTTGCAGTCGCTGACCGCCTGGGCGGTGACGTGGAGGATCGTGCCGAGCCGGTCACGCTGCTCCTCGCCCTTGAGCTTCCAGGGCTCGGAGTCGGAGACGTACTTGTTGACCTCGGCCACGACCCGCATCGCCTCGCCGATCGCCTGCTTCTGCCGGTGCCGGGCGATGAGGTCGCCGACGGCCCCGAAAGCCTGGTCGACGTGGTCGAGCAGGGCCCGGTCGGCGGCCGTGAGCTCGCCGGCACGGGGAATCTCGCCGAAGTTCTTCGCCACCAGCGTCGCCGTGCGGTTCACGAGGTTGCCCCACCCGGCGACCAGCTCGTCGTTGGTCCGCCGGACGAACTCGGCCCAGGTGAAGTCGGCGTCCTGGTTCTCGGGCCCGGCCGCGGCGACGAAGTAGCGGAACGCGTCCGGCTGGTAGCGCGACAGCATGTCGCGCACGTAGATGACGACCCGCTTGGAGGAGGAGAACTTCCTGCCCTCCATCGTGAGGAACTCGCTGGAGACGACCTCGGTCGGCAGGTTCAGCTCGCCGAAGTCACCCGGGGAGCCGCCCTTGTCGCCCTTGCCGGCGTAGGCCAGGAGCTCGGCCGGCCAGATCTGGGAGTGGAAGGTGATGTTGTCCTTGCCCATGAAGTAGTAGGACAGCGCGGACGGGTCGTTCCACCACTCCCGCCAGCGGTCGGGGTCGCCGGTCCTGCGGGCCCACTCCACCGACGCGGAGAGGTAGCCGACGACGGCGTCGAACCAGACGTAGAGCCGCTTCGTCGGGTTGTCCCGCCAGCCGTCGAGCGGGACCGGGATCCCCCAGTCGATGTCGCGCGTCATCGCCCGCGGCTTGATCTCGTCGAGGATGTTCTGGCTGAACCGGATCACGTTCGGCCGCCAGCTGCCGCTCGCCTCCCGCTCGTCCAGCCACGACTTCAGCGCCCCGGCGAGGGCGGGCAGGTCGAGGAAGAAGTGCTGGGTCTCGACGAACTCCGGCACCTCGCCGTTGATCTTCGACCGCGGGTTCTTCAGGTCGTGGGCGTCGAGCTGGTTGCCACAGGTGTCGCACTGGTCGCCCCGGGCGCCGTCGGCGCCGCAGATCGGGCAGGTCCCCTCGATGTAACGGTCCGGGAGAGTCCGCCCGGTCGACGGGGAGATCGCGCCGTACGTCGTGCGCTCGACGAAGTACCCGTTGGCGTGCACCCCGAGGAAGAGCTCCTGGACGACCGCGTGGTGGTTGCGAGTCGTCGTACGGGTGTAGAGGTCGTAAGAGACCCCGAGCGCGCAGAGGTCCTCGGCGATGAGCCGGTGGTTGCGGTCGGCGAGCTCCTGGGCGGGCACGCCGGCCTCGTCGGCGGCGATGAGGATCGGCGTGCCGTGCTCGTCGGTGCCGGAGACCATGAGGACGTCGTGACCCGCCATCCGCATGTACCGGCTGAACACGTCGGACGGCACCCCGAAGCCGGCCACGTGGCCGATGTGTCGGGGGCCGTTGGCGTAGGGCCAGGCAACGGCGGAGAGCACTGTGGTCATAGCCGGATCCTAGGCGGCGCCGCTCAGCTGAAGTCGGGGCCCTTCTCGCGGGAGCGCTTCAGCTCGTAGAACCCGGGGGTGCCGGCGACGAGCACCACGCCGTCCCAGAGCCGGCCGGCCGCCTCGCCCTTGGGGGCGGGCGTGACCACGGGCCCGAAGAAGGCGATGCCGTCGACGGAGACGACCGGGGTGCCGACGTCGTCGCCCACGAGCTCCATCGCCTGCTGGTGGGAGGCGCGCAGCGCCTCGTCGTGCTCGTCGGACTCCATCGCGTCGGCGAGGTCGGTGGGGAGCCCGACCTCGTCGAGCGCCTCCTCGACGAGCTGGCGGTCGATCGGCCGGCCCTCCAGGTGGATCCGGTTGCCGAGCGCCGTGTAGAGCGGCAGGAGCACCTCGTCGCCGGCCTTCGCCGCGGCGGCGATGCAGGTGCGCACCGGCCCCCAGCCGCGCTCCATCAGCTCCTGGTACTCCTCCGGGAGGTCACGACCCTCGTTGAGGACGGCGAGGCTCATCACCCGGAACCGGGGCTCGAGCCCGCGCACCTGCGCGGCCTCGAGGAGCCAGCGGGAGCTCATCCAGGCCCAGGGACAGAGCGGGTCGAACCAGAAGTCGACAGCCTTGGGGGACGTGGTCGCGACAGGGTGCGTGTCAGTGGTCACGGTGGTCTGAACCTGTGGTCGTCCGCCGCTATTCCGGCAGGTGCGAAGCCGCCGCTGTGATCGTTCCGACACCCCCGTCCACGCATGATCGGACGCCGAAGGGGGAACCTTGGCCTGATAAGGGCGTCGACGAAGGGGCACGGGTTGATCGCGGGACGGTACTCCCTGGAGGCCGAGGTCGGGCGCGGCGGGATGGGCGTCGTCTGGCGCGGTGAGGACCAGGTGCTCGGCCGGGCGGTCGCCCTCAAGCGGGTCGGCGCCACCCATGGCGACACCTCGCTGGATCTCGCGCGTGCGGAACGTGAGGCGCGGCTCGCGGCCAGCCTGAACCATCCGCACGTGGTCGCGGTCTTCGACCTGGTCGCCGACGGCGACGACCAGTGGTTGGTGATGGAGTACGTCGACAACATCACCCTCGCCCAGCTGGTGAGGCAGCACGGCCCGCTCTCCCCCGACGCCGCTGCGAAGGTCCTGTGCCAGGCCGCGGACGCCCTGGCCGCGGCCCACCGGGCCGGCATCGTCCACCGGGACGTGAAGCCCTCGAACATCCTCGTCACCCCGCACGGCCAGGTGAAGCTGAGCGACTTCGGCATCGCCCGGGCCAGCGCGGACGCCACGCTCACGCAGACCGGGATGGTCACCGGCTCCCCGGCGTACCTCCCGCCGGAGGTCGCGACCGGCAAGCCCGCCACTCCGGCGAGCGACGTCTGGGCGCTCGGCGCCACGCTCTTCCACGCGCTGACCGGGCGGCCGCCCTACGAGGTGCACGGCAACCTCATGGGCGCGCTCTACCAGATCGTCCACGAGGAGCCGCCGCGTCCGCCGGAGGCCGGCTGGCTGCGCCCCCTCCTCGAGCGGACGATGGCCACCGACCCCGCCGACCGGTGGTCGATGGCCGAGGTCCGCGACTTCCTCGCGCACGGCCCCGCGAAGGGGACGAGCCGAGACGACACCGCGGAGACCGAGGTGGTGAGCGCCGCGACGGCCACCGTCCCGGCGTACTCGGCGTCCCCCGTCCCGCCCGAGCCGGCCTCGATCGCCCCGGTCCCGGCCACCGCACCCCCGGAGCGGCGGCGGCGCGCCCTCGGCCCCGTCGTGCTCGGGGTCGGCGCCCTGGTCGTCGTCCTCCTGCTGGGCTGGGTGCTCCTCGGGACCGACGTGCTGGGCGGGAACGATGACGACCCGGCCCGCTCTCCCGCCGCCGAGGACCCGACGAGCGACGCCTCCGAGGGTGCTTCGCCGGAACCCTCCGACGAGCCGGCGGCAGAGCCGTCGGCGGCTGCGATGTCGGCCTTCGTCGAGGACTACCTCGCGACCGTCACCACCGACCCGGCCGCCGCCTGGGATCGGCTGACGCCGGAGTTCCAGCAGGCCAGCGGCGGGTTCGGCGGCTACCGGAGCTTCTGGAGCACCATCGCCTCCGCGGAGCCGTCCGACATCACCGCCGACCCCGACGCGCTGACCGTCAGCTACGACGTCGCGTACGAGCGCACCGACGGGAGCGCCGCGACGGACTCGGTGACGCTGGAGCTCGTCATGGACGACGAGGAGAGGTACCTCATCTCCGGGGAGCGCTGACGGCGTCTCCACCGGTGCCGGCGACGGGTCGTGTTGGGTCCAGGTGAGCGCGCGGTGTATGCATGCTCCATGCCTGGAACCAACCTGACCCGCGAGGAAGCGCAGCACCGCGCGAGGCTCCTCGACGTGGCGTCCTACGACGTGACCCTCGACCTCACCACCGGGGACACCACCTTCGCCTCGACGACCGTGATCCGGTTCGCCTGCCGTGAGGAGGGCGCCTCGACGTTCGCCGACCTCGTGGGCGCGACCCCGCACGAGATCGTCCTCAACGGGGTCACGCTCGACCCGGCCGAGGTCTACGCCGACAGCCGGATCGCCCTCTCCGGCCTGGCCGCCGACAACGAGCTCCGCGTCGTCGCCGACTGCGCCTACAGCCGCTCCGGCGAGGGGCTGCACCGGTTCGTGGACCCGGCGGACGAGCGGATCTACCTCTACACCCAGTTCGAGGTCCCGGACGCGCGTCGGGTGTTCACGACCTTCGAGCAGCCCGACCTCAAGTCGGTCTTCACCTTCACGGTGACCGCTCCCGAGCACTGGACGGTCATCTCCAACGCCGCTACCCCGGCGCCCACGCCTGCGGGGGACGGCAAGGCGACGTGGGCGTTCCCGCCGACCGAGCCGATGTCGACGTACATCACCGCGATCGTCGCGGGTGAGTACCACGCCGTCCACGACGTCTACGAGGGGCCGCACGGGTCGATCCCCCTCGGCCACTTCTGCCGGCAGTCGGTGGTGCCGTTCCTCGACGTCGACGAGCTGCTCGAGGTGACCAAGCAGGGGTTCGCCCTCTTCGAGGCGGCCTTCGACTACCCCTACCCGTTCGGCAAGTACGACCAGGCCTATGTGCCGGAGTACAACATGGGCGCGATGGAGAACGCCGGCTGCGTCACCTTCCGCGACGAGTACCTCCCCCGCTCCCGACAGACCCACGCGTTCTACGAGCAGCGCGCCAACACCGTCCTGCACGAGATGGCCCACATGTGGTTCGGCGACCTCGTCACGATGCGCTGGTGGGACGACCTGTGGCTCAACGAGTCGTTCGCCGAGTGGGCGTCCCACCACGCGATGACGAAGGCCACGCAGTACACCGACGCGTGGACCGGGTTCACCAACGCCCGGAAGAACTGGGCCTACCGCCAGGACCAGCTCCCCTCCACCCACCCGATCGCCGCCGACAACCACGACCTCGAGGCGGTGGAGGTCAACTTCGACGGGATCACCTACGCCAAGGGCGCCTCGACGCTCAAGCAGCTCGTGGCCTGGGTCGGCGAGGACGAGTTCGTCGACGGGCTCCGCGCCTACTTCCAGAAGCACGCGTTCGCCAACAGCGAGTTCAGCGACCTCCTCGCCGCGCTCGAGGCCTCGTCCGGGCGGGAGCTCTCGGCGTGGGCCGAGGAGTGGCTGCAGACCTCGGGCGTGAACACGCTCGAGCCGGTCTTCGAGGTCGGTTCCGACGGGGCGTTCACCTCGTTCGCCGTACGCCAGACCGCCCACCCGGAGTTCCCGACGCTGCGCCGGCACCGCATCGCGGTGGGGCTGTACGACGACGTGGACGGCCGGCTCGTCCGGCGGACCCGGGTCGAGACCGACATCCACGGGGAGCTCACCTCGATCGACGCATTGGTGGGTGAGCGGCGCCCGGACCTGGTGCTGCTCAACGACGGCGACCTGACCTACGCCAAGATCCGGCTCGATCCCCAGTCACTGTCCACGTTGGTCTCCTCGATCGGCACCCTCGACGACTCCCTCGCCAGGGCGCTGTGCTGGGGGGCGGCGTGGGACATGACCCGTGACGCCGAGATGGCGACCACGGACTTCGCCGAGCTGGTCCTCCGCGGGATCGGCGGGGAGTCCGACCTCACCGCCGTCGGCGCCCTGCTCCGCTACGCCAAGTCGGCGATCGACACCTACTCGGCCCCGTCGCGGCGAGCCGCGCTCCTGCAGCGGTGGGAGGAGGGGCTCACGGAGCTCGTGGACGCGGCCGAGGCCGGCAGCGACCACCAGCTCGCGCTCGTGCGCGCCTACGCGGCCGCGGCGCACAGCGACGAGGCGCTGGCGCGGGTGCAGGGGTGGTACGACGGGTCCGCCACCCTCCCCGGCCTCACCGTCGACGCCGACCTCCGCTGGGCGCTGTTGGGGTCGCTGACCGCTGCGGGACGAGCGGGCGAGGACGCCGTCGACGCCGAGCTGTCGCGCGACAACACGATCTCCGGTCAGGAGCGGGCTGCCGCGGCCCGGACCGTCATGCCCACCGCAGCGGCGAAGGAGGCCGCCTGGCTGGCCGCCGTCGAGCGCGACGACGTCCCGAACGAGACCCAGCGGCAGATCGCGGTCAGCTTCCAGGTGGCCGGCCAGGAGGACGTGCTGCAACCGTTCGTGGCGCGCTATCTCGACGTGGCCGAGACCGTGTGGGAGAAGCTCGGCGTCTTCCGGGCCGGCATGGTCCTGCAGCACCTGTTCCCCCGGGCGCTCGCCGACCAGGCCACTCTCGACCGGGTCACCGAGTGGCTCGCGTCGACCCGGGCCAACCCGGCGGCCCTCCGTTACGTGCGGGAGGGTGCCGACGACCTGTCCCGTGCCCTCGCCGCCCAGGAGCGGGACGCCGGCTGACGGTTTCCCACGGTATGCAGCGGAACTGGTGCTTCCCATGGGCTGTAACCCATGGGGAGCTGACATTCTCCTGCATCCCATGGGAAACCGTCGGCCCCCGTCAGGCGTGGAGGGTGGGCGGCTTCCGGGCGTAGGCGGCGAGCATGTTGATGCCGCGGACGATGCCGCCGACGAGGTCGTCGTGCGCCAGCTCCGACTGCATCGCGATGAGCGCGAGCCGCACCTCGTGGTCCTCGAGCTCACGGCGCACCGCGGAACCGGTGACGACCTCGAGCAGCCGATCCGCGGGGTCGACCATCAGGAGGACGGAGCGGTCGGGGGCGACGAGCGCTGAGTGGAGCCTCTCGGCGAAGGCACGCGGCTCACCCTCCGCGGGCCCGACGAAGACCGAGAACTCGTAGCGGGAGATCGTCTCCGCGTCGCGGATCGCCCGGTCGATCTGCTGACGCTGGGAGGAGGTGAAGCCGTCACCACTGGGCACTGGCGCCACCCTTCGTGCTCTCGCCGTCGGGCGGCACCGACGTGTCCGGGTCGAGCCCCTTGCGCGGCCCACCGAACCACTCGTTGCGGTCGTGGAACGCGAGCGCCGGCTCGGTCGACCGGCCGTGCATCATCGACGGGAGGTAGACCGCCAGCGTCACCAGGGCGATGACGAGCAGCGGCACCCCGAGCAGGAACGCCAACGTCTGGAGCAGCGGGTCGTGGTTGGGGACGGGCCACGTCTCCGGAGGTGTGGCCGACGCCGGGAACGCCACCAGCACCACGGACAGTCCGCTCAGCACGGCACCGGCGCGGGCGAGGCGCCGGAGGAGGGTCGTCTTCATGTCCATCGTCACAGTCGGCAGCCTACCCACAGGCGTGGGCTGTCAACGCCCCGTCTCGTAGCGTTGGGCCAATGATGTCGTTCACCGCTGCCCCTGCCTGCGAGACCGAGGACTGGTTGTGCCAGGAGGTCAAGAGCCTCACCGGCAACGAGTGGCTCGGGACAGCAGCCGACTGGCTGATCGCCAAGCCGACCGTGATCCTCTTCCTCGTCCTCCTGGCCCTGCTCGCCCGGCGGCTGGCTCGCCGCGTCATCAACCGGCTTGTCGAACGCGCGTCCGTCGGCGTGCTGCCTCCGCTCGCCCACGGCAAGCAGGGGCTGGAGGACGGCCCCGCCGGCGCCGCCGCCGCCCGCATCGCCGCCACCCGGCGCCGTCAGCGGGCGGAGACGATGGGCGCGGTGCTGATGAGCGTCGCGACCTTCGCGATCATCACGATCGTCGTGATCATGTCGCTGGCCGAGCTCGGCGTGAACATCGGACCGCTCATCGCCGGAGCCGGGATCGTCGGCCTCGCGCTCGGCTTCGGCGCCCAGACACTGGTCCGCGACTTCCTGGCCGGGCTGCTCATGCTCTTCGAGGACCAGTACGGCATCGGCGACGTCGTCGACCTCGGCGAGGCGAGCGGCACCGTCGAGGCGGTCACCCTGCGGGTCACCCGGCTCCGCGACGTCGACGGCACCGTCTGGTACGTCCGCAACGGCGAGATCCTCCGGGTCGGCAACATGAGCCAGAACTGGGCGCGGACGATCCTCGACGTCTCCGTCGGGTACGGCGAGAACCTCGCCGAGGTGCGCCGCATCCTGGAGGAGACGTGCCACGAGCTGTTCGAGACCCCGGAGTTCCGCGAGCTGGTCATGGAGGAGCCCGAGGTGTGGGGCGTGGAGCGGATGGACCACGACGCGGTCGTGGTCCGGGTCGCCATCAAGACGGTGCCCCTCGAGCAGTGGGCGGTCGCCCGGCAGCTGCGCGAGAAGATCAAGACCCGGTTCGACCGCGAGGGGATCGAGATCCCGCTGCCCCAGCGCGTCGTGTGGCACCGGGGCGAGCCGGATCCCGTGTCAGCCGGCCAGTGACGCGTCCAGCGTGATCGTCGTGCCGGTCAGCGCCTGGGAGACCGGGCAGTTGGTCTTCGCGCCCTCGGCGGCGCTTCGGAACTCGTCCTCGCTGACGCCGTCGACCGTGCCGACCACCGTGAGGTGGATGCCGGTGATCCCCTCGCCCGGCTGGAAGGTCACGTCGGCCTGGACGTCGAGGGCGGTCGGTGCGTTGCCGGCCTTCGCCAACGCACCCGAGAGTGCCATCGAGAAGCACGACGAGTGAGCCGCCGCGATGAGCTCCTCGGGGCTCGTCTTCCCGTTGGGCTCCTCCGCGCGGGCCGGCCACGAGACGTCGTACGTCCCGAGGCCGCTCGACTCCAGTGTCACCTGCCCGGCGCCCTCGGTCAGGGAGCCCTCCCAGTGCGTCTTGGCGTGGCGGGTCGTGGCCATGTCGATCTCCTTCTGCTCGATTCGGGGTGTCCCCTCAACCTATCCAGTGGCCTGGGAGGATGGGGCAGTGACCGAGAGCAGTGAGCAGTCCTTCTACGACGAGATCGGCGGCATGCCGGTCTTCGAGCGCATCGTCGCCCGGTTCTACGAGGGCGTGGCCGCCGACGAGCTGCTCCGCCCGATGTACCCGCCGGAGGACCTTGCCGACGGGTCGGCCGTCCGCCGGCTCACGCTCTTCATGGCGCAGTACTGGGGCGGCCCGTCGACGTACTCCCAGGAGCGCGGCCACCCACGCCTCCGGATGCGCCACGCCCCGTTCGCGGTGACGCCGACGGCGAGCGAGCACTGGCTGCGCCACTTCCGGGCCGGCCTGGACGAGGCCGGGCTCACGCCGGAGCAGGACGCGAAGTTCTGGGGCTACGTCACGTACGCCGCGCAGTTCATGCTCAACGCCGAGGAGCCGGCCGGCTAGCGCGTCAGCCGCCGGCGGTGCTGCTCGGTCAGCGGGACCGGTCGCTCGGTCGCCGGGTCGAACGCCACCATGACGACCTGGGCCCGGGAGAGAACCTCGTCCCCGTCGCGGATCAGTGACGAGAAGACGAACGACGACGTGCCGACGCGGCTGACCCAGGTGTCGACCTGGTAGGGCTGCTCGCGGAAGAACATCGGCCGGCGGTAGTCCACGTCGGTCTGGGCGACGAGCACGTGCAGCCGGTCGGCGTCCTCGAAGCTGCCGAGCAGCGCGATCCGCGCCTCCTGGTAGAACTCGAAGTACTTGACGTTGTTGACGTGGCGGTAGGCGTCCACGTCGGAGAAGCGGATCGCGCAGTCGTAGGTGTGCCGGTTCTCGATCGGCACCTCCTCCTGCCGGATCGCCGGCGGCAACGGCTCGACGTCCGGCTGCAGGAACCTGCCCAGCACGTCGCGCTCCTCCGCGGTGAGCCGGCGCGGATGCTCGGTCGCGAAGACGTACGGCGAGAGCACCGACCGGGCCTGCAGGTAGACCCGGCGTCCTTCGGGGGTCTCGTCGAAGACCTCGTAGGCGAGGGTGAAGGTCGCCGCCCGCACCTCGGTCACCCAGATCTCGATGCTGACCGGGGCGAGCCGGAAGACCAGCGGGAGGCGGTACTGCACCTCGTGGCGGACCACCACGACTCCCTCGGCGAGCGCCTCGCCGCCGCTGGCCGGCGGGTGCACCCGCAGCATGTCGACGCGCGCCTCCTGGAGGTAGTCGACGTAGGTGACGTTGTTGACGTGCCCCAGCTGGTCCAAGTCGGCCCAGCGCAGGGGGCAGTGGTAGAGATGTCGGGTCACTCCTGCATGCTCGCAGACAGGCTGCATAGGCTGTGAGCCACCATCCGGCCAGTGAACGGAGTCCTCCATGCCCGAGGCAGTGATCGTCTCGACCGCCCGGTCCCCGATCGGACGCGCCAACAAGGGTTCGTTGAAGGACATGCGTCCCGACGACCTGTCCGCCCAGATGATCCAGGCAGCGCTCGACAAGATCCCAGCGCTCGACCCTCACGACGTCGAGGACCTGCTCCTCGGGTGCGGGCTGCCCGGCGGTGAGTCCGGCAACAACATGGGACGGATCGTCGCGGTGCTGCTCGGGCTCGACGACATGCCGGGCGCGACGATCACCCGCTACTGCTCGTCGTCGGTGCAGACCACCCGGATGGCCTTCCACGCGATCAAGGCCGGCGAGGGCGAGATCTTCATCAGCGCCGGCGTCGAGACCGTGTCGCGGTTCGCCAAGGGCACCTCCGACCACCTTCCCGACACCCGGAACCCGCAGTTCGAGGACGCGGAGCGGCGCACCGACAAGCTCGCCGAGGGCGGCCAGGACTGGCACGACCCGCGCCAGGACGGCCGGCTGCCGGACGCCTACATCGCGATGGGGCAGACCGCCGAGAACGTCGCCCGGCTGCGCGGCCTGTCGCGCCGGGAGCTGGACGAGTTCGGCGTGCGAAGCCAGAACCTCGCCGAGAAGGCGATCGCCGACGGGTTCTGGGCCAAGGAGATCACTCCGGTCACGCTCCCTGACGGCACCGTGGTCAGCAAGGACGACGGCCCGCGCCCGGGCGTCACCTACGAGCAGGTCTCCCAGCTGAAGCCGGTCTTCCGCCCCGACGGGGTCGTGACCGCCGGGAACTGCTGCCCGCTGAACGACGGCGCCGCGGCCGTCGTGGTGATGTCGGACACCAAGGCCGCCCAGCTCGGACTCACGCCCCTGGCCCGGATCGTCTCCACCGGGCTCACTGCCCTCTCCCCCGAGATCATGGGGCTGGGGCCGGTCGAGGCCAGCAAGCAGGCCCTGGCCCGGGCGGGCATGAGCATCGACGACATCGACCTGGTCGAGATCAACGAGGCGTTCGCGGCCCAGGTGGTGCCGTCGTACCAGGACCTCGGCATCGACCTCGACCGGCTCAACGTCAACGGCGGCGCGATCGCCGTCGGTCACCCCTTCGGCATGACCGGCGCCCGGCTGCAGGCGACGATGATCAACTCGCTGCAGCACCACGACAAGCAGATGGGGCTCGTCACCATGTGTGTCGGGGGCGGTCAGGGCATGGCGCTGATCCTGGAGCGGCTGTCCTGAGGGCTGCGGTTTACCATGGTATGCAGGCGAATTGGTGCTTCCCACGGGCTGCAACCCATGGGAAGCACCAGTTCGTCGACGTACCGTGGGAAACCGTCAGTCGCGGGTGAGCCTGCGGTGGGTGACCCGGTGCGGGCGGGCCGCTTCGACGCCGAGCCGCTCGATCTTGTTCGCCTCGTAGGCCGCGAAGTTCCCCTCGAACCAGAACCACTTGGCATCGTCCTCGTCGTCGCCCTCCCAGGCGAGGATGTGGGTCGCCGTGCGGTCGAGGAACCACCGGTCGTGGGAGGTGATGACCGCACAGCCGGGGAACTCGAGGAGTGCGTCCTCGAGCGACTGGAGGGTCTCGACGTCCAGGTCGTTGGTGGGCTCGTCGAGGAGCAGCATGTTGCCGCCCATCTTCAGCGTCAGCGCGAGGTTGAGCCGGTTCCGCTCCCCTCCGGAGAGCACCCCCGCCTTCTTCTGCTGGTCGGGGCCCTTGAAGCCGAACGAGGCGACGTAGGCACGCGAGTTCATCTCGAAGTTGGCGACCTTGATGAAGTCGAGGCCGTCGGAGACGACCTCCCACACGTTCTTGTTCGGGTCGATCCCGCCGCGGCTCTGGTCGACGTACGAGATCTTCACGGTCTGGCCGACCTTGAGCTCGCCGCCGTCGGGCTTCTCCTCGCCGGTGATCATCCGGAACAGGGTGGTCTTGCCGACGCCGTTCGGGCCGATCACGCCGACGATGCCGGCGCGCGGCAGCTTGAACGACAGGTCGTGCATGAGCACGCGGTCCCCGAACCCCTTCTCGAGGTCGTAGGCCTCCAGCACCACGTCACCGAGCCGCGGGCCCGCCGGGATGTTGATCTCGCTGGTGTCGATCTTGCGGTTCCGGTCCGCCTCGGCAGCCATCTCCTCGTAACGGGCGAGTCGCGACTTGCTCTTCGCCTGCCGTGCCTTGGGGTTGGAGCGGACCCACTCGAGCTCGCGCTCGAGCATCTTGGAGCGCTTCGCGTCCTTGGCGCCCTCAATCTTCAGGCGGTCCTTCTTCGTCTCGAGGTACGTCGTGTAGTTGCCCTCGTAGGGATGGGCCTTGCCACGGTCGAGCTCGAGGATCCAGCTCGCGACGTTGTCGAGGAAGTACCGGTCGTGGGTGACGGCCAGCACCGCGCCCGGGTACGACGCGAGGTGTCCCTCCAGCCACTGGACCGACTCCGCGTCGAGGTGGTTGGTCGGCTCGTCGAGGAGGAGCAGGTCGGGCTGCTGGAGCAACAGCTTGCACAGGGCTACCCGGCGCCGCTCGCCACCGGAGAGGTTGTCGACGAGCGCGTCCGGCGGCGGGCAGCGCAGGGCGTCCATCGCCTGGTCGAGCCGGCTGTCGAGGTCCCAGGCGTTGGCGTGGTCGAGATCGGTCTGGAGGTCGCCCATCTCGGCGAGGAGCTTGTCGAAGTCCGCGTCGGGGCTGGACATCTCCTCGGAGATCTCGTTGAACCGGTCGAGCTTCCCCTTGATGTCGCCGACGGCCTCCTCGATGTTCTGCAGGACCGTCCGTCCCTCGGTCAGCGGCGGCTCCTGCTGGAGCATCCCGACGGTCGCGTCGGGGTCGATGATCGCGTCGCCGTTGTTGGCGTGGTCGAGCCCCGCCATGATCTTCAGCAGGGACGACTTGCCGGTGCCGTTGGGGCCGACCACGCCGATCTTCGCGCCGTGGAGGAACGAGAGCGTGACGTTGTCGAGGACGACCTTGTCACCGTGGGCCTTGCGGACATTGCGCAGCGTGAACACATACTCAGCCATGATCGAGCAGCCTACGGGGCGTGGCGTCGTCTGGCCGAATCGGTGGTGAGCGGCGTCGGACCCGTCCGGACGGGGTCCGACGCACCGGTGCGCTCGTCGTGCCCGGTCAGGCGGCGACGTCGCCCATCGACGTCGCCCCCTCGCTCTCCTCGGAGAGCTCGCTCTCGCCCGCCTCGGCACCGGGCTCGAGCCCGTCGCTCTGCTCCGGCCCCGTGAGCACCCGCTCCGGGCGCTGCCTGATGAAGTGGGTGATGCCGCGGTTGAGGTCGTGGCCGACGAGCAGGGCGTCGACGTGCAGCGTCACCGTGGCCGGTCCCTCCGGCGGCTGCCAGGTCTCGCTGCGCAGCCGGCCGTGAACGATGAGCGGGTCGCCCTTGCGGACCGAGTCGCGCACGTGGTCGGCGAGGGTGCGCCACGCGGTCACGGAGTACCACGTCGTCTCGCCGTCGTACCAGTCGCCGTCCCTCTTCAACCGGGGGGTGACGCCGACCCGCACGGTGGCCACGCTGACGTCCTTGGCCATGCGGTGCCGGACATCGCTCCCGGCCCAGCCGTGGAAGGTCACGAAGGTGTCGTTCATGGGTTCTCCTCGAGGTCGTCGGAATGACGCACCCAGGGTGCCCCCAGCGTCGTACCGCTTCGGCCGCTCACCGCTCAGCGGTGGACGACGACCGCGATGCCGCCCCTGTGTGCGACAACCGGCCAGCACGAGGGGCGGTTCAACCAAGCAGGAAGGGCGGTTCAACCCAGCAGGAGGGGCGGTTCAACCCAGCAGGACGTCAGGCGGCTTTGGCCAGCGCCCTCCGGACCTCGGCGTACGCCTCCAGCTCCCGCTCGATCGGGGCGATCACCAGCTCGTCGGTGACGCCGCCGATCGCCGAGCGGAGCCGCCGTTCGGCAGTTCGGGCCTTCCCGCGCGCGACCAGCCCGTTCACGAACTTCCCGACGACCGCCAGCGCGATCCCGCCGACCACGCCGACGAGGAGGAGGAGCGTGGGCAGCGGCAGGCCGTACTGCTCCGGGGTCTCGAAGAAGAGCGGCACCTGCAGGTAGCCGAGGACCGCGATCACCCCCAGCCACAGCGCCCCGACGAGCATCGTCGCGGCGAGCAGCACCTGGAGGAACCGCGCCAAGCGCCACCAGACAGGCGTCCGTGAGACCCCGAGGTCGGTCCCCACGACGGCCTTGTCCAGGGCGTCGTTGAGGTCCGCCAGGCGCGACACGGAGGCCCGGCGGACGGAGTCGGACCAGACCGGCGTCAGCTGGTCCCCGACCCGACCCGCGGCGGAGCGCACCGCGGTGTCCACCCGGGCCCGCTGGACGCGGGTCGGTTCCGGCACCGAGGTCCGGCCGAGCCCGGTCAGCTCCTTGCCGGAGGGGCCGAGGTCGAGGTGGAGCCGGCGCAGCGGGTCCGGCTTCAGCTTGGTCAGCCACGAGGTGACGACCCACCCGGTGTGCTGGGCGCCGCGCCGGGCGACCGACCTCTGCACCGCCCGCACCACCGTCGGCACGCCGGCTGCGTCGGCGAAGGCGTCGACCAGCTCGGAACGGTCCGCCCTCCGCAGCTCGCCGGGGTCGGTGCGGCCGTTCTGCTCCTGCATCCGGCGAGCCACCGCGGTGAGGTCTGCGGAGAGCCGCGCCGCCGCAGCCCGCTTGGCAGCGACCCGCTTGGAGACCAGCGCCCTCAGCTCGGCGATGCCGTCCCCGTGCCGCGCCGAGGTGGCAAGCACGGGGACGCCGTCGAGCCCGTCCTCCTCGAGCCGCCGCCGGAGGTCCGCGACCATCGCCTTCCTCTGGGACGGGGCCACCTCGTCGATGTGGTTGAGGACGAGGATCATGACGTCCTTGTGGGTCGCCAGCGGCCGGAGGTACCGCTCGTGGAGGGCAGCGTCGGCGTACTTCTGCGGGTCGAGCACCCAGACCAGCAGGTCGACCAGCTGCACGAGCCGGTCGACCTCGACGTGGTGGGCGACCTCGGTCGAGTCGTGGTCGGGGAGGTCGAGCAGCACCAGCCCGTCGAGCGAGCGGTCGGCCGGTCCGAGCTCGTCACGGCTGACCTGGTGCCGACGCCCCACCCCCAGCCAGTCGAGGACCTCCGTCGCGCCTTCCGACCCCCACGCGATGCCGGAGGTCACCGAGGTGGTCGGCCGGCGCACCCCGACGGTCGCGACCTCGACGCCCGCGAGGGCGTTGAACGTCGAGGACTTCCCGGAGCCGGTGGCCCCGGCCAGCGCCACGATCGTGTGGTTCCCGGACAGCGCGAGCCGTCCAGCGGCGCGGTGCACGACGGACTCCGCGCTGTCCACGAGGGCGTCGTCGAGCCTCCCCCGACCGAGCTCGGCCGCACGCGAGAGGGCCTCCAGCCGGTCGGGGACCGACGCGCTCCCCCGCCCCACGAGCCGCTTGGCCCCCTCGACGACGGAGCTCATGCGAGGCCCAGCCGGTCCACCGTGGCCGCGGCCGACCGGAGCCCCTGGGTGTCGGCCGGGTCGAGCCCCAGCCCGTCGAGCACGTCGGCGTAGCGCATGCTCTCCCCGGCGAACAGCTTCCCCACCCGCTGCTCCAGCTCCGCCTTGGCCTGCTCGGCGAGCCGGCGCACCGCCTGGTCACCGAACACGGCTTCGAGGAGCTTCTGGCCGAGCACCGCACTGCCGCCGGCGATCCCGACCTCGGCGCCGGTGACACCGGCGGTGCTCGCGAAGACCACGACCATCAGCGCGACCGACAGCGTGTTGAAGCCGAACGCGAGGAACCGGGCGGTCTTCCGCTTGTCCGCACCCTCCTCGCGCACCATGTCGAGGACGCTCTGCTGCCAGTCCCGGACCGCCCGCTCGGCCTGGCCGCGGAACTCGCGGGACGCCCGGCCGAGGTCGCGGCCCGACCCCGCCTCCAGGAGCTGCTTGCCGGCCTCGACCGAGGTCCACGAGCGCCAGGTCCGCTCGGCGGCGGCCTCGGCGTGCTCGACCAGCAGCGACTCCAGCCCGCTCTCGACGGCGACGGTGACCCGCTCGGCCTGCTGCGGCTTCCCGCGGAACCAGCCGCCGACGCGGTCCCGGACCCACCCGACCCGCGTCTCCAGGTTGCGGAACAGCTCCCCGGTGCCGACGAACTCCTGCCACCGGGCGAGCACCTCGCCCCGCAGCAGGCTGCCGTCCGCCGAGGCCTCCGCGACGTCGCGGAGCGCCTCGTCGTAGGACCGGTGGGCGTCGGCGCGGAGCCGCTCGACCATCTCGACCTGGGCCGCGTGGCCGCCGGCGACCTCGCCGGAGCGGCGGGCGACCGACTGCACCGCGCCGTCGAGGGTCTGCCGCACCACCGCGGCTCGGGCGTGGGCGTCGGCGGCGAGCCCCTCGAGCCAGCCGCGGATCTGGGCGACGTCACCCGCCGGGAGGAGCCCCTGCTCGTCGACGGCCCCCTCCTCGACGGCGAAGAGCGGCGAGCGGCCGAGGCCACGCTCGGACAGCATCTCCTGCAGGTGCGTCGCCACCTCGTCGCGTGCCCCCTCGGGGATCCGGTCGAGGACGATCGCGACGGCGGCGCTCCGCTCGGCAGCCGCCTTGAGGAACTCCCACGGCACCTGGTCGGCGTAGCGGGCGGCGGAGGTGACGAACAGCCACAGGTCGGCGGCGGCGAGAAGCTGGGTGGCGAGGGTGCGGTTGCGCACCTCGACCGAGTCGATGTCAGGGGCGTCCAGGATCGCCAGCCCGGCGGGCACCGTGTCGACGGGGACCAGCTGCAGCGCGTGGGGGTCGCTCGAGGCGGTGCTGCTCCGCGCCAGCTCGGGCAGGATCCGGGTGTCGTCGAACCACGCCTTGTCGGACGGGTTGAACGCGAGCACCGGCGACCGGGTGGTGGGCCGCAGCACGCCCGGCTCGGTCACCCGCCGGCCCACGACCGAGTTGACCAGGGTGGACTTGCCGGCGCCCGTCGAGCCGCCCACGACCGCGAGCAGCGGCGCCTCGATCTGGCGCAGCCGTGGGAGCACGTAGTCGTCGAGCTGCCCGAGCATCTCCTGCCGGGCGGCCCGGTGCGTCTCCACCCCGGGGAGCTCGAGCGGCAGCCGGACCCGGGTCAGGGCGCGTCCGAGCCCCTCGAGGGCGTCGACGAGGCGAGCGCTGTCCGTGCCGGGGGGAGTCGTCATGCCCAGTCCTGCCGGTGTCGGGGCAGCGAGTGCGCCGCGTGCTGCGGCAGCATCAGGTGGGCGCGCAGGGCTGCGAGCCGCTGCGCCATGTGGGCCCCGCGGATCGCGTGGTCCCGCGGCGCGGTCCCTCGCATCACGCGGTTGTGGAGGGCGGCGAGCTCGATCGCCTGCTGCTGGTAGTCGCGCATGAGCGCCTCCGCCCGAGGACCGCCGCGGAGCGCCGCGTTGCGGCGGGCAGTACGGCGGGCGGGCAGCCGCACGAGCCACGGCACCTCGGACGGCTCGACGTACCCCCGCCGGGCGAGGTCGTCGAGCGACCGGGCGAGCATCGCGCCCTCACGGACCCGGAACCAGACCGCCAGCCCGACCAGGACGAGGAACCCGGGCACCATCGCGAACAGGTAGGTGAGGACGAAGAACTCGCCCTCGTTGAGGAACGCCGAGCCGTTCCAGGACGCGTGGAGCAGCACGGCGACGGCGTACCCGACGAGGGGGGCGACCACGCGGGCACCGGTGCTGCGCGCTGCCACCATGATCCCGACGCCGATCCCGATGGCGGAGGTGAACAGCGGGTGCGCGAACGGGCTGAAGATGCCGCGCAGCACGAAGAGCGACGTGGCGGAGCCCAGCCCGCCGGGGCCGAGGTCGGGACCGCCGGCGAACGCGCCGGCGAAGTAGAGGATGTTCTCGGTGAAGGCGAACCCGACGCCGACCAGCCCCGCGTAGACGAGCCCGTCGAGGACGCCGTCGATGACGTGCCGCCTCGCCCAGAGCAGGAGGACCACGAAGATCCCCTTGCCGGCCTCCTCGGTGAGCGGCGCCATGACGACCGCCGACCACACCTCGCTCGAGCCGTTGACCGCCTGGTCGAACGTCTGCACCAGGAGTGCCGCCGCGGTGGCCACGAGGGCGCCCCACAGGAAGGACATCAGGAGCAGCGGCACCGGTTCGGGCTCGTAGCGGTCGAGCCAGAGGTAGCAGGCGACGAGCGGGCCGACCGGCAGCAGCGCCAGCAGCAGCCCGACCGCGATCGCCTCCGGCTGGCCGGAGGCGGCGAAGACGAAGGCGATGACGGCGGCGCCCAGGAAGAGGCCGACCACCACGAGGACCATGAACACCGCACCCCGGAACCCGTGCTTCCGGTGCAGCGCGGGTGGCACGGGCTGCACAGGCGGCACGGCGATCGGGCTCCAGGTCACGCGGTCAGCGTATCCAGGGGGTCCCTCGACCAACCGCCGTAGAGTGGGCTGGGTGAGCGACCAGAACATCAACCCCGAAGAGAGCCCAGCCGAGATCGCCAAGGACGCGGGGACGGCGTCCCACGACCAGGGCGTGCCGGCGGCGTACGCCGAGTTCATGCGCACCGGCTGGGGCGACCGCGAGCTCGATCTCCCGGTGCACCCGGTGGCGACCTGGGCGGCGGCCCGCCGTCAGCGGCTGTCCGACCTCCTCCCCGGCGAGCGGCTCGTCGTGCCTGCGGGCACCTTCAAGGTCCGCGCCAACGACACCGACTACCGGTTCCGGCCCCAGACCGCGCACACCCACCTGACCGGCAACCAGACCAGCGACGCGGTCCTCGTGCTCGAGGACGGCGAGGCCGTGCTCTACGCACGGCCGCGCTCGTCGCGCCAGACCGACGAGTTCTTCCGGGACCGGGCGTACGGCGAGCTGTGGGCCGGTCGACGTCCCTCGCTCGGAGAGATGTCGTCCTCCCTCGGCATCGAGTGCCGTCACATCGACGACCTCCCCGGCGCCCTGACCGGCCAACGCAAGACCCGGGTCCTCCGCGGGGTCGACAGCCGTGTCGACGCGCTGGTCACCGGCGACGAGGCGCGCGACCAGGAGCTGGCGACGATCCTGGCCGAGCTCCGGCTGGTCAAGGACGACTGGGAGGTCGCCCAGCTGCAGGAGGCGTGCGACATCACCGCGCTCGGCTTCGAGGACTCGGTCCGCGAGTGGGACCGGGTGCGCGAGTTCGGCGAGCGGTGGATCGAGGGCACCTTCTTCCGTCGCGCCCGCGCGATGGGCAACGACATCGGCTACGACTCGATCGTCGGCGGCGGGCGGCACGCGACCACGCTGCACTGGATCGACAACACCGGGCCGGTCACCCCCGGCGAGCTGCTCCTGCTCGACATGGGCGTGGAGGCGACCACCCTCTACACCGCCGACGTGACCCGGACCATCCCGGTGTCCGGGCGGTACACGCCGTTGCAGCGCGACCTCTACGCGCTGGTGCTCGCCGCCCAGCAGGCCGGGATCGATGCGGTGCGCCCCGGCGCCCGCTACCTGGCCCCGCACGAGGCGGCGATGACCGTCCTCGCGCACGGACTGGAGGACCTCGGGCTCCTCCCGGTGTCCGCTGAGGAGGCGCTCTCCCCCGACAGCAAGGTCTACGCGCGGTGGACCCTGCACTCCACGAGCCACATGCTGGGCATGGACGTGCACGACTGCGCCGGCTCGCGGCCGGACGCCTACACCCAGGGTGACCTCGCCGAGGGGATGGTGCTGACGGTGGAGCCGGGGCTCTACTTCCAGGAGGACGACCTGCTCGTCCCCGAGGAGATGCGCGGCATCGGCATCCGGATCGAGGACGACATCCTCGTCACCGCGGACGGCCACCGGAACCTCTCGGCGTCGCTCCCCCGCGACCCGGACGCGGTCGAGGAGTGGATGGGCACGCTGCTCGGCTGACGCAGTTTTCCCGGATCGCCTCCGCACGGCCTGGCGACGGACTAGCGTTATGTCCGAAATCATCGCCATTGGCCGGATACGCGACTGTGGGCCCCTCGGAGTGACCCGAAGCTGACGCCCCTGCTCTCCGCGCCACGAGCGCACTCGGACGCCCGGTGCAGAAGCAGGAACCCATGAACGCGCGAACGACGAGGCGTGCCCTGGCGGCCGGCGCCCTGACGGCCACCCTCATCCTCTCCGCCTCCTCGGCACTCGCCGCGCCCTCCTCGGCCCGAGCGGCAGAGGCGAGGCCGCCCGCTCCCGGCAAGGTGGCGGTCGACGTCGCGGCGGAAGCAGGGATCGCGGCCCTGGACACCAGGACGTGGGGCGCCGCGCCGTACGACTATGACGGCGACGGCGCGGAGGACGTGCTGATCGGCTACCACTCGCCCAAGAAGCTGTGGCGCAACGAGGGCGCGGGCGCCTACGCCGTGGTGCCCCAGGGCGACTGGCCGAGCAACGGAGTGGACCGCCACGACTGCGCCTGGGGCGACGTGGACGGCAACGGCCGGCCCGACCTCTACTGCGCAGCCGGTCGCGGCTCGAAGAACAAGGTCAAGAACGAGCTGCAGGACAACGAGCTGTGGCTGCAGGGTGCGGACGGCACGTTCACCGAGGTCGGCACGGCGTGGGGCGTGGGTGACCTGTGCGGCCGCGGCCGCGCGGTGGCCTTCCTCCACGCGAACGGCGACGCGTGGCTCGACCTGTTCGTCGGCAACATGGCTCCGCGGAAGCGCGTGGCGAACGACCCGTGCGACGGCTCACCCCGCTCCCGGAGCGAGGGAAGCAAGGTCTTCCTCAACGAGGGAGGCACCGGGTTCCGGTTCGCCCCGAGGTTCTCGTCGTTCGCGCCCGCCACCGGCTCCCAGTGCGTCGAGGTGCTCGACTTCAACCGCGACGGCCGTGACGACCTGTTCACCTGCCGGAACCTGCGGGCGCAACCCTCGCTGTACGTCAACAAGCGCGGTGCCGCACTCCGGGAGGTGACCGGGCGGCACCGGCTCGCGGCGCAGATCAACGACGCCGACGTGACCGACCTGGATGCGGACGGTGACCCGGACCTGGTCACCGCGTTCGAGGGCGGCTTCGCCTACCAGCTCAACAAGCGCGGTGTCTTCTCCGCTCGGACCGTGATCTCCCGCGTCCGCAACGGCACGGGCAAGGCGGTGGCGGTCGGCGATGCCGACGGTGACGGCGACCTCGACGTGTACGGCATGGTGGGCGGCGGCAGCGCGCGCAACCCTGACGACCGCATCCTGCTCAACAGTCGCTTGAGGTTCACCGGCGTGCGGGTGCCGAGTGCGACGGGGGCAGCCGACGAGGTGGTCGCCGTCCGGCGTGACGCCGCGAGCCCGCAGGTCGAGTTCCTGGCTCTGAACGGCTACAACCTCCAAGGCAAGGGGCCGATCCAGCTGATCCGCCTGGTGCCCCGCTGAGCCACGAATGGCGTACGGTCGAGGGGTGAAGCCGGTCAGGCTTCCGACCTAGGAGCCACCATGGCCGACAAGTCCCCCCGCCAGTCCCTCTCGAAGAAGACCGGCAAGTCCATCAAGGAGAAGCGTGCCGCCAAGCACGCGAAGGCATCCGAGGCCGCCCACCCCGAGATCATCCCGGCGGGCAAGCAGCGCCGGGGCCACTGAGCCGCGGGGCGGCCACCGCGCGGTCGCCGTCGTGGTGCTGGCCGTCGTGATGCTGGCGGTCGCGCTGGTGGCGGTCGCCTGCTCGGCTGATCCGCCCGCTGCCGAGGAGGGTCCGGGTTCGACCACGCCACCGGCCACGTCCGCCGTACCGTCGCAGGCACCGCCACCGTCGGCCTCGCCCGCCCGCTTCACCGCCACCATCAGCCGGATCGACCCGGCGCTGCGCCAGCGGATGCGGTTCTCGCACCGCGCCGGCTGCCCGGTGCCGCTGGAGCGGCTCCGCTACCTGACGGTGAGTCATGTCAGGTTCGACGGCACGACAGCCACCGGCGAGCTGGTCGTGCACGAGGACCACGCCGAGGCGGTGGTCAGCGTCTTCCGGGAGCTGTACGACGCCGGGTGGCCGGTCCGGCGGATGCGGCTCGTCGACGACTACCGCGGCGACGACGACCTCTCCATGGCGGCCGACAACACCTCGGCGTACAACTGCCGACCGGTCGCGGGCACCGATCGGTGGTCCGACCACGCCTACGGCCGGGCGATCGACCTCAACCCCGTGGAGAACCCTTACGTCACCGGCTCCTCGTTCGTCCCGGCGGAGGGCGCGCGGTTCGCGCGGCTCGACCGCTCGGCCGGCACCGACGTGCCGCCCGGGGTGATCCGGGACGCAGGCGTCGTGGTGCGCGCGTTCGCCCGGATCGGCTGGGAGTGGGGCGGCCACTGGAGCTCCGCCCAGGACTACCAGCACTTCTCGGCGTCCGGCCGCTGACCTGGGCGCCGGATCAGCGCGGCGCCGCGGCGAGTCCGCTGCAGCCGCGCAGGGCGCGCCAGTCGTCGACCGCGCCGGCACGCTCTCGCGGCGCGAGGAGCTCGGGACCGTCGGCGGTGTGCCGTGCCGGGACCCAGGTGTCACCGACGACCTCGCCGTCCTTCACGCGGATCTTGAGGATGCCGGTCCGCGGGACGTGCTGGTTGTACCAGAGGAAGTTCCCCAGCCCGTAGCTGACGTAGGTCTCCCCCAGCCACCCCGACCCGAGCAGCACGTGGGCGTGGCTGCCCACGACGATGTCGGCGCCCGCGGCCGACAGCGCCTCGGCGAACTCCACCTGGTTGTCGGTGGGGCACGGCTTCCCCTCGTAGCCCCAGTGCAGGTAGACCACGACCACGTGGGCGCGGGCGGCAGACCGGCGCACCTCGCGGAGCAGCCGGCCTCGCGGGTGGAGCGCGACGGCCACGCCGGGCACGCCGTCGCCGGCCGCCCAGTGGTTCGCCGTCCGGTCGCGCTTGGTGCTCGCGACGTGCACGGCGATCCTGGTCCCGCGGATCGACGTCCGGAGCGGCCGGAAGGCGGCATCGGCGTCCCGGCCCACGCCGAGCACCGGCACCGGGCTCCGGCGGACGGCGGCGAGGGTGTCGCGGAGCCCGACCGCGCCGTAGTCCGCGGCGTGGTTGTTGGCGAGACTGGCCACGTCGACACCCGCGCCCTTCAGCAGGTCGAGCGCCGCGGCCGAGACCCGGAACCGGTAGAGCTTGGGCTCCTCGGTCCCCCGCTCGGTGATGGCGCTCTCGAGGTTGACCATCATCAGGTCCGGCTCCTTCATGACCCGCCGCAGCGAGCCGAAGGCGGCGCGCGGCTGGGTCAGGAGCCCGCGGAGGTGGTACTCGAAGTGGACGTCGCCGGCGAAGCCGAGGGTCACGACGCCGCGCGGCCCTTCGTCCGGGGGCTCGGATCGCGGCTCCGCAGCGGGCTCGCTCGGCGCCGCGCCCGTCGTGGGTCCGGGCTGGCTCCCCACGTCTTCGGCCACCGTGCAGCCGGCCAGCGCGAGCGCGGCCACGGCCAGACAGGTGGCGGTTCGCCCCATGGAAGTAATGACGACGCAGGAGCCCGGCGCGTTCCCCGGCCGTGCCGTCCGGTCCAGACCACCTCAGTCGAGGAGCTGCCCGGTCAGCTCGGCGCGGGTCCGGATGTCGAGCTTCTGGTAGACGTGCCGCAGGTGGTACTCCACGGTCTTGGGGCTGAGGAAGAGCGCAGCCGCGGCCTCCCGCGTCGTCCGCCCCCGCGCCAGCAGCTGGGCGACCTGGCGCTCCTGCGGGGTCAGTTCGGCCGTGCTCGGAGCCGAGCGCGGCCTCGCGGTCTCGCCGGTGGCCCGGAGCTCCTGCTCGGCGCGGTCCGCCCACGGCCGGGCGCCGAGCTCGGCGAAGGTGTCCAGCGCCGAGCGAAGGACCGGCCTCGCCTCCGTCCGCCGGCGCGAGCGCCGGAGCCACGACCCGAGTGCGAGCTCGGTGCGGGCGGTCTCGTAGCGGTCCGGGGTGGCCGCGTGCAGCGCCAGCGCCCGCCGGAAGTGCGGACCCGCGTCGCCGTCGTCCGCGCACACCCCCCTCGCCCGGGCGGCCCTGGCCAGGGCCCACGCCTGCCCCTTCGCCGTCGCCTTCTCCGCGAAGGAAGAGGTCGTCCGGGCGGCGTCGGCGGGCCGGCCCAGGTGCACGTAGACCTCCACCAGCTCGGGTGCGCACGACTGGTCCGGGTCGGCCAGTCCGGAGGCCGCCAGCGCGGACTCCAGGGCCTCGTAGTGGCGGGCCGCCTCCTCCAGGTCCCCCCTCCCCGCCGCCAGGTCGCCGCGGGCGAACATCACCCAGAACGACCCCAGCCGCAGCTGGCTCGCGGCGCAGAGCTCCTCCGCCGCAGCGGCGTTGGTCAGACAGTCGTCGCCCCGCCCCTTCCGCGCCTGCAGGCAGGCGACCCCCGCGAGCGAGGCCGCCAGGTCGGTCTGCTGCCCGGTCTCGCGAGCCAGCCGGATCGACTCGAGGTACGCCGCCTCGGCGTCGTCCCAGCGGTCGCTGGCGGCACCGTCCCGGGCGATCTGCATGAGCAGGTAGGGCAGAGAGCCCAGCGCCGCCTCCTCGCGCAGCAGGTCGACGGCCTCGAGCAGGACCGCCCGGTGCGGGCCGGCGTCCCGCAGCCACAGCGCGCCCTGCACGTGCAGCGGGAGCCGGAACCGGTCGGCGGGCGCCTCGCCCGGGACCACGAGCCGGTACGTCGCGGCGCGGACCCGCTCGATCCCGGCTGCGCCGTCGCCGTCCAGCACCATGGCCATCCCGCACGCCATCGAACCGAGGAGGGATGTCCCCGGATCGGTCGACGAGGCGAGCAACCTGTCGATCTCCCGGCACAACCAGGTCGCCGTACGCGGATCAGCCATGTAGAACGCGACGTGGACGGCGTTGGCGAAGAGCCGGATCGCCGCGTCGGGGTCCGACTCCGCGATCGCCTCGGCTGCAGCCACCAGCGTGTCCCGGGCTGCCCCGAGGGATCCCGTGCGGCTCTCCACCGCCCCGCGCACCTCGTGGACGTGCGAACGGAGCCGCGGTTCCGGCTGCGCCTCGAGCGCCCGGCCGAGCAGGGCCACGGCCTGTTCGGTACGGCCGGCCAACCAGGCGGACTCCCCCGCGGCGGCGAGCCGGACCGGGAGCAGCCTGAGGTCCCCGGTCAGCCCGGCGGCCCGCTCGTGCGCGGCGGAGGCGAGGGCGTGGGCTCCCCGCCTGGCGCTGGCGGAGGCGACCGTGTCGAGCACGGCAGCGGTGGACTCGTCCGGAGCCGTCGCCCCCGATGACAGGTGCCACGCGAGCCGGTCCGCCTCGTCAGCCGGCACGACCGCGGCGATCGCCCGGTGGACCGCACGCCGCTCCTCGGGCGGCGCCGCGCCGTACACCGCGGAGCGCACCAGCGGGTGGTGGAAGACCACGCGGTCCCCCTCGAGCCGCACGAGCCCCTCGTCCACCGCCTCGCTCAGCCGGGCGGACGGCAGACCGAGCCGCAGGCACGCCTGGTGGACGGTCGCGGCGCTCGTGCTGTCCGCAGCCGCGACGAGGAGCGTCGTCGCCGCATCCGCGGACAGCCCGCCGGCGCGCCCGAGGAACGAGCGGGTCAGCTGCTCGGAGACCGCGACCGGTGACTCCGGCGGCGAGCCTGGGAACGGCTCCGTCTGCCGGCCGAGCTCCAGCAGCCCGAGCGGGTTGCCTGCCGTCGCACGGTGGAGCCGCTCGAGCCGGTCCGGAGCCACCGCGCCGATGGCGGCGCGCAGGAGCTCGCCCGAGGCGTCGAGCCCCAGCCCGCCGACCGCCAGCGTCGGAAGCGTGTCCCACAGCTCGGAGCCCGGCTCCCCGGACCGCACGGTGACGAGCACCGCCACCGGGTCGGTCACCAACCGACGTGCCGCGAAGACGAGGGCGTCCGCCGAGGGGCTGTCGAGGAGGTGCGCGTCGTCGACGAGCACCGCGACCGGCGTGTCCTCGGCCGCCCGGGACAGCAGGCTGAGCGTCGCCGCGCCGACGGCGAACCTGCTGGGCTCCACCACGCCCGTCGGTCCTCGGAGGAGAAGAGCAGTCGACAGGGCATCCGCCTGCGGGGCCGGGACGTGGTCGAGCAGCGGCAGCACCGGCCGCAGGAGCTGGAGGAGCGCCGCGAACGGAACTGCCTGCTCGGACTCGATGCCCTGGGCCCGCAGCACCAGCATCCGGTCGGCGAGGCGCTCGGCCTCGGCGAGGAGAGCGCTCTTGCCGATGCCGGGCTCGCCGGTGAGCACCAGAGCGCGGCTGTCCCCCACCCTGGCGCCGGCCAGGAGGGAGCTGATGGCCCGCTGCTCGGGCTCTCGACCGACCAGCACCTTCGGAGTCTATGCGCCGGCAGTCCGATGGTCCGGGGAGTCAGGACTAGGTGGGGCACCTGATGCGACCGGCGCTCCGCCGTACCTAGGTTCGAGACCCATCTTCGAGATGCCCTCGAAGCACGACGAGAGGAACCTGTGATGACCGACCTGAAGCAGCCCCAGCCCGCCCCCACCGAGCTCGACATGGACAAGGTGATGGGGTTCGTCTTCCGCGCCGTCGACGAGGTCGGCGCGACCCTCAACGCGGCGCTGGTGGTGATGGGCGACAAGCTGGGCTACTACCGCGCCCTCGCTGCCCACGGTCCGACCACGCCCAGCCGGCTCGCCGACGACACCGGGACCGGAGAGCCCTACGCCCGCGAGTGGCTCAACGCCCAGGCCGCCGGCGGCTTCGTCGACCACGACCCGTCGAGCGGGCTCTACTCGCTGCCGCCGGAGCACGCCGTGGCGCTCACCGACGAGTCGAGCCCCGCGTTCCTGCCCGGCTTCTTCCAGATCGCCCTCGGGACGGTCCAGGACTCGTCGAAGGTCGTGGAGCTGGCACGCAGCGGAGCCGGACTCGGCTGGCACGAGCACAACCACGACGTGCACGAGGGGTGCGAGCGGTTCTTCCGCCCGAGCTACAACGCCCACCTCGTCGGAGAATGGCTGCCCGCGCTCGACGGTGTGGTTCCCAAGCTCGAGCGCGGTGCCCGGGTCGCCGACATCGGCTGCGGCCACGGAGCGTCGACGATCATCATGGCCCAGGCCTTTCCGCGCTCCACCTTCCACGGGTCCGACTACCACGCGGAGTCGATCGACCAGGCGCGCGCCCGCGCTGAGGCGGCCGGCGTGGCGGACCGGGTGACCTTCGAGGTGGCGTCGGCGCAGGAGTTCGGCGGGACCGGCTACGACCTCGTCACCACGTTCGACGCGCTCCACGACATGGGCGACCCCGTCGGCGCGTCCCGTCACGTGCGGCGGGCGGTCGCGGACGACGGGACCTGGATGGTCGTCGAGCCCGCGGCGGGGGACCGCGTGCAGGACAACCTGACGCCGGTGGGGCGGGCCTACTATGGGTTCTCCACGCTCCTCTGCACGCCCGCCTCGCTCTCCCAGGACGTCGGCCTCGCACTCGGCACCCAGGCCGGCCCCGCGAAGATCCGGGACGTGGTCACGACGGGCGGGTTCACCCGCTTCGCCAAGGTCGCCGAGACTCCGTTCAACCAGGTGCTGGAGGTCAGGCCGTGAGCCAAGGCCAACCCGGGACCCAGCCTCGAGAACCTGGCCGGGCCAGGCAGCCCGACGACTCCGGCTCCGCCGAGCGGGACGGCGTCCGTCTCGCCTACGAGGTGTTCGGCGAGGGCGACACCACCGTGGTCCTCCTGCCGGCGTGGAGCATCGTGCACTCGCGCTTCTGGAAGGCGCAGGTCGGCTACCTGGCCCGGCACCACCGCGTCGTCACCTTCGACGGCCGTGGCAGCGGTCGCTCCTCGAGGCCGGTCGGCGCCGCCGCCTACGCCGACACCGAGTACGCCGCCGACACGGTCGCCGTCCTCGACGCGACCGGCACCGACCGGGCCGTGCTGGTGAGCCTGTCGCGCGGAGCGACCTGGGCGGTGCACGTCGCGGCCGGCCACCCCGAGCGGGTCCTCGGCGTCGTCGCACTGTCGCCGTCGTGCCACTTCGCCTCGCGTGCGCCGCGCCCGTTCCCCTGGCAGGAGCGGGTCGACTCGACCGAGGGTTGGGCGAAGCACAACAAGCACTACTGGCTGGACGGCGGGTACGACGACTTCGTCGACTTCTTCTTCTCGAAGATGTTCCCGGAGCCGCACTCGACGAAGCAGATCGAGGACTGCGTGGGGTGGGCCCACCACATCAGCCCGGAGACACTCGCCGACGCCACGGCAGGCGAGCTGGGGCTCGACGGCGCGACCGCGACACCCCTGGAGCCGCTCTGCGCGGAGGTGCGCTGCCCGGTGCTGGTCGTCCACGGTCGCCAGGACCGGATCTGCTCCGCGGCCGACGGCGAGCGGCTCGCCACGCTCACCGGCGGGTCGCTGGTCCTCCTGGACGGGGCCGGCCACGGGCCGATGGCCCGTCATCCGGTCCGCACCAACCTGCTCATCCATGAGTTCGTCGAGCGGGTCCGCCCTCCCGTCGTACGCCGGGCCTGGTCGGCCGCGCCGCGCAGAGCCAAGCGGGCGCTCTTCCTCTCCTCGCCGATCGGGCTCGGCCACGCCCGCCGCGACCTGGCGATCGCGTCCGAGCTGCGCAAGCTCCACCCCGACCTGGAGGTCGACTGGCTCGCTCAGCACCCGGTCACCGCGGTGCTCTCGGCGGCCGGTGAGCGCGTGCACCCGGCGTCGGCGTACCTCGCCAACGAGTCGTCCCACATCGAGCACGAGGCCGGCGAGCACGACCTCCACGCCTTCCAGGCGATCCGGGAGATGGATGCGATCCTCGTCCACAACTTCATGGTCTTCGCCGAGGTGGTCGAGGAGTCGCACTACGACCTCGTGGTCGGCGACGAGGCCTGGGAGGTCGACTACTTCCTCCACGAGAACCCGGAGCTCAAACGGTTCGCGTTCGCCTGGATGACCGACTTCGTGGGGTGGCTCCCGATGGCCGACGGCGGCGATCGCGAGGCTCGGCTGACCGCGGACTACAACGCAGAGATGATCGAGCAGCGGGCCCGGTTCGCGCGGGTGCGGGACCGCTCGGTCTTCGTAGGCAACCCCGACGACGTGGTCCCGCACGACTTCGGTCCCGGGCTCCCACGGATCCGCGACTGGATGCGGGACAACTTCTCGTTCTCCGGCTATGTGACCGGCTTCGACAGCGACGAGGTGGCCGACCGGGCCGCCCTCCGGCGGCGGCTGGGCTACCGCGCCGACCAGCGGCTGTGTGTGGTCACGGTCGGCGGCTCGGGCGTCGGCGCGCCGCTCCTGAGCCGGATCCTCGACGCCGTCCCGCTCGTCCGCCGCCAGGACCCGTCATTGCACTTCGTGGTCGCGGCCGGGCCGCGGATCGACCCTCGCTCGCTCCCCCGCCGGCGCGGGGCCTCTCTCCACGGGCACGTCCCTCACCTGTACCGGCACCTCGCCGCCGCCGACCTCGCCGTCGTGCAGGGTGGCCTGACCACGACGATGGAGCTGACGGCGAACCAGCGGCCCTTCGTCTACGTGCCGCTGCGGCACCACTTCGAGCAGAGCTTCCACGTCCGGCACCGCCTCGAGAGGTACGGCGCGGGGCGGTGCCTGGACTACCTCGAGGCGGCGGACCCCGACGCCCTTGCCGCGGTCATCCTCGAGGAGGTCGGCCGGGAGGTCTCCTACCGCCCGGTCGAGACCGACGGCGCGGCGGTGGCTGCGGGGTTGCTGGCCGACCTGTTGTGACGGCGACCGGTCAGCCCGGCACCTTCTGCAGCTCCGGCTGCTGCTTCTTCTCGGAGACGTTGCTCGCCGCGGTGAAGCCGAGGGCGATCCCGAGGTAGGCGTAGACGGCCAGCGCGACCTGGATGCCCGCCGGCACCTCGACCCCACGGTCGGCGACAGCGGAGTAGCCGGCCTGGACGGAGCCGATCAGCAGTCCCGCGACGGCGTAGATCGCATAGAGCCGGGCACGCGTCGCGGGGCCGAAGATGTTCACGAGCGGGTTCGCAGCCATGGCAGTCTCCTCGCGGCGACGGGGTGGGGACGCCGCCTCGTCTCCCAGGCTGGACCTGCGTCGCGCCGTCGGGCCATAGCCCGAACGGGTCGTGACACGGCGGGGTCAGCTGTCGTCGTTGAGCCGCAGGGTCTGCAACCGCCGCCCGGCGTACACGGTGGCGACGACGGTGACGACGAGGAGCAGCACCAGGCCGGTGCCGAAGCCGACGGCCGCCGTGGCTTCCAGCCGCTCGGCGGAGTCACCGAGCACTTCGCGCACGACGGCGAGCGACCACTGCTGGATGCTCAGCGCCTGCGCCCCGGGGACCAGCCCACCGACGAGCGACTCCCAGATCAGCGCATAGATCAGTCCGATCACGACGGCGTTCCTCGTCACGACGGCGAGGAGCAGGAACACCGCGGCGTACGCGATGCCGGCGGCCAGCGCCCCGACGGCGTAGGCGATCGCGACGGTGCCGAGCTCGCCGGTCAGCACGACGCCGGCGATGCCGACCGGCACCACCCCGAACGCGACGACCACCCCGATGGCGACGAGCAGCTTCGTGACGACGATCGAGTGCCGGTTCAGCGGCTTCGCCAGCAGGTAGACGATCGACCCCTCGTCGATCTCGGGGCCGATCGAGCCGGTGCCGGCGATCAGCCCGAGCAGCGGCATCAGGATCGCGATCCCGAAGGCACCCAGCAGCCCGGGCGCCAACGGCCCGTCGAGGTCGCGCTGGATGTCGGCGTCGAGGCCGGCAAGGACGCGGGCGAGCGTGCACAGGGCCAGCAGCGCCACCGGGAGGAGGAGCAGGACGAGGGTGCGCCGACGGCCGAGCAGGCTGCGGCTGGTCAGGGTCGCGACGGTCGCGTTCATCGGCTCACCAGGTAGGAGAAGACGCTCTCGAGGGACTCGTCGGCAGGCCGGACCTCGAGCAGCCGGATGCCGCCCCGGGAGGCGACCCGTGGGACGGCGTGGATGAAGGCGGAGAAGTCGGTGGCCTGCACCTGGACGGTGCTGCCGCCCGTCGAGTCGGTGACGAGTTCGACCCCGGAGGTGCTCGCATCCGCGATGAGGAGCGAGGCCAGCGAGCGGTCGTCGGTGGAGCGGATCGTGTACTGGTGCGGCCGCTGGGTCATCAGCCGTCGGATCTCCCGGAAGTCACCGGACGCCGCGTGCCGGCCGGCGACCATCACCTCGATCCGCCCGGCGATCTGCTCGACCTCCTCGAGGATGTGGGAGCTGAAGAGGATCGTCCGCCCCTGGTCGCCCAGCTCGTGGAGGAGCTCCATGAGGTGCAGCCGCTGGCGCGGGTCCATCCCGTTGAACGGCTCGTCGAGGAGCAGCACCGTGGGGTCGTGCACGATCGCCGTCGCCATCTTGATCCGCTGCCGCATCCCCTTGGAGTAGGTGCGGATGTCGCGGTCCTGCGCGTCGGCCATCTCGACGGTCGCGATCGCCCGGCGCGCGGCCTCCTCCGGGTCGGCCAGCTTGTGCAGCCTGGCGTTCGCGAGCACGAAGGACCAGCCGGTGAGCGCGTCGTACATCTCCTCGCGCTCGGGCACGAGCCCGACCTCGCGGTAGATCTCGGGGTCCCGGTAGAGCGGCCGCCCGTCGAGCGTCACCGTCCCCGCCGACGGCGCGAGGAACCCCGCCATCATGTTGATCAGCGTCGACTTGCCGGCGCCGTTGGGGCCGAGCAGCCCGGTGACCCCGGGGCCGAGGCGCATGGTCACGTCGTTGACCGCGACCACGTTGCCGAACCAGCGCGAGACCTCCTCGAGCTCGAGGGTGCTCATGACAGCGCCTTCCGGTATCGGGCCACGAGGGCCGCATAGCTTCCCACGACGAGCAGGATCACGACGACCGCGAACACCACGACGCCCAGCGCGCCCGGAGGCCCGTCGCCCACCGAGGAGTCGGCGCCGAGGACGCCGGCGACGACGCCGTCGACGAGGGTGTACGGCGACAGCAGGCCGGTGTAGCCGCTGAACGTGTCGTTGCCGAACTCGCCGGCCATCGCGCGCACCGCGCCCTGGAGCCCCGACAGGACGAGGAGCACCCCGACCACCGCGGCCACACCCACACCCCGACGAGGCGTCATCGCCGCGACCACGAGTCCGACGCCGGCCAGGACCAGCGCGTAGAGGACCGCACCGCCCATCGAACGCAGGTAGTCGGGAAGCTGGTCACCGAGGGGCAGCTCGGCCAGGAGCGCGCCGGCGAGCAGCAGGGTGAGCGGCAGCCCGGTCAGGATGAGGAG
This sequence comes from Marmoricola sp., assembly GCA_035699145.1. GTDB lineage: Bacteria > Actinomycetota > Actinomycetes > Propionibacteriales > Nocardioidaceae > Marmoricola_A. The sequence continues at coordinate 52,450 of DASSBB010000056.1, forward strand.
CGCAGCGGCCATGCCGCCGTACTTCGCCTGGACGTACTGCTGCCGGCTCAGCGGTCGGGAGAAGTACAGCGGGGCCACCCGGAACCGGAGGTCCCGCGACATCACCGCCGGAGCCTGTGCGCCGAGGAAGACGGTCACGGCGACCTGCATGTTGACGACGTACTCGGTGTAGCCCATCGGCAGCTCGTCGAACCCGAAGTAGCCGGTGACGATGCCCACGACCACCGCCGGCAGCACCATCAGCGAGAGCAGCAGGAACGGCATGATCTTCGACCGGCCCGAGCGGCCGAGCCCGAAGGCGCCGCGGAGGGTCTCGAGGAAGAGCGAACGCCGGATGTACGACGCCCCGAGCCGCGGGCCGTCGTAGTGGCGGTAGCCGATGTCGTGGATGGCACCCGTCGGTGTGGCCTCAGACATGAGCGCCCTTCGCCTCGTCGGTGAAGATCTCGGTCATCCGGTGGCGCTCGCGCTCCATGCGGACCAGCCCGAGGCCGAGGTCGGCGACCACGTCGCGGACCACGTCATAGGTCGTGTCGTCCGCGACGTCGACGTGGAGCAGCGCTCCGTCTCGTCGTACGACGATCCCCGTCTCGGTGAGCCGGGTGGTGAGCACGGCGGGGTCGCCGTCGACCTCGATCCTGAGCAGAGCGGTCTCGGCGGTGACCGAGGCCGTCGTGGTGTGCTGCAGCAGCCGGCCGCCGTCGATGACGACGATGCCGTCGCAGACGCGTTCGAGCTCGCCGAGCAGGTGGGAGGTGACCACGACGGAGATGCCGAACTCCGTGCCGATCCGGCGGATCAGCTCGAGCATGTCGTCGCGCCCGGCGGGGTCGAGCCCGTTGGTCGGCTCGTCGAGCAGGGCCAGCCCCGGGTCGTGGACCAGCGCCTGGGCGAGCTTCACCCGTTGCCGCATGCCCGTGGAGTAGCCGCCCATCGGCCGGTAGCGCTCCTCGTAGAGCCCGACGTGCCGCAGGATGTCGGCGGCCCGCTCCCGGGCCGAGGTCGCAGGGAGCCCGGACATCCGTGCCATGTGCACGACGAACTCCGTCGCGGACACGTCCGGCGGCAGGCAGTCGTGCTCGGGCATGTAGCCGACTCGCTCGCGGATCGCCGGCCCCTCGCGGGCGACGTCGAGGTCGAGGACGCTGGCACTGCCTTCCGTGGCGGGAAGCAGCCCCAGCAGGATCTTGAGCAGCGTGGACTTGCCGGCCCCGTTGGCGCCGACCAACCCGGTGACACCGGCCGCCACCTCGACGGTCAGCTCCTCCACGGCGGTCACCGGGCCGAACCGCTTGGTCAGCCCGTCCGTCCTGATCAACGACATTCGCACGCTCCCCGACCGCGCCACACGCGGTCGTGCCCACCTTAGGGAATCGAACGCTTCTCGCGGGTGAGGCGAACGGCATCTCCACCAAAAGCACACAACCCCCACCGCCCAGAGGCGGTGAGGGCCGTGTGGCGACGTACGGTCAGCGGTTGTCGTCGTCGTAGAAGTCGCGGCTGCCGGCCTTCGCGAGACCGCGGCTGACCATGTAGCCGATGGTCAGCAGGGTGACGTAGAACCACGCCTCCTGGGCGCCGAAGTCGCTCTTGTCGACCATCGCGGAGGCGACGAGGACGCCGATGACGGCGACCACGTAGGCGATCAGCTCGGTGGTCTTGTAGGAGGACTTCGTCTCGGTGCTCACGCGGCGCGCCGGGTGACGGTCCGTGTGGGCGTGGGTGTCAGTGGTGCTGCCGGTGGTGCGGTCGGTCGTGACGGACATGAAGATGCCCTTTCAGTCGGGGAGGAAAAGAGAGCGCCGGCCCTCGTGGGTGCCGGCGCGCGCACCGATCGGTGCCTCTCTTAACCTCACCTTGTAAGGCTGTCGGCAAACGTGACGCGCAACACCAGGACGTGCCGTCAGCGTCCCCTGGACTCCTCGAATGCCTTGATCGCCTTCTTGGTGGCGGTCATCCGCCACCCCTCCTCGAGCAGCTCGTAGACCTCCTCGGGGTCGGCGAGCTCGAGCCGGACCTTGACCCACGCCGTCGAGTTGGTGGCCCACCCGGCCTCGTAGACCTCGGGGGATGTCGCCAGTAGGGCGTCGCGCTCGTCGTGGTGGGCCTTGATCATCGCCCGGTTCTCGGGGTGGTTCACCCAGGCGAACCCCTTGCCCTTGAACGTGATGCTGGTCCAGTTGTCGCTCTCCTTGAGCACCACCTCGGGCAGCTCGGTCGACATCTCGACGAGCTGCGTGGAGGAGAAGGCTTTACGGCGACTCATGCTTCCCTCATGACCGGCGATCAGTGGCTGGCCCTTGACCGGCACGGTGGGCCGGGATCATCGCTCAAGCGTCATGGGCGTGAGCACGGCGATCTGGTACCCGTGGGCTCCGGCGACGAGCTGGTAGCAGAAGCGCTCCTGCGCCCGGCCGCCATAGGACCAGGTGACATCAGCCCACACGCTGCCCGGCGCTTCGCCCATGACGACGACTCGCTTCGCGACCTCGGCGATGCCGTCGTACTGGCTCCACGACGAGGCGAAGAACTCCTCGGTCTGCTTGGCGTCACCGACGGGGATCAAGGAGCCGGGGAACACAATGAGTGAGGGCACCGCGTACATGCTCGCGATCGCCTTCTCGTCCCGGGCGAGCAGCGTGGTCCCGTAGCGCTCGAAGAACTCATGCACCGCAGCCGTTGCTGTGGACGTCATGTTGGGGTTGGTCATGGCGAGCACAGTACGCGCTGAACAAGACAGGCTGGTGTCGCCTTATGATGCACTTCGTGAACCCACGTGCCCACCTCGCCGCATCCTCCCGCGACGGGCACCTCGCCTTGCGTCGTGTGGAGCGCCAGCAGCTCCTCATCGAGCGGCTCCACGCCGCTCACGGCGAACGGATCGCTCTGGGACAGCTGGCGGGTGACCTGGGTGTGTCGGTGCGGACGATCGCTCGTGACGTCGAACGACTCCGGCACAGTGGGGTGCCGCTCCGGGCTCACCAAGGCCGTGGCGGCGGAGTGCGCCTGGAGCCCACGAACTCCCCGGTCGCGCTCGTGCTGGACCTGCCCGAAGCAGCCGCACTCATGTCGAGCCTTGCAGTTCTGGGCCCGAGCGTGAGCGACAGCGCCGCGGCAGCCATGCGCAAGCTGGCCGAGGCGCTACACCAGCCAGCCCCGTGACGAAGGCGTCGTCCCCGCCGACGTAGTCCGCTGCGCACGCCGCAAGGAGTGGGCATCGCGCCGCCTTTGCCTGGCGAGAGAGCCGAGCGGTTGGTGGTCGTCCGCGCGGCCTCCAGCCGGCCAGCCGGGTGGAGGGCACCATGTGATGCAGCGTTCATGGCCGAAACAGTGCTCCCGCCTCGGCTGAGTGCAGCGACCGTAGGCCTTGCTCGGGAGCGACGCAGCGATCGTCATGCTTGAACCGGTCAGTCACAGCGAACGCAGCCGAGATGAGACGGCGCCTGCCCTCTCTGAGCTCATTGGCGGATACGGGTGAAGGCGAGCCGCCCGGTGGTGGTCCGGGTGGTCTGGTAGGCGGGGTCGTGGGCGGTGGTGTGGTGCCGGGAGCAGAGGCTGGCGGCGTCGTCGACGCTGGTCCGGCCTCCTCGGCTCCACGGGGTCAGGTGGTGGACGTGGCACCAGTTCGCGGGGATGTCGCACCTCTCGGCGCGGCAGGTCTTGTCCCGGGCCTGGATCACCTTGCGTTGCCCGGTGGTGTGGAAGCGGCGTTCCCGGCCGTAGTCCAGCGGCCTCGACTCCCCGCCGACCACCTCGGGCAGCAGCCCGGCCTCGCACGCCAGCCGGCGGGCCTGCCCGGGGGACATGTGGTGGCCGGTGAGCAGCTGAGCCGACTCCAACCCGCCGAGGAGGGTGTCGGCCGGGATGGTGACGATCAGGGTGGCGTTCACACCCCCGGACTGCGGGATCCGGTCGGCCGGGTACCGCTCGAGAAGCTCGGTGAACGCCTGCCCGAGCAGCACCGGGTTCGGCACCG
>DASSBB010000057.1:0-9901 GCA_035699145.1 Marmoricola sp.
CTCGATGCGGTGCTTGCGCTCCTTGAGCTCGACCTCGGTGGCCGCGCCGACCTTGATCACCGCGACGCCGCCGGCCAGCTTGGCCAGCCGCTCCTGCAGCTTCTCGCGGTCGTAGTCGGAGTCGCTCTTCTCGATCTCGGCACGGATCTGGTTGACCCGCCCCTGGATCTGGTCGGCGTCGCCGGAGCCCTCGACGATCGTGGCCTCGTCCTTGGTCAGCACGACCTTGCGGGCCTGGCCGAGGAGCTCGAGGCCGGTGCTCTCGAGCTTGAGGCCGACGTCCTCGCTGATGACCTGGCCACCGGTCAGGATCGCGATGTCCTGCAGCATGGCCTTGCGGCGGTCACCGAAGCCCGGAGCCTTGACGGCGGCGGACTTGAAGGTGCCGCGGATCTTGTTGACGACCAGGGTCGCGAGCGCCTCGCCCTCGACGTCCTCGGCGATGATCAGCAGCGGCTTGCCGCTCTGCATGACCTTCTCGAGGACCGGGAGCATGTCCTTGACGTTCGAGATCTTCTGGTTCGCGAGGAGCACGTAGGCGTCCTCGAGGACGGCCTCCATGCGCTCGGGGTCGGTCATGAAGTACTGCGAGATGTACCCCTTGTCGAAGCGCATCCCCTCGGTGAGCTCGAGGTCGAGCCCGAAGGTGTTGCTCTCCTCGACGGTGATGACACCTTCCTTGCCGACCTTGTCCATCGCCTCGGCGATGATCTCGCCGACCTGGGTGTCGGCGGCGGAGATCGAGGCGGTCGAAGCGATCTGCTCCTTGGTCTCGACGTCCTTCGCCATGTTGAGCAGCTGCTCGGACACGGCGTCGACGGCCTGCTCGATGCCGCGCTTCAGCGCCATCGGGTTGGCGCCGGCTGCGACGTTGCGCAGCCCCTCGCGGACCATCGCCTGGGCGAGGACGGTCGCCGTCGTCGTACCGTCACCGGCGACGTCGTCGGTCTTCTTCGCGACCTCCTTGACGAGCTCGGCGCCGATCTTCTCGTAGGGGTCTTCGAGCTCGATCTCCTTGGCGATCGAGACTCCGTCGTTGGTGATCGTGGGGGCGCCCCACTTCTTCTCCAGGACGACGTTGCGTCCCTTGGGGCCGAGGGTCACCTTGACCGCGTCGGCGAGCGTGTTCATTCCACGCTCGAGACCACGGCGGGCCTCTTCGTTGAAAGCAATGAGCTTCGGCATAACTCCTGCGGTTCCTCACGCTGAGAGCTGGCAGGTCCGGGGACGACGCCCGCGACGGCCGGTCCGGCTGACCCGGCGAACCCTTCCCGCCGGCGCTGGTGGACCTCGTCTCCCCGGTCCAGGTGCTGTCACTCTCATGATGAGAGTGCTAATGCATGTTTAGCACTCGGCCTCGGCGAGTGCAAGGCGACGACAGAGCGAGTACGGCGCCGCGCCGGCCGGTCGAGCAGTGCCCGGAGCTCGTCAAGTGGCCCGTTCGGACCATTGACCGGACCCGACCTCGCTCCTAGTGTGGGATCACCTCGTGGGTGCGACGGGGTTTCGACCGGAGAAGCGTGCAAGCGCTTCTCCGGTCTTCTTCGTGGCCCCAGGTCAGCTTCGGGCCCGCGCGACGGCGGAGGGGACGACGTCGGCGAACGCCTCGGCGTTCTCGGGAAGCAGGTCGAGGTAGAGCCCCGGCTCGACCGCCTCCAGCTCACCCACCGCGAGCCGGCCGTCGTCGAGCCGCATCAGGTCGACGCGGGCGTAGCACAGCTCCCCGCCGAGCAGCTCCTGCGCGACCGCGAGCGCCTCGGTCGCCAGCAGCGCCGCCTCGTCGTCGAGCTCCACGCGCGTCGAGGAGCCGCCGTACTCCTCGTGGACCCGGAGCTCCTCCCCCGACGGGACCTTGTGGACCTGGGAGACCGGGATCCCGCCGAGGACGAAGACCGACTGCTCCCCCGCGGTGCGCACCGACTCCACGACGGGCTGGACGACCCACGGACCACGGGCGCCCTCGAGCCCTACGGGCAGCCCCAGGTCGAGCCCGCGCTCGATGACCACGACGCCGCGCCCGCCGGCGCCGACCCTGGGCTTCACGAGCACCCGGCCGGGAAAGGCCGAGGCCGCCGAGGCGAGGTCGGAGGGGTCGTCGAGGAGGACGGTGGGCACCACGGGCAGCCCCGACGCCGCCAGGTCGAGCAGGTACGACTTGTCGGCGTTCCAGCGGAACGCCGCCGCGCCGTGGAGCAGGACCGACCACCGCTCGACGTGCTCGGCCCAGGCGAGGAACTCCGGCAGCCGCTCCTCGTAGTCCCAGGTGCTCCGCACGGCGACGACATCGGCGGTCGACCAGTCGACCCCTGGGTCGTCCCAGACGGCCCACCGCGCGTCGAGGCCGCGGGCGGACAGGGCGGTGAGGAGGAGGTCGCCGCCGGGCTCGCCGTCGGGCCAGGCGGCGGAGGTGGCGAGCAGCACGTCGGTCACCCGAGGAGGCTAGTCGGCCGTATCACGGTCCCCGGCGGCGGCTCATCTCCAGCATGGACGAGATGCGAGCCACCCCAGCCACGGATCGGCCCTGCCCGTGCGGACAGGAACTCGACCTCTGCCGCCGACAGCACTGCCCGCGGTGCGGCCACCGGATCGTGCCGCGACCGGTCGCGGTCCTCGCCAGGGCCGCGTGAAGCGCGAGCTCAGCCCCCGGCCACCGCGGGGATGACCGAGACCTGTGCGCCGTCGGGCGTGGCCGTGGCCAGCCCCTCGAGGAACCGGACGTCGTCGTTGCCGACGTACACGTTGACGAACCGGCGCAGCTCCCCCTGGTCGTCGAGGACCCGGGCCTTGATCCCCGAGTAGCTCTGGTCGAGGTCCTCGAGGACGTCGCCGAGCGTGGCGCCCTCCGCGGTCACCTCGGACCGACCGCCGGTGTAGGTGCGCAGGATGGTCGGGACGCGGACGTGGACGGTCATGCGGGCTCCTGGGGTTCGCAGGCGGTCAGGCGAGGCCGGTGGACAGGAAGGCGGAGTACGACGGGTCGATCGTCGCCGAGGGTGCCACCCGGCCGGCGACCGCGTCGAGGGTCTTGAGCCCGTCGCCGGTGTTGAGGACCACGGTCTCCCGGTCCGGATCGAGCTGGCCGGTCTCGACCAGCTTCCGGAACGTCGCCACGGTCACGCCGCCAGCCGTCTCGGGAAAGATCCCCTCGGTCCGGGCGAGCAGCTGGATGCCGTCCCGGACCTCGTCGTCGGTGACGTGCTCGACCGCGCCGCCGGTGCGCCGGGTGACGTCGAGGACGTAGGGGCCGTCGGCCGGGTTGCCGATCGCGAGCGACTTGGCGATCGTGGCCGGCTTCACCGGGCGTACGACGTCGTGGCCGGCCTTGAAGGCCGCGCTGACCGGCGAGCACCCCTCGGCCTGCGCGCCGAAGATCCGGTAGGGGGTGTCCTCGACGAGGCCGAGCGCGATGAGCTCACGGAACCCCTTGTCGATCTTGGTGAGCTGGGAGCCGCTGGCCACCGGGATCACGACCTGCTCGGGGAGCCGCCAGCCGAGCTGCTCGGCGATCTCGAAGGCGAGCGTCTTCGACCCCTCGGCGTAGTAGGGGCGGACGTTGACGTTGACGAACGCCCAGCCTTCCTCCTCGCCGGCGATCTCGGAGGCGAGCCGGTTCACGTCGTCGTACGATCCGCGGACCGCAACCAGCGAGCCGCCGTACACCGCGGTCATCTGGACCTTCGCCGGCTCGAGGTCGTGCGGGATGAAGACGACCGTGCGGATGCCGGCGCGGGCGCCGGCGGCGGCCACCGCGTTCGCGAGGTTGCCGGTCGAGGGACACGCGAAGACCTTCGAGCCGAGCTCGCGCGCGGCGGAGAGCGCGATGGCGACGACGCGGTCCTTGAACGAGTGGGTCGGGTTGCCGGAGTCGTCCTTGACCCAGACCCGACGGGCACCGACCTCACGGGCGAGGTTGTCGGCGCGGAGGAGCCGGGTGAAGCCGGGCTCCATGTTGGGGCTGAGCTGGATGTCCGCCGGCACCGGCAGGAGCGGCTGGTAGCGCCAGATGTTCTTCGGGCCGGCCTCGACCCGCTCGCGGGTGAGCCGCGGGAAGTCGTAGCCGATCTCGAGCGGCCCGAAGCACTCGGCACAGGCGTAGAAGGGGCCCAGCTCCTGGGTGGCGCCGCACTCGCGACAGACCAGCGAGGTGGCGTTGCCGAACGCGCCCACGCGCAGGGGGGATTCGGTCACTGATGCGCTCAAGGAGTCCTCCTTCTCATCTTCCCCGGAACGCGACGGTCGCGCCGGGACGGAATTAGCACCGTGACCGCAGCTCCAGTGGAGGTGAATGCTGTGGCGGGTTGCCGGGGCTTCAGCGGGCCGTGTCCCTCTGCCCCTCTCGATGAGCAGGACCAACTCTAGGGAGGCGTCTCAGGATGTGCACACGCATCCCGACATCCGAGACGTCGGACGTCGCGCCGGCGCGAGAATGGCGGCATGCGCTGGTGGCACCTCAAGGCGGTCGTGAACGCGGTCAACCTGTCCACGCCGTTCGGGCTGCTGGTGGCGGCCCTCGGCCGGGCGCGACCGCGCGTCGGCCCCCGCGGCCTGGTCCTCGCCTCGGGCTACCGGCTGCCGGTCCCGGCCGCCCGCGCGTTCACCGTCGGCAACGTCATCGTCACCCCGCACGAGGAGGGGTACGTCGAGCAGCGGCCGGCCCTGCTGGCCCACGAGGAACGGCACACCTGGCAGTACGTCGCCTGCCTCGGCCTGCCGATGGTCCCGCTCTACCTGGTTGCGGCCGGGTGGTCCTACCTGCGCGGCGGCGACTTCGGGGTGCACAACCCGTTCGAGCGGCTCGCCGGGCTGGCCGACGGCGGCTACCCGCTGGTCAGCGCCCGGGAGCAGCGCCGCCGGCGGCAGCGTCGGCCGCGAGCTGCCTGAGCAGCTCCATCACGCCGTCGGGGCCGTCGACGACGACGTCGGCGAGCTCGACCAGCGCCTGCTGCTCCTCGGACCCCGAGCAGACCAACAGCCCGACCATCCCCTCGCGTCGCAGGGCGATGATCGCCTCGAACGCCTGCACGTCGCCGAGGTCGTCGCCGACGAACATCATGGCGTCCGCGTCGAGCTCTCGCTGGAGCTCGCGGACGGCGTTGCCCTTGTTCATGCCGGGCGCCCGCACCTCGACGACCATCCGGCCCGGCTCGAGGACGAGGCCGTGGCGGCGGGCAGCCCGCTCCAGCACCGGGGCCAGCCTCTCCAGCGTCCCGGCCGGGTCGGGGAGCCGCCGGGTGTGCACGGCGACCGCGAGGCTCTTCTGCTCGACGAACGCGTCGCCGAGCTCTTCGCGACGGAGGAGCTCCGGCAGCTCCGACACGAACGTGGCGAGCCCCTCCGGCGGTCCTGGGGAGACGACCCGCCCGGTGCGGGCGGTCCACCGCTCGTTGCCGTACTGCCCCAGCACCACGAGGTCGTTGCCGGCCGCGACGACCCGCTCGCCGAGCTCCTCCAGGCCGCCGAGCGCGACCGCCTGCCGTGCGGGGCGGCCGGTCACGACCGCGACGGCGAGAAGCTGCTCGGCGAGCGCGGCGAGGACGTCGGCGGCCTCCGGGTGGATGTGCGCCTGCGTCGGGTCCTCGACGATCGGGGCGAGCACGCCGTCGAAGTCGAGGCAGACGACGGCCCCGGCGGCGCCGGCGACGAGCTCGTCGTACCTCTGCCGCGCAGCGCTCGAGCGAAGCTCCATGATCCCACCCAACCAGACCCTCCGGGTCAGGCGAAGTCGGCGGTGAGGATCAGCGTCAACCGGTCCATCGACATCGGGTCGATCGCGGGCTGGACCCGCTCGATGCCGAGGTCCTTCGACAGCAGCTCGGCCGCGTCGCGGAGCCGTTCGGGGTAGTAGATCGTGGTGGCCGGGATCGTGCCGTACCAGTTGTCGGAGCCGACGACCTGCCAGCCGGCGCTGCCGATCCGCTCCGAGGTGCGACCGGCCAGCCCGGTCACGTTCGAGTTGTTGTAGACGTCGATGTAGACCTCGCTGCGCTTGACGGTCGGCTTGACCTTCACGGCCTCGATGACGACCTGAGGCTCCACCGGCGCCGGCCGGGCCGCGGCCAGGGTGGCCCGGTCGCGGACGGTGTCGTGGTCGACGGCGAAGAACGCGACGCCGGCCAGGACGACCGCGGCGGCGCTCATCAGCGCCACCGGCGACGACATCGCGAACCCCTGGTCGCTCCGGGGCCCGGCCAGGCGGCGCGTCCGAGGGGGCACCTCAGACCTCGAAGCCCAGCCGACGGGCGGAGCGGGCCCGCTGGCGGGCGGCCCGGAGCCGGCGCAGCCGGCGCACGAGCAGCGGGTCGTGGGCCAGCGCCTCCGGCCGGTCGATGAGGGCGTTGAGCACCTGGTAGTAGCGGGTGGAGGACATGTCGAACTTCTCCCGGACCGCCTGCTCCTTGGCGCCGGCGTACTTCCACCACTGGCGCTCGAAGTCCAGCACCTCGCGGTCGCGGTCGGAGAGCTCGCCGACGCCGGCGACCGGGTCGGCGGAGACGGCTTTGGCGGTGTCCATGCGGTTGGCTCCTGTGCGCGTGGGCGACTGCTCGGAAGAGACGGCCCCATCCTAGGGTCGAAACACAACGATGTCATTCGACCCACGCCGGTGGCCGCCGCCGGTGGACGGTTCCGTGGCGTGCTGTGACGACACCGTAGGGTGACCCGGTGAGCAAGAACTCGGGCGCCGACGACTTCGAGCTGGTGGTGGTGGCGAACCGCCTTCCGGTGGACCGGGTCGTGGAGGACGACGGTAGCCACTCCTGGCGCCGCTCCCCAGGCGGGCTCGTCACCGCGGTCGAGCCGGTGATGCAGCGGAAGCAGGGCGCCTGGGTCGGCTGGGACGGCGGGCCGGACGGCCCCGAGGAGCCGTTCGACCAGGACGACATGCGGCTGGTGCCGGTCCCGCTGAGCGCCCAGGAGATCGAGGAGTTCTACGAGGGGTTCTCGAACGCGACCCTGTGGCCGCTCTACCACGACGTCGTCGCGAAGCCGGAGTACAACCGCGAGTGGTGGGACTCCTACGTGACGGTGAACCGTCGGTTCGCCGAGCGAGCGGCGGCGCTGGCCGCCGAGGGCGCGATGGTGTGGGTCCACGACTACCAGCTCCAGCTCGTCCCGAGCATGCTGCGCGAGCGGCGGCCGGACCTGAGGATCGGCTTCTTCCTGCACATCCCGTTCCCGCCGACGGAGCTGTTCCTGCAGCTGCCCTGGCGCCGGCAGCTCCTCGAGGGGCTCCTCGGCGCCGACCTCGTCGGGTTCCAGCGCCCCGGCGGGGCGCAGAACTTCGTGCGGCTGGTGCGCCAGCGGGTCGGCCACAAGACGCACCGCGAGTTCGTCTACCTGCCCGACGGCCGCACCGTGGAGGCGGCGGCGTTCCCGATCTCCATCGACTACTCCGGCCTGGCCGAGCTCTCCCGGTCCGACGGGGTGGCGGCACGCTGCGAGGAGATCCGGGAGCAGCTCGGGAACCCCCGGCTGCTCCTCCTCGGCGTGGACCGGCTCGACTACACCAAGGGGATCTTCGACCGGCTCCGCGCCTTCGGCGAGCTCCTCGAGGAGGAGACCCTCAGCGTCGAGGACGCGGTCTTCGTCCAGGTGGCCACCCCGTCGCGCGAGCGCGTGGACGAGTACCGGCGGCTCCGCGACGAGATCGACCGGCTCGTCGGGCGGATCAACGGCGACTACGGCCGGATCGGCCGGCCGGCGATCTCCTACCTGCACTCGTCGTATCCCCGGGAGGAGATGGCCGCGCTCTTCCGGGCCGCCGACATCATGGTCGTCACGCCGTTGCGTGACGGCATGAACCTCGTCGCCAAGGAGTACGTCGCCTGCCGCGACTCCCTGGACGGCGCCCTCGTGCTGTCGGAGTTCGCCGGCGCGGCCGACGAGCTCAAGCAGGCGTTCCTCGTGAACCCCTACGACATCAACGGCATGAAGCAGGCGATCGTCGACGCGACGCAGGCGCCGCCGAAGGAGCTCACCCGGCGGATGAGGGCGATGCGCAAGACCGTCAAGGAGCACGACGTGGTCGACTGGGCCGAGTCGTTCATGGGCCGGCTGGCGGAGGTCCGCACGTAGACTTCTGCGCATGGATCTGATCCCCAGGCCGGACCAGATCGTCGCAGCCTCCGCGAACGTCGCCCAGAAGGTGCTCTACGGCGGGCTGGCCGATCTGCGCCCGATGCCCCGCACGCTCATCGACGAGGGCACGCTGCGCGAGGTCTACCACTACCGTCCGCTGGGCAAGGTGAAGGAGACCGGCGACCCGGTCCTCCTGGTGACCCCGCTCGCGGCTCCGTCGCTCTGCTACGACCTGCGGCGCGGCTGCTCCCTCGTCGAGCACCTCGTCACGAACGGCCGCCCGACCTACCTGGTCGAGTACGGCCAGGTCTCCTTCAAGGACCGCAACCTCGGCACCGAGCACTGGGTCACCGAGGTCGTCCCGGAGGCGATCCGCCACGTGAGCCGGCACGCCGGCGGGCGCCCGGTCCACCTCGTCGGCTGGAGCCTCGGCGGGATCTTCGCGTTGCTCACCGCCGCCGCCTGGTCGTCACTGCCGATCGCGTCGGTCACCGCCGCCGGCGCCCCGATCGACGTCGAGCAGGTCCCCCTCATCGCGCCGGTCCGGCCGTTCCTCGGGATCGGCGGCGACAAGGCGGCGCCGATCGCGCTCGCCTACCGGATGATGGGCGGCGTCCCGCAGCCGCTGGTCAAGAAGGCGTTCCAGCTCTCGGCGTTCAACAAGCTGGTCACCAAGCCGTTCGTCCAGCTCGCGAAGCTCGACGACACCGACTTCCTCGCCCAGCTCGAAGCCGTCGACCGGTTCACCGCCGGCATGATCGCCTACCCGGGCCGCACCTTCGGGCAGCTCTACCACCGGATGGTGCGGCACAACGAGCTCGCCACCGGCGCCGTCCACTACGAGGGGCGCGACATCCGGCTCGCGGACATCACGGTGCCGGTCCTCGCCTTCGGCGGTGCGACGGACACGATCGCGCCGGTCAGCTGCGTCCGGCCGATCCAGGAGCTGGCCACCAACGCGCCCGAGGTGCGGTTCGAGGTCGTCCCCGGCGGTCACCTCGGGATGCTGACCGGCCGGGCGGCCAGGGGCACCACCTGGCGGATCCTCGACGAGTTCCTCGCCCGGCACTCGAGCGACGCCGGGGCGCCGGAGACCCCGCCGGCCGTGGTGCGGAAGCCGGCGCCCAAGCAGGGTGCCGCGACGAAGGCGGCGCCGCGGAAGAAGGCTGCCAAGAAGTCGGCCGAGGAGCAGGCCATCGGCACCAACCCCAGGCGCCGGTTCACGTCGGCCGGTTCCAGGGAGCTCTCCCCCCGTGCGACGGGTCGTGGGCGAGACACCGCATGACACGGGCCTCCCGTCGAGCAGTCGCGCTCGTCGTACCGCTCCTCCTCGCCCTTGCCGGGTGCTCCGCGGCCGGGGGCCACGAGCCCGTCGCCGCGGAGCGGCCCGTGGTCGAGACGTACGTCGCGCTCGGGGACTCGTTCACGGCGGCGCCGTACGTTCCCTCGACCTCGCTCGCGGAGGGGTGCTTCCGCTCCGACGGCAACTACCCGCAGATCGTCGCCGCGGAGCTCGGCGCGGTGCTGCACGACGTGAGCTGCAGCGGCGCCGACAGCTCCGACCTGACCGGGAGGCAGTCGGTGGCCGGTGGTCGCGGGACGGTCCCGCCGCAGCTCGACGCGGTGCCGGCCGACGCCGACCTCGTGACGGTGGGCATCGGCGGCAACGACCAGAACCTCTTCCACACGCTCATCACCCGCTGCACCGCGCTGGCGGGGCAGCCCGGGTCGCCGTGCGCCGACGAGCTCACCGAGAAGTACGGCGCCACGCGCCCGGTCGTGGCGAGGATCGGGGACCACGTGGCCGGCGTGCTCGACCGGGTGC
>DASSBB010000058.1:0-57122 GCA_035699145.1 Marmoricola sp.
GAGCTCACGGGCCGGCGAGGTGAGGTGGCTCCGGCAGCGGGTGCGGCGCCCGGCCGGTCTGGCCGGCGATGATGCCGACGAGCACGAGCGTGCAGCGCCACAGTGGCGATCCCGAACGCAGAGCACGACGCGCAGCGGGTCGAGCGCGGCGACACCGTGCTCGCCGACCAGGAAGTACGTCGCGAGGCAGGCTGCGGCTCCCAGGCCGGCGAGGAGCCCCCAGCCGTCCCAGGCGAGCCACCCTGGAGGATGCCGGTCGCCATCGCGAGCCCGACCAGCGCGAGCGCCAGCCCGAGCCAGACCCGCCGGCGGACCGTCTCCCCCTGGACGAACCGCGCCCACAGCACGACGAGCAGAGGCGCCTGGTAGGACGACCGCGGTGCCGGTGATCCGCGTCGTCGTGAGCTCGGCCCGGGGAGACGCCGGCCCGCAGCACCACCCGCGAGATCCCGGCGTTGAGGATGAAGAGCAGGGCTCCCGACCCGACGAGGAGGAACCCCAGACCAGGGCGGCGGTGCGACACGTCGGTCATCCTGCCCGAGCGCGACCGGTCTCCCGGGCGACGGGTGGCAGGATCGAGACCGTGAACTTCCTGGTCAGAGTCGTCGTCAACGCGCTGGCGCTCGGCGCCGCGGCCTGGCTGCTCGACGGGATCCGTGTCCGCGGCCAGGAGACCTCCCAGCAGGTGCTGACCCTGCTCGCCGTCGGCCTCATCTTCGGGATCGTCAACGCCGTCGTGGCCCCGGTGGTCAAGCTGCTGTCGCTGCCGTTCATCATCCTCACGCTCGGCCTGCTGCTCCTCGTCATCAACGCGCTGATGCTGCTGCTGACCAGCGAGCTGGCCCAGGGGATCGACCTCGGGTTCCGGGTGGACGGGTTCTGGACGGCCGTCCTCGGGTCGATCGTCATCACGGTCGTCTCGTGGCTGTTCGGCGCGGTGCTCAAGGACTGACGTGACCGACCTTCCGACGCCCCGCCACCCCGGCCGCTACCGGATCGCGCTCGTCTGCCTCGGCAACATCTGCCGCTCGGCGATGGCAGACACCGTGCTCACCGCCGCGCTGGCCGACGCCGGGCTCGACGACCGGGTCGAGGTGGTGAGCTCCGGCACCGGCGGGTGGCACGTCGGCGACCCCATGGACCGACGTGCCGCGGCCACCCTCACCGCGCACGGCTACGACGCGTCGCAGCACCGTGCCAAGCAGTTCGAGCCCTCCTGGCACGACGAGGCCGACGTCGTGCTCGCGATGGACGCGACGAACCACAGCGACCTGCGCGACCTGGCCCCGGCCCCCGTGGACACCGGCCGGCTGCTGATGTTCCGCGACTTCGACCCCCGGGCGACCGACGAGGACCGTGACGTCCCCGACCCGTACTTCGGCGACGACGACGGCTTCCAGCACGTCATGGGGATCGTGGAGAGGACGTGCGCCGAGCTCGTCCGGCGGCTCGCCGTCGTACTCGCGTGAGGTCTTCAGCGGTCGCTCAGGTGGCGGTGGCACCCTTGAGGCCGTGACCTCCGCGACCGAGCCCACCCGCCCCCGCGTCCTCGTCGTCGACGACGACAAGGCGGTGCGGGACTCGCTACGGCGGTCGCTGGAGTTCAACGGCTACGAGGTGGCGCTCGCCTCGGACGGCGCGGAGGCGCTCGCGGGGATCGGCGGCATCTCCCCCGACGCGGTCGTGATGGACGTGATGATGCCGCGGCTCGACGGCATCGAGGCGACCCGGGCGCTCCGGGCCGCGGGCAACGACCTGCCGATCCTGGTGCTCACCGCGCGGGACTCGGTCGGCGACCGGGTGGACGGGCTCGACGCGGGCGCCGACGACTACCTGACCAAGCCGTTCGCGCTCGAGGAGCTGCTGGCCCGGCTCCGCGCGCTGCTGCGGCGTACGAGCACCGCGGCGGGCGAAGGTCCCGAGAGCGACGACCTCGACGCGGAGGAGCTCACCTTCTCCGACCTGACGCTCAACCCCGCCACCCGGGAGGTACGCCGCGGTGGCCGGCCGATCGACCTGACCCGCACGGAGTTCGCGCTGCTCGAGATGTTCCTGCGCCGGCCGCGGCGGGTGCTGGACCGGTCGTTCATCCTCGAGGAGGTGTGGGGCTACGACTTCCCCACGACGGCGAACTCCCTCGAGGTCTACGTCGGCTACCTGCGCCGCAAGACGGAGGCCGAGGGCGAGCCCCGGCTGCTCCACACGGTGCGCGGCGTGGGTTACGTGCTCAAGGAGTCCTGATGCGGTTCCGGGGCACCCTGGCCGCCCGGGTCGCACTGCTCGTCACCGTCGCGGTCGGGCTCTCCGTGGCGCTCGTCTCCGCGGCGGCCTACGCCATGGTCCGGCACGAGATGGTCGCGGGGCTCGACGCCTCGCTGCTGGAGCGGGCGAAGGCGGCGGCCGAGTCGGCGGCGGTCGTCGAGACCCCGGGTCCGGAGGTCGAGGCCTGGGTCCTGGGCGCCGCCGACGTGCAGGTCGCCTTCCTCAGCTCCGACGGCCGGGTCGGCTACGTCAGGCCCGAGGCCGGCTTCCACCTCCGGCCGACGGAGACCGAGCTCGCGGTGGCCCGGGGACTGGTCGGCAGCTCGACCCGCACGGCGTACACCGACGGGGGCCCCTACCGCGTCGTCGCCGTGCCGACCAGCGACGCCGGAGTGGCGCTGGTGCTGGGTGAGTCCCTCGAGACCACGAGCGACGCCCTCGAGCGGCTCGGGTTCGTGCTCGCGCTCTTCGGGCTGCTCGGGATGGTCGGCGCCGGGTTCGCCGGCTGGGCGGTGGCCCGCAACGGGCTGCGGCCGGTCCGCCGGCTCACCGAGGTCGTGGAGGAGATCGCCCGCACCGAGCGGCTCGACCCGATCACGGTGGAGGGGAACGACGAGGTGGCCCGGCTGGCGACCGCGTTCAACGCGATGCTCGGCGCCCTCGCCGGCAGCCGGACCCGGCAGCGGCAGCTGGTCGCCGACGCCGGCCACGAGCTGCGGACGCCGCTCACCTCGCTGCGCACCAACCTCGAGCTGCTCACCCAGGCCGACGCGCGGGGCGGGCTGTCGGAGCAGTCGCGTGCGGAGCTGATGGACGACGTCCGGTTCCAGATCGAGGAGCTGACCACGCTCATCGGCGACCTCACCGAGCTCGCCCGGGACGAGCCGATCCCGGCGCAGCTCGAGCCGGTCGACCTCGCGGAGGTCGTGGAGCGGGCGCTGGACCGGGTACGCCGCCGCGCGACCAGCCTGCACTTCGACGTCGCCCTGTCGCCGTGGGAGGTCACGGGTGAGCCGGCCTCGCTGGAGCGGGCCGTCACCAACCTCCTCGACAACGCCGCGAAGTGGAGCCCGCCGCTCGGCGTCGTGACCGTGCGGCTCGGCAACGGGACGCTCTACGTCGCCGACCAGGGCAAGGGGATCGCGGAGGAGGACCTGCCTCACGTGTTCGAGCGGTTCTACCGGTCCACCGAGTCCCGGACGATGCCCGGCTCCGGCCTCGGGCTGTCGATCGTGCGGAACATCGCCGAGCGCCACGGAGGGGCCGTCTGCGCCGGGAACGCCCCCGAGGGCGGCGCCGCGATCTGGTTCATGGTCCCGGGGGAAGTCAAAGTCAGCACCTAGGGAGATCTCAGGGTGGACTCAGCAACGGAAGGGACGCTGGTGACATGAGCGAGTACACACACCGTTACGGGGACCACGAGAACACGTCCGCCATGCCGCCGTACCAGGAGTCCGCCCCGGCCGGGCCGCCGCCTCCTCGTCGGCGGCGCGGGGCCGCGGCCGGCATCCTCGTCGCGGCGCTGCTGGTCGGCGGGGCCGGTGGGGTCGCCGGTGCGGCCGGCTACGACGCGGTGAACGAGGACGGCGCCACCTCCTCGACCGCGAGCACCCGCGCGCCGCTCAGCACGACGGCCTCCGACACCCAGGACACGCCCGCGCCGGACGGTTCCGCCGAGGCGGTCGCGGCGTCGGTCCTCCCGTCGGTGGTGAAGATCAACGTCGCCGGCCCGGAAGGCGCCCGCGGGTCGGGCTCCGGAGTCATCCTCAGCGAGGACGGCGAGATCCTCACCAACAACCACGTGGTCGAGGTCGCCGAGAACGGCGGCACGGTCACCGTGAACTTCAACGACGGCTCGGGCGCGAAGGCCGAGGTCGTCGGCACCGACCCGGTCACCGACCTCGCGGTGATCAAGGCCGTGGACGTGGACGGGCTCACCCCGGCCACGATCGGCGACTCCGACAAGGTCGACGTCGGCGAGGCGGTCGTCGCGATCGGGTCGCCGTTCGGCCTCGAGGCGACGGTGACCAGCGGCATCGTCAGCGCGGTCAACCGGCCGGTGTCCGTGCCGAGCGCCGAGACCCCGGAGCAGCCGGGGCTGCCGCAGCTGCCGGGCGTGCCTCAGTCAGGGCCGGTGGCCAGCACCACCTATCCGGCGATCCAGACCGACGCCGCGATCAACCCCGGCAACTCCGGCGGCCCGCTGGTGAACCTCGCCGGCGAGGTCATCGGCATCAACTCCTCGATCCGCTCCGCGACCAGCGGGCTCCAGGGTGGTGAGGCCGGCTCGATCGGTCTCGGCTTCGCGATCCCGATCACCAAGGTGCTCCCGATCGTCGAGCAGCTGCGGGCCGGGGACACCCCGACCCACGCCCGGCTCGGTGTCACCGTCTCGACGAGCAACCTCGAGGACGGGCTCGTGACCGGTGCGGGCATCCAGTCCGTGAACGAAGGGTCGGCCGCCGCCAAGGCGGGGCTCGAGGACGGGGATGTCGTGACCCGCGTCGACGACGAGCTGATCGCCGGCTCCGACTCGCTGGTCGCGGTGATCCGTGGCTACCGCCCCGGCGACGAGGTCACCCTCACCGTCGTCCGCGACGGGGAGCCCCAGGAGCTCCACGTCACCCTCGACAGCGACCTCGAGGCCGCCGACTCCTGACAACCAGCTGTTGAACCGCCCCTCGTGCTGGGTTGAACCGCCCTCCGTGCGGGTGGTTCAACGCTGGTCGAGCCACTCGGCGAAGGTCTGCTGCCCCCGGGGCCCCGGCCCGGTCGGCAGCAGACCTCCGCCGGCCATCGCCTTTCCGGCCTGGCCAGGCACCCGCAGCGGGAGCACGACGCGACGCGACCCCCGGCGCCGTACGACCGCCCGCACCATGTCGGTCATCTCCAGCTCCTCGGGCCCGGCGAGCTCGGGGGCCGCCCCGACGGCGGGTCCGGCCGCCAGGCGCGCAAGCTCGGCGCCCACCTCCCGAGCGGCGACCGGCTGCGACCGCATCCGGGGTACGACGGCCACCGGCCCGCGGCTCCGGGCCAGCGTCTGCTCGGCGAACTCGTGGAACTGGGTCGCCCGCAGCACGGTCCCGGGGACCGACGCGGCGAGCACCAGCCGCTCCTGCCGGCGCTTCCCCTCGTAGTAGCCGAAGTCGACCCGGTCGACGCCCACGATCGACAACGCGACGTGGTGGCCGACCCCGGCCCGCTCCTCGGCGGCCAGCAGGTTCCCGGTCGCGGCGGTGAAGAACTCCACCGCGCGGTCCCGCGACAGCGTGAGCACGTTGCTCGTGTCGATCACGGCGGCCACACCCTCCAGCGCGGCGTCGAGCCCGGTGCCCGCCTCGAGGTCGACTCCCGTGGACCGCGTCAACACCACGGCCTCGTGGCCGGCGGCCTCGAGCGCGGCGACGACGTGGTGTCCCACCACCCCGGTGCCTCCGGCGACAGCGATGCGCATCGGACCTCCCTCGAGCTGGACCACCTCGCGTCGCAGCCTAGGGCAGCGAGCCGTCCAGCGCGGCGCGGAGCCGGGCCGCCTTCCACCGGGTCTCGTCCCACTCCTCCTCGAGCTCCGACCGCACGGTGATCCCACCGCCGGTCCCGAGCTCGTAGACGTGGGGCGCCGTCGAGCCGCCCCTCGTGCTGGTGACGAGCGACCGGATCACGACGCTGAGGTCGGCCCGACCGTCGCCGGAGAGCCACCCGAACGCGCCGGCGTACACCCCTCGCGGGGTCGCCTCGACCGCGTCGATGATCTCCATCGTCCGCCGCTTCGGCGCCCCGGTCATCGAGCCGGCGGGGAAGAGCGCGCGGAGAGCCCCGATCGTGGTGACCTCGTCGCGCAGCCGCCCGCGCACCGTCGAGACGAGCTGGTGCACCGACTCGTAGGACTCGACCTCCATCAGCGACGGCACCGTGACCGTTCCCGGGTCGCAGACCATCGACAGGTCGTTGCGGAGCAGGTCGACGATCATGAGGTTCTCGGCGCGGTACTTCGGGTCGGTCGCCAGGCGGTGCCGGTGCCGCTCGTCCTCCTCCGCGGTGGCACCTCGCGGCGTGGTCCCCTTGATCGGCCGGGCCTCGAGCGTGCGGTGCCGGTCCACGGTGGCGAACCGCTCGGGGCTCGAGCTGAGCAGGTGGACGCCGCGGTGCTGCAGGTAGCCGGAGTACGGCGCGGGGTTGAGCTCGCGGAGCCTCAGGTACGCCGTGACCGGATCCTGCGACGACTCGACCTGCTCCCGGTAGGTGAGGTTGACCTCGTAGGAATTGCCGAGCCGGAGCTGCCGCTGGACCTCCGCGAAAGCCTCGGCGTACGCAGCGTCATGCGGGGTGGCTGTCTCGGCGACCACTCCCGATGACGTCCCGGCAGGGGGTTCCTCGGACGTCATGCGAGACGGCTGTCCCGGCGACCACCCCCGATGACGCAAGCGGAGGGAGGAGGGGACGCGCATCCAGACGGCGTCCGGAAGGGAGGTGCTGGGCCGGGCGGGGAGGTCGGGACGGCAGGCGTAGCCGAGGTACCCCACCCAGCTCACCTCCGGGTCACCGCCGTCGAGGGCGACCTGCTCCTCCAGCACCGTGAAGATGTCGTCGCCGACCACCTCCGAGGAACCGCCCTGGTGGCGCAGGACGGTCCGCGTCCCGGCGTCGTAGGTCAGCGAGACGTCGTCGTCGGCGAGCACGCCGAGGACCGAGCGGCTCCCCGACCACGGACGGGCACCCCCGCCGTCGAGCCAGAACATCCGGTCGCTCGACGCGGCCGCCTCGCGGAACGAGGCGCTCACCGCAGCCGCCCGGACAGGAAGTTCTCCACCAGCCGGGCGCCGTGCCCGGTGAGCACCGACTCCGGGTGGAACTGGACCCCGGCCAGGGGCAGCGTCCGGTGGACGACGGCCATCACGACGCCGTCGTCGCTGCGAGCGGTCACCTCGAGGGACGACGGGACCGCCACCGCCGCGAGGGAGTGGTAGCGGACCACGTCGTACGGCGACGGGATCCCGTCGAAGAGGCCGCGGCCGTCGTGGGTGACCGGAGAGACCTCGCCGTGCGCCGGGTCCACGGCAGCCACCACGCCGCCGTACGCCGAGACCAGCCCCTGCATCCCCAGGCAGACGCCGAGCACCGGCACCGCGGGCGCGACCAGCAGCTGCCGGCCGACCGCGAAGTCGGCGGGGTCGTCGGGGTGGCCGGGCCCCGGCGAGAGGACGACGTGCGTGAACCCGTCGAGGTCGTCGACCGAGACCTGGTCGTGCTCGACGACCACCGGAAGCGACCCGGTCACCGACGCGACGAGGTGCACCAGGTTCCAGGTGTAGGAGTCGTAGTGGTCGACGACGACCACCCGGGACTCGCTCAAGGCGTGAGCAGCTCGAGGACCAGCTCACGCAGGAGCGTGAAGCCGTTCTCGGTCAGGATCGACTCCGCGTGGAACTGGACCCCGCGGAAGTGCGGCCCGGACACCTGGTGGACGTCACCGGTCGCCGGGTCCACGGCGGCGGTCACCCCGTCGGGCAGCGGTGACGTGGGCCGGGCGACGAACGTGTTGTAGAACCCGACGACCTCCTCGCGACCCGGTGCGAGCGAGACCCGCGACTGCGTGCCCTGGAAGACGATGTCCTTGTAGGCAAGGGGGATCCCGAGCCGGTCACAGAGCACCTGGTGCCCGAGGCAGACGCTGAGGAACGGCCGGCCCGACGCCAGCAACCACGAGGTCGCCGCCCGGAACGCGGCGATCTTGGGGTGCGAGCCGTCCCGCGGGTCACCGGGACCGGGGCCGACCACGACGAGGTCGTAGCCGTCGAGGACGCCCTCGCTGTAGGAGTCGTGCGGCACCACGGTCGCGGTCATCCCCAGCACGGTCAGCACGTGACGCAGCATGTTGACGAAGTCGTCCTCGCCCTCGAGGATCGCCGCGGTCCGTCCCTTGAGCTCCGGGGTCGGCGGCGCGCCGCCCTGGTCGGTGAGCCAGAACCTCGAGAGCCGCTGGTTGCGCGAGGCGAGCGCGATGAGGACGTCCTCGTCCCGGGTCAGCTCCTCCACCCCGCCGGCCGGCGCGGCGGGCGCCGACGCGAGGCCGAAGGCGGTGAGGATCCCGCCGGCCTTGGCGACCGTCTCCGCCACCTCGTACGCCGGGTCGGAGTCGCGCACGAGCGTGGCTCCGGCGCTCACCTTGAGCTGACCGGTCGGCGTGACGTCGGCGGTCCGGATGACGATCGGGCTGTCCGCGGTCGGTGCCCCGTCGGCGTCCCGACCCAGCAGGGCGAGCGCGGCGCCGTAGTAGCCGCGCCCCTCCGGCTCGTACTTCCTGATCAGCCGGCAGGCGTTCTCGACCGGCGCGCCGGTCACGGTGGCCGCGAACATCGTGTCGCGGAGGACCTCGCGGACGTCTCGGGTGGTGCGGCCGGCGAGGAGGTACTCGGTGTGCACCAGGTGGGTCATCGGCTTCAGGAACGGCCCGAGCACCTGGCCGCCCTCGTTGCAGATGTCGCACATCATCTTGAGCTCCTCGTCGACCACCATGAAGAGCTCGTAGATCTCCTTCTCGTCGGCGAGGAACTCCAGCAGCCGTGCCTTCCGCTCGGCCTCCGCGAGGCCGCGCAGCCGGAACGTGCCGCTGATCGGGTTCATCCGCACGTCCCCGCCGTGCACGGAGACGTGCCGTTCGGGCGAGGCCCCGACGAGGTAGCGCTCGCCGGTGAAGAAGCAGTAGGTCCAGTAGGCGCCGCGCTCCCGCTCGAGCAGCCGGCGGAGCACCGTGAGCGCCTGCTCAGGACCCCACTCCGCCAGCTGGGCCCGGTAGTGGCGCCCGATCACGAGGTTCGCGCCCTCCCCGTTGCCGATCTCGTCGTCGATGGTCCGCCGGACCACCTCGGCGTACTCCTCGTCGGGGCTCTCGAACCCGCCGCGGTCGGCGAACTCGACCGGGACGTCGGGGAGCGCGGCGACGAGCGGGCCGAACGCCACCTCGACCTCGGTGTCGATCTCGACGACGGTGAGCGGCGCCCCGTCGTCGTGCGCCTCGAACCCTCGCTCGGCGACCTGCCGGAAGGGTACGGCGAGGAGCCGGTCGAACCTCCGGCCGACCGGAGGGCTTCCCTGCTCCAGCGGCACGTCGAGGAGCGAGGCGACCTCCGAGGGGCGGCCGCCGACGAGGGTCACCGTCGCCGCGTCGCGGAGCCTCACCACCGCCCAGGCCTCGTGCCGCAGGAGCTGCTCGAGGGCGGCGTGGGGGTCGGGGGAGGCGGACCCGGTCATGGCCGGAACGGTACCAACGCGCGTCGAGGGCCGAGCGGTGGCCACGAAGGGCAGGTGATTCGGGACCTCCGTCCTGGCCAGGGTTCCGCGAAGTCACACGAACATTCGGACATTCTGCCCTGAGGTGATCGTGCGGGTTTCGCCATAGTTGACCCCGGGGCCGGAGCCGGGGGGTACGGACCAGGGGGGAAGCAACACAGCACCACCGAACGGGGGATGGCAGCACGACGAAGGCCGGGCCTTGGGGGCCCGGTCTTGTCGTGTCCGGCCATGTCCGTCGACGGGCACGAGTGACCGCTCGGCGTCAACGCTCGCTGACCGTCACCAGCCGCTGGGTCGCCCGGGTCAGCACGACGTAGAGCGTCGCCCGCCCGGTTCCCGACTCCCGCTCGATCTCCTCGGGCTCCACGACGACGATCCCGTCGAACTCGAGCCCCTTGGTGTCGAGCCCGGTGAGGACCACGGCGCGCGCGGAGGCGCCGCCGACGAGCGCGCCCGCGGTCTCGTCCTCGGAGGCGAGCCAGCCGGCGACCTCCTCGCGCCGGGCCACCGGGACCACGACCCCGACCGTGCCGTCGACCGTCGAGAGCAGGTCGCGCGTCGCTGATCGGACCCCCTCCTCGAGGCGCTCGACGACGGCCTCGACGGGCTCGGCTCCGGTGGTGCGCACCGCGTCCGGGAGGTCGGCGGCGAGCCCGACCCGTTCGGCGTACGCCGCCGCGTAGCGGTAGATCTCCGCACTGTTCCGGTAGTTGGTCCCCAGGTGGAAGGGGTGTCGGGGCCGGTGTCCCGGAGACCATTGGTTGCGATCCTGCCCCCGCGGCAGTCCGTAGAGCGCCTCGTCGCGGGCGGCGGCTGCCTCCTCGGGGTGCGGCCACGACGACTGCGCGGGGTCGCCGACGACCGTCCAGGTGGCGGTCCGGCCGCGCCGACCGACCATCCGCCACTGCATCGGCGTGAGGTCCTGCGCCTCGTCGACGAGGACGTGCGCGTAGCTGTCGTCCTCGGTGCGGTTCGCCGTCCGCGGCCCGGTGAACTGCCGCTCCGTGATCGTCGTCAGCTCGGGCATGTTCTCGTCGACCAGGTGGGCGAGCGGGTCCGGCTCCTCCTCGACCCGGTCGGGAGCGTCCCCGAGCTCGTAACGCAGCTCGTCGATCAGCGCGACGTCCTCGATCGAGAACTCCTCCGCCCAGCCCTCGCTGAGGATCCGGAGGTCCTCGGCGCTCAGCACGCCGTCGCCGACCCGGGCCAGGAACGAGGGGTCGCGCAGCCAGCGCAGCACCTCGGTGGCGTCGAGCGGCGGCCACCAGTCGTGGACGAACGTGAGGAACTTGTCGTCGCCGAGCATCGTGTCGACGAAGTCCTCCCGCCCGCGCTCGAGCGCCCGGTCACCGCGGACCTGGCGCCACAGCGCGTCGACGAGAGCACCGGCGACGCGGTGGGTCTGCTTGTTCCGCTTCCCTTGCGAGAGCAGCCCGCGCCGGATCCGCGCGAGCTCGCGCGACGAGAGCACGAGCACGTCGTCGCGGAAGAAGACGCGGAACTCGCGCGGGGCGCCGGGCACGGCCTGCCGTGCGGTACGCCGCATCAGCTCGGCCATCCGGGCCGCGCCCTTGACGTCGGCGACCGCCGGGGGGTCGTGGCGGGTCGCCCGGACGCCATCGACCACCTCGCCGAGCGAGCGCAGCGCCACCGCGGTCTCGCCGAGCGACGGCAGCACGCGCTCGATGTAGCGCATGAACACCCCCGACGGCCCGACGACGAGCACGCCGCCCCGCTCGTAGCGGGCGCGGTCGGTGTAGAGCAGGTACGCCGCGCGGTGCAGGGCCACCACGGTCTTGCCGGTGCCCGGACCGCCGGAGATCTCCACGACCCCCCGGGACGGCGCCCGGATCGCGCGGTCCTGCTCGGCCTGGATCGTCGCGACGATCGAGTGCATCGACCGGTCCCGGGCACGCGACAGCTGCGCCATCAGCGCGCCCTCGCCGACCACGGGCAGCTCCGCGCCGGCCTCGGCGTCGAGCAGGTCGTCCTCGACGCCCACGACGGTGCGGCCTGCGCAGCGGAGCACGCGGCGGCGTACGACGCCCTGGGGCTCGGTCGGCGTCGCCTGGTAGAACACCGCGGCCGCCGGGGCGCGCCAGTCGATGAGGAGGGTGTCGTGGTGGGCGTCGCGGAGCCCGATGCGCCCGATGTAGCGCGGGGCCTCGGTCGGGTCCTTGAGGTCGAGCCGCCCGAAGACCAGCCCCTCGTGGGCGGCGTTGAGCGTGGCGATCCGCTTCGCCGCCTGGAAGACCATCGCGTCGCGCTCGACCAGCCCGCCCTCGTGGCCGAGCCGGGCGCGGCCATGACCCTCGCGGGCGAGCGCCTCGGCGTTGCGCGTGGACGTCTCGAGCTGCCGGTAGACCACGTCGACGAACGCCTGCTCGTGCGCGATCTCCTGAGCTGTGACGTCCGTGGTCGCCTGGTCGGTCACCGGACCGGATCTCCTCGGGCTTGGGTGCGTCCCGGTCGCCTCCCGCCCGGGATCAGAACGCACCACTCTACCGAGCGGAGCGCTCGGGACGCCCAGGACTCCGTCCCCCGACAGTTCTGCGGATTTTCCTCGACCGCTCAGGCAACCTTGTGCGGCGGCCAGGCGGTCAGCACAGGTGGGACCGGCGAAGGCCGCCGGCGCGCGAGACGGGGGAAGTCACATGCAGCAGGTGCCCTGGTGACCAGCACGACTGCGTTCGACGACTTCGTCGCAGCCCGGTCGGCCGGTCTCCTGCGCACGGCGTACCTCCTCACCCGCGACCACGGCCTCGCCGAGGACCTCGTCCAGACCGCCCTGACCAAGGCCTGGTTCGCGTGGTCGCGGATCCAGGGCGAGCCGGAGCCCTACGTGCGCAAGGTGATGGTCAACACGTTCGCGAGCATGTGGCGGCGTCGGTGGAACGGCGAACGTCCCACCGAGGAGCTCCCTGACACGGGGTACGACGCGCACGCCGGCCGGTCCACGAGCCAGGACCTGTGGGACGCACTCGGCAGGCTGCCCCGGCGGCAGCGGGCCGTCGTCGTGCTCCGCTACTTCGAGGACCTCACCGAGGCGGAGACCGCGCGGGTCCTCGACTGCTCCGTCGGCACCGTGAAGAGCCAGACCGCGAAGGCGCTCGCCAAGCTCCGGGTCGACGACGGGCTGGTCGTCCACGACGAGCCCCTCCCCGTCCACGCCAGCCACTCCCACCAGAGGGGGACCCGATGAGGATCGACGAGCTGCGCTCGACCCTGCACGACCACGCCGAGACGGTCCACGACCTCGGCGCCCCGACCCGGGTCGGCCAGGTCCATCGCCGGGTCCGCACAGTGCGGCGCCGCCGTACCGCCGCGCTGGCCGCGGCCGCCGCCATCGTGACGCTCGCGGGTGTGGTCGCCCTCCCCCCGCTGCTCGACCGGACGCCGCCCGGACCGGCCGACGCGCCGCGGACCCTCGCCGGCCACGACGTGCCGACCACCGAGGTGGCGGCCGGGTTCACCTACCGCTACGTGGAGGGGGTCGAGGGGGAGCCGGGCGAGAACCCGCTGAAGCTCGAGGTCGAGGTCGAGGACCGACCCCGGCTGGTCGCCTTCGCGAGCAGCGACGAGGGCTCCACGCTGACGTTGTCCGGACGTGACGGTGAGCAGACCATCGGTGCGGCGTCCGGGGAGTTCGACAGCTACATGCTCCTCGAGAGCAGCGGCGAGCACCGGCTCCGCCTGCGCCAGGACGACCTCGAGGACGGAAGCCTCGCCCTCGCGGTCTACGACCTCGTCGAGACACCGCCGGACGGTGTCACCGACGGCGTCCGGACCTTCCGGCAGACGGTGCCGGGCTACGAGCTCGTCGACGGCGTCATCGGGAAGCCGGGTGAGACCGACCTGACGACGACCGTCGTGCTCCCGGAGGGACCGCTGCAGTGGAACGACCTCTGCCTGCACGGCGGCGAGGGGCTCATGGCCCGCATCCAGGTCGTCGGTCGGCCGGGCTGGTGGGGTGCGGGGTGCGGCTCGAGCGACGAGCGCTACGAGGACCCGAGCGCGTCGTACGGCGGGACGCAGACGATCGGCACCGACCCCACCCCGCGCGGGGTGCCGGTCGACGTGCGGATCTGGCTCGGCCGGCAGGAGGGCGACGACTTGTCGCCCGTCGACGACCCCGACGCCGTGCTCGGGCTGGCGGTCTACAGCGAGACCGGCGACCGGACCCGGGTCCTCGGTGAGGAGCTGCAGGAGGTCGAGGAGCACTTCGGCCACGCCTGGCGGCTCGCCGACGTGCGCGAGGGTCGCCGCGGCGAGCGCATCTTCCGCACGACGCTCCCGGCCTCGGACGACACCCGCGTCGTGTCGTTCGTGGTGACCGGGCTCGCCCCCGACGGGCACAGGCTCTTCGGCGGCGTGGAGGGCGGCGAGGAGTCCGGCGTCGAGAGCAGCACCGGCTCGGACGTGGGCCTCCTCGGCGCGTCCACGGTCCTCCCGGGCGAGGAGCGTCGGGTGTTCCTCGAGGTCGAGCGCGGGGCCACCCCCGACACCACGGTGGCCATGGTCACCTGGGAGCGCGCGGACTGACCCGGGCCGAGTCGTCCCATCCTGCGGCCGGAACCGCCCCGAGTCGTCGCATCCTGCGGCCGGAACCGCGCCGTCTGGAGCACCGGCGGCTCAGCCGCTCTTCTTGGAGAGGAAGGCGTGCATCGCCTCGCGGGCCGCCTCGGAGCCGAACAGCTCGGCCGAGAGCTCGGCCATCTCCTGGCCCCGTCCCTCGATCCTCGCCAGGAGCTCGGCGTTGAGGACCCGCTTGGACTCGCGCAACCCCTGTGGGTGGCCCTTGCCGAGGTCGGCGAGCACGGCTGCCACCGCTCCGTCGACGTCCTCGGTGACCTCGGTGACCAGCCCCCAGTCGGCCGCGGTTCCCGCGTCGAACGTCTCTCCGGTGAGCGCCGCCCGCGACGCCGCCCGGCTCGTCATCCGGTGGAAGACCGTGAGCGAGATGATGGCGGCGGCCAGGCCGAGCCTGACCTCGGTGAGCGCGAAGGTCGCCCCGCGCGCCGCGATCGCGATGTCGGCGGCGGCCACGATGCCGATGCCGCCGGCGCGGACCGGGCCGTCGAGCCTGACGACGACCGGTTTCGGCGAGGCGACGATCCGCCGCTGGAGCTCGACGATCCGCCTCGCGCCCTCGGCCATCCCCTCCCCCGACGCCTCTGACAGGTCGGCGCCCGAGCAGAAGACCCGGTCGGCCGACCGGAGCAGCACGACCTTGGCCGCGCCGTCGGCCTCGGCCCGGTCGAGGCCGTCGAACAGCTCGGAGACGAGCTGGCGGCTGAGCGCGTTGCGGTTGTGGGGGCTGTCGAGGGTCAGCGTCGCGACCCCGTCGGCGACGTCGTAGTGCACCAGCTCGTCCATGGTCCCTCTCCTAGCGTCATGGGATGTGGCTGCTCGGGCGACCACCCTGGATGACGTCCTCCGGGCCCGCACGGGGGCGTCATCGGGGTTGGTCGCCCCGGCGACCACAACGTATGACGTCCGGGTCAGTGGCTCTTCGGCAGCCCTGTAGCCGGTCGTGTCGTGTAGGAAGAGGAGAGGTACGTCGACCTGGTTGGCCAGCTGCCGGCCCGCAGCACCTCGCTCACCCGGCCGGCTCCCGGCCGCCGCCGCTGGGGCCCGCGAACGCCTGGGCCACGTCGAGCCAGCGGTCGGCCTCCTCCCCCTCGGCGGTGACCGCGAGGTCGCTCCGGTGGCGCCGCTGGGTCACGAGCAGCGCGAAGTCCCACGCCTGGCCGGTCACCCGCTGGGCGGCACCCTCGTCGCCGTACTCCCAGAGCTCGCCGCTCGGCGCCCGAAGCTCGACGCGCACCTCCTCCGTCGGGGCGGGCAGCCCGTTGCTGGCGAAGGAGAACCCCCTGGTCCGCACCCCGATGTGGACGACGTGTCGGACGCGGTCGTGGGGCTCGACGGCCACGCCGAGCCCTTCGGCGATGTCGAGCCCGTGCGCCCAGGTCTCCATGTAGCGGGCGGTCGCCATCGACGTCGGGCTCATCGGCGGGCCGAACCACGGCAGCTTCGTGGCCGGGTCGTGTGCGGCCAGGGCGTCGGACAGCCGCGCACGAGAGGCGCGCCATCGCGCCAGGAGCTGAGTCGGAGGTACGGCGCCGCCGGCCAGCGCCTCGCCGTCGACGAGGGCACCCGGGTCGTCCAGCGCCCGGAGGACCACCGCGTCCCACCCGGCCTTGTCCGTGGCCGCGACCGCGGCGACCTCGTCGGTCCACGCGAGGTGGGCGATCGAGGTGGCGACGTCCCACCCCTCGGCCGGCGTCGCGGTCCGCCACCCGTCCTCGTCGAGCCCCGTTACGAGGCCGTCGAGCCAGTCGCCCTCCAGGGCGAGGTCGTCCAGCACGGCTCGGAGTCGGGGGTCGGTCACGGTGAGGCCTCCTGGGCGGTGCGGGTGAGCTCGCGGTCAAGGACGTCGGCCCACCGGTCGAGGACACGGCCGCGTCGTGTCGCGTCGTCGGTGAGCGTGTCGGCGAGCCCGAGCCCGCGGACCAGGTCGAGGGTCGCCTGGACCAGCTCGCGGGCGCCTGCCACCGACTCGTCCACGCCGAGCGCCTCGACGGTGTGCCGGTGGGCGCCCCGGCCGACCCTCGCCTCGAGGGCGGTGACCGCCTCGCGGAGGAGCGCGTCGGTCCGGGCGGCGACCCACAGCTCCGTGGCGGCGACGAACAGCGGCCCGGTGAAGTGGTCGGCGAGCATCTCGAGGACGCTGCGTGTCCGTGCCGGGCCGTCCGGCAGCGCTGCGACGCTCGTCCGCAGCTCCGCCTCGCGCGTCGCCGAGAGGTGCTCGACGGCGGCGAGGACGAGGTCGTTCTTCGTCCGGTAGTGGTGGAGCTGGGCCCCGCGACTGACCCCGGCACGCTGGGACACGAGCGTGGTCGACGTGCCGCTCCACCCGTGCTCGACGAGACAGCCGATGGTGGCATCGAGGAGCCGGTGTCGCATCATGCGGCTCCGCTCGCTCTGTGGCACCCGTGCCGTGGTCGAGGTCACGGACGTCATCCTGGCCGCCCGAGTCACAAACAGTCAAACCTGCTTGTAACTCTTGTCGGCCTGGCTCTCGACCGACCTTCACGGCCCGGTTTACAGTCCCCCCGGGTGAAGGCGCCACGGTGGGGACCGCGGCGTCAGGATCGGGGTGGGAAGATGGCTGGGCAGCCACAGCGCGACGACCGCGTCCGCAGGGTCCTGGAGATGGTCCCGGAGCTGCTCCGCCGCGACCGGCCACGCGCGGACGTCTTCCGGGACGTCGTCGATCTTGCGCGCTCCCTCTTCGACGCCCCCTACGCCGTCGGCGCCCTCATCCGTGAGGACGGCTCCGTCCTGCAGCGCGCGATCTCAGGGCTGCCTGAGCAGGCGGTGAGGAGCATGGGACCGTTCCCCTCGGGGGTCGGGATCACCGCCGACGTCCTCCGGAGCCCCGGCCCGCTCCGGTTGTCGCAGCTCGACGCCGACGAGGTCGCAGTCGGCCTGCCGACGGGTCATCCCCCGGTCACGTCGTTCCTCGGCGTGCGGGTCACGGTGAACCGGAGGACGGTGGGGTTCCTCTATGTCGTCGCCCCGGAGGACGTCGTCCTCTTCACCGAGGACGACGAGCAGCTGATCAGCTCCTTGGGGGCCACCCTGGGCGCCGCACTCGAGAACCGGGCGCTGCTCCGCGATGCCCTGCAGGCACGTCGATGGTTGCACGCCGCCAGCAGCCTCGCCGACGAGTTCTTCTCAGGGGACGCGGAGGCGTCCTTGCGGGTCATCGGGGACCGGGCGCGGGACCTGGCCGAGGCCGACCTCGTGGGGCTCGCCGTCTTCGAGGAGGGGCGGTTCCGGATCAAGCACCTGCGCGGGATCGGGGAGGCGGAGATCAGGCGGTTCGAGGGCTTCCCGCTCGAGCGGAGCTCCCTGGTCAAGCGGGTGGTCGAGTCGAGGCACGGGGCAGTGGTGTCGCGCCTCCCCGTCCCGGAGGACCGGGAGCTGCGGGCGATGATGCCGAGCTCGTTCGGCCCCTCGATGTTGCTTCCCCTGCTGGGCGCGGAAGCGGTGCTCGGCGTGCTGTTCCTGGCCCGGCACAACGACTCGCCGCCGTTCACCGACACCGACGTCGAGGTCGCCGGGGCGTTCGCCAACCGCGTCGCGATCATGCTGGAGCTCTCCGCCGCCCGGCAGGTCGCCGAGCGCGTGCGGCTGGTCGAGGAGCGGAACCGGATCGCCCGTGACCTGCACGACCACGTCGTCCAGCGGCTCTTCGCCACCGGGCTGTCGCTCCAGCAGGTCCTTCCAGCGGTGCCCGACAAGGAGCGGGACCGCGTCGACAAGGCGGTGCACACCCTGGACGAGACGATCCGCGAGATCCGCAACACGATCCTCACGCTCCGCAGCGTCGAGGAGGAGACGGCCACCCTGGAGACCCTCGTCGCCGGGCTCGCCCAGGAGGCTACGCCGCTGCTCGGCTTCCCACCGCTGGTCGCCCTCGAAGCGCCGAGCGGTGAGGTGTCCGGAGCACTGGCCGTGGACCTGTCGGCCTGCATCCGCGAGGGGCTCTCCAACATCGTGCGCCATGCGCACGCCGCCCACGTCGAGATCCACGGCACGATCGAGGACGACGAGCTGCGGGTCACCCTGAGCGACAACGGCGTGGGGATCCACAGCAACCGGCGCAGCGGCCTCGACAACCTCGCGAAGCGCATGCAGGCGCACGGCGGACGGTTCGAGGTGGAGCAACCGGACGAGGGCGGCACCATGCTTCGCTGGTCGGTCCCGCTGGCGCCCTAGCGAGTGAGTCCAAGGTCTCGCACGCTACGCGGCGACCATCACTCGTCTAGCCGTTCCGGCGTGACTCCCACAGGCCGAGGAGGTTGCCCTCGCTGTCGCGGACGTACGCGGCGTACCCGAGGTCGCCCACCTGTTGCCGGCCCGCGACGGTGCTGCCACCGAGCTCGCTGATCTCCACGAGCGCGGCATCGAGGTCGTCGACGTCGACCACCACGGTCGGCGTCCGCAGGTCGGTCGACCGGCGCGCGAGACCACCGTTGACGAAGCCGGGCTGGCTCGGGCCCTGGTCGCCCGACGGGCCGGTCAGCACCAGCGTGTAGTCCACGGCCTGCAGGGGGACGAGCTCCCAGCCGAAGGCCGCGAAGTAGAACGCCCGCGCCCGCTCGGCGTTGTCGAACGGGATCTCGAAGTGGACCACTCGGCCGGACATGGCACCCTCCCTCGGGATCTCGTGGGTCAACCGAACGCCCACGCCGGTACGCCGTCAAGGGCCGGTGGTTCCCTCCGCGGGGGCGACTCGTCCCGGCATGAGTGACGGCTCGACGGGGAGCTACATGAAGCGGCGGGCGAGCGACAGCGGAAGGTGCTTGAGCGCGAAGCCGACCGGCTCCCAGGGCCACGCGGGAACCCGCGCCGACGCCTTCTCCTTCTCGATCGCCGCCACCATCGCCCGCACGCCCGCCTCCGTCGGGACGACCCACGGCGTCCTCGGCGAACGCGAGCTCATCTCGGACTCGATGAACCCCGGGTAGAGCACGGTCACCTTGATCGGCGTCCCCAGCAGGTCGACCCGGAGCCCCTCGGCGAGGTGTGCGACACCGGCCTTGGTGGCGGCGTACGTGGTGATGTTCTTCGGCATCCCGCGCAGCGCGGACACGGACGAGACCATGACGAAATGGCCCGAGCCCTGCTCACGAAGGAGCTCCGCGGCCGCCTCCGTCTGCGCCAGCGCGGCGACGAAGTTGGTCTCCGCGGTCTGCTTGTTGGCGTGGAACTTGCCGGTCCCGAGCGGCGCTCCCTTGCCCAGTCCGGCGTTGACGACGATCCTGTCGAGCCGGCCGAAGTCGGCGTGGAACGCCCGGAAGACGTCGAAGACCCGGTCGTGGTCGTTCACGTCGAGCTGCCGCACCTCGACCCGCCGGCCCGGGTGCGCGGCGATGATCTCGCCGCGGAGCTCCTCGAGCCGCTCGGAGCGACGGGCGCAGAGCGCGAGGTCGTAGCCGAGCGCCGCGAACTGGCGGGCCATCTCGGCACCGAGTCCGGAGCTCGCTCCGGTGATGAGGATCGTCTTGCCCATGGGTGCT
The DNA here is from genome assembly GCA_035699145.1 of Marmoricola sp. GTDB lineage: Bacteria > Actinomycetota > Actinomycetes > Propionibacteriales > Nocardioidaceae > Marmoricola_A. The sequence continues at coordinate 19,647 of DASSBB010000058.1, forward strand.
CCTCGCGACGGGTCGGGGACGGCTCAGCGGTAGGTGACGTGGTCGGGCTCGAGGTGGCTGTGGTCGTTGAGGGACACCAGCGTGGTGCCCGTCCGGCCGACCACGACCTTGGTCACGGAGCTGTTGACGACCACGGGGTTGAGCCGCATCCACATGTCGACGCCGCCCCCGAGCAGGCTCGCGGTCACCCACGAGATCGGCCCGCCGCTGGTGCAGACGACGGCAACGTCTCCGGACCCCAACGCGGAGGAGGTACGCCGCAGCGCGGACTCGACCCTCGTCCGGAACCCGTGGAACGGCTCGTCGTAGTCGTCGTCGTGGCCACCGGCCGTCCACCGCTCCGTCGCGTCGTCGAACCAGGCGTCGAACTGCTGCCGACTGAGCTGGCCCTCCTCGCCCTCCGGCCCGCCATGCACCTCGAGCATCTGGACGTGGTCGAACTCGTTCCATCCGTCGTCGACGCTGACCGCGTGCTCCCATCCGGCGCCCTCGAGGAGCCGCTCCGCCGTCTGACCGTGCCGGCGCATCGAGCCGGAGACGACGTGCGTCGGCCGGATCCCGCGGGCCGCGAGCGCCGTACCGAGCAGCCGCCCCTGCTCGTGGCCCACGGACGAGAGGTTGTCGTAGTCGGGAGCGCCCCACGAGGCCTGGCCGTGGCGGACCAGGAGGATCACACCCACCCGAGCAGCTCCTCGGTCCGGCGGTCCGCGACGTGCACAGCCGGGCCGAAGTGCGCGAACAGCTCGTTGCTCGTCTGCCCGTGGAAGTAGCGGTAGTAGATCTGCTGGGAGATCACCGCGAGCCGGAACAGCCCGAAGACCTCGTAGAACCGCCACTGCTCCGGGGTCACCGTCAGCCCCATCCGCTCGCAGTACCGCTCGACGAACTCTGCCCGGGTGATCATCCCCGGCAGGTGCGTCGGCACGCGCCGGAACCGCTGGAACCCGGCGTCGTCCTTGGCCTCCACCCAGAAGGCGAGGTTGCCGCCGAGGTCCATCAGCGGGTCGCCGAGCGTCGCCATCTCCCAGTCGAGGACGCCCACCACCCTTGTCGGGTCGTCGCGGTCGAAGATCAGGTTGTCCATCTTGAAGTCGTTGTGGATCACGCAGGTGCGGACGTCGTCGGGCTGGTGCTCGTCGAGCCACGCCATGGTCGCCTCGAAGTCCGGGGCGTCGTCGGTGCGCGCGTCGCGGTAGCGGGTCGACCACCCCTCCACCTGGCGGCGGACGTAGCCGCTCCCCTTGCCGAGCGGCTCCAGCCCGGCCGCGGCCGGGTCCACCGAGTGCAGCTCGACGAGGACGTCGACCATCGCCAGGCACATCGCCCTCGCCTGCTCCGGCGTCACCGCGTCGGCCGACAGGTCTGCTCGTGGCACGACCCCGTCGAGCCGCTCCATCACGTAGAACTCCGCGCCGACGACGTCGAGGTCCGCACAGAACGCGACCATCGCGGGCACGTAGGGGAAGACCGGCTTGAGCGCGTCCTGGATGCGGTGCTCACGGCCCATGTCGTGGGCGCCACGCGCCTTCGTCCCGCGGGGCGCACGGCGGAGGATGAGGTCACGACCCGGGTAGCGGAGCAGGTAGGTCAGGTTGGACGCCCCGCCGGCGAACTGCCGCACCTCCGGCGCCCCGTCGAGCTCTCCCCGGAACGGCTCCACGGCGTGCTCCCGCAGCCACGCGGCCACGGCCTCGACGTCGAAGGAGTCCTCCTCACGGACCGGGCCGGCCCCCTCCGGCGTGCTCGCTCCTGTCTTCCCGGTCATCCGATCCTCTCCAGCTTGGCTGCCTGGTCGCGCATCACCGCGTCGTACGCCGCGCGGTCGTCGCGCTTCAGCGCGCAGGCGGCGCGCGCCGGGCCGTCGGGGACGATCAGCTCGTCTCCGCGCTCGATCCCCTGGAGGACCGCCGAGGCGATGTCGTCGGCGCTCAGCGACGACTCCTCGACGAGCCGCGCCATCACCGTCCCCAGCACCCGGTCGCTGCCCTCCATCGAGGCGATCAGGTTCGTCCGGAAGTACGACGGGCAGACCGCATGGGCCTTGACGCCGGCCGAGGCCAGCTCGTGGCCGGTCGTCTCGGTGAAGGCGACGACGGCGGCCTTCGCGGCGTTGTAGGAACCCATGCCCGCCGGGTGGACGAGACCGGCGAGGGAGGCCACGTTGACGAACCGCCCGGAACCCTGCCGCTTGAAGACCGGTGTGAAGGTGCGGGTGCCCCGGACCAGCCCGAACAGGTTCACCTCGAACATCCGGTGCCACTCGTCGAGCGTGCAGACCTCGATGCGGCCGCCGCCGGCGATGCCGGCGTTGTTGACGAGGATCTCCAGGCCGCCCCACTCGTCCTCGACCCGGGCCGCCACCGCGGCCCAGTCGTCGTCGGAGGTGATGTCGTGGCGGAGCAGGTCGCCGGTGGCGGCCAGGTCGGTCCCCAGGACGTGCGCTCCGGCGGCCCGGAACCGTTCGACGAGGGCCGCACCGAGTCCCGAGGCGGCCCCGGTGACGAGGACCCGCGCGTCTGCGAACACCATGGGCCGACCCTAGCCGTGGCGTCCGACGGCGCGGCGGGGGTCTCACCTCTCCCCCCAGGTGAGCGACACTGGGGCCCGACGACTCCGATCCCGACCCCAAGGAGCCTGATGCCTCGCAAGGCGCCGGCCTGGGCCACCATCCTGGTGCTGTCGCTGTGCGGCATGGTCTCCGCCCTGCAGTTCACCCTGGTGATCCCCCTGCTGCCCGAGTTCCCGGAGCTGCTGGACATCTCCGTCTCGGACTCCTCCTGGCTGGTCACCGCCACCCTGCTGACCGCAGCGGTGAGCACGCCGATCATCGCCCGGATGGCCGACATGTACGGCAAGCGGCGGATGCTGCTGGTCGCGCTCGGGGCGATGATCCTCGGCTCGGTGATCTGCGCCCTGGAGGCCTCGTTCCTGACGATGATCGTCGGAAGGGCGCTGCAGGGGTTCGGTGCGTCGCTGATCGCGGTCGGGATCAGCATCCTGCGCGACGAGCTCCCGCCCGAGCGGATCGGCACCGCCGTGGCGCTGATGAGCGCGACGATGGGCATCGGCTCCGCGCTCGGCCTGCCGCTGGCCGGGGTGTTGGCCGACTGGCTGGGATGGCACTCGATCTTCTGGTTCGGCGCCGTCACCGGCGCGGTGCTGGTGGTGGCGCTGCTCGCGGTGGTCGAGGAGTCACCGGTGCGCACGCCGGGCCGGTTCGACGTCACCGGCGCCCTGGTGCTCTCCGGGGCACTGGTGTGCCTGCTGCTCCCGATCTCCAAGGGCACTGCCTGGGGGTGGGGTGAGCCGTTGGTCGTCGGGCTGCTCGCGCTCTCCGTCGTGCTGGTCGCGGTCTGGGTGCCGCTGGAGCTGCGCATCAACCAGCCCATGGTCGACCTCCGCACGAGCGCCCGGCGCCCGGTGCTGATGACCAACCTCGCCTCGATCTTCGCCGGGGTGGCGATGTTCGTGAACATGCTGGTGACCGTCCAGGTGCTCCAGCAGCCGGTCGCGAGCGGGACCGGGTTCGGCCTCGGCGTGACGGCCGCCGGCCTGGCCATGGTGCCGTCCGGACTCGCCATGGTGGCGATGTCACCGATCTCCGGATGGTCGTTGGCCCGGTGGGGCGGCCGCGTCGTCCTGCTCGTCGGCGCCGCGCTGATGGCACTGACCTATCTCGGCCGCATCTTCTGGGCCGACTCCGTCGCCGCGGTCGTGGTCGGCTCGACCCTGGTCGGGATCGGCACGGCCCTGGCCTTCGCCGCGATGCCGACCCTGATCATGTCCTCGGTGCCGATCACCGAGACCGCGTCGGCCAACGGCCTGAACTCCCTGGTCCGCTCGATCGGCACGTCGTTGGCCAGCACGTTGGTCGCGGCGATCATGGCGACGTACAAGTTCGACTTCGGCGGGATGGTCCTCGCCTCGGAGAAGGCCTTCCAGCTGGTGCTGGGGCTCGGCGCCGTGGCGGCGGCGACCTGTGCCGGGCTGGCCGCGCTGATCCCGACGGACCGCCGGACCCACCACGAGCGGGAGCTCGCCCGGGCCCAGGGCCGGGAGAGGCGGGAGGCCGTGGTCCGGGGCCAGATCCGTCTGGCCCGCCAGGACGACAGCGCCCGCGGGATGATCCTGGTCTCGGTGCTCGACGTGCACGGCGAACAGCTGGACTGGAGCCGGGCCGACAACGCCGGCCGCTACTCCGTAGTGCTTCCCGGCCCGGGCACCTACGTGGTGATCGCGAACACCGTCGGTTGGGCGCCGGCCGCCACCGTGTTCGACTTCGCCGGGGGCGAGGTGGAGCAGCACCTCACCCTCACCGACGAGCTCACCGTCTCCGGCGTCGTCACCTGCGACGGCCGTCCCGCGGCCGGAGCCCTGGTCGCGCTGAGCGAGGCGTTGGGCAAGCAGGTCGGCTCCACGCACTGCGACGAGGACGGCCGCTACTCCTTCCAGCTGCCCCCGACCGGTCGCTACGTGTTCGCCGCCTACGACGCGGGGACCGGCTCGGCCCAGGCCCGCAAGGTGTCGCTCACGATCGAGTCCGAGGTCGTGGACATCGACATCCCGGTCGGAGCCGGCCGACGAGCCAGCTGACTCGGCGGCCGGGGCGACGTCGCTCGGGCATAGCCTCGGACCATGGCCAAGCCACTCCCGCGGAGCTCCCCGCAGGCTCAGCAGGTCGACCCCGCCGCGCTGCTCGCGCTCCTCGACGCGCTCGAGGGCAACCCGGAGATCGAGATGCACAGCCTCATGGTCGTGTGCCACGGTCACGTGGTCGCCGAGGGGTGGTGGGCGCCGTACACCCCCGAGCGGCGGCAGCTGCTGTACTCCCTGAGCAAGAGCTTCACCTCCACCGCTGCTGCCTTCGCGCAGGCCGAGGGGTTGCTGGGGCTCGACGACCCGCTGGTGGCGCACTTCCCGGAGCTCGACACCGAGGTCGTCGACCCCAGGAGCCGCTCCATCACCCTCCGGCACGTCGCCTCGATGGCGAGCGGTCACACCCGCGACACCGTCGACGAGGCGTTCAGCCGCGACCCCGAGGAGCCGGTGCGCGGGTTCCTGCTGACCCCGCCCGACCGGGAGCCGGGGAGCGTGTTCGCCTACAACCAGCCGTGCACGTACTCGCTGGCGAGCGTGGTCCAGCGCAACGCAGGCATGCCGCTGACCGAGTACCTCCGGCCCCGGCTGTTCGACCCGCTCGGCATCGAGGACGTCGGCTGGCACGCGTGGCCTCCGGGGCGTGAGCTGGGGTTCACCGGGCTCCACGCCCGCACCGAGGACGTCGCGAAGCTGGGGCAGCTCTACCTCCAGCGGGGACGGTGGGGCAACGAGCAGCTGGTCAGCGAGGAGTGGGTCGCCGCGGCCACGTCGAGGCAGGTCGACAACCCCGGCGAGCACGACCCGGACTGGCGTCAGGGCTACGGCTTCCAGTTCTGGATGGCCCGGCACGGTTTCCGGGGGGACGGCGCCTTCGGCCAGCTCTGCGTCGTACTCCCCGAGCACGACACCGTCGTCGCGACGACCGCGCGCACCGAGCAGCTGCAGGCGGTGCTCGACGCGCTGTGGACCGAGCTGCTGCCCGGGCTCGGCCGGGCCACCGAGGACCCCGGGGCCGAGGCGGAGCTGGGAAGGCGGCTGCAGGCACTGCGGCTGCCCGCGTGCCCAGGCAAGGCGGCGCCGCCGGAGTGGGGGCCCTGGCTCAGTGACGCGTTCCCGGTGGCGCACGGCATGCCCGCGTCGTCGCACTCGGCGCTCGCCTCGATCGAGGTGAGCCGGTACGACGGCGGCTTCGTGCTCGAGCTCTCCGAGCCGGACAACGCGCTGACGGTCGCGGTGGGCCCGAACGGCTGGACGGTCTCGGAGCCGCGGGACCGCCATGGTGGGGTCGTGCCGGTCGCGGCCTCCGGCGGCTGGCTGGACGGAGAGACGCTGAGGGCCGCGGTCTTCTTCCTGGAGACACCGCACCGGCTCGACCTCACGCTGTCCTTGGCGGGCCGCACCGCGGCCGCGGTCTGGCCACACCCGCCGCTCGGTGGGGACCGGCTCGGGGAGCTGCACAGCCCCTGACCCCAGCGCCGTGAGCACCTGCCTTCGGCTCGACGATTCCAGGTACGACGGCGCTTGGCCGGCAGGCGTGGCCGAGGTCGGTCCTGCTCGTGGCCGAACCCCTCGTGGGGTGAGCGGCCCTCGACCCTGTTGCAGCTCGACTCCGACGTCGCCTCCGGGGCCTTCCCTCTCGCCCTGTTCGCCGGTGCCGCCCTCGACGCCGGGTAGGCTGCTGCGACGCCGACTTCAGCCTTCGACGAGGAGATCCACCGTGAAGAAGACCTTGGCCGTGCTCTGCGCGGCGATGTTCGCCCTGACCGCGTGCGGCGGCGGTGACGACGACAAGGCCAAGGAGAACATCAAGGCGAGCCTCCTCGAGGAGGACACCGACCTGGCCGGCACCAAGGTGACCGATGAGCAGGCCGGGTGCGTCTCCGACGGCATGGTCGACGAGGTCGGCGTGGACAAGCTCCAGGAGTACAAGCTGCTCGACGACGACCTGAAGATCCGCAAGGACGCCGAGGGGGTCGAGATGGCGAAGGACGACGCCGAGGCTCTCGCGAAGGTGTTCGTCGACTGCGTCGACATGGAGAAGGTCTTCGAGGAGCAGTTCACGTCGGGCGCCGCTGCCGAGCAGCTCACCGACGAGCAGCAGAAGTGCCTCACCGACGCCGTCGACGCCGACGTCATCGAGGACGCGCTGGCTGCCACCTTCCAGGGCGAGGAGGCCGACCCGACCGCCGGGATCCAGAGCGACCTCATGGCCTGCATGACGGGCGGCTCGACCGGTGGCGACGGGATGGAGCTCCCCTCCGAGGAGGAGTGAGCCGCCGGCGTCAGCTGGCGACGGTCGCGACGACGCGGGACCGGGTCTCCGGGGTGGACCAGGCCCGCGCGGTCCGGCTGAGCCGCCAGAGCGAGAGCAGGAGCATCGGTACGGCGACGAGCACCGGCCACTCCCAGGAGAGCCGGCCGAGCAACGAGAAGAAGATCCCGACCATCGTGGTGCTCAACGCGAGGCGGGCCGAGTAGCCCACCATGACCAGCGGCGGGGCCGGGGTGGCTCGGGCGCTCCGCATGTCCGCGGCGAACGGCCGGTTGACCGACCAGCGCAGTGAGGCCGAGACCACCTGGAGGACGACGACGAGGGCGCCGGCGGAGACCGCGGCGAGCTCTGCGGCCGAGGGCAGCCCCGCCCGCAGCGAGGCCATGAGCACCGTGCCGAAGCTGGCGACCACGAGCACCTCGACGAGCACGATCACCCGGGAGACGACGGCCAGGCGCGGGTCGACCGGCAGGCTGTCGCGCCACAGGGCGCCGCGGCCGTCGAGGCACCACGAGTTGACGCCGAACAGGAGTGCACCGCCGGAGGCGACGAGCCCGGGCAGGATCGTCAGCATGTCCCACTGGAGGTCGCCGGCGATCGCGACGAGCCCGGGCATCACGGCCAGGACGGCCAGCCCCCGGCGCAGCGGCACCGAGCGCCAGATCCCGACCCGGTCGATGCGGAGCAGCGCCACGAGGTCGGACCCTGGGTGCGGCCGCGACTGGTGTGCCGAGCTCTCCAGCCGGAGCTCGTCGCGCGGGGCCCGCCGACTGACCTGTCCCGCGAGCCAGGCCCCGACCATGATCGCCAGGAGCGTCGTGAGGAGCAGGACGGCGAGCACCTGGACGTAGACGATGTTCGGTCCGAGCCGGGCCCCGAGCGCCGCGATCGCCACCTTCAGCGTCGGGCTCTCCTCGAGCAGGGGGACCAGCCGGTCGCCGGCGACGGCGTACCCGGCTCCCACCAGCGCGACCAGGGTGACCGCCCGGGTGAGCCACAGGCCCCGAGAGCTGCGCCGCAGCCACTCGACCCCCCAGGCGACCACCTGGGCGAGAGACGTCGCGGTGGCGAGCCAGGCCGCGACCATGAGCTGGGTGAGCACCAGACCAGGGCCCGGTCCGGCGACGTAGGCGGTGGCGCCGAGCAGCGCCCACGACTGGAGCAGCCACGCGATGTTGAGCGGAGCCATGAGGAGCGCGCCGAGGTGGTCGGTCGTCGGGCTGACCGGGAAGGCCACCCCTTGCTCGCGGGACAGCAGCTCGCGCCCGCCGCCGGAGGCAGCGGCCGAGATGGCCGAGATGAGCAGCACCCCGACCATCGCGCTCGGCAGCAGCGACAGCACGTCGGTGCGGCGGGAGTCACCCTCCGGGAGGTACGCCGGCAGCCAGGCCGCCAGCAGTGTCAGGACCCCGATGACCACGAGACCGCCGGCGGCGACGCTCCGGGCCCGCCCTCGGAGCCCCGCGGTGCGGAACGCCAGCAGCGGCCGGACGTCCGCCACCGCGCGACGTGCTTCGGCGAGCCGCGCCTCCAGCCCCGTGTCGGGCCGGAGCTCAGTCCAGGAGCGCGCGATAGACACCTGCCCCCGCCTCCCCGGTCATCTCGGTGGCGGGCAGCGCAGCCACGGCGGAGCCACCGCGCAGCACGATCGTGTCGTGGCACGCCTCGACGGCGAGCTCACGGAGGTGCGTGGAGACGAGGACGGCGGCGCCGCGGGCCCGCGCGTCGGCGATGACGTGCATCGTCGCCTCGACACCGAGCGGGTCGACGCCGTCGAACGGCTCGTCGAGGAGGAGGACCTCCGGCTCGTGGAACGCCGCGAGGATCACCGACATCCGCCGGCCCATCCCGTGGCTGAACCCGGCCGTCACCCGGTGCGCGGCCGCGCCGAGGTCGAACCGCTCGAGCAGCTCCCGGGCCCGCTCCTCCCACCCCTCCAGCCGGCGGAGCCGGGCGGCGAGCTGGAGGTGCTCCCACGGCGTCGCCCTCGGGACGAGCCCGCCGACGTCGGGGCAGTAGCCGGTCAGCCGCTTCACGGTGACGGTCTCGGTGCGGACGTCGTGGCCGGCGACCAGCACCTGTCCTCCGGTGGGCGGGATCACCCCGGCCAGGACCCGCATGGTGGTCGACTTGCCGGCTCCGTTCCGCCCGAGCAGGGCGGTCGAGGCACCAGCGGCCACGGAGAGGTCGATCCCCCGGACCGCGTCGACCTGACCGAACCGCACGAAGAGCGACCGGACGTCGACGACGGGAGGGAGAGCGACCGAGGCACACATGCGCACCAGTGTCTCAACCGACCCGCGCCCCCGTCCTGGGTTCTGGGGATGACGGTTTCCCATGGGATGCCGGAGAATTGGTGCTTCCCATGGGTTGTAGCCCATGGGAAGCACACGTTTTCCATGGGAAGTGTCGGGCGGGGCGGCCCGCTGGGGTCACCCTCGGGGTCACCCCTCCACGTCAGCGGCCCAGACCGTCGTACGACGGGTCGAGCGGCCCGGCCTGCGGGTTGCTGTCAGGACGTCAGCCGACGGGGCCGTCCCTCACGTCCCAGCGCACTCACTCCCCACGGAGAACTGGCGCTTCCCATGGGTTGTAGCCCATGGGAAGCACCAGAACTCCTGCATCCCGTGGGAAACCGTCAGAACCGCTCGCCGCGCTCGGCCTTCGCCACCAGGCCGGCCGGCGGCTGGAACCGGTCGCCGTACTTGGCGGCGAGCTCCTGGGCGCGGGCGACGAACGCCTTGATCCCGGTCCCGTGCGGGCCTTCGTAGCCGTTGACGAGCTGCGCGGCACCACCGGTGCTCGCCGGGAAGCCGATCCCGAAGATCGACCCGATGTTCGCCTCGGCGGTGGAGCTGATGACCCCCTCGTCGAAGCAGCGGACGGTCTCCACGGCCTCGATGAAGAGCATCCGGTCCTTCAGCTCCTGGAGCTCCGGCTGGGAGGCGGCGACCGGGAACTCGTCGGCGAGCCCCGGCCACAGCCCCAGCCGCTTCCCGGAGTCGTACTCGTAGAACCCGGCGCCCTCGAGCTTGCTCGGCCGGCCGAGCTCGATCATCCGGTCGATGACCTGCTCGGCAGGGTGCGGGGTGTAAGTGCCGCCGTCCCGCTCGACGCCGGCCTTGGTGGCGTTGCGGATCTTGACCATCAGCTCCAGGTTGAGCTCGTCGCTGATCTGCAGCGGTCCGACCGGGTAGCCGGCCTGCAGGGCCGCGCGCTCGATGCTCATCGGGGCGACGCCCTCGCCGAGCATCGCGAGCCCCTCGTTGATCTGGGTGCCGATCACCCGGGAGGTGTAGAAGCCGCGGCTGTCGTTGACGACGATCGGGGTCTTCCTGATCTGCTGGACCACGTCGATCGCCCGGGCGACCGTGGCCTCGGACGTCTTGCCGCCCCGGATGATCTCGACCAGCGGCATCTTGTCCACCGGCGAGAAGAAGTGGAGCCCGACGAAGTCCTCCGGCCGGTCGACCGCCGAGGACAGCTCGGTGATCGGCAGCGTCGAGGTGTTGGAGCAGAGCAGCGCGTTCGGGTCGACGAACGGCAGGACCTCGGCGAACACCTTGTGCTTCAGCGTCGGGTCCTCGAAGACGGCCTCGATCACGAGGTCGCAGCCGGCGAGGTCCTCCGCGGAAGCGGTCGGGAGGATCCGGGCGAGCATCTCGTCACTCTTCGACTGCGTGAGCCGGCCGCGCGAGACGCCCTTCTCGTTGAGCTTGGCCGAGTACCCCTTGCCGCGCTCGGCCGCCTCGACGCTGACGTCCTTGAGGACCACCTCCATGCCCGCGCGGGCGCAGACGTAGGCGATGCCGGCGCCCATCATGCCGGCGCCGAGGACTCCGACCTTGGTGGCCTTGAACGTGTCGTGACCGGCAGGGCGGAGCGAGCCGGAGCTGATCGCCTGCAGGTCGAAGAAGAACGCCTGGATCATGTTCTTGGCGTTCTGGCCGGTGGCCAGCGAGGTGAAGTAGCGCGCCTCGACCCGCTGCGCGCCCTCGAAGTCGATCTGGGCGCCCTCGACGGCGGCTGACATGATCGCCCGCGGCGCCGGGTAGTCGGCGCCCTTCAGCTGCTTGCGCAGCGTCGCCGGGAAGACCGGGAGCAGCTGGGCGAGGCTCGGGTGGGAGGGCGTGCCGCCGGGCATCTTGTACCCCTTGCGGTCCCACGGCTGCTGCGCCGCCTCCTCGTCGTCCTTGACCGAGAGGATCCAGGAGCGGGCGTTGGCGATCAGGTCGTCCGGGTCGACGACCTCGTCGACGAGCCCCTTCGCCTTGGCCTGCTCGGGCTTGTAGCGCTGGCCCTGGAGGAGCACCTCGGTGAGTGCGGTCTGGATGCCGAGCATCCGCACGGTTCGTACGACGCCACCGCCGCCGGGCAGCAGGCCGAGCGTCACCTCGGGGAGACCGATCTCGTAGCGTCCCTCCGCCGCGACCCGGCGGTGGCAGGCGAGTGCGATCTCGAGGCCGCCGCCGAGCGCGGCGCCGTTGATCGCCGCGACCACGGGCCTGCCGAGGGTCTCAAGGCGGCGGAGGTCCTTCTTGATCGTCATGCTCTCGTCGAAGAGCTGCTGTGCGTCCTCAGGGGTCGCCTGGATCAGCATGTTGAGGTCGCCGCCGGCGAAGAAGGTCTTCTTCGCCGAGGTCACCACGACGCCGACGACGTCGTCCTTCTCGGCCTCGAGGCGGTCGACGGCCGCGGCCATCGCCTCCTGGTAGGCCTCATTCATCGTGTTGGCGCTCGCGGACGGGTCGTCCATCGTCAGCGTGACGATGCCGTCGGAGTCGCGCTGGTAGCGCACCGCGCTCGTGTCAGAGGTCATGGTCTTCGGAAGTCCTAAGCTCGATGGGGTCGGGGAAGGTCAGACGCGCTCGACGATGGTGGCGATGCCCATGCCGCCGCCGACGCAGAGCGTGGCGAGGCCGCGGCGCAGGTCGCGCCGCTCGAGCTCGTCGATCAGCGTGCCGAGGATCATCGCGCCGGTCGCGCCCAGCGGGTGGCCCATCGCGATCGCGCCGCCGTTGACGTTCACGACGTCGTGGCTGAGCCCCATGTCGCGCATGAAGCGGAGCGCGACGGCGGCGAACGCCTCGTTCATCTCCCACAGGTCGATGTCGTCGGCGGTGAGGCCGGCCTTGGCGAGCGCCTTCCGGGCAGCGGGCGCCGGTCCGGTCAGCATGATCGTCGGGTCGGCGCCGGAGACGGCCGCCGAGACGATGCGGGCGCGCGGGCGCAGCCCGAGGTCGGTGCCGACCTGCTCGCTGCCGATCGCCATCAGGGCGGCGCCGTCGACGATGCCCGAGGAGTTGCCGGCGTGGTGGACGTGGTCGACCTTCTCGACCCAGTGGTACTTCTCGAGCGCCACGGAGTCGAAGCCGAGGTCGCCGTGGAAGGCGAACGACGGCTTGAGGCCGGCGAGGCTCTCGACCGTGGTGCCGGGTCGGATGAACTCGTCCTTGTCGAGGACGGTCAGCCCGTTGAGGTCCTTGACCGGCACCAGGCTGTGGTCGAAGTAGCCGTTGGCCTGCGCCTTGGCAGCCCGGGCCTGCGACTCGGCGGCGTAGGCGTCGACGTCGCGGCGCGACCACCCCTCGAGCGTGGCGATGAGGTCGGCCCCGATCCCCTGGGGGACGAAGGAGGTCTCGAAGGCGATCGCCGGGTCGCCCGCCCACGGCCCGCCGTCCGACCCCATCGGGACGCGGCTCATCGACTCGACACCACCGGCGAGGACCAGCTCCTCCCAGCCGGAGCGGATCCGCGCGGCGGCCTGGTTGACCGCCTCCAGCCCGGAGGCGCAGAACCGGTTGAGCTGCACGCCGGCGGTGGTCTCGGGGTAGCCGGCCGCGAGCACCGCCGTCTTGGCGATGTCGCCGCCCTGGTCGCCGACCGGCGAGACCACCCCGAGCACGACGTCGTCGACCCGCTCGGGGTCGAACCCGTCGTTGCGCTTGCGGAGCTCGTCGAGGAGGGTCACGACGAGGTCGACCGGCTTCACCTCGTGGAGGGAGCCGTCCTTCTTGCCCTTGCCCCGGGGGGTTCGGATCGCGTCGTACACGAATGCCTGTGGCGCGTCTGCCATGGTCCCAACTTTCGGGTGCGTTACCGCGGCCGGTACGGCGCGGAGGTCAACGGACCCTCAAATCTTACCAGCCGGTAACTTGAAGTCCAGCCTCACGTCTGGACCGCGGCCCCGGACTCGAGGAGCGCGTCGACCTCACCCACGCCCCACGTCTCGAGCACCGCCCGGGTGTCGCCTCCCGGCCGGGACGGGCCGCTGCCCAACGTCGCCCCGGTCCGGGAGAAGCGAGGCGCCGGCGCCGGCTGGAGGACCCCCTCGTGCTCGACGTACACGGCGCGGGCCTTCAGGTGCGGGTGCTCGGCGGCCTCCGTGGTCGGCAGCACCGGCGCGCAGCAGGCGTCGCTCTCCGCGAACAGCTCCGTCCACTCTGCCTGGGTCCTCGACCGGAACGTCTTCTCGAGGAGCGACCGGAGCTCGCCCAGCTTCGAGCCGTCGTTCCGGTCGGGTGCGGTGGCCGCGATCCCCAGCCGCTGCACGAGCTCGTCGTAGAACTGTGGCTCGAGCGCCCCGACGCTCATGTGCCTGCCGTCGGCGGTCTCGTAGAGGTCGTAGAAGGGGACGCCGCCGTCGAGCAGGTTCACGGCCCGCTCCTCCCGGGCGGTCCCCCCGGCGAGCATGGCGGCGTACATCAGGTTGAGGTGGGCGGCGCCGTCGACGATGGCCGCGTCGACCACCTGGCCCTGCCCGCTCGTCCGCGCCTCGAGCAGTGCGGCGAGGATCCCGATGACGAGGTACGTCGAGCCGCCGCCGAAGTCGCCGACGAGGTTGCTGGGGAAGTGCGGGCGGCCGGGGTCCTGGCCGAGACCGTGGAGGACCCCGGAGACCGCGAGGTAGTTCAGGTCGTGGCCGGCGGTCTGCGCCAGCGGGCCGTCCTGACCCCAGCCGGTCATCCGGCCGTAGACGAGCCGGGGGTTGCGGGAGAGGCACGCGTCGGGTCCGATGCCGAGCCGCTCCGTCACGCCCGGCCGCATCCCCTCGATGAGGACGTCCGCCTCGGCGACCAGCTCGAGCAGCGCCTCGATCGCAGCCGGGTCCTTCAGGTCCAGCGCCACGCTGGGGCGACCTCGGGTGAGGAGGTCCGCCTCCCTCGGTCCGGGGCTCGTCGCTCCGCCCGGCCGCTCGACCCGGACCACGTCGGCGCCGAGGTCGGCCAGGAGCGTCGCGGCGTGAGGGCCGGGGCCGATCCCGGCGATCTCCACGACCCGCACGCCCCTGAGCGGTCCGGTCCCCTGGCCGAGTGCGTAGCTCATCCCCGGATCATGACAGGACGCGCCTCAGGAAGGCCCTCGTCCGTTCCTCGCGCGGCGAGGTGAAGATCTCCGCCGGCGGCCCTTCCTCCAGCACCTTCCCTCCGTCGAGGAAGCAGACCTTCGTCGCCATCTCGCGCGCGAAGGACATCTCGTGGGTGGCCAGCACCATCGTCGTGCCGCCCTCCGCGAGCCGCTGTAGCAGCACGAGCACCTCCCCGACGAGCTCCGGGTCGAGCGCCGCGGTGACCTCGTCGAGCAGGAGGAGCGACGGCTGCGTGGCGAGGGCGCGTACGACGGCCACCCGCTGCTGCTGCCCGCCGGACAGCCGGTCGGGGTGGACGGACGCCTTGTCGGCCAGCCCGAACTGGTCGAGCAGCCCCAGCGCCCGGTCGCGCGCGTCACCCGCCGGCACGCCGTGCACCTTCCGAGGGGCCAGCGTGACGTTCTCGATCACGGTGAGGTGCGGGAAGAGGTTGTAGGCCTGGAACACGATCCCCATCCGCTTGCGGACCTCGCGGGCGTCGACCCTCGGGTCGGAGACGTCCTTGCCCTCGAACCAGACGGTGCCGTCGTCGGTGGTCTCCAGCAGGTCGATGCAACGCAGCAGCGTCGACTTGCCGCTGCCGGAGGAGCCGATGAGGCACACCACGTCGTGGCGCTCGACGGTCAGGTCGACGCCGGACAGCACCACCTTGTCGCCGTACGCCTTGCGAAGTCCCTCGACCCGGAGGACCGGCCCGGTCACCGGACGCCGGCCCGTTCGCGCGCCATCGCCCGCCGTCCAGCCCAGTCGGTGAACCGGGCCAGCGGAACCGTGAGCCCGACGAAGAGCGCAGCGGCCACGACGTACGGAGTGAAGTTGAAGGTGTAGTTCGCGGTGTCCGAGGCGGTGCCGAGGGCATCGGCCAGCCCGACCGCGGCGACCAGCGCGGTGTCCTTCTGCAGCGAGATGAAGTCGTTGAGCAGCGGAGGGGTCACCCGGCGCACGGCCTGCGGTACGACGACGTGGCGCAGCGACTGCCGGTGCGAGAGACCGAGCGCGGTCGCGCTGGCGACCTGGGACGGGTGGACCGACTCGATCCCGGCCCGGAACACCTCGGCGACGTAGGCGCCGTAGGAGAGGACCAGCGCGACGAGCGCCAGCCAGAAGAGCGAGTTCGTGACCCCTTGGAGCTGGAGGGTCGGTATCCCGAAGCAGATCAGGAAGACGACGAGGATGGTGGGCAGCCCGCGGAACAGGTCGGTGTAGCCGATCGCGACGAGCCGGACCGGCAGCAGCAGCGGCGAGCTGCTGACCCGGGCTGCGGCGACCGCGAGGCCGAGCACGAGGATCAGCGGCTCGGCGATGAGGAAGAGACGGACGTTGAGCCAGAACCCCTCCAGGACGTCGGGCAGCGCGTCGACGGCGGCCGACCAGTCGAAGAAGGTCGCCCGCACGGTGGGCCACCCCGGCGAGGTGACGACCACGACGGCGAGGATGCCGAAGAAGACCAGTGCGGAGCCGGTGGAGAGCAGCGTCGAGCGGCGGCGCATCCGGCGCGCCGCGGCGGCGCGCTCGCGTTGAGCCGGGCTCGGCGTCCAGGTCCCTTGTCCCGGGGACGGAGCGCTCACTCGAGGACGGGCACGTCGACGACGTCGGACAGCCACTGCTGCTCGATGTCGGCGAGCGTGCCGTCCTCCCGCAGCGTCGCGAGCGCCTCGTTGACGCACGGGACGAGGTCACTGCCCTCCTCGAAGAGCATCCCGAACTCCTCCTGCTCGCCGGTCTCGGGCTGGAACTGTCCGATGATCTCCGCGTCCGGGATCTCGACGGCGGTGATGTAGAAGGCGGTCGGCACGTCGGCGAGGATCGCGTCGACCTGCCCGTTCTGCAAGGCCTGCTTGGCGGCGTTGGTGTCGGTGAAGACGAGCGGGTCCTCCTCGGGCTGGATGACGTCACGGATCGCGGTGAGCGACGTGGTGCCGGTCTGGGCGCCGAGCTTGTAGTCCGCGAGCTCCTCGACGCTCGTCGCCTCTGCGGCCGGCGACTCCTTCAGCGCGATGACGCCCTGCGCGGCGGCGTAGTAGCCGTCGGAGAAGTCGACCGCCTTCTCCCGCGCCTCGCTGATCGAGATCTGGTTGATGTCGAAGTCGAACTCCTTCGGCCCGGGCTTGTAGGAGTTGTTGAACCGGACCTTGACCCACTCGACGTCCTGCGCCGTGAACCCGAGCTCCTCGGCGACCGCGTAGGCGACCGCGGACTCGAACCCCTTGCCGTTGGACGGGTCGTTGTCCGAGAACCAGGGCTCGAAGGCCGGCGAGTCGGTGCCGACCGTCAACGTGCCGGGGTCCTTCACCGGGAGGTTCTCCGGGGCGCACTGGTCCGCGGGCGCCTGGGCAGCCGGTTCCTCGTCCTCCTGCGGCGCGCACGAGACGGCGGCGAGGAGGAGCGGTACGGCGAGCAGGGCGAGGGAGCGGCGCATGGCGCACAGCGTAGTGACCGCGCGTGTCCGCGAGGGGTGCCGTTCCGAAACCAGTCCCGATCAAGGACGGAGGTCACCTGTGCAACGGGTCCGCGCCTCGACGGCTAGGAACGCCACGCCGCCCGCAGAACCACGCTGAGCCGACCGAGGTCCGGCGACAAAGGAGTACTTCCGGCTCATGCTGCCGACAGATCTCCTGCGTCGGTCGGACGGCTGCCCGCAACCAGCCCCGATCGGCTCTGTGCCCGTCAGGGGTGGAGCTCGCCTAGGTGCTCATGGTCCCGGTGCGACCGCGGCTCGAGCTGGAACGTCGTGTGCTCGACGTCGAAGTGGCTGGCGACGCAGGCGCTGAACCGGTCGAGCAGCGCGCCGACCCCCTCTGACTCCAGGGTCTCGTCCGTGACGGTCACGTGGACGGAGAGGCTGGGCATCCCGCTGGTGATCGTCCAGACGTGGAGGTCGTGCACGTCGACGACACCGGGCACGTCGAGGAGATGGGTCCGGATCTCGCCCGGATCGAGTCCGGGCGGCGTTGCCTCCAGGAGCACGTCGACCGCCTCGCGCGCCAACAACCAGGCGCGCGGGAGGATCAGCACCGCGATCAGGAGCGTCGCGATCGGGTCCGCCCTCAGCACATCGGCGAGCAGCACCGCGAGCGCGGCGACCACGACGGCGCAGGAGCCGATCAGGTCGCTGAGCACCTCCAGGAAGGCGCCGCGCATGTTCAGCGACTCTCCCCGCCGCCCGGCCAGCAGCCCGAGCGAGACCGTGTTCGCCACCAGACCGGCGACCGCGAAGGCCAGCATCGGTCCGGCCTCGACCTCGGGCGGGTCGGCGAGCCGCCGTACCCCTTCGACGAGGAGGAACACGCAGACCGCCAGCAGCACCACCGCGTTCACCAGGGCGGCGAGGATCTCGGCGCGGTGCCACCCGAAGGTGCGGCGTGCGGAGGCCGGGCGGGAGGCGACGTACGACGCGGCCAGGGCGAGCGTCACCGCGCCGGCGTCGGTCGCCATGTGGCCGGCGTCGGCGAGGAGGGCCAACGACCCGCTCCACCACGCGCCGACGAGCTCGGCGACGAGAACGGTGACCGTGACAGCGAGGACGAGCCGGAGCCGCGACCGGTCGACCGCGCGTCCGGCGGCGTGGCCGTGGCCGTGTCCGTGCCCCATGACCCTCACCCTAGGAGTCGTCTAGCGTGGCGAGGTGAGCGCCTCAACGCCGGTCGCGGAGCACCAGCATCAGCGCGAGCCCGAAACCGGCGACCACCGGACCGGCGATCGCCCAGAACGACACCCCGGTCATCGGGCTGCCCTCGAGGTAGCCGAGCCCCTGGACGGTCCACACCGCACCCGCCACCACCATGACCACCGCGACGATCCACGGAACGGCCTTGCGCATGCGTCCTCCTCGGGTCGGTCCGGGGCTCCAGCATGACGGGTGGCGGGGTGCCCGGCGTGGAGGTACGTCGCGGCGCCGACCGGTTCGCCACGGTGGCCGAGGGGCGGACGACGCGGCACTCGTTCTCGTTCGACCGCCACTACGACCCCTCGAACGTCTCGATGGGGTTCCTCCTCGCCTGCAACGACGACCTGCTGGCGCCTGGGGCGGGGTACCCCCTCCACCCGCACCGCGACCTCGAGATCGTCACCTGGGTGCTGTCCGGGGCGCTGCGCCACGAGGACTCGACAGGCCGCGGCGGGGTGGTCGTGCCGGGCAGGGTGCAGCGGCTGAGCGCCGGCAGCGGGGTCGTCCACTCGGAGGTGAACGACGACCCGACGCCGCTGCGCTTCGTGCAGATGTGGGTGCAACCTGCTTCGCCGGGCGGGCCGCCGTCGTACGACCAGGCTTCCGTGTCGCTGGGGTCCTCGTGGGTGCCGCTCGCGACCGGCCACGGTGAAGGCGCGGTGCACCTCGGCAACCCGGGTGCGGCGTTGTCCGGCGCGCGGCTGGGTGCTGGGGACGTCGTGCTGCTCCCGGAGGGCCCGCTGCTCCACCTCTTCGTCGCCGGGGGGTCGGTCGAGGTGGAAGGAGTCGGCGCGCTCGCCGACGGTGACGCCCTCCGCGTCCACGCCGGTGGCGGCCGGCGGGTCACCGGTGTGTCCGGCGCCCCCGAGCTCCTCCTCTGGCACCTCCACCGTTGAGCTGGCGTTGAGCCGCCCCTCCCGCAGCGTTGAGCCGCCCCTCCCGCTGGTCCGGGGGGGTGGCCTTGACGGGTGCGACGACCCGTGAGGACACCGGACCAGGAGGGCGCGCGCCGGAGCTGGCCGGGGGAGCAGCCGGCACCGTCCAGGTGGCGGGTGGTGGAACGAACGCTGTTGATCCGGTGTCCCCTGGAAGGTGACGCTCCGGAGGGCGCCGGGTCATGCATGCGCTGTCACCTCCACGTGCACGGGCTCCTCCACCCGGGGATCCCCGCGGGCGCGCCGCCCACGTCATGGTCCGAGCGGGCTCAGGCAGTGCTGACCAGGAGGTACCGCTCGTCGTCGACGGGCCCGCCCCAGAGCACCGGGTCGTCGAGCCGGTGGACGACGACCGAGTCGCGGCAGCGCCGTACGAGCTCTTCGGCTTGCTCGGCACGCAGCCCGCCGCCGGTGTGCCAGAGCCCTTCGACGAGGACCAACCGCCCGCCCCGCCGCAGCAGCCGAGTCCAGCCCGCGACCGCCCCCGCCGGATCGGGCAGCGCCCACAGGACATGGCGGACCAGCACGACGTCGCAGGAGGGGCGGGGGTACGGCGGCGCCGCGGCGTTGCCCACATCGAGCTCGACCTGCACCCCAGCCGCCTCGGCCTTCCTCCGAGCCGCCTCGACCATCGCCGGCGCGAGGTCGATCCCGCGGACCCGATGGCCCCTCTCGGCGAGGAGCACGGCGAGCGAGCCGGTGCCGCAGCCGAGGTCGACCACGTCGCTCGGCGGGGGCGGCAGGTGGGTCGCCAGGAGCCGGTCCCAGGCCGCCCGTACCCCTGGGTCGCGGAGCCCGTGGTCCGGCTCGTCGTCGAACGTCGCGGCGGCTGCGTTCCAGTCGGCGGTCATCGCCCCATCCGAGCACGAGGGGCGGCTCAACGCAGCACGAGGGGCGGCTCAACGCAGCGTGAAGGGCGGTTCAACGCGGGACGAGGGGCGGTTCAACGCGGGACGAGGATGCCGGGGTTGAGGACACCCTGCGGGTCGAGCCGCTCCTTGACCGCCCGGAGCAGCTCCACCCCGACCGGGCCGATCTCCGCCGCCAGCCACGGCTTGTGGTCCTGGCCCACCCCATGGTGGTGGGTGATCGACCCACCCGCGCCGACGATCGCGTCGCTGGCGGCGGCCTTCGCCGACAGCCACTGCGCGAGCCCGTCGGACAGCTCCCTGGCGGCGACCGTGAAGTAGAGGGACGCCCCCGTCTCGTAGACGTGAGAGATGTGGCAGAGGACGAGCGGCGGTGTCCCCTGCGAGGTGAGGTTCGCCTCGATGGCGGCCTTCGCCGACGAGTAGAGGTGGTCGAGGTTCGACCAGAACGTCGCCGTCTCGAACGTCTCCACGAGCACCCCGTGGTCGAGGAGTGCGTCGCGCAGGTAGGGCCCGTCGTACCGGCCGCGCGCCCACGCCTCCCCCGGCCCCTCGCCGAGGTCCGAGCCGCCCGACGACGACAGAAGCGCGGACGCCGGCCCGCGCATCCGGTCGACCTGGTCCGCGGTGCCCTCGTAACCGGTGATCAGCAGGCAGCCCCCCGAACCGGGCTCGCCGACCGCCGACGAGCTCGCGAGGTTGACCGCCGTCTCGGTCTCGTCGGAGAGCCGCAGGACCGTCGGCAGCACCCCTGACCGGGCGAGCCGCCGCATCGCGTCCGCGCCCGCGGGGAACGAGTCGAACCGCCACCCCTCGTAGACCTTGAGCACCGGGACCGGGCGCACCCTCACGGTCACCTCGGTGATGACGCCGAACGCACCCTCCGAGCCGAGCACGAGCTGACGGAGGTCAGGGCCGGCCGCGTTCGCCGGAGAGCTCCCCAGCACCAGGTCGCCGATCGGCGTCGCCACCTTGAGCGCCATGACGAGGGCGTCGAACCGGCCGTAGCCGGCCGACGACTGGCCGCTCGACCGGGTCGCGGCGAAGCCGCCGATCGAGGCGTAGCGGAACGACTGCGGGAAGTGGCCGATCGTCAGCCCGTGCTCGGCGAGCAGCGCCTCGGCCTCGGGGCCGAGCACCCCCGCCTCCAGGGTCGCGGTGCCGGAGACCTCGTCGACCGAGACCAGCCGGTTCATCCGCCGCAGGTCGAGGGCGACCACGCCGTCGTACCCCTCTCGCCGGGCGGCGAGCCCGCCGACGACCGACGTGCCGCCGCCGAACGGGACGAGCGCGACCCGGTTCTCCGCGCACCAGGCGACGACCGCGGCGACCTCCGCGTGCGAGGCGGGGCATACGACGGCGTCGGGCGCGTCACTGCCGTCCCCGGCCCGGATCCTCAGCAGGTCGGGGGTGGACTTGCCCCGGGTGCGAGCGACCCGCCAGGCGCGGTCGGTGTGCACCTGGTCGGCGCCGACGAGGTCACCCAGGGCAGCGAGCCGGCCCGAGGACAGCCCGACCGACGGGAGCCGCACGTCCTCGTGCGCGACCGCGGGCCGCTCCTCGAGCGGACCGAGGAACGCCTCGACGAGCTGACGCACCGAGTCGGGGACGGGGTGCGCCATGGCCGGGTCGCCCCACCGGGCCCAGTGCATCCAGTCCGGGAAGGCGTGCTCCGTCATGAGATACAGTGTTACACATGACGTCTACTCGTCACAGCACGCCGGACTACCTTGACGCCGCCCGCGACAGCATCCTCGCCGTCGGGTGGCGCCGGACGACCCTGACCGACGTCGCGCGGCGGGCCGGGGTCTCACGGATGACGATTTACCGCCGGTGGCGCGACATGCAGTCGCTCCTCGCCGACCTGCTGGTCCGCGAGTGGGGCGCCCACCTCGACGACGTCCTCGACGGTGGCGTCGCCGAGGGAGCCGCGACCGTCGTACGC
Organism: Marmoricola sp.; assembly: GCA_035699145.1. Classification (GTDB taxonomy): domain Bacteria; phylum Actinomycetota; class Actinomycetes; order Propionibacteriales; family Nocardioidaceae; genus Marmoricola_A. The sequence goes on from DASSBB010000058.1 coordinate 41,303, forward strand.
CGGCTCCGGGACGACGAGCTGTTCCGGCGGATCGTCGAGGTCGACCCCGACCTGCTGCTGCCGTACCTGCTCGAGCGGCGCGGCCGGAACCAGGACCGGCTGCTCGAGCTGCTCACCGCCGCGCTGACCGAGGGGCAGCGGAGGGGCGTCGTGCGGGTCGGCGACCCGGGGCCCATGGCCCGGACCCTCCTCCTCGCCCTCCAGGGGTTCGTCGTCTCGCACCGCACCATGTCCGACGTCCCGGCGGAGAAGCTCGACCGGGAGATGACCGAGCTCGTCGAGAGGTACCTCCGACCGTGACGTCCAGCGCCCTCACCGCCGAACGCCGAACCACCGAGCTCGCCACCGTCGGGGACACCACCGTCGACCTGCTCGTCGTCGGTCTCGGGGTCACGGGTGCCGGGGTGGCGCTCGATGCCGCCTCCCGCGGGCTGAGCGTCGTCGCGGTCGACGCCCACGACCTCGCGTTCGGAACCTCCCGGTGGAGCTCGAAGCTGGTCCACGGGGGACTCCGGTACCTCGCCCAGGGGCAGCTCGGCGTCGCCCACGAGAGCGCCGTCGAGCGCGGCATCCTCATGACGACCACCGCGCCCCACCTGACCCGCGCGATGCCGATGGTCGTCCCGCTCACCCCGGCCGTGTCGAGACCTCAGGGCGTCCTCGTGATGCAGGGGCTCCGCGCCGGCGACGCCCTCCGCGCGGCCGCCCGGACACCGCGGTCGCTGCTCCCCCGCCCCCGCCGGCTGAGCCCCGAGGAGACCATCGGGCTGGTGCCGACCGTCAGCCGGGAGGGGCTCCGCGGCGGGCTGCTCTCCTCCGACGGCCAGCTCGAGGACGACGCCCGCCTCGTGGTCGCGCTCGCGCGCACGGCGGCGTCGTACGGCGCCCGGGTGCTCATCCGCACTCGCGCACTCGACGTGACCGGCGACGGGGCGACGCTCCGGGACGAGCTCACCGGCTCGACCACCGCCGTCCGGGCGCGCGCGGTCGTCAACGCCGCCGGCGTCTGGGCCGGCCAGGTCGTCCCCGGGCTCACCCTGCGCCCGAGCCGCGGCACGCACCTCGTCCTCCGCGGCGCCTCGCTCCCCGGCACCGACGTCGCGGTCTCCGCCCCGGTGCCGGGGTCGAGCAACCGGTTCGTCCTCACGCTCCCCCAGCCCGACGGGCTCGTCTTCCTGGGGCTGACCGACGAACCGGTCGAGGGCGACATCCCCGACGTGCCGAGCGCCGAGGAGTCCGAGGTCGACTTCCTGCTCGCCACCGTCAACAGCGCCTTCCGGACGCCCTTGACCCGCGACGACGTCGTGGGCACCTACTCCGGCCTGCGCCCGTTGCTCGCGCCGCCGGACGGCGCGGAAGGTGCGAGCGCCGACCTGTCCCGCCGGCACGCGGTCCTCGCCTCCGACACCGGCGTCGTCACGGTCGTCGGCGGCAAGCTGACCACCTACCGGCGGATGGCCGAGGACGCCGTCGACGCAGCGGTCCGGCGCCGCGGGCTCCGGGCCGGACCATGTCGGACCCGCAACCTCCCCCTCGTCGGCGCCACCCCTCGGGGTTCGCTGGCCGCGGTCGACGCGCCCGCCCGCCTGGTCCGGAGGTACGGCGCCGAGGCGCCCCTCGTCCTCGACGCCGCCCGGCAGACCGGCCGTTCGGACGAGGAGCTCCTCGCCCCGGTGGCCCCCGGAGTACCGGTGGCCCGGGCGGAGCTGCTCTGGGGCGTCACCCACGAGGGCGCGCTCGACGTCGAGGACCTCCTCGACCGGCGGACGCGGGTCGGGCTGGTCGCGACGGACCGGGCGCTCGCCGACGCCGCGGCCCGCGAGGCTCTGGAGGGCTGACCGGTCTAGGGTCGGCGCCATGGACACCGCGACCGCCCTCGCTCTCACCCGGATCGCGCTCGGCGGCGCTGCCTGGGTCGCCCCTGGGCTCACGCTCAAGGGGATGCTGCTCGACACGACCGCTCCCCAGGCGCCGTTCCTCGTCCGCCTGTTCGGCGCGCGCGACGTCGCGCTCGGGGTCGTGACGCTCCTGGTGGGACCGGAGAGCAGGCCGGCGCTGCTCAAGGTCGGGGTCGCCGTCGACGGTTCGGACGCCGTCTCAGCGGTGCTCGCCCTGCGGGCCGGCGCGCTCCGCCCCCTGCCCGTGGCGCTGATCGCCATGAGCGCCGGTTCGGCGGTCGTCTCCGGGGTCATCGCGCTCCGTCAGACGAGCCGGCCTGGCTGACGCGGGCGCCGGACCGCGGAATTCCGTCCGTACGGACGCGCTTCTGGCCTGAACCGCGGGATCCGCCACGAAGGTCGTCCGTACGGACGACTTTCGGCGGTCCCACCCGGCCTCAGATCCCGAGCTGCTCGACCACCTCGGCGCCGGGCAGCGCGGCGAGCACCTCACCGGGCAACAACAGCTTGGAGCGGCGCACCCCGCTGCCGACGATGACGACCGGCGCGGTCGTGAGCGACGCGTCGACCAGCAGCCGCCACCCGGCGGGCAGGCCGACCGGCGTGATCCCGCCGTACTCCATGCCGGTCTCGGCAACCACCTGGTCCATCGGCAGGAACGAGGCCTTGCGGACGTCGAGCGCCCGCTTCACCAGGTTGTTGACGTCCGCGCGGGTGTCCGCCCGGACGACGCACGCCGCGACCCGCGGCTCGCCACCGCGCCGGCCGCCGACGACCACGCAGTTGCCGCTCGCCTCGAGCGGGAGGTCGTACGCCGACGTCAGCGCGGCGGTGTCCGCCAGCCCTGGGTCGATCTCCACGACTCCCACCTCGTCGGCCCGCGGCCACGCCGCCAACGCCTCGGCGACGGGGGCGGCGAGCAGCTCCGGGCGGCTCAGGGCGGGTACGGCGGTCAGGCCGCCGAGCGTCAGCGCGGTCATGGACCTTTCGTAGCAGATGGGGGCCGTCCGGTACCCTGGTGGTCGAGGGGAGTACTTCCCACGAACCCACCCGGTCAGTCCGGTGCCGTCCAGCACCTCGGGGGGTTGCCCGCCCAGCGGGTGAAGGAGACCTCAGGCCACCACCACGACCTGAGGAGCACCATGTCACCACGCCTCGCGACCGGCACGCCGTCGATCGACTCCATCGGCACCCCCACCCTCTGGGCCGCTGTCATCGGCGCGGTCGTCGTCCTGGTCGCGGTCGACTTCCTGCTCACCCGCCGGCCGCACGAGGTCTCGATGAAGGAGGCCCTCGGCTGGTCGGCGTTCTACGTCGCCCTGCCGCTCGCCTTCGGGGGGTACGTCTTCGCGGCGTTCGGCTCCGAGCGCGGTGTGGAGTACCTCACCGGCTACCTCGTCGAGAAGTCGCTCAGCGTCGACAACCTCTTCGTGTTCATGCTCCTGCTGGCGGCCTTCGCCGTGCCGCGGGAGCTGCAGCAGCGGGTCCTCCTCTACGGCATCGTCGGGGCGCTCGTCCTGCGAGGGATCTTCATCGCGCTCGGCGCCGCAGCGCTCTCGGCGTTCGACTGGATGTTCCTCGTCTTCGGCCTCGTCCTCGTCGCGACCGCGGCCAAGATCCTGCGCGACTCCCTCACCGGCCACGACCACGAGGTCGACGTCGACAGGATGCGGAGCGTCCGGCTGGTCCGTCGCCTCTTCCCCGTCACCGAGTCGTACGACGGTCCGCGACTCTTCTCGAGGGTCGACGGCCGGCGGGCGCTCACGCCGCTCGCCCTCGTCGTGACCGCGGTCTTCGCCACCGACATCGTGTTCGCCGTCGACTCGGTCCCGGCGGTCTACGGGATCACCGGCGACCCGTTCCTCGTCTTCGCCACCAACGCGTTCGCGCTGCTCGGCCTGCGGGCGCTCTACTTCGTGCTCGAGGGCGCGCTCTCCAAGCTCGTCCACCTGGGCTACGGCCTCGCCGCGATCCTGGGGTTCATCGGCGTGAAGCTCGCCCTGCACTGGGCGCACCTGCGGTGGGAGCAGGTCCCCGAGATCCCGACCCTGTGGTCGCTCGGCGTGATCGTGGTCGTGCTCGCCGTCACGACGGTGACCAGCCTCGCCGCCGACCGGCGGGCCCGGCAGAGCGCCGCCGTCGAGGCGCCGGAGCTCCGCTGACGCGAGAATTTCGTACGCCACCGTGGGATTCCGCCGTTTGCCTCTTTCGCGGTGGGGGTGTGGTGCCTCAGAGTAGTTCCAGCGCCCGCGGGAGTGCACACCGTGGCGCGAGTGCCACTGGCCGGCTGCCCCCTCCGGCCGGTGGTGCGCCCCCCTCGAGCTCAGCGGTCGGCGGGCGCCTCGGCGCGCGGCTCCTCGGCGCCCTGCTCGGCGACCTCCTGGCGCATCCGCAGCCCGGCGAGCGAAGCGCCGAGGAGGGTCAGCCCGGCGACGAGCACCCCGCCGGCCGGTCCGAGCGCGTTGTCGGTCCAGCCCATGACGGCCTCCGGCACCACGAGCGTGATGCCGAGGACGCCGACGACCAGGTACGGCCAGGCCGCGGTGCGCAGGTAGAGGACGAAGCCCGCCGCCGCCACCCCGACCGTCAGGGCATAGGCGACGTTGTCGTGCCCGCCGTCGAACAGCACGACCTGGGCGCCGACCAGCGCGAGAGTCACTCCGAGGGACCGGGCGACCACCCGCTCGCGGAAGAGGGTGGTGAGCTCGGTGAGCGCCAGCCAGGCGGCAGAGACGACCACGAGGACGATTCCGGTGGCCAGCGCGGAGCCGTCCTCCGCCGCCGTCACCACCACCACCTGGACGACCGCCCCGACGATCGCGAGGAGGCCGAGCGCGGAGTGGGCGTAGCGGTAGCCGACGGCCCCCAGCCCCAGCATCGTGAGGCCGGCCAGCACCGCCGGCACAGGGGACGAGGAGTCGTCGACCACGAGGTAGCCCTGCTGGCCGACGGCGACGGCCGCGGCCAGCGCGGCGGCGGTGAGCAGCGTCGAGGCGAGCCGCCGACGCATCTCGTCACGGCCGGCGGCCAGCTCGGCGTACCCTCCCCCGACCTTGGACACGGCGACGCCCGCCCCCGCGAGCAGGACCGCGACCATCGCCAGGATCGCCACCTGCAGGGTCTCGGAGAAGCCGTCCCAGAGCTGCGCCAGGAGCAGCCCGACCGAGGCGAGCACCAGGGCGCTCCCCACGTAGCCGGCGATCTCCACGAGCATCGTCCGCGCGCCCCGGCGTGCCGGGGGCTCACCGGCCGGGAGAGGTTCCTCCGGCTCGAGGGAGCGGGTGACGACCCGCTCCGCCTCGACCGCCCGGTGCCGCTCGACGAGACCGGCCGCGACCAGGTCGGTGACGACGCGTTCAGCTGTGTTCCTCATGGGGCAAGCGTCGCAGGGAGGCAGGGAGCCGCACATGAGCCGTCGTACTCAGCTCGGATGACCCTTCCCAGCAACCACACGCTGCGCGAGCATCGGGACATGAAGCGACTCGTGGTCTGCTGCGACGGCACCTGGAACCGCCCCGATGCCAAGAACGTGACGAACATCGAGAAGATCGCCCGGACGGTGGAGACCGACCTCGCCAGGACCGGCGGGGTCCAGCAGCTCGTGCTCTACCTCAGCGGGGTGGGTGGGGCCGGCTACCACACCGACCGGTTGCTCGGCGGCGCGTTCGGGCTCGGCCTGTTCCACAACGTCCTGGCGGGGTACCGGTTCCTCGCGCTGCACTACGAGCCGGGGGACGAGATCTACGTGTTCGGCTTCAGCCGCGGCGCCTACACCGCCCGCTCGCTCGGCGGGATGATCGGCAAGGTCGGGCTGCTCACCAGGCGGGCGCTGGTCGAGGAGAAGCTGCCCGAGGCGGTCGAGCGCTACCAGGGCACCGCCTCCGAGGCCGGCGAGAAGGGGTCGAGCACCGCGGAGTTCAAGCGCGACTTCTGCCACCCCGACACCCCGATCCACTTCATCGGCGTCTTCGACACCGTCGGCGCCCTGGGGGTGCCGGGTGCCCTGCGCCGCCGCCACCAGTTCCACGACGTCAAGCTGAGCGACGCGGTGAGATCGGCACGCCAGGCCCTCGCCGCCGACGAGAGGCGGATGAAGTTCGAGCCCTGCCTCTGGGACGCGGTCGACGAGAGCTGCTGCGAGGACCCGCGGGTCAAGCAGGTCTGGTTCGAGGGCGCGCACTCCGACGTCGGGGGTGGCTACCCGGAGTGCGGCCTCTCCGACAGCGCGCTGCTCTGGATGGTCTCCGAGGCGAACGAGCAGGGGCTCGCGTTCGACGAGGAGCTCCTCGGGATGTACGTCGCGTGCGGCAAGGAGGCGGTGCGGCACGACTCCTCCAAGCCGCTCTTCAAGGTGCTCGACCTCGTCATCCGCACGAAGATCCGGCTCGGCCTCGCCGACGGCCGCGCGTTCGACAGGCGGGACCGGCGGCTGCACCGGCCCGACTGCGTGTCGGTCCGGGTGGCGGAGTCGACCGCCGACCACTACCGCGCGGGGGAGGACTACCGGCCCCGCAACCTCGCGGCGATGGCCCACGAGACCGACGACTTCACCGGGTGCGTGGAGCCGGTGATCGGGCTCCCGGAGAAGGACTACGACACGATCGTGGGACGGCTCGCCCAGCGGGGAGTCTCGCTGGGCAAGTCGGGGGCTCACGTCCAGCGGCCGGCCGACTCCGCTCCCCTGCGCAGCCTCAACCCTCCGGCGGCGTCGCGGACCGCCACGTAGCCACGCGGAGTCGTCGCCGAGGCTACGATCCGCGTCATGCGCTCACTCGGGCCCCTGCTCCTCGTCCTCCCCGTCGGCGGGTCGTTCCTCCGATGACCTCAGAGGAGCAGCCGCCCGTCGCCGATCTCGGCTTCGCCCGCGTCGACCTCGACCGCGCGGCACGGACCGGCGACCCGGAGGTCGTGTACGGCGCCGGGAAGACGCCGGCCCAGGTGGTCGGCCTGCTGGACACCCTCCACGAGGCGCACCCGGAGCGGGCGGTGCTCGCCACCCGGCTGGCCCCCGAGGCGCTGGCCGAGGTGCGCTCGGCGCTGCCGTCCGCGACGGTCGACGACGTGGCGAGGTGCGCCACCCTCGGGCCGCTCCCCGCGCCCTCCGGCCGGGTCGTCGTGGTGTCGGCCGGCACCAGCGACGCCCCGGTGGCCGCGGAGGCGGCGCTCACCGCCGCGGTGCACGGGGCCGGCGTCCACGTCGTCCAGGACGTCGGCGTCGCCGGGCTGCACCGGCTGCTCGCCGTCCGGGACCAGCTCGAGGACGCCGACTGCCTCGTCGTGGTCGCCGGGATGGAGGGGGCGCTGCCCAGCGTCGTCGGCGGGCTCGTCGGGGTGCCCCTCGTCGCGGTGCCGACCTCGGTCGGCTACGGCGCCTCGTTCGGCGGGCTGGCCGCGCTGCTGGCGATGCTCAACTCCTGCGCTCCGGGGATCAGCGTGGTGAACATCGACAACGGGTACGGCGCCGGCGTCTTCGCGGCGCGGGTCGCGCGCCGGGCCGCCCGCTCGTGATCGGCTGGGTGGACGCCTCCGCCGGGGCGTCGGGGGACATGCTCCTCGGCGCGCTCCTCGGCGCCGGGGTGCCGCTGTCCGTCCTTTCGGACGCGGTCTCCGCGGCGAGCCCCGAGCCGGTCCGGCTTTCGGTGGCAGCGGAGTCCCGAGCCGGGCTCGCGGCCACCCGGTGCCAGGTCGAGGTGGCCGACTCGACCACCCACCGGAGCTGGTCCGACGTCCGCGAGGTTCTCTCGGGCGCCGTCCTCTCCTCCTCCGTCAGGACCATGGCGGTCGAGGTCTTCTCGCGGCTCGCCTCGGCGGAGGCGGCTGTGCACGGGATGCCCGTCGACGACGTGCAGTTCCACGAGGTCGGGGCGCTCGACGCGATCGCCGACGTGGTCGGGGTCTGCGCCGGCTTCGACCACCTCGGGCTCTCCTCGCTCGTCGTCTCGCCGGTCGCCGTCGGCTCGGGCCGGGTCCAGGGCGCCCACGGCAGCCTCCCGGTCCCGGTCCCGGCGGTGGTCGAGCTGCTGCGCGGCGTACCGTCCCTCGCCGGGCCCGGCGCGCACGAGTCCTGCACGCCGACCGGCGCGGCCCTGCTGACGGGGCTCGCGTCGTCGTACGGCCCGCAGCCCCCGATGGCCGTCGCCGCAGTCGGGGCCGGCGCCGGCGGGCGGGACCCGTCCACCCACGCCAACGTCGTCCGTCTGCTCGTCGGTCTCCCGTCGTCGGCTGCTGCCGGTGCCTGGGTGCTCGAGACCAACGTCGACGACCTCGACCCGCGGCTGTGGCCGAACGTCCTCGCGGCCCTGCTCCGGGCGGGCGCCGCCGACGCCTGGCTCACCCCGATCCTCATGAAGAAGGGTCGGCCCGCGCACACGCTCTCGGTCCTGGTCCGCGACGAGCTGCGGCCCGTCGTACGCAGGGAGCTCTTTGCGCAGACCTCGACGATCGGGGTCCGCGAGACCGCCTACGCCAAGACCGCGCTCGACCGCGAGATGCGTTCGGTCTCGATCGGCGGGCACCCGGTGGCGGTCAAGGTGGCACGGCTCGACGGTGAGGTGATGAACGTGCAGCCCGAGTACGACGACGTGGTCGCCGTCGCCGACGCGACCGGACGGCCGGTGAAGGACGTCCTCGCCGAGGCGGCCGCCGCGGCGCGCGGGCTCGACCTCGCAACTCGAGACTAGGGTGGACCGATGAACCCACACGGCGTCGACACCGAGGTCGGCCGGCTCCGCACCGTGATGCTGCACCGTCCCGGCCCCGAGCTGAAGCGGTTGACCCCCCGCAACAACGACCGGCTGCTCTTCGACGGGATCCCCTGGGTGAGCCGGGCCCAGGACGAGCACGACGGCTTCGCGCAGGCGCTGCGCGACCGGGACGTCGAGGTGCTGTACCTCGTCGACCTGCTGCGCGAGACGCTCGACTCCCCGACGGCCCGCGCGGCGGCGATCGAGGGGGTGATGGAGGGGCTCCACCTCGGCGACACCCTGCGGACGTACCTGGTCTCGGCGTTCGGCGACCTGTCGCCGTCGGAGCTGACCTCGGTGGTCTGCGAGGGGGTCCGCAACGACGAGGTGCGCGGCGGCTTCGGGCTCGTCACGAGCCTGCTCGCCCATGACGACTTCGTCGTCCCGCCGCTGCCCAACCTGCTGTTCACTCGCGACTCCAGCGTCTGGATCCGTGACCACGTCGCGATCACCTCACTCGCGATGCCGGCTCGGACCCGGGAGTCGCAGCTGACCGAGCTGATCTACACCCACCACCCCCGGTTCGCAGGCACGCCCGACATCCACGGCTGGCGGCAGGAGTTCGTCGAGGGCGGCGACATCCTCCTCCTGGCGCCCGGGGTCGTCGCGGTCGGCGTCGGGGAGCGCACGACGCCGGCGGGGGCCGAGCGGCTCGCCCGGCAGATGTTCGCCGCCGGGCTCGCCGAGACGATGCTCGCGGTGCCGATCACGCAGGAACGGGCCACGATGCACCTCGACACCGTCTGCACGATGGTCGACGTCGACAAGATCGTGATGTACCCCAATGTCGCCCACCACCTGCAGGCCTACGCGGTCACCGTCGCCTCGCGTTCGGGGACGGAAGACCACGAGATGGTGCTCGACATCGCCGAGGCGGAGCCGTTCCTCGTGGCCGCCGCCAAGGCGATGCGGATCGACACGCTGCACCAGATCGACACCGGGCTCGACCCGGTCACCGCCGAGCGGGAGCAGTGGGACGACGGCAACAACACGCTCGCGATCGCCCCGCGGGTGGCGGTCGCCTACGAACGGAACACCGAGACCAACGAACGGCTGGAGGATTCGGGGATCGAGGTCATCGCGATCGCCGGGTCCGAGCTCGGGTCGGGGCGGGGTGGGCCTCGGTGCATGTCCTGCCCGATCGCCCGCGACCCCGCCTGACCCCTCGTGCGGTGTTGAACCGCCCCTCGTGCTGTGTTGAACCGCCCCTCGTGCGGTGTTGAGACCAGCATGGAGGGCGGTTCAACGCAGCGGCAGGGGCGGCTCAACCGCCTTGGAGGTGCTGGACGACGGCCCAGTCGACGACGATCCACAGCTGCTCCGCCTGCGCGATGACGTGACCGTCGGTGTCGAACATGGCGCTGGCCGTCCAGGTCTTCCGCCCCTCGCTCCGGACCTGCGTGCCGACCACGACGTACGACGCGCCCGCCTGCGGCGGCGACCCGACCCGAGCGGCCATCGAGGCGAGCACCATCGGCCGGTGCTCGAGGTCCGACGACCAGCCGCCGACACAGTCGAGAGCCGCCCAGGTCACCGGCACCCCGATCCGGCCGTCGTGCTCCGGCAGGTCGGGTGCCGGGGTCCACGAGGCGGCGACCCGCCGGTCGTCCACCCGGCCCGGGAAGATCCGGAGCCCGTCGTCACGCTGCGGACCGCAGGAGAAACAGGTCGGGAAGGGATGGTGCCGGTGACCGACGTACGACTCCTCGACGGAGCGGGCCTGGGCGACGGTGACCGGAAGTGTGTCGGTCCAGCTCTCCGGCGCGTCGGGGATCGCCACCGCAACCACGTCGTCGCCGTCCCGCAGCTCGACCCGACCCTCGACGGGCGTCACGTCGAGCGCCTTCTCCAGCGGCGGGGGCTTGCGCAGCTGCACGGTCACGTCGTCCCCGAGCCCGGAGAGCTCGGCGAGCGAGCCGGCGACGTACCCCCCGTTGCCCGACGAGGGCGGACCGTTGAACCGGCGCGGAACCACGAACGTGCTCATGTGACCCACCGTCCCACGTCCGAGCTGTCAGACGGAAAGCGCGGTTCGCGGCGCATTCGCGGAGCTTCTCGTCGGAGAGCTCGACACCCTCCAGCACGAAGGGCGGTTCGACCCAGCGTCAAGGGCGGCTCGGCACAGCATCAAGGGCGGCTCAACGGCAGCCGCTCCGCGAACCAGGCAGCTCAGGAGAGCCCTTCCTCGGAGAGGAAGTCGGCGGCGACCTCCTCCGGGTCCTCCTTGTCGATCACGACCCTGGTCACCAGCTCGCCCAGCGTCTCGGTGTCGAGCGCCGCCGAGACGTCCTCCAGCGCCGTGGTCGCCTCGTCGGTCACCGCGTCGGTACGCAGCAGCGGGACGACGTTCTGCGCGGCGAAGAGCGACTCGGGGTCCTCGAGGACGACGAGGTCCTCAGCCGCGATGTTCGGGTCGGTCGTGAACAGGTTGCCCGCGTCGACCCGGCCGTTGAGGAGCGCCTTGAGGGTGAGCGGGCCACCCGCGTCGAGCTCGATGAAGTCCCCGAACGTGACGCCGTAGACCTTCTCGAGCCCCGGCACCCCGGTCGAGCGGGTCTTCCACTCGGGCGGGCCGCCGAGCGTCATGTCGCCCGCGACCGGGGCGAGGTCGCCGATGCTGGACAACGAGAACTCGTCAGCGGTCTCCCGCGTCACGACGACCGCATCCTTGTCCTGCGCCTCGGAGTACTGCAGGACGGTGAGCTCCTCCGGCAGGACGCTCTTGAGCTCCTCGAAGACCTCCTCGGGCTCGGTCCCGGACACCTCGGTGTCGCTGTCGACCGCGAAGTAGTCGCGCAGGACGCCGGTGTACTCCGGGAACACGTCGATGGAGCCGTCGAGGAGGCCGGGGAGGTAGGTCTCCCGGCTGCCGATGTTCGGCCGGGTGGTCGCCTCGACCCCGGCACCGTTGAGGGCGCCGGCGTAGATCTCGGCCAGCAGCGCGCTCTCGGGGAAGTTGGCGGAGCCCACGACCAGGGCGTCGTCCGAGCCGGAGTCCGCGCCGGCGTCGGTGTCGGCCACCAGCGGGTCCGAGTCCCCGCCGCAACCGGCGAGGCCCAGGACGGCCACGGCCGCGACGGACGCGAGGAAGGAGTTGCGCTTCATGCTGTGCCTTTCATTCGGAGGCCGGGACCTGCACCGGCTCCCCGCCCGGCCGACGGAGGAACCACTGGCGCCCAGTCTTGCCGGTCAGTCCAGGGGATACCACGACACGCTGCAGCGCCGAGGCGAGGAAATCCACCAGCAGGGCCAGAGCGGCGACCAGGACCGCGCCCCCTGCCATCTGCGCGTAGTCACGGACCGCCAGCCCGTCGATCAAGTAGCGCCCCAACCCGCCGAGCCCCACGGTAGCGGCCAGCGTAGCGGTCGCGACAACCTGGAGGGCCGCCGACCGGAGCCCGGAGGCGATGAGCGGGAGCGCGCACGGCAGCTCCACCTGCCAGAGCACCTCCGGGCCGCGCATCCCCATCCCGCGGGCCGCGTCCCGCGCGGCGCCCTCGACCTGCTCGACCCCGGCGTAGGCGCCGGCGAGGATCGGCGGGATCGCGAGCACGACGAGGACGATCTCGGTGGCGACGAGCACCCCCCACTCGCCGTGCAGCCTCGGGCCGATGAGCATGATCGAGACGAACAGGAGTCCCAGGCTCGGGATCGCCCGGAGCGCGCCGGTGATGTTGACCGCCAGGAACCTGCCCCGGCCCGTGTGGCCGACCCACAGCCCGACGGGCACGGCGACGAGGGAGGCCAGCACGAGCGCGATGCCGCTGTAGTAGACGTGCTCCCACGTGCGCAGCCAGATGCCGTCGCCGCCCTGCCAGTTCTGCCCGTCGGTGAGCCAGGCGATGACGTCGTTCATGCGGCCGCCCTCCCCCCGGCGGAGGCGCCGCGCGTCCGGGTCCACGGCGTCAGCGCCCACGCCGCCGCGATGATGACGAGGTCGAACAGGAGCGCCAGCAGCACGGAGGCGACCAGCCCGGCGACGATCGGGTCGAGGAAGTCGCGGTAGAACCCGTCGGTGAACAGCGACCCCAGCTGTGGCACGCCGATGAGCGCCGCGACGCTCACGATGCTGACGTTGCTGACCGCGGCCACGCGCATCCCGGCGGCGATGACAGGTACGGCGAGCGGCAGCTCGACCGTCATGAGCCGGCGGACGCGCCGCAGCCCCATCGCCGTGGCCGCGGCGACCACGTCGTCGGGGACCGACCCGAGCCCGTCGGCGACGGTGCGGGTGAGCAGCGCGACCGTGTAGATGGTCATGGCGACCACGACGTTCACCGGGTCGAGGATCTGGGTGCCGAGGATGAGCGGCATGAGGATGAAGAGCGCCAGCGACGGGATGGTGTACAGCAGCCCGGTCCCGGCCACGACCGGGGTGTAGGCCCACGTCCACCGCCGGGCGAGCCAGCCGAGCGGGAGCGCGATCACGAGCCCGAGCAGGAGCGGGAGCCCGGCGAGCCAGGCGTGCTGGACGGTGTAGCCCCAGATGTCGTCCAGGTGGTCGAGGATCCAGCTCATCGCCGCTCCAGGGCGGCGACGACCTGGGCGGCGGTCACGGTCCCCAGCAACCGGCCCTCGCCGTCGACGACGACCCCGCGACCGCTCGGCGACGACAGCGCGGCATCGAGCACGGCGCGCGTCGACCCGTCGAGCCGGGCGACCGTGCCTCCTCGGTGCAGCCGGTCGGTCTGCACCGCGCCGTGCACCTCGGCCGGCTCGACCCACCCCAGCGGGCGCCGGGTCCCGTCGACCACGAGGATCCAGTCGCCGCCGGCCCGGCGTACCTCGGCCACGGACGCGCCCAGCGGCACCGTCGGCTCCTCCGTCGGCGTCAGTGAGGGAGCGGCGCGGAAGCCGAGACCGCGGTAGCCGCGGTCGCGTCCCACGAAGTCCGCGACGAAGTCGTCGAAGGGGTCGGCGAGCAGGTGGGCGGGGTCCGCGAGCTGGGCCAGCTCACCGCCCACCCGGAGCACCGCCACCTGGTCACCGAGCTTGACCGCCTCGTCGATGTCGTGGGTGACGAAGAGGATCGTCTTGCCGAGCTCGGACTGGAGCCGCAGGAACTCCTCCTGGAGCTGCTCGCGGACGACCGGGTCGACCGCGCTGAACGGCTCGTCCATGAGCATCACCGGCGGGTCGGCGGCGAGCGCCCGGGCGACCCCGACCCGCTGCTGCTGCCCGCCGGAGAGCTGGTGGGGGTACCGCTTGGCGTACGCCTGGTCGAGCCCGACCCGCTCGAGGAGCTCGAGGCTGCGCGCCCGGGCCTTCCGCCGGTCCCACCCGAGGAGCCGCGGCACCGTGGCGACGTTGTCGGCGACGGTGCGGTGCGGGAAGAGCCCGGCGTGCTGGATGACGTAACCGATGCCACGGCGCAGCTGCGAGGCGTCCATCGCCGCGGTGTCCTGGTCGTCGATCGAGATGCGTCCGGAGGTCGGTTCGATCATCCGGTTGACCATCCGCAGCGAGGTGGTCTTGCCGCACCCGGACGGCCCGACGAGGACGGTGATCTTGCCGGTGGGTGCCTCGAGGTCCAGCCCGCCCACGGCGACGGTGCCGTCGGGGTAGACCTTGCTCACGCCGTCAAAGCGAATCATGCGACGACCCAACCACAAACCGTGGTGACTCGGACCATTGTCACGCCGACGAAAAGTAAGCGCCCGGCCGTTGCTGACGGGGGATACAACAACGACCGGGCGGCTCAACTATAGGCATCGGCGCAGTCTTTCTCCAACTGCCGCCACACTTCCGTCCGGGGGGTTCTTCCCCACCCGAAGGGGTCACCGGATCGTCACCTGACGGTTGGCGAGGCCGCTGCGCGCGGACCTCTCCCCAGCGGTCAGCGGAGCGGTCTCGGCCAGGGCTGACTCCAGCGCAACCGCGAGCTCCGACAGCGGGTCCTCGAGCGCCTCCGGGCCGGTGCCGACCGGGAGGTCCCACACCGGGACGAGCAGCCCGTGGGCGCGGAACATCCCCACCAGCCGGCTCCCCGCCACCAGGGAGTCACGACCGGCTGCGTGCAGGCGGGCGAGGGCGTCGAGGGCCTCGTCCTCGTCGTGCGGCAGCACCCACCGCAGGTGCTCCTTGGTGCCGACGTCGGTCCAGTACGCCGCCTCCGCGGACGTCAGCATCGCGGTCGGGGTGGCCGCCGCGTTGGCCTGCTCGAGCGAAGCGCCGAGGGCGCCGTCGGGGTCGTCGAGGTCGGCGATCCAGAAGTCGAAGCCGTCGTGGACGGTGACCTGCAGCGGCTCGTCCGTGACGAGCTCCTGCAGCCGCGGGCCGTCCCCGGGAGCCTCGGTCAGCCCGACCATCTCGCCGGGAGCCGCGTCGAGCGCGCGCACGAGCGCCGCGGCGAGGTCGCGGCTCGGGTCGCCGAACGAGTGCTGCACCTGGAGCCCGAGCCAGACGGTGCCGTCCTGGCGGACGAGCGCCGGCGCGGCCATCGGCAGCAGCGAGCAGAGGACGACCGCGCGGTCGGTCTCGACCGAGTCGGCGAGGGCGAGCGGCGCCGTGGCAGCGGGCACCAGCTCTCGGAGCGCGACGATGTCGCGCTCGCCGCGCAGCCCTGCGAAGGGACGGGAGACGTACGCCGGCGCAGCGCCGGACGCGCTGCCGTGGCACGCCTTGTAGCGCCGGCCGGAGCCGCACGGGCAGGGCTGGCGGGGACCGACCTCACCCGTGGTGGTCGCCTGGTCGGTGCGCGTCTTGACGCGAGAACGCTTGCCCATGCGCGCCAAACTACCGGGGGAGCCGTCAGGTCAACCGAGAGGGATGCGGACGTGCACCGTGGTCCGGCCGCGGTTGGCCTCGACCCACCACCGGTCGGCAAGGGCCTCGACGATGCTGAGCCCCCGACCCGAGATCGCGGAGTCGGGGGCCGCGACGGGGTGGGGCGACGTCCCACCGCCGCCGTCACTGACCGAGATCACCAGGTCGCCGTTGTCGAGCCCCCAGGTCACCGAGATCTCGTGGACCGGCAGCGGGGCGGCGTGCCTCACGCTGTTGCCGACGAGCTCGGAGACCACGACGCGGGCGTCGTCGACGGTCTCGCCCTGGAACCCCTGGCCCTCGAGCCAGCTGCGCAGCTGCTGCCGGACCAGCGACGCGGAGGGGGCCTGGAAAGGGACTCGCAGGCTCACCGCGTTCGGCTCACCCGTATCGCGTCCCGCCGTCACCGGTGGC
>DASSBB010000059.1:0-62209 GCA_035699145.1 Marmoricola sp.
GAGAGCCGGATCCGCGACACCGACATGGCGCAGGAGATGATGAACTTCACCCGTTCGCAGATCCTGTCGCAGGCCGGCACCGCGATGCTCGCGCAGGCCAACCAGGCCCCGCAGGGTGTCCTGTCGCTGCTCCGCTGATCGAGCCAGCAGCACCATCGAACGAGGGCGAGAGCCGGGTTCCGACCCGGCCCTCGCCCTCGTTCGTCTGCGTCCCGACGCCCAGTCGTCAACAAACTCCTGAGAAAAGCTCTCAGGTCTCCCGCCACGGGACCGAAAGGTATCTCGAGCAGGGAGAGCTCGCCTCGCCGATGGACCGGCACCTCTAGTGACACGTCGACTTGAACGTCGACGACGGTCGCCGACTTGGGAGGGTCAGTGTCCATCTTTGCTGCCGACGGCGTCGCCAACGTCCTGCACGGCGCGCTCAACGGCATCTCGTTCCGGCAGAACGTCATCGCCGACAACATCGCCAACGTCGACACCCCCGGGTTCCGGGCGCGCTCGGTCGACTTCGAGAGCTCGCTGCGCGGCGCGATCGCCAGCGGCGAGGTCACCTCGTCCGACGTCACCTTCACGGCCACCCCGACGAACACCCCCGTCGGGGCGAACGACAACAACGTCGACCTCCGCAAGGAGACGATGGCCGCGATGCAGTCGACGTTCCAGTACCAGATCGTCAGCCGCTCGGTGAACGACCGGCTCAACCTCGTCCGCACCGCGGCAGGGGCCTTCTGATGGCGGCCTTCGAGATGCTCCGCATCGCCAACACCTCCCTCGGCATGCACCAGACCTGGCTCGACGCGCTCGCCCACAACATCGCGAACGTCAACACGGTCCGCAGCACCGACGAGGGCGCCTTCCAGGCCCAGATGATCATCGCCCGCTCCCGCGAGGACGGCGGCGTCGACGTCGGCGGCATCGCGGTCAGCGACCCCGAGGGCCGGCTGCAGTACGCCCCCGACCACCCGCTCGCCGACGAGGACGGCATGGTCCGCGCCCCCGAGATGGACATGGCCAGCCAGATGTCGCAGCTCGTGATGGCCCAGCGCGGCTACCAGGCGTCGGTCGGCGTCACCAAGAACGCCCAGGACACCTACAGCAGCGCGCTGCAGATCGGACGTGGCTGATGTCCGTCTCCGGAATCGAAGGCATCGGCGGGTTCACCCCGTTCGTCGCGCCCACCCTCGGCGCCGACGAGGCCGCCCGTACGCAGCCCACCAGCGGCCCGGCGTTCGGCAAGCTCCTCGTCGACGGCATCCAGGGGCTCGAGGCGATGCAGGACAAGACCGACCACCTGTCGGTCCAGGCCGCGACCGGTGACCTCGGCGCGATCCACGACTACACGATCGCCGCCACCGAGACCAGTGTCGCCACCCAGCTGACCGTCGCCGTACGCAACAAGGCCGTCGAGGCGTTCAACGAGATCATGCGGATGCAGGTGTGATGAAAGAGAACCTCACCCAGGCCGTCGGCCGGGTCCAGACGACCTTCGTCGGCTTCACGGCCGGCCAGAAGGTCGTCGCGATCGTCGGCACCGCCGCCCTCCTCCTCGCCGGCTTCATGGTGTTCAAGTGGGCCGCCGCGCCGAGCTACGCCCCGCTGTTCAGCAACCTCGCCTCCGCCGACGCCTCGGCGGTCATCGAGGAGCTCGACGCCCAGGGCGTCCCCTACCAGCTGAGCAACGGCGGCAACACGATCATGGTGCCGAGCGAGCAGGTCTACACGACCCGGATCAGCCTCAGCGGCGAAGGGCTCCCGACCGCGAGCGAGGGCGGCTACTCCCTCCTCGACGAGCAGAGCCTCTCGACGTCGCAGTTCCAGGAGCAGACCAGCTTCAAGCGGGCGATGGAGGGCGAGCTCTCCAACACCATCGAGGCGATCGACGGGGTCGAGGCCGCCGTCGTCCACCTCGCGATGCCGCCGAAGCAGGTCTTCGCCGACGAGCAGGACCCGACCACCGCGTCGGTCCTCGTCAAGACCCGCGCCGGCACCACGATGGCTCCCGAGCAGGTGCAGGCGGTCGTCAACCTGGTCTCCGCCAGCGTCGACGGCCTCCAGGAGGACAAGGTCACCGTCGCCGACTCCACCGGCAAGGTGCTCTCCGCCCCCTCGACGTCCGCCGCCGGCTCGGCGCAGGGCCAGACCCAGCAGGTCGAGGAGTTCCAGAACCGGCTCAACGGCCAGGTGCAGTCGATGCTCGACCGGGTCCTCGGCCCCGGCAACTCCGCGGTGCAGGTGACCGCGAACCTCTCCTTCGACAAGACCGTCTCGGAGACCACCCGCTACTTCGGCAACGCCGACACCGCGCTGTCGGAGAGCGAGACGAGCGAGACCCTCGAGGGCGCTTCCCCCGGCGGTACGACGGGCGGGGTCGTCGGCCCCGACGGCCAGATGGACAGCACCACGACCACCGGCGGCACCGACTCGTCGTACGAGAAGAGCAGCCGCACCTCCAACAACGCCGTCAACAAGGAGGTCGAGCACCGCGAGGCCGCCCCGGGCGGTGTGGAGTCGCTCCACGTCGGGGTCGTCCTCGACACCCGGGCGCTCCGCGGCGCCGACCCGAACGACGTCCAGGACCTGGTCGCCTCGGCGCTCGGCATCAACCCCGAGCGCGGCGACACCATCGAGGTCAGCTCGATGGCGTTCGACCGGACCGCCGAGGCGGCGGCCGCCGAGGAGCTCGAGGCGAGTGTCGCGGCGGAGAAGAAGGCCGCGACCACCACGCTGATCCGCAACGGCGGCCTCGCCGGCCTCGTCGCGATCATGGTGCTCGTCGCCTGGATCCAGGCCCGCCGGCGGGCGAAGGCCCGCGCGGAGGCGACCACCTACGTCGTCGAGCAGCTCCGCCGTGACGCGCTCGACCGGCAGGCCGCCGAGCGTGCCGCCCTCGAGTCGCAGACGCCCGCGATGCTCGCCCTGGAGTCCTCCGAGGCCGACGCCGCCAACGAGATGCGCGACGAGATCGCCGCGCTCGTGGAGCGCCAGCCCGAGGACGTCGCCGCCCTGCTCCGCGGCTGGCTCGTGGAGCGTGGGGCATGAGCAGCATCACGATGGCCAACCTCGGCGTCCGCAAGGCCGCCGTGCTCCTGATCCAGCTCGGCCGCGAGCGGGCCGCGTCGGTCCTCTCGCACATGTCCGAGGCCGAGGTCGAGGCGGTCTCCGCCGAGATCGCCCGGCTGGAGTCGATCAGCGGCGCGGAGACCGAGTCAGTGCTCACCGAGTTCCGCGACATGATGACCGCGCGGGCGCACATCGCCCAGGGCGGCCTGGCGTTCGCCCAGCAGATCCTCGAGCAGAGCCTCGGGGCGGACCGGGCGTCGGAGATCATCACCCGGCTCAACGCGGCCGCGGTCCAGATGCCGTTCCAGTTCCTCCACCGTGCCGACCCCTCGCAGCTGCGGTCGTTCATCATGGACGAGCACCCGCAGGTGATCGCGCTCGTTCTCGCCCACATGACGCCCGACAAGGCGAGCCTGCTGCTCTCCGGCCTCGCGCCGGAGAAGCAGGCCGAAGTCGCGCACCGGATCGCCGTCATGGACCGGACCACGCCCGACATCGTCCGAGCCGTCGAGGCGACCCTCGAGCGCCGGCTGTCGTCGATGCTGCAGCCGAACGAGATGTCGCAGGTCGGCGGGCTCGACCCGCTGGTCGACATCATCAACCGCTCCGACCGCTCCACCGAGCGGCAGATCGTGGAGGGGCTCGAGGCGCTCGACCCGGCCCTCGCCGACGCGGTCAAGAGCCGGATGTTCATGTTCGAGGACATCGTCACGATCGAGGACCGCTCGATCCAGCTGGTCCTCCGCGAGGTCGACACCGCCGAGCTGGCGCTGGCGCTCAAGGGCGTCGCCGAGAACGTCCGCGACAAGATCACGCGGAACCTCTCCGAGCGTGCCGCGACCAACCTCATCGAGGAGGTCGAGCTGCTCGGCGCCGTCCGGCTGAGCCAGGTCGAGGAGGCCCAGCAGAACATCATCCGGACGATCCGGTCGCTCGAGGAGCAGGGCCAGATCATGATCCGCCGAGGCAACGATGACGAGTTCGTCTCCTGAGGCCGGTGCGCTGGTGCGCACCGTCCCCTTCGCGAGCCGCGAGCTCCGCAGCGGCAACTGGACCCGGCTCGGCGGCAGCGCCGTCCTGGGCGACGCCGTCACCGAGCACACCCTCGCCGGTCTCGCCGCCGAGGCGTCCGCGGCCGCCCGCGCCCGCGGCTACGCCACCGGGTGGGCCGAGGGCCGCCGTGCCGCCGCGGCCGAGCTGCGCGAGGCGACCGACGCGTTGGAGGCACAGCACCGCGCGGAGGAGGAGCGCCGCGAGGACGAGCACCGGCTCGCCGTCGCCGCGCTGACCCGTGCCGCCGCGCAGCTGGAGGCTGCCGTCGCCGACGTCTGCGCCCGGGTCGAGTCCCACGCCGTCGAGGTGGCGTTCGCGCTCACCGAGGAGCTGGTCGGTCACGAGCTCGCCGTCGCCGAGACGCCCGGGCTCGACGCCGTACGACGCGCGCTCGCGCTCGTCCCCGGCGAGCCGGTGACCCGCATCCGCGTCAGCACCGAGGACCCGGTCACCCCCGAGATGACCTCACTGGCGGGCGCCGCGGTCGTCGTACCCGACCCCTCGCTCCGTCGTGGCGACGCCGTCGTGGAGACCGCCGAAGGCGTCGTCGACGCGCGCATCTCCGGTGCGCTCGACCGCGTCCGTGAGGTGCTCCTCCCGTGACCCTGCTGACCCCCGACCTGCTCGTCGCCGCCCGTGCCGCCGCCCGCCCGCGCCGGCTCGGTGTCGTCACCGAGCTCCTCGGCCTGCACCTGCTCGTCAAGGGCGTCGATGCCGCCGTCGGCGACGTCGTCGAGGTGCTCGGCCCCAAGCCGCTCCTCGCCGAGGTCGCGGCCAGCGGTCCGAACGGGCTGGTCTGCCTGCCGATGGGGCCCACCACCGGGCTCCGCGCCGGCATGCACGTGCGCAGCACCGGTGCACCGCTCTCGATCCCCGTCGGTCCGGAGCTGCTCGGCCGCGTCATCGACGGGCTCGGCCGGCCGATCGACGGCGGCCCGCCGCTGACCGGGCTCCGCCGCGTCGTCGTCGAGAACCAGGCCCCGCCGGCGCTGTCCCGCGCCCGGATCGACCGCCAGGTCGGCCTCGGCGTCCGCGCGCTGGACTCCCTCGTCCCCTGCGGCCGCGGCCAGCGCGTCGCCATCATGGCCGGCAGCGGCGTCGGCAAGTCCACCCTGCTGTCGATGATCGCCCGCGGCACCGACGCCTCCATGTCGGTCATCGCGCTCGTCGGCGAGCGTGGCCGTGAGGTCCGCGAGTTCATCGAGAACGACCTCGGTCCTGAGGGGCTCGCCCGCTCGGTCGTCGTCGTCGCCACCTCGGACGCCCCTCCGGTGGAGCGGCTCCGCGCGGCGTTCGTCGCCACAAGGGTCGCCGAGCACTTCCGCGACACCGGCGAGGACGTCGTACTCATGATGGACTCGCTCACCCGCGTCGCGATGGCGCAGCGCGAGGTCGGCCTCTCCGCAGGGGAGCCGCCGGCGACCCGCGGCTACCCGCCGAGCGTCTTCGCGCTGCTCCCCCGGCTGCTCGAGCGCGCCGGCAACTCCGACGTCGGCAGCATCACCGGCCTCTACACGGTGCTCGTCGAGGGCGACGACCTGCAGGACCCGATCGGCGACACCGTCCGGTCGATCCTCGACGGCCACGTCGTGCTCACGCGCCGGCTCGCCACCGCCGGCCACTTCCCCAGCATCGACGTGCTCGAGTCGATCTCCCGGGTCACCAACGCGGTCACCTCGCCCGAGCAGCGCGAGTCCGCGACCCGGCTGCGCCGGCTGCTCGCCGCCCACCGGGACGTCAAGGAGCTCGTCGAGATCGGCGCCTACTCCCCGGGCGGCGACGCCGACGCGGACCTCGCGCTCGCGCTGATGCCGCGGATCAACGAGTTCCTCCGCCAGGACGTCGACTCGCCGTGGGAGCTCCACCGCACCTGGTCCGCCCTTCAGGAGCTGGTCGCGTCATGAGCCGCCGCAACGACAAGGACCGCGGGATGCGCGCCGTCGCGCGGGTCCGCGAGGTCCGCGAGCGCGACAGCCGGGTCGGCCTCCTGCAGGCGCTCACCAACGTGCGCACCCGCGAGGAGCAGTACGCCGAGCTGCAGACCGCTCTCGACCAGGCCGCCGTCCGCGACGCGGACACCCTCGACGCGTTCGTCGTCTCCCGCCACCTGCTGGCCGCCATGGCGGTGACAGTGCGCGAGGCCGAGCAGCGGCTCGACGCGAGCCGGACCGTCGCCGTCGAGGCCCACCACCGCTGGCAGGCGGACAAGGCGCGGGTCCGCGCGATCGAGCACCTCCTCGAGGAGCGGGCCCTGCGCCGCGCCGAGGAGGCCGACCGCGCCGAGGTCCGCGAGACCGACGACATCGTCGGCCGCCTGCACGCCCGCAACCACGGAGTCGCCTCATGAGCATCATGGAGGTCCAGGGCCGGATCACCGAGATCCAGTCCCAGCTCGCCCTGCTCGGCACCGCCCGCGTGTCGCCCTCGGCGGCGTCCGCTGCGGCGTTCGCGGCCACCCTGGCGACGGAGCAGGCCGCCGGCGCGGGTTCCGGGGGCACGGTCTCCGGCGACGCCGTCGTGGCCGAGGCGAAGAAGTACCTCGGTCTCCCCTACGTCTGGGGCGGCACCGACCCCAAGAAGGGGCTCGACTGCTCCGGGCTGGTCCAGCTCGTCTACAAGAACCTCGGCTACGACCTGCCCCGGGTCTCCTACCAGCAGGCCGCCTCGGGCCGCCCGGTGGCGAGCATGGCGCAGGCCCAGCCGGGTGACCTGATCGCGTGGGACAACTCCAGCCGCAACAACGGCGTCGACCACATCGCGATCTACATCGGCGGCGGCAAGATGATCGAGGCGCCGCGGACCGGGCTCGACGTCCGGATCGTCGACGTGCCCAGCACTCCCGACGTCATCCGGCGGATCCTCCCCGAAGGAGGGGTGACCGCGGCGGCCGGCGTCAGCTCGCGCGTGGCCGCCGCCACGCCGTACGCGAACCTCTTCGCCGCTGCCTCGCAGAAGCACAGCGTCCCCGCCGACCTGCTCGTCGCCGTGGCCCGCCAGGAGTCGGCGTTCAACCCGCGTGCGGTGAGCCCCGCCGGCGCCCAGGGGATCATGCAGCTGATGCCCGGCACCGCGGCCGGCCTCGGCGTGAAGAACTCGTTCGACCCGGCCCAGGCGATCGACGGCGCGGCCCGGTTGTTGAAGAGCCTCCTCTCCGAGTTCGGCCGGACCGACCTGGCGCTGGCGGCGTACAACGCCGGCCCCGGCGCGGTGCACCGCTACGACGGCATCCCGCCGTACGCCGAGACCCAGAACTACGTGCGCCGCATCATGGCCGACCTGCGGAGCTGACATGACGAGCCTTCCTGCCCTCCCCCCGAACCCCGCGCCCGCCGGCCCCGGCGTCGTCCTGCCCGCGTCCGGCGGCTCCGGCGACGCCTCGGGGTTCGGCGCGTTCGCCGGGCTCCTGCTGGTGCCCGGAGCCTCGTCGGCCGCCGCGTCGGCCCAGCCGAGCGCCACTCCGGGCTCGCCGGCCACGACGGCGCCTGGCGCGGAGCTGCTCGACGGTGCCGCCGACGATGGCACCGAGCCGGCTCCCGTCGTCGATGCCGTCCCGACGGGCGTCGAGCCGAGTGCCGCGCAGATCATCGCCGCCGCGCAGGTCACTCCGGTCGGCCCGATGCTCGCGAACGCCCCCAGGCTCACCCCGTCGTACGCCGAGGCCGCTCCGTCGACGAGCTCTCCGACGGAAAGCTCCGTTTCTGCACCTGGATCGGCGCCTTTCGTCGGACAGCGCGAGAGTGCGACCGTCGAGGCGCCGACCACACCCGACGCGGAGCCTGTCGCAGGCCGAGTCGTCGCAAGCTCGGCCATGGAGGGCCAGAGCACGCCGGTCGACGCGCCCCAGGGCCAAGGATCCGACGACTCGACGGGTGTCACCGCGGCGGCGCAGGGCCGAGGATCCGACGACTCGGCAGCCGGCGGGCAGGCGGGCAGCCAGGCGAGCGGGCAGTCGGGCGGCCAGGCGGGTCAGACCAGCAGCACCCAGCCGAGCAGTGCCCAGCCCACGGCGGCGCAGACCAGCGCGGTTGCCGGGCTCACCGGCACCGGCCAGGTGACGAGCCCGGAGCCGGCAGGAGGCACCGCCGCGACCAACCCGGTCGCCGGCCAGGTGTTCCCCGAGGTGACCCGGCTGGTCAGCCGCGGGGACGGCACCCGACGGATCACCCTCCAGCTGAGCCCCGAGGCGCTCGGCGACGTCCGCGTGGTCCTCACGGTCCGCAACGGCGAGGTGCAGGTCAGGATGTCCGGCGGCGAGCAGGCGCAGCAGGCGCTCCTCGCCGGTGCGCCGGAGCTGCACCGGCTCCTCGACGCGGCGGGCGCGACCAGCAGCCAGATCCAGGTCGGCAACCAGAGCTCCACCACCACGCTGGGCCAGAACCCGGACCAGCACACCCCGCAGCAGGACGCCCACGGACAGGGCGAGCTGCGCGACCACCAGAACCACCGGACCGCAGGGACGCGGGACGGGGACACATCAGCCAGGGACGGCGCACCACGAGGGACGCACCCGCATCCCGCGACCAACCCAGGCACGCGCACCCGCATCGCGGGTGTCGACGTGACGATGTGAGGAGGATCCCTTGTCGGTATCCGCAGTCGAGTCGACCCCCGGCGTCTTCGGGTTCGTGCCCGGCACGGCCGCCACGGCGGCGCCGAAGGACGGCCCGACCACGACGACCAGCACCTCGGAGGACAAGGACCTGTTCCTCCAGCTGCTCGTCGCCCAGATGAAGTACCAGGACCCGTCGAACCCGGCCGACTCGAGCGAGTTCCTCGCCCAGACGGCACAGTTCACGGCCCTCGAGAAGATGCAGGAGGTCGCCGACCAGACCTCGCAGCTGGTGGCCCTCCAGGTCGCCTTCGGCGCGAGCTCCATGGTCGGCCGGACCGTCACCTACCCGGCGGCCGACGGCACCATCTCCACCGGTGTCGTGGACTCCGTCCAGTTCGGGGCGACCGGCCCCGTGCTCAAGGTCGACGGCAACGACGTCTACCTCGCGCAAGTCCAGTCCGTCGCCAACAGCGACTCCTGATCCCCCATCCCGCGTCCCTGAAAGAAGAAGACCATGCTCCGTTCCCTCTTCGCCGGCATCTCCGGCCTCCGCGTCAACCAGACCATGCTCGACGTGACCGGCAACAACATCGCCAACGCCAACACCATCGGCTTCAAGTCGAGCAGCACCGTGTTCCAGGACACGCTGAGCCAGATGCTGACCGGCGCCACCGGTGCCGCGGCCCCCCGCGGTGGCACGAACCCGGTCCAGGTCGGCCTCGGCGTCCAGCTCGCCGCGACCTCGACCAACTTCAACCAGGGCTCGGCGCAGACCACCGGCCGCCCGACCGACCTGATGATCCAGGGCGACGGGTTCTTCGTGACCCAGAAGGGCGAGGAGCTCCTCTTCACCCGCGCGGGCTCCTTCACCTTCGACGAGACCGGCACGCTGGTCACGCCGACCGGCAACCGGGTCATGGGGTACAACCTCGACCCGGCCGGCAACGCCATCAAGGGCAACCTCGTCCCGATCACCCTGGACCCGGCCAACGCGGTCCCGGCCGCTCCGGCCGGCGTGGAGCTCACGTCGTACAACATCGGGAGCGACGGCAAGATCCGCGGCATCTTCGACGACGGCGTCCAGCGCGAGCTGGGCCAGGTCGCGATGGCCGACTTCAACAACCCGATGGGGCTGGAGAAGGTCGGCGAGACCTCCTTCCGCGCCTCGGCCAACTCCGGTCAGCCGGAGCTCGGCGTCGCCTCCGAGGGGCGGCTCGGGACCCTCATCGGTGGCGCCCTGGAGATGTCGAACGTCGACCTCGCCGCCGAGTTCACCAACCTGATCCTCGCGCAGCGCGGCTTCCAGGCCAGCTCGCGAGTGATCACGACGTCGGACTCGGTGCTCGAGGAGCTCGTCAACATCAAGCGCTGACGCGCGTTCGGCCCGGGTTTGCCTCAGGTACGGCGGACCCGGGCCGATCTTCACCCCGTCAGGCCATGGACGGTCTTTCACCACAACGCACAAGGATGGTGCTCCCGTGATCACGCTCACCCGACTCAGCGGGTCGGTCTTCGCGCTCAACTCGGACCTGATCGAGCGCGTCGACAGCACCCCCGACACCGTGATCACCCTCGTCGACGGCACGAAGTACGTCGTCACCGAGCCGCTCCTCTCCGTCGTCACCGCCATCCGCGAGTACCGCGGCGCGGTCATCGCCGAGAGCGCAAGGATGGCGGGGGCCGCCGAGGTCCTTCCCACGAACCCGCCCGCCCGCCGGCTCGCCGCGGTGCCGGACAGCCGCCCCGCCGCCGGCGAGGACGAGGAGCGGTCGCGATGAAGGACCTCGCAACGATCGTCGGCATCGTCGGCGCCATCATCATCATCTGCGTCGCCAACGTGCTCGAGGGCGGCAGCCCGGCGAGCCTGCTGCTGCTCCCGCCGATGCTCCTCGTCTGGGGCGGCACCTGCCTGGTGAGCATCGCCGGCGGCACCATGGCGGACGCCAAGGCGATCGTCGGGTCGCTCAAGAAGGCGTTCCTCGGCAAGGCCGAGTCCTCGGCCGACGTCGTGCCGGTCGTCGTCACCCTCGCCGACAAGGCGCGCAAGGAGGGGCTCCTCGCGCTCGAGGACTCGCTCAAGGAGATCGACGACCCGTTCCTGGTCCGCGGCGTCACCATGGCGGTCGACGGCACCGACCCGGAGGAGATGCGCGAGATCCTCGAGGGCGAGGTCGCGGCGAAGCGGGCCGCCACCAAGCAGGGCGCGAAGTTCTTCGCCGACTCCGGCGCCTACGCGCCGACCATCGGCATCATCGGGACCGTCATGGGGCTGGTCCACGTGCTGGAGAACCTCGCCCAGCCCGAGGAGCTCGGCCACCTCATCGCCGCCGCGTTCATCGCGACGCTGTGGGGCGTGCTCTCGGCCAACGTCGTCTTCCTGCCCATCGGCAACCGGCTCAAGCGGCTCGGTGAGCTCGAGGTGGCGCGGATGGAGGTCGTGATCGAGGGGGTGCTGGCGATCCAGGCCGGCTCCAACCCGCGGGTCATCGCCGCCAAGCTGCGCTCGCTGCTCCCGGCCCACGAGCAGGCCCAGGCGGAGGCCGCCTGATGTCACGCCGGCAGAAGCACGTGCACGAGGAGGAGCACGAGAACCACGAGCGGTGGCTGGTCACCTACGCCGACATGATCACCCTCCTCATGGTGCTCTTCATCGTCATGTTCGCGATGAGCAGCGTGGACCAGAAGAAGTTCAACGCGCTCAAGGAGGGGCTCGCGGCCGGCTTCGGCCAGTCGACCTCCGTCCTCGACGGGTCCTCCTCGATCCTGTCCGAGCCGGGGCTCGCGGTCGCCGAGCCGATCAACCCGAAGGCGGCCGCCGAGACCCCGGAGATCGCCGAGCTCAAGGTGCAGGCGGTCTCGGAGGCGATGCACACCCAGAACCAGCAGCGGTACGACGCCGCGGCCGCCGAGGCGGACCGGCTCATCAAGGTGGAGCGACGGCTCCTGGCCGCGCTCCGCGACAAGGGGCTCGAAGACGACGTCACGACGAAGATCGACGGCCGTGGCCTCACCGTGAGCCTGGTCTCGCGGCACGTCGTCTTCGAGGCGAACCTCGCCACGCTCACGGAGCGGGGCCGGCTGATCGTCGACACGCTCGCACCGGTGCTCCGCGAGATCACCGACCGGCTCCAGATCGAGGGGCACACGAACCAGGCGCCGGGCACCCCGAAGTTCTACGCCAGCGACTGGGACCTCTCCACGGCGCGCGCCGTCACGGTCCTGCGCCACCTCAACGAGGAGCGCCAGGTCCCGGCGGACCGGCTCGCCGCGGTCGGCTTCGGCCACATCAAGCCCCTGGTGGACCCGGCTGTCCCGGGGTCCCAGCAGCTCAACAAGCGGGTGGACATCGTCGTGATGTCGACCCTGGCCGAGGAGAACGCCGAGCTCCTCGACCGCGTGATGGACGACCGCGCCGGCCACGGCGCCAGGAACACCGGAGCCGGCCACGGCGCGGACGAACGGAAGGACCACTCATGAGCGTCACCCCGATGCCTCCGGCCGCCGGCAAGGCCGAGGAGCCCGAGAAGAAGGGCGGCGGCAAGAAGAAGCTGATCCTCATCCTGGTCGCCGTCCTGGCGATCGGCGGCGCGGCGTACTGGTTCGTCCTCAAGCCCAAGCCGGAGCCGAAGCCGGAGCCGGGCGAGGTGGTCTCGCTCGAGCCGATCCAGATCAACCTCGAGGGCGGTCACTACCTCAAGATCGGGGTCGCGCTCCAGCTCACCACCACCGCGCACGAGGCCGACGGCAGCAAGGCGCTCGACGCGACGATCGAGCTCTTCACCGGGAAGAGCATGGACGAGCTGACCCGGAAGGAGAGCCGCGCGAAGCTGAAGAACGAGCTCGCCAAGGAGCTCGAGCACGCCTACCACGGGGACGTCATGGGGGTCTTCTTCACGAACTTCGTCACCCAGTAGCCCGGGCGTGACCCAGGTCACCCCGGAAGAAAAGTAAAGATTCCTCTCAGGACGGTCCCGCCGACGCCGATGTGCGCGGTGTGACCGACCTGCCCCGCACGCCCACCGCCCCCTCGCGCGGGCGACGTCGTGCTGCCTCGGCGCCGGTCCCCTACGACTTCCGGCGGCCGATCCAGCTGTCCCGTGAGCACGCGCGCACGCTCCAGATGGGGCTCGACGGGTTCACCCGCCAGGTCACGACCGTGCTGACGTCGACCCTGCGCACGGTCTGCTCGGTGAGCCTCGACTCCATCGAGCAGCTCAGCTACGCGGAGTACGTCGACCTGCTCGGCGCGTCGACGTACATGACCGTCTTCTCCGCCGAGCCGATGCCGGGCTCCGGGATCATCGAGCTGCCGGTGCCCGCGGTCATGGAGTGCCTCGACCACATGCTCGGCGGCCCGGGCGGCCCGACCCAGCCCGACCGCCCGTTGACGGAGATCGAGCAGACCGTCTTCCGCGGGCTCGTGGAGCGGCTCCTCGGCGAGCTGCGCTACTCGCTGGCCGGGATCGTGGCGCTCGAGCCGCGGGTGTCGAAGGTCGAGTACAGCCCCCAGTTCGCCCAGGTCGCCGGCGCGGCCGACGTCATGGTGGTCGTGTCGTTCTCGATCACGATCAGTTCCGGCAGCCACCGGCTGACCCTCTGCCTGCCGTTCAACGGGCTGCTGCCGCACCTCGTCCAGGCGTCCGCGCCCAGCCCGTCGTCGGACCGCGAGCGCGCCCAGCGCGCCCAGGCCGCCGTGCTCCTCCACGAGCAGTTCCACGACGTGCCGGTGGACGTGTGCGTGCAGCTGCGCAACACCCGGCTCGGCCCGTCCGAGGTCGGCGACCTCAAGCCGGGTGACGTCATCCGGCTCGCCCACCCCGCGGCCGCCCCCCTCGACGTCTCTGTCGACGACGTGGTCTTCGCTCACGCCACCCCCGGCGTCCACGGCAAGCGGCTCGCCGCGCAGATCGTGGCCGCGCCCCAGAAGGAGAACCGATGACGATCCTGCCCGACTCGTTCCCGCTGTCGCAGTCCGCGACCGAGAACGCCGCGGCCCTCACCGCCGCGGCGACGGCCGCCTGTGAGCTCCTGCCGGCGGCGACCCCGCTGGTGCCGGGGACGCCGCAGCCCGGCAACCTCGGGACCGCCACGGCGTACGCCGGTGCCGCCATCGCGACCTTCGAGGGGCTCGTCCCCGGGGCGATCGCCGTCCTCGTCGGCTCCGAGCTGGTGCAGGCGCTCGCCTCGAGCCCGCTCGGCTCCCTCGACCTCGCCGCCGCCTCGCAGCCGGCGCTCGACGGCGCCGCCGAGGCGCTCGGTGCCCGGGTCGGCGCAGCCCAGACGGTCCCCCTCGACCTCGTCGTCAACGACCTCGGCTTCCCGTTCACCGTGGTGCCACTCACCTCGGCGGACGGCACGACCGTCGCCGCGCTGCTCGTCAACGACACCTCGCTGGAGACGGCTGCCCAGGCAGCAGCAGCGAACGCCGCCGCGTCGGTCACCGCGGTCCCGACCCCGACGTTCGCCACCGGTCCCTCGTCGGCACCGGTCGCCCTGCCCGTGGCGCGTGGCCTGGAGATGCTCCACGGCGTCGTCATGGACGTCACCGTCGAGCTCGGCCGGACCCGGATGAGCGTCCGCGAGCTGCTCGCGCTCACCCCCGGCACGGTGCTGGAGCTCGACCGGGCCGCCGGCAGCCCCGCCGACCTGCTCGTCAACGGCCGGCTCATCGCCCGCGGCGAGGTCGTCGTGGTGGACGAGGACTTCGGGCTCCGGGTCACCGAGATCGTCGACGACTCCTCCGCGGCGGGCTGAGGATGATCGAGCTCGTCGTCCGGCTCGTCTTCTCCCTCGCCGTCGTGGTGGGGATGCTGCTGCTGCTCGCGAAGTTCAGCGCCAAGCGGTTCCGTGGCGGCAGCGGCTCGCTGGTCCAGGTGGTCCAGCGCCAGCCGCTCTCGCGGACCTCGTCGGTGGCCGTCGTGACCGTCGGGTCGCGGGTGCTCGTCCTGGGTACCACCGAGCAGCAGGTCCAGCTCCTCACCGAGCTCGACCCCGACGAGCTCGACGTACCCCTCCTCCCGCTTGCGTCATCGGAGGTGGTCGCCGAGGCGACCACTCCGGATGACGTCCGCCCGCGGCTCGTCGGGACGTCATCCCGGGTGGCTGTCCGGGCGACCACTTCCGATGACGTCCGGGAGGGGGCGCTGTCCGGGTCGGTGCTCTCCACGCAGACCTGGAAGCAGGCGTTCGCCGCCGCGACCGCCGGCGCGGGCGGCCGACACCGGGCCGCCTCATGACCTCCGCCGTGCGCGGCGGGGGGCGCAACCGCGCCGTCACCCTCCTCGCCGTCGTGCTGCTCGCCCTCGCGGCGTGGCTGGTCCTCAGCACCGTCCTGGCGTCGGCGGCCTCCGCGGTCCCGGTCCCCGAGCCGACCGCACCGACGGCGCCCACCCCGCCGGTCCCCGCCGACCCGAACAGCGTCACCGTCGAGCTCGAGGGGCTGACCGACAAGCCGAGCACCCCGGTCGTCACGATCCTCGCGCTGACGCTGCTCTCGGTGGCGCCGGCGCTGCTGCTGACGATGACCAGCTTTACCAAGATCCTCGTCGTCCTGGGGCTCACCCGGAACGCCCTCGGCCTCCAGCAGACCCCGCCGAACCAGGTCCTTGCAGGGCTCGCGCTCTTCCTCAGCCTGTTCATCATGGCGCCGGTGCTCAGCGCGGTGAACGACGCCGGCGTGCAGCCCTACCTCAACGGTGACAAGAAAGCGGGCGCTGCCTACGAGGACGGCGTGGAGCCGCTCAAGGAGTTCATGCTCGAGAACGCCGACGACGACGAGCTGAAGCTGCTCACCAACGTCGCCGACCGCGAGCTTCCGGACAACCGCGAGGAGGTGTCCATGGCGACGCTGGTCCCCGCGTTCATCCTCACCGAGCTCAAGCAGGCGTTCATCATCGGCTTCATCATCTTCGTGCCGTTCCTCGTGATCGACATCGTCGTGAGCGGGGCGTTGATGGCACTCGGCATGATGATGATGCCGCCGGTCATGGTGTCGTTGCCGTTCAAGCTGCTGCTGTTCGTGATGGTCGACGGCTGGGCCCTCGTCATCAAGTCCCTCGTCTCGAGCTACGGATAGGCGGGCCGCCATGACCGACTCCGTCGTCCTCGACATCGCCCTCCAGACGATGCTGGTGGCCCTCAAGCTCTCCGCGCCGGTGCTGGCGACCTCGCTGGCGATCGGCTTCGCGATCTCGCTGTTCCAGGCGATGACGCAGATCCAGGAGTTCACGCTGTCGTTCGTCCCCAAGGTGATCGGCGTCGGGGTGGCGCTCATCGTCTCGGGGAACTGGATGCTGCACACGCTGATGGACTTCACCGTCGACCTGTTCGAGCGCGTCCCGACGCTGCTCTCCTGACGCCGGCTGACGCCCCATGACGATCTCCGTGGCCGCCGAGCCGGCGCTGGCCTACCTGCTCGCGTCGCTGCGCATCGTGGCGTGGCTCTTCCTCGTGCCGCCCTTCGCCGGACGGTCGATCCCGTCGACGGCGAAGGTCGTGCTCGCGGTCGGGCTGTCGTTCGCGATCGCGCCGTCGGTGGTCGAGGCCGGCGTCCCCACCGGCTCGGTCGAGCTGCTCGTCACCGCGCTCACCCAGGTGCTCATCGGCGCCTCCCTCGGGTTCGTCACCTCGATGCTCCTCGCGGCGATCGCCGCCGCCGGCAGCCTCATCGACGTCTTCGGCGGCTTCGCGCTGGCCACGGCGTTCGACCCGCTGTCGATGCAGATGAACACGATCTTCGGCAAGTTCCACCAGATGCTCGCCACGATGCTGCTCTTCGCCTCCGGCGGTCACCTCGTGGTGATCGGCGGGCTGCTCAAGACCTTCGAGTTCCTGCCGCTCGGCGAGACGCCCGACTTCGACAGCACGCCGGAGATCCTCGTCGAGGCGTTCTCGCTGTTCTTCCTCACCGCCGTGCAGATCGCGCTGCCGATGATCGCGGTGCTCTTCATCGCCGACCTCGGCCTGGCGCTGCTGACCAAGGTCGCCCCGCAGATGAACGCCCTCAACGTGATGTTCCCGGCGAAGATCGGCCTCACGCTGCTCCTGGTGGGGCTCTCCTTCCCGGTCCTCCCCGAGGCCACCGAGCGGCTCGTCGAGCTCGTCAACGAGGCCGCCGCCGCCATGTCGGGGGCGAGGTGAGGAGATGAGCGAGGAGAAGACAGAGGCCCCGACAGCCAAGAAGAGGAAGGAGTCCCGCAAGGAGGGACAGGTCCCCCGGACCCAGGAGCTCGGCTCTTGGTCGACCCTCCTCGCGTTCGGGATGCTGCTCGACGTGGCCGCCGGCCGCGAGCTGACGTCGATGAAGGAGCTGATGGTCCGCTCCTTCCGGCTCGTCGAGGAGCCGGACCCCGACAAGGCGCTCGCGCTCCTCGGCGACGGCCTCATGCACGTGCTCGTCGTGCTGGTCACCCTCGGCGGCGTCATCATGGTCATCGGCGTGGCCGCCGCCCTGGCGCAGGGCGGGTTCTACCTGGCCACCAAGTCCGTCAAGCCGAAGCTCAGCAAGCTCAACCCGATGCCGGGCGCCAAGCGGATGTTCGGTCCCCAGGCCCTCTGGGAGGGCACCAAGATCCTCCTCAAGAGCCTCGTCGTGGCGCTCATCTGCTACTCCGCCATCCGGGCGGTCATGCCGCTGATCGGCGGGTTCGTCCCCTCGTCCACGGTCCTCGAGGTCGGTCACGACCGGATCCGCACGCTGCTGCGGACGGTCGCCGTCGCCGGGCTCGTCATGGCCGTGGCCGACTACGCCTTCCAGCGTCGCCGGGTCGGCAAGCAGACCCGGATGACCAAGCACGAGGTCAAGCAGGAGAACAAGCAGACCGAGGGCGACCCCCTCGTCAAGAGCGCCATCCGGTCCCGCCAGCTGGCGGCCGCCCGCAACCGGATGATGGCCGACATCCCCCAGGCCGACGTCGTGCTGGTCAACCCGACCCACGTCGCGGTCGCCCTGCGGTACGACCCCGCAG
Source organism: Marmoricola sp. (assembly GCA_035699145.1). Lineage (GTDB taxonomy): Bacteria > Actinomycetota > Actinomycetes > Propionibacteriales > Nocardioidaceae > Marmoricola_A. Next base: position 17,635 of record DASSBB010000059.1, read on the forward strand.
CCGGCGCCCCCAAGGTCGTCGCCCGCGGAGCCGGCGCGGTGGCGTCCAGGATCAGGGAGAAGGCCGAGGAGGCGAAGGTGCCGCTGGTGCGGGACGTGCCGCTGGCCCGGGCGCTGTACGGCTCGTGCCAGGTCGGCCAGGAGATCCCGGCCGAGCTCTTCGCCGCCGTCGCCCAGGTGCTCGCCTTCGTCATCGGTCGGCGCACGCAGGGCCAGCGCGGCGGGACCCACAACAGCCCTCGGCTCGACGCCGGCGTGCCCGTCGTACCGAAGGGCCGGCGGCGCCCGCGCTGAAAACCCTCAGGTCCTGCCCCGGCGGACCGATGGGAGGCCTGGACGCCAGGACGGCGACACCATCTCGCGCCACGGACGGTGCAACGGTGACCCTCCGAAAGGCCTGTCCACGTGCCGAAGCGCATGATCCAGCTCGCGGTCCCCATCGGGGTCGTGCTCATCATCGTGATGCTGGTCGTCCCGTTGCCCGCCGTGCTCCTCGACCTGCTGCTCGCCGCCAACATCAGCATCTCGATCCTCATCCTGCTCACCGCGATGTTCGTCAGCAAGCCGCTCGACTTCGCGTCGTTCCCGGCCGTGATCCTCGTCCTCACGCTGTTCCGGCTGGCCCTCAACGTCAGCTCGACGAGGCTGGTCCTGACCGACGGCTACGCCGGCAAGGTGATCGAGACGTTCGGCCACTTCGTCGTCGGCGGCTCGCTCATCGTCGGCCTCATCGTCTTCACGATCCTGGTGATCATCCAGTTCGTCGTCATCACCAACGGCGCGGGCCGGGTCGCCGAGGTCGGCGCCCGGTTCACCCTCGACGCGATGCCCGGCAAGCAGATGGCGATCGACGCCGACCTCAACGCCGGGCTCATCGACGACGAGGAGGCCCGCCGCCGCCGCAGGGAGGTCGCCGCCGAGGCCGACTTCTACGGCGCGATGGACGGTGGCTCGAAGTTCGTCAAGGGTGACGCGATCGCGGCGATCATCATCACGCTGGTCAACCTCGTCGGCGGCTTCGCCATCGGCGTGGCCCAGAAGGGGATGAGCCTCTCCGACGCGGTCCACACCTACAGCCTGCTCAGCGTCGGCGACGGCCTGGTCTCGCAGATCCCGGCGCTCCTGCTCTCGGTGGCGACCGGTCTGGTCGTCACCCGGTCCACCGCCGACGAGGACATGGGCTCCGACATCATCCGGCAGCTCGGCCGGTTCCGGGAGCCGCTCCGGGTCGCCGGCGTCGGCTCGATCGGCCTCTGCCTGATCCCCGGGCTGCCGAAGCTGCCGTTCCTCGTCGTCGGCGGGCTGCTGCTGCTCGCCTCGACCCGGGTCGTCGAGGCCGTGGTGGCCGCCGAGGAGGAGGTGCCGGCCGCTGCCGACCCGGCCGCCGAGACCCCCGAGATGATGGTCGCCGACATCCAGGTGGACCCGATCGGTCTCGAGCTCTCCGCCGACCTCATCGACCTCGTCGACCCGGCAGCCGGCGGCGACCTGCTCGACCGCGTGAAGGCGCTGCGCAAGAAGGTCGCCTCCGACATCGGCATCGTCATGCCCCCGGTGCGCACCCGCGACAACCTCGAGCTGCCGCTCAAGACCTACTCGATCAAGCTGTTCGGGGTCGAGGTAGCCCGGGGCGAGGCCCCTCCCGGGACCGTGCTGGCGATCGGTGAGTACCTCTCGACGCTCCCCGGAACCCCGGTCAAGGAGCCGGTCTTCGGGCTCGACGCCAAGTGGATCCCCGCCGAGCTGCGCGCCCAGGCCGAGATCAGCGGGATCACCGTCGTCGACCGGGCTTCGGTGGTCACCACGCACCTGGCTGACGTCGTCCGCAACCACGCCGGCCGGCTCCTCGGCCGGGAGGACGTCAAGGTCCTCACCGACGTCGTCAAGCGGAGCCACCCGGTCGTCGTCGAGGAGCTCACCCCGGTCCAGCTCAGCCTCGGCGAGGTGCAGCGGGTCCTCCAGGGGCTGCTCGACGAGCAGGTCGCGATCCGTGACCTGGTCCGGATCTTCGAGGCGCTCTCGCTGAAGGCCCGGGAGACCAAGGACGCCGAGCAGCTCATCGAGGTCGCCCGCGGCGCGCTGGGCCCGGCGGTCGTACAGCCGTACATCAGCGACGGAGGCGTCCACGTCATCAGCTTCGAGCCGCAGCTCGAGCAGCGGATGCTCGAGGCCCTCCGCCCCACCGACGAAGGCAATGTCATCGCCTTCGACATGGAGACCGGTCAGGTCGTCCTCATGGAGGTCGCGCGGCTCATGACCGAGGCGGAGAACCAGAACGTCACGCCGGTGCTCGTCTGCGCACCACAGCTGCGCGCCGCCGTACGCCGCATGGTGCAGCCGTCCCTCGGGCAGATGCCGGTGCTGTCCTACCGTGAGCTGTCCGGCACCGCCCAGGTCCGCTCGGTCGGTGTTGTCACCGGCCGGATGGCTGCGGTCCGGCTCTAGGGGTTCGGCGGATGGTCAACCCGTTCTCCGGCTGGGTCCTCGGCGGCGCCGCCCTGCTCTCCTCACCCGCCTGGCACGCCGCGCTGGTCACCGGGACGCTCCCGGTCGAGACCGCCGCCGTGAGGTTCGGCATCGCGTTCGTCGTCGTCTGGGTCGGGCTGTCGATGCTCAGCTCACTGGTCCAGGGCACCTCACCCACACCTCCGCCGTCGGAGACCGTCCCGCACTCGCTGCCGGGGGTCGACCCGCCCTCCACCCCCTGACGTCCCGGTTCCCCGGGTGCACCATGGAACCGGCGGGGGTCGTCGCGGGTTGTCCCGTTCGTGGCCGGCGAACGAGGAGGCCCCATGGAACAGCCAGAGACACTCACGATCGGTCCCCCGTTCGCGTGCGCAGAGCGCGCTCCCGCGACGCCCTGCGGGACGTCTTCGCCATGTCCTACCGGCGGCTGGTCGTCCAGCTGTACGGCGTCGTCGGTGACGCCGCCGAGGCCGAGGACCTCGTCCAGGAGGCGTTCGTCCGGGCCGCCGCCGCGGGACAGCGGTTCCTCCGGGTGGACAACCCGGAGGCGTGGCTGCGTACGACGGCGATCAACCTGCATCGCAACCGGTGGCGCAAGCTCAGGAACTTCACTGCGGTCCGCTCCCAGCTCGCCACCCCTGTCGACCTGCCCGGGCTGGAGGACCACCTGGCCGTGATGGAGGCGCTGCGCAAGTTGCCGGCGATCCACCGCGAGGTGCTCGCGCTCCACTACCTGGCCGACCTGGACGTCACCGGGATCGCGACGACGCTCGGGGTCGCCGAAGGGACCGTGAAGTCGCGGCTCGCCCGCGCCCGCGAGGCGATGGCTGCCCTGCTCACCGAGGAGGGCGACGATGTCTGACCAGCTGCTGCGGACCTTCGCGTCGCAGGCACAGGACCACGTCCCTCCTGCCGACCTCGACGGGCTCCTCAGTCGCGGGGACAAGCTGCGCCGGCGGCGGCGTACTGCGTTCGCTCTTGGCGTCGCGGCGGTCGTCGGGTTCGCAGGGTATGCCGTCGGAATGCCGTCCGATCCTCGGACGAGCGAGCCGATCGGCGATCCCGACTCGGGGGACGTGCGGGCGTTCCCGGACGAGCCGGACCTTTCCGCCCTCGCGGCCGGCACCTACGAGGTGAAGCTCTCCTTGGACCACACCCGACCGCGCGTGCACCTGACGGTTCCGGATGGCTGGGTCGGGTGGTTCGGTCCGACCCCGTTTCCCCCAGAACGGCCGCGTCGGCGTCCTGGCTCTGGAGGTCGACGCTCTGGTCGAGCGGCCCTGCGGCCCCGAGCGTCCCGGTGAGCGGATCCACAATGCGGCCGAGCTGGTGCGGGCGCTGGTCCGCACGCCTCACCACAGGGTGACGCTGGAACCCGAGCCCGACGACAGGTTCGGCCATCCCGGGACGCATCTGCGCCTCAGGGCGGGCCCCTTGGCCGAGTGCGTCGCCTCGGACGGCCCCTTCTGGCTGTGGGACACCCAGGTCGGGCCGATGGAGAGCCCGGGGGTCGGAGCACGGATGGACCTGTGGGTCGTCGACATCGGCACCCGCCCCGTCATGCTGGCGGCGGTCTCGACGCCGGACACACCGCGCTCGGCACTCGAGGAGCTCGACGCGGTGGTCAAGTCGGTCGAGTTCGTCCCCGGGCCGGGGTGACGCGCGGGCGGTACGGCGCGCGCCGTACTGCTCCTGGACGCAGGTGCACGGCCTAGACCCTGCGCCGAACTCGTCCGCCGGCCCGGCGTCTGTGCAGAAAGTCGTCCGTTCGGACGGAAATCCCGGCCAGAACGCGGGAAAGCGCCCGACAACCGTCCGCACGGACGATTTTTGGCCTGCCATCGAGCACCGGCACCGCGCCGAACCGGGTCGGGCTCAGGCAGGGACGTTCGCGAGGATGCCGAGAGGCGTGTAGGGAAGCCCGGGGAACACCCGGCTGACCGCCTTGTCACGGAACCGGGTGTGGACGACCTCGCCGAGGACCTGTCGGTAGTCGGTGGTCACCTTCAGGTCACCGTCGGCCTGGGAGCCGGCGCCGAGCCCGGGCCAGGAGCCGTAGTACCGGCCGCCACGGACGCCGCCGCCCATGACGAGCATCATGTTGCCCCAGCCGTGGTCGAGCCCGCGGTTGCCGTTCTCCTCGACGCGGCGGCCGAACTCGCTGATCGTCACCAGGGTGACCTTCGACCGCAGCGGGCCGAGGTCCTCCATGAAGGCCGACACGCACTGGGCGAACGCAGCCACCATGCGGGTCATCTCACCGGCTTCGACGGTGCCGTAGTTGGAGTGCATGTCCCAGCTGCCGAAGTCGATCGAGACGACCTCGGTGCCGACGTCCGCCTTGATCAGGTGGGCCGTGTCCTGCAGCGCCGCCGACAGGTCGGTGGCCGGGAAGCCGGTCGGGTAGCGGACCGCCGGTCGGTAGGCCTGCGCCCCCAGGGGGCCGAGCGCGTCGACCGTCTCGAGGGCAGACCGGGCCGCGGCGCCCAGCGGACCCGGGGCGCGCCTCCAGGTGGCGTCGAGCTGGGCACGGCGACGCGCCTTCCAGCCGTTCTTCGAGCCCACGAGGTCGATCCCCCGCAGCTGCCTGGTGGCCACGCTCGGCGCGGTGCCCTCGATCAGCGTGGGCGGGGTGGCGCCGCCGAGGTGGACCACCTCGCGTGCCGTGGCGTCGGCGTCGAGCCCGACCATGCGGTTCACCCACCCCTGGCGGAGCGAGGACCCCGGGTCCGCGTCCTCGACGGCCTCCATCGCGGCGAAGTGCGACCGGTTCGGCTGCTCCAGCCCGACCGCCTGGACCGCGGCGAACTCCCCGGATCTCCAGAGCCACTCGAGCGGCTTCATCCCCGGGTGCAACCCGAAGGTGGCGTCCTTCGCGACCAACGAGGCGGCCGGCACGGCGATCCCGCGCCGGGCGCTGTAGTAGCCGGGGTCGCCGTGCGGCACGACCATGCCGAGCCCGTCGATGCCGCCTCGGAAGCTGAGCACGATCATGACGTTCCCGCCGGTGGAGGCGGCGAAGGAGGCCTGGCGGACCGCGTCACCAAAAAGGGTGGTGGCGACGCCGGTCGCGCCGGCCGCGGCCATCCCCCCGAGGAAGCGGCGGCGCGACAGCGCGGCCGACTGGAAGTCGTCGCAGCAGGCGGCGGGCTGGGTCATCGCGCGTGGTCCTTCGGTTCGGTCAGCGGGTCATGTGCTCGGTGGTGTCGAGCACCGCCGAGGTCAGTCGAGGGAACTTGTGGCGCATCACGGCGTGGCCGCGCGTGATCCGCTCGCCGGGCAGGACGTCGCACCCCTTGCAGGCCGCCTCCAGCAGCTTCGGGGTGGACTGGCGGCCGATCAGCACCCGGCACAGGTGGTCGACGAGCTCGTCGAACCGCATGCCGGGAACGGGAAGGAACTTCAGCGGCGACCGGTAGGCGACGTCACCGTCGGGCCAGAAGCCGCCGCCCAGCTGCCAGTGCATCCGCCAGGAGTTGAGCATCCGCGTCGTCGAGGCCGACACCGCCGCCCGGTCCGGGGGACCGTCCGGCCGGGGCCAGTGGTAGATCAGCGTGTCGTCGATCGCGTGGCTGATGACGTTGCCGAACGACTTCTCCCGGGTGGGGGCGTTCGCCTTGATCTGCAGCACCCGGCAGGTCGCCACGACGTCGTCGATGGCGGTCCGCACCTTCTGACCGGCGGAGCCCCAGAACTCGTCGCTGCTCACCATGGCGCGGAGCGTCGCCTTGATGTCGGTGTCGTTGGCGAGGTACGCCGCTGCCATCTGGTCGACCAGCCCGGCCGAGGGCTCGTCGGAGACGAACCGGACGGCCAGCTTCCGGCAGATCCGCTCAGCGGTCGACGGGTGGGCGGCCAGGTAGCGGAGGTACCGCTCGGCGAGGCCGGGGTTGTCGGCGACGGTGTTGCGGTGGCTGAACCCGAGGACCTTGACGCTGCCTGTGGCGTGGCGGCTCGCCTGGAACTCGGCGCGGTACCCCTCCCCCTCGATCACCGTCCACCCGGAGAGGATCTTCGCCGAGTCCTTCACCATGGCCTCGGTGTAGCGGGCGTCGCGCCCGACGGTGTGCAGCTCGAGGAGCTCGCGGCCGTGGTTCTCGTTCGGGGAGTCGGCCTTGGACCGCCAGTTGTCCAGGTAGAGCAGCATCGCCGGGTGGAGCGACGCGGCCACCAGGAGGTCGGCGAAGGTGCCCAGCGCGTGGGCGCGGATCGTCTGGTCGTAGAGCGCCCGCTGGGTGAACCCCGGGAAGTGACGCGCCTCGACGTGCAGGTGGTTGCTCCAGAGCTCCACCATCGACTCGAAGACGGTGCGGTCGGAGTAGCTCCGGCGCAGCAGCGAGTAGTTGCTCAGGTCGCGGCCGTACTCGTGGTTCTTGTAGCGGTCGGCGCGGTCGCTGGCCATCTTGGTCGCCGGGTCGTCCCAGAGCCGGGGGAACCAGCCGGCGAGGCCGGCGGCGCGTGCGTTCTCCGGCACCGACTCGTGGTCGAGCTGGACCTCGAACCACTCCATCGCCCCGCCGGCCCGGCGCAGCTGCTTGTAGGAGCCCGTCGAGAAGCCACAGCCGAGGCGGTTGAGCACGTGCAGCTCGCGATCGGTGGGCACCGGCGTCGCGTCGTACCGGCGCGGACGGTAGGCCCGACGCCGGGCGGCGGAGCGGGTGAGCACGCGCGCCGCAAGGCTCGTCGAGGCCATGAACCCTCCCAAGTTCGTCGACCGCGCCGACCCTCTCCCCGAGCAGGCACGTTGGTCACATTCTGGAGGGCCGTTGGTCCCGTTCGGGCGAAAACGGGCGATTTGCCCCGTTCTCGCCCGGATCAGGGTTGACGGACGGTGAGTGCGGGAACGATCTGCTCGCGACCACCGACGGCCGGTGGTGCCACGTCACCCTTCCGGGTGCGCACAGACAGGAGCAGACACCATGGGTCTTGGACTGGGCATCTTCCTGCTCGTCCTCGGACTGATCTTCGTCAGCGGAGTCATCGAGTACGACATCAACTTCGTCGAGGACACCACGCTGGGCTGGATCCTGCTGCTCGCCGGCGTGCTCGCGATCGTCCTCGCGTTGATCATGAACCAGCAGCGCTCGCGCACGAAGCACGTCGAGGAGCGCCGCGTCGACCGCACCTGAGCGGCCGCATGAGCGCTGCTCCGGTGGGAGCAGGACGCCGTCGGCACCAGCTGAACGGTCAGCCCTGGTCGACCCGCGGGGACCGGTCCTGGAGCTCGTCGATGAGCCGGGAGGCGTCGGCCTTCGAGAGCTCGGCCGGCAGCTCGGCATCGGTCTCGGTGGCCAGCGTCTGCAGGTAGGAGAGCTGGGCGGCCGTGGCGGGCTCGTCGCCGGTGACCCACCGGTCGGGGTCCTTCGCCGCGGCCTGCTGCTGGTCGGCGTCGAGGGGTACGTCGGTCTGGTTCCGGGTCGTGTCGTCTGCCATGCCCCCGGCATACCCGGTCGCGTCGCGTCGTACACCTGTTCGAGGCGGAGCAGTGCTTGCGTGAGGGTTGAAGGCGAGTAATGATGTAATCATGCTTACTTCAGACACACTCGAGCGGGTCCGCGGCTGGTTCGCCGGACGGCTCCCGCAGGAATGGCAGGACGGTCACCTCGAGGTCACCGTCGACCGCGAGGAGGTCGTCGTCGTCCTCCCCCTTCCCGACCCCGAGCTCCCCGAGGGCGCGACCGAGGTGGAACGGAAGGAGGCGCGGGCAGGCCGGGCGAAGGCGTTCCGGGAGGAGACCCGGGAGCGGCGGGTCGAGGTCGCCCGGGAAGCCGAGCACCGCTACCAACGAAAGGTCTCCTGGGGCGTGGTGGTGGGGGCCGGCGACGACGCCCACCGCGAGCTCTTCACCCACATCGCCGCACCGGTGATGACCCGGCTCCGGCAGCCCGAGCGGCTCGTCCTCGACACGCTCGTCGACGCCGGCGTCGCCCGGTCCCGCGCGGACGCGCTCGCCTGGTGCGTCCGGCTCGTCGGCCGGCACGAGGGCGACTGGCTGGCGGAGCTCCGCACGGCGATGGACTCGGTTGCCGACGTACGGAGCAAGGGCCCCGCTGCCTGACCTCCTACGCGGGGGAGATGACCTCCGCGACGCCACGGAGCGCATCGGTGACCACCTTGTAGAAGGTGAAGTTCCCGACCTTGCGATCAGGTACGACGAGCCCGGCCGCGGCCAGCCGCTTCAGGTGATGGGTGACCGTCGGCTGGGTGAGCCCGAGCGGCTCGGTGAGGTCGCAGGTGCACGCCTCGAGCCCGGGGCTGGCGAGGATCAGCGAGAGCAGTCGCAGCCGGGTGGGGTCGGCCAGCGCCTTGAGCCGCTCGGCGAGCTCGGCCGCCTGCTCGACCGAGAGCGGCGCGGCCACGAGGGGCGTGCAGCAGGCGTCCGCACGGGGGACCGGCGAGAGGACCGGCAGCTGTCGAACCATGGCTCCATGATGCCATGAAATAGATGAGCATCAATCCTTGCGGCGAGATAGATGGTGATCTATGTTTGGGCCCTGTCCAGGACCAACGAAGGAGAACCCATGTCCCGCCTCCAGCTCGCCCTCAACGTCGCCGACATCGACGAAGCGGTCGCGTTCTACTCGACGTACTTCGACACCGCGCCCGCCAAGCGCCGCCCGGGCTATGCCAACTTCGCGATCGCCGACCCGCCCCTGAAGCTGGTGCTCTTCGAGAACCCCGACGTGACCGGCACCCTCAACCACCTCGGCGTCGAGCGCATGACGGTCGAAGAGGTCGAGGAGCAGGGCAAGCGGCTGCAGGCCGCCGGGCTGACCGTCGACGACGAGTGCGGCGAGGTCTGCTGCTACGCCCGCCAGGACAAGCACTGGGTGACCGGCCCGGACGGGCAGAGCTGGGAGAACTACGTCGTCCTCGAGGACGCCGGGGCCGAGCTCGAGGGGAAGACGCTCGCCGACCTCGGGCTCACCCCGGCGACCAGCGGAGCCTGCTGCTCGTGACGTCGGTCCGTGCTGGTACCAAGGCACCATGACCCTCCAGGCGCCCCCCGACCCCGGCGTGGTCGGGGGGCTCTCCGCTCTCGACCGGTTCCTTCCCGTGTGGATCGGGGCGGCGATGGTCGCCGGGCTGCTCCTCGGCCGATGGGTCCCCGGCATCGCCGGGCTCCTCGACGCGATCGAGGTCAGCTCTGTCTCCCTGCCGATCGCGCTCGGCCTGCTGGTGATGATGTACCCGGTGCTCGCCAAGGTGAGGTACGACGAGGTGGGCGCCGTCGCGCGCGACCACCGCACGATGGTGCTCTCCGTGCTCCTCAACTGGGTCGTCGGCCCCGCGCTGATGTTCACGCTGGCCTGGGTGTTCCTCCCCGACCTGCCGGAGTACCGCACCGGCCTCATCGTCGTCGGACTCGCCCGGTGCATCGCCATGGTGATCATCTGGAACGACCTCGCGTGCGGCGACCGTGAGGCGGCGGCGGTCCTCGTCGCCCTCAACTCGGTCTTCCAGGTGCTCGCGTTCGGGCTGCTCGGGTGGTTCTACCTCGACGTCCTGCCGGGGTTGCTCGCGCTGGACACGACCGGGCTCGACGTCTCCCCGTGGGAGATCGCCGGCAGCGTCGTGGTCTTCCTCGGCGTCCCGCTGCTCGCGGGGTACCTCACCCGCCGGATCGGCGAGCACGCCCGCGGGCGGGAGTGGTACGAGTCCCGCTTCCTGCCGCGCATCGGCCCGTTGGCCCTCTACGGCCTGCTGTTCACGATCGTGGTCCTCTTCGCCCTCCAGGGTGACCGGATCACCAGCCAGCCGCTCGACGTGGCGCGGATCGCCGTACCTCTCGTGATCTACTTCGCGCTCATGTGGGGCGGGTCGATGGTGGCGGCGCGGGCCGTCGGGCTCGGCTACGAGCGGTCCACGACGGTGGCGTTCACGGCCGCCGGCAACAACTTCGAGCTCGCGATCGCGGTGGCGATCGCGGTGTTCGGCGTCACCAGCGGCCAGGCGCTGGCCGGGGTGGTCGGGCCGCTCATCGAGGTCCCGGTGCTCGTCGGCCTCGTCTACGTCAGCCTCTGGGCCCGCCGGTTCTTCCCCGCCGGCCCGCGGGCGACGTAGACGGTGTTCGCCGACGTGCCCCTGGTCGGGTGCAGGCCGCCGGGGGTGGGGACGGGCCTCGAAGGACCCGTCCCCACCCCCCGACGGGGGTTCAGGACGCCGGGTTGAGGATGAGGCTCCACATGACTGCCTTGCGCGAGGCGGAGCTCGCGGTCGCAGTGAGGCCCCCGTCTCCACCCTGGCTGTCCGTCAGGAGAGCGTTCACCCGCCCGGTCCCGACGCCGATGAGCTCGCCGCGGACGTTCTGACCGGCGGGCGGCCGCCAGTCGGTCGTGGTGCTCGACTTGTCGGTCCAGTAGGACAACAGCCAGCTGCCAGGCTCCTCCCCGGTCACCTCAGGCGTCGTGTGCGCCGCCCGACTGGTCGTCTCGGACGAGGAGGCCACACCCGCGACCGGTGCCGACGGGTCGACCCCGGAGTACGCCGCCACCGACAGCGCGTACTTGGCGGTCGCTCCCAACGGGGTCCGGATGACCGAACCCGCATCGGCTTCCGTCGCGACCTTGGTCCACACCCGGGTCTGCAGCTGGTCCCGGTCGCCGTTCCGACTGCCGACGACCGTCCACCCGGCCGGGTTGGTGACAGCGGTGGAGCGGTTGATCGACAGGTACAGCACCATCGTGTCGCCTGCGACGACCGACGACGGGATCGTCACCGACGGCCTGGAGACGTTGCCGGTCCGGTTGGCTCCGGCCCGGAACGCGATCGACTGGCTGGCCGGCGGTGCTTCCACGACCACCTGCTGGACGGACTGGCCGGTCAACCCCCCGTTGTCCCGCACGACCAGCTTCACCGTGTAGGTCCCCGCGGCGCCGTAGGTGTGTGCAGGCTTCGCACCGGCACCAGGGGCGGTTCCGTCCCCGAAGTCCCAGGTGTACGACGCCACGGCGTCGCCGGCGTCGGGGTCCGAGGACCCCGATCCGTCGAAGGTGCAACCCAGCTCCGAGCAGCTCGCCGTGAAGGAGGCGGTCGGCGCCCGGTTGGCGGGTGCCGCGCCCTCGATGGTGACGTCACGCCTGGTCGTGCTGCTCCTGCCCCAACCGTCCGACGCGGTCAACGTCACCGTGTAGGTGCCGCCGGCAGCATAGGTGTGTGAAGGAGCGGAGCCGGTGCCCGCGGGCGTGCCGTCGCCGAAGTCCCAGCTGTAGGTGACGACGTCACCCGCGTTGGGGTCCGTGGTCCCGGCGGCACTGAACCCGCAGGTGGCCTCGGCACAGGCCGGGTCGGCCATGACCGCGGTCGGTGCCCGGTTGGCGGCTGGTTCGGTGACCACGACCTCCGAGGTGACCGTCCCGGAGGCTCCGTAGAGGTCGCGCACGGTCAGCTTGACCGCGAACGTGCCGGGGGTCGTGTAGGTGTGGCTGGGGACAGGCCCCGAGCCGGTGCGACCGTTCCCGAACTCCCACGCGTAGCTCAAGGTCGTGGGCGACTCGTCGGTCGACCCCCGTCCGTCGAAGGAGCAGACGTTGGCCACGCACGAGGCGGTCATGGCCGCGACGGGCGCAGCGTTGCCCGCAGGAGCGGAGACCGTGACGTTGACCGACTTCGGGGTCTGCTGGAGCTGCCCCCATCCGTCCACCGCCCGGACCTTGACGGTGTAGCTGCCGTCAGGCAGGACCGGCGAGGTGTAGGAGTAGTTCGAGCCCGGAGTTCCAGGGCTGTTGAGGAAGGCCGACCGGTAGCTCTCCGTGGTGCTGGTGAACGCACCCGACGAGCTCATGTACATGCCGGCGCTGTTGACGACGGCGACGTCGACCCGGCTCAGGGCGAGGTCGTCCAGCGCTCGGCCGCTGACCACGATCCGTGACTCGGTGAACTCGGCGCCTTCCACCGGCTGGCTCAGCGTCTCGCTGAGCGTGGGGTCGGCGTCACCCGGGTAGACGAGGTAGCGCGCCGTGGCACCCGAGGTCGAGGCGTCCTGCTGGCCCGCGGTGTCGACGGCGTACGCCTCGACGTTGTACTCGCCCTTCTCGAGCAGGTCCACGGGCAGGCTGAACGTCGTCGACGTGGCGCCCGGAGAACCGAGCGTGGCGTCGAGGGTGGCGAAGCCAGGGGCCAGGCGGCCGTCGGGCTGGACGTAACGGTTGGTGTCGAGGTCCCGCAGGGCGATCCCGACAGCCTCCACCCCCCGGTCGTCCGTGGCGGTGCCGGTGACATCGAGGTGGAGCTCCTCGATGTTCTGCTCGGTGCCGGTGAAGTCGAGCACCCCGTTCGGGAAGGCGTCGTCGGCGTACTGAGCGGTGACGCTGATCCGTCCCTGGCTGAACGATGTGCTCACCCCGGTGGTGTCGATCGCCCGCACCCGGAAGTCGTACACCCCGGCGCTCAGGTCGAACGGCGTCGTGTACGACCAGTCGTACGTCGGCGCGCCGATGCTGCGCGGAGAGATCCGGTAGTAGGAGGCGATGGAGTCCTTGCCCCAGGAGCCGTCCGATGCCAAGGACTCACGGGTCGTGGTGTTGCGGAGGGAGACCTCCACGGTCGCCAGGTTGCCCTCCGCCGCCGCGGTTCCCGAGAAGGTGAGCGGAAGCCCCGGCTCGACGACGGCAGAGGCGACGGGAGCGGTGATGGACACCGTCGGAGGAACAGCGTCCTCGGAGATGATCCAGTCGCGGGACGCCGCTCGGAGGTCGCTCTGGCCGGCGGTGTCCACGGCGAAGGCGCCCATGGTCCAGGCCCCCTCCGTCGGCAACGTGACCTCGTACTGCCAGGTCGCGCTCGGAGCACCCACCACGTCGGGTTCACCGCGGAAGCTGTTGTAGACGGGGGCGACGGTGCCGTCGTTCTGGAGGTAGGAACCGTTGCCGTCACGGAACCAGTAGGTCATCGCGGCGACGCCGACGTCGTCAGAAGCCGTCCCCGTGGCGACGAAGCTCTTCGTGGGCACCAGGCCCGACGACGGTGAGGAGATCGACGTCGTCGGGGTGGCGTCCGCCAGCCCGAACGACTCGAACTTCTTCGACGGCTGGACGGGGTCGCTGGTGCCGCCCGAGGCGTAGGCCTTCGCGAAGACCTCGTACTCGTTGTTGCCCGTGAGGGTCACGTCGAGCGACCACGACCTGGAGGTGCTGCCCGCTCCGAGCTCCGCGTCGATCGTGTTGGCGGCGCCCCAGGTGACGAGGTCGTCCTGCAGCCACTGCTTGGTGCCGCGGTCCTGGAGCCTGACCTGGACCCGGGTGATGGCGGTGGGAGCGCTCGCGCGTCCCTCGATCGTGTAGGGCTCGTCGGCGGCGACCACCCGGCCCTGGATCGGTGCCGTGATGGTGGTGTCGACGGCCGACGGCGCCGGCGCCGTGTCGAGGTCGAAGAACCCGACCCGGCCCACCCGGCGGCCACCCTGGATCATGCCGTCCCCACCGGCGAAGAGACCTCGTGGGGTCGCCTCGAGGGTCTTGATCCCCTCGTAGGCGTTGGCGCCCGGGTTCCACTCCAACGCCGTGCCGGTGGCCGGGTCGAGGGCTCCGATGTGGTCGCGGCGGACCACCGCGTCGCCGAGGCCGTAGCCGCTCAGCCCCTGCCCGTTGCCGTAGCCCACGTTGTCGAGACCGGGCCAGGGAACGGGCGCGGTCGGGGACTCCTGCCAGCTGAAGTGACCGCCCACGTACACCGCCTCCTCGGTGATGGCCACCGAGTAGACGCTGTCGAAGTGCCGGGAGATCCAGTTCGGCTGGACGTCGTCGCCGCCCTCGAGCGGGAAGGAGATCGCCGTGTCGTTGATCGGCGGACGGTCTCCACCGGAGCCGCTGGTCACCACGAAGTAGGAGTCGTCAGGCGCGATGTCCACGGCGTAGGCACGCTGGATGCCACCGACGAACGCCAGGTTCTGCTCCCAGATGCGGCTGTGCCACGGCAGCAGCGACTTGGTGTCGGTGTCGATCAGCCCGACGCCGTAGCGGTCCTGCCCATCGATCTGACGGCCGCTGTGGAGCACCAACAGCGTGCTGCCGTCGTGGGTCAGCCTCAGCTGGTCGACGGACAGGACCCCGTCGACACCGATGCCACCCGACAGGGGCAGGTCGAACTCCGGGTCGACGTTGCCGGTGGTGGGGTCCAGAGCCGCGAGTGCCGAACGGTCGACCCCGCCCACCTTGGCGAACTTGCCTCCGACGTAGACGGCGGTGTCACTCACGGCCAGAGCGGTGGCCGCGAGCCCCGTGTTGGCGGTGAACCGGGCGACCGGGGCGCCGGTCGTGAGGTCGAGCCTGGCGATGCGCTGCTTGTTCACTCCGTTGACGGTCCGGAAGGTGCCGGCCACGTAGAGCGCCGAGCCGTCCGGCGATGCCTCCACTGCCGAGACGCCGCCGCCGCCGAAGGCGGGCCTGAAGCTGGTGTCGACCAGACCGGTGTTGATGTCGTAGGCCGCCAAGGAGGACTGCGCGATCGTGGCGCCGCTGCGGTTGGCGATCGAGGTGAAGGATCCCGCGATGAAGACCCGGTTGCCGACGACCTCGATGTCCCAGATCTCCCCGTCGCTGATCAGCGGGGTGTCGGTCCGCGGCTCGTCAGGAACCAGGGAGTCGTGTCCCGGAGCCACCTGGGCCGCCGCGGCGCCCGTGGTGGGCCCGACCGCCAACCCCAGTGGGGCCAGGATCATGCCGGCCACGGCAAGCACCGCGTGCCTGCGCTTGCGCCGTGGTCCCGCCGAGCGGTGGACGGCAGATGTCGAGTCGTTCATGGGCCCCCCCAATGTTGTCCGGTTCGTCGACCGGACAGGACGTGAAATGCCAGATGGGTCATCTCCGCAAGGCGAGACGCCATGCGTCTCAAGCCGCCCCTGACTCGATTTCCCCCGATTGCCCCCGCAACCTGTGGCGGAAAGGTAGCAGAGAAGCGGCCCGGCTCAGCCAGCACGAATGCCCTGACAGCCCGAATTGAACCGATCAGGCACAGCGCCCTGACACCGCCGGATCATTGACTTGTCCTCGGGCGTCTGGTCTCATCGCAGAACGATGGCGGGACCTAAGTCCCAGAGCCTGGTCTTTGTGCCCATTCCTTTGCATTGTCGCCCGTTCCGGGCGATGGGGGACCACGATGAGGGGGCGCGACCGGCGGGGACCTCCCGCGGCCGCTCGGCCTGAAGGAGACCATCGATGAGCCTGAGCCTGCCCGGTGCCCCCGGCATCTCCATGGCCAGACGGTCGATGCTCCGCGACGGACGCGCCGCCCGGCACGCTGCTCCCGCGAAGCGCTCGCAGGACGAGCCGGCCGTGCTGCGCAACGGCGGACGCCTGGGGGAGCTCGCAGACGCGCTCGGCCGGCTGCAGAGGGCGGCGGGGCTCACCGCCCACGAGCTCGCGACCCGGCTCGTGGAGCACCTCGACCCGTCGTCGCCGCTTCGGGCGGTCGACGTGTTCGCCGCCGGCCGCGCCGACCTCGTCGCGACGTACCTGGACGGAACCCTGGACGGCGCCGGGCTCCTCGCGGCCTGGCAGCGCGGCTGACCGTCACGACCACGGCTACGCTCGAGGCGTGGATGAGTTCAAGGCCCGCCGGGTCGTCGACACCTTGCGCGAGCGCGGCACCGACGCGCACCTGGCGCGGGTCGGCGTCTACCAGTTCGGGGTGGACATCAAGCTGTCCGACGGCCGGGTGGCCACCTGGGACTCCGACGGCACCGCGGCCCTCGAGGCCCAGGTGATGCGCAACGGGGTGCTCGTCGGGTTCGTGCCGTCGATCGAGGGCTCCGCCGACTACAACGAGGACGAGGTCGTCGAGGCGATCCTGCACACCGACTACGACGCGCCGATCGCCACGCGCAGGAGCACACCGCTGCCGGCCGCGCCGCCGCTGCCCCGGAAGGGCGGGCTGTTCCGACGGTTCATGGACGGGTTCCGCTACCACTGAGCTGCTTCAGCGCGGGAAGACCGGTCGCAGCTCCTTGCGCACGAGCACGCCTCGGGAGATGACCCGCAGCGTCATCGCGGTCGTGAGCGCCTGCGCGGCCAGCAACCCGATCAGCACGAGCAGCTGAGCGGCCCCCGCCTCGAGCGCCGTGCCACCTCCGAGGATCACCCCGATGAACGCCCCCGGGAGCGTCACGAGCCCGACCGTGCGGGTCTGGTCGAGCCCGGGGGTCAGCGCCTCGCGGGCCGACGGCTCCAGCACCAGGAGCGCGGCCGACGGCGACGGCAGCCCGACCGCGAGGGCCGCCTCGTAGGCGCCCGAGTGGGCGGCGAGCTCGTCGAAGGCCCGCCGACCGGTGAGCGTGGCCGCTGTCATCGCGTTGCCGATGACGATGCCTGCGATCGGGATGACGCCTGGTCCCGAGAGCGGCACGACGCCGGACAGCAGGATCAGCCCGACCACCGGTCCGGCCCCGACCGCGATCGCCAGCGCGACCCAGGGCAGCTCCGCGACGGGGGCGTGCATCCGGCGCAGCGAGGTGCCGGCGCCGACCGCGAACATCACCCCGACGAAGACGAACGACCAGGCCAGCGACTCCATGATCGCGACGAGGAGCAGGGAGACCGCGGCGAGCTGGGCCACTGCCCGGAGCCCCGCGGTGACCTCCTCCCGGGTCACGCCGAGCCTCGCCCACCAGGACGTCGCGACGGCCGCCGCGAGGAGGAGGACGAGTACGACGGCCAGCCGCCAGTCTGCTTCCGGAGCAGTAGGACTCACGAGGCCATTCTCCTCACGAGGGTGCGCCTGCACGGAACCGTCGGAGGTGGGTCGTAGGCTCCTGCACGTGAGCCGACGATGAGCAAGATGGACAACCTCCGCGCCATGCGGGAGGCGCGCTACGCGTCCGCGACCGCACGCGCCCCGAAGCAGAAGGCAGCGCCGGTGCCGCGGGAGCCGGCCGGTCAACCGGCCGAGCAGCTGTGCGGCCACCGGAACATGGCTGGCCGGACGTGCACCCGCGAGCACGGGCACGCGGCGAAGAGCCACCGCTACTCCTGAGGCGTAGGGTTCGGAGATGGACCCATTGGCCCGGAACAACGTCACGACCTCGGGCCCTCCGCAGGGGCAGCCGATGCTTTTCGCGCACGGCTTCGGTTGCGACCAGAACATGTGGCGCTTCGTCGCCCCCGCGTTCGAGGACCGCTTCCGCGTCGTGCTGTTCGACCACGTCGGCGCGGGCGGCTCCGACCAGTCGACGTACGACGTCGCCAAGTACTCGACGCTCGACGGCTACGCGACCGACGTGCTCGAGATCTGCGAGGCGCTCGACCTGCGCGACGTCGTCCTGGTCGGGCACTCCGTGTCCGCGATGATCGGGATGCTCGCCACGTTGCGGGACCCGGACCGGTTCGCCAAGCTCGTCATGGTCGGGCCGTCGCCCCGCTACATCGACGAGGTGGGCTACGTGGGCGGCTTCTCCGAGGCCGACATCAAGGAGCTGCTGGAGTCGCTCGACAGCAACTACCTCGGCTGGTCGACCGCGATGGCCCCGGTGATCATGGGCAACACCGACCGACCCGAGCTCGGACAGGAGCTCACCGATAGCTTCTGCCGCGCGGACCCCACCATCGCCAAGCGGTTCGCCGAGGTCACCTTCCTGGGCGACAACCGCGACGACCTGGCCAAGGTGCGCACACCGACTCTCGTCCTCCAGTGCAGCAACGACGTGATCGCCCCGCACGCGGTGGGCGAGTTCGTCCACGAGCGCATCGCCGGCAGCACGTTCGTGACCTTGGCCGCCTCCGGTCACTGCCCGAACCTCAGCGCTCCGGAGGAGACCACCGCCGCGATCCGCGAGTTCGTGGGAGCCTGACCTGTGACGGGTGCCGGGCCGGCCCAGGAAGCGTTCCAGGAGGCGTTGCTCGAGGACGATCCCGAGCTGCTCTACGAGCGCGCGCCGTGCGGCTACCTCTCCACCACCCCCGAGGGCAGGATCGTCAAGGTCAACCAGACGTTCCTCACCTGGACCGGCCACCGGCGCGAAGCACTGGTCGGGCGGAAGACCTTCGTCGAGCTGCTCGCCGCGGGCGGACGGATCTACCACGAGACGCACTACGCGCCGATGCTGCGGATGCAGGGCGCCGCCCGGGAGATCGCGCTGGACGTCGTCACGGCGGACGGAGGGCGGCTTCCGGTCCTGGTCAACGCCGTGCTCGAGCGCGATCCGGACGGAGCCCCGCGGGTGGTGCGGGTGGCGCTGTTCGATGCGACCGAGCGCCGTGAGTACGAACGCGAGCTGCTTCGCGAGAAGGACCGCGCCGAGGAGTCCGAGGCGAGGGCACGGGCTCTCGCGCGCACCCTTCAGCAGACCCTGATCCCGCCGTCGCCGCCCCACGTGCCGGGGCTCGACGTGGCCGCGGTCTACCGTCCGGCAGGCACCGGGGAGGAGGTCGGCGGGGACTTCTACGACGTGTTCCAGGTGGCCGACGACGACTGGGTCGTGGTCCTCGGAGACGTCTGCGGCAAGGGGGTGGATGCCGCGATCGTCACCGCGCTGGTCCGTTACACGATCCGCGCGGTCTCCGTGCAGACCCCGGACCCGGTGGAGGCGCTCTCGCGGCTCAACGAGGTGCTCATCAGTCACGACACGGACCGGTTCTGCACCGTCGTACTGCTCCGGCTGCGCCGGACCGGACAGAGCTGGAACGCGACGATCTCGTTGGGCGGCCATCCGCTCCCGGTGCGGCTGACGGAAGGCGGGCCGGCCGAGAAGGTCGGGCAACCAGGTCCGTTGGTCGGGGCGTTCCCGGGAGTCGCCCGCACCGAGACCGAGGTGCCGTTGCGCTCGGGGGAGCTGCTGCTGCTCTACACCGACGGCGTCACCGAGGGGCGCCGCGGTCGCCAGATGTACGGCGAGGAGCGGCTGTTCCGGGTCGTCGGGGGTCATGTCGGGCCGGCCGAGGCGCTCGCCGACACGGTCCTGCACGACGTGCTGGAGTTCCAGGAGAACCTGGCCCGCGACGACATCGCCGTGGTGGTCGTCCGCGTGCCGTGACCCGCTACGTCGCGGGCTCTCCGGCGAGCGACACCAGGTCGTCGAACGCCCATCGCCCCTCGATCCCCGGGAAACCGGCGAGGTAGCCGGCGGCCCGCTCGGCGTCCCAGTCGTGCGCCTCGTGCAGCCCCGCGGAGATGCACCGGAGGTACGCCGCGGACGGCGCCGCCGGGTCCAGCCCACCGACGTCGGCAGAGGTGATCGTGAACATCGGTGCGCCGTCCAGCGTGCCGACCCGGGTCAAGGTCTCGTAGCGGCCCGATCCCATGGCGTGGACCAGCCCCACGTCCGCCAGCACACCCGCCAGCTTCTGCGCGAAAGGACCTCCAGGAGGCCGACGCATCTCCTGCGCGACGACGTCCGCGAACTGCTCGACGGTGACGAGGTAGCCGCGGCAGGCGACCCGGCCGTACTGCTGGTCGTCGTAGAAGGCCATCCCACCGCCCCACACGGTCGAGCGGCCGGCGAAGACCAGCCCGCCCGGCACCATGAGGCTGGTGACGTCCGCGGGGTCGACCGGGCTGCGGCAGCCGTCGTACCGGCGCAGCCCACCGACCGGGGTGCCCCCGGCGAGGTAGCAACGGAAGCGCGCCAGGCACAGGTTCGACCCGTAGGCGACGTACCAGACTCGCTGCATGTCGTCCTCAGACCGGGAGCGGCTTCTCCGTGAGCGCCACGCCCGCCTCCTCCAGCAGGATCCGTTCGGCGGCACGGTAGCGCCGGTCCGCCTCGGCGGGCGTGTCGCCGACCGCGGTGAGCCCGACGCGGCCGTGCTCGGTCAGGCAGCTGATCATGTGGAACACGACCCCCACCTCGCGTGACGGGTCGAAGTGAAGACCGTGCCGGGCGACGATGTCGAACAGGTCCTGCGGCACCAGCCCGCGGAGCTGGTCGGCCTCGAGGTGGTCGGTGGCCACCAGGTGCTTCTCGTGTCCTCTCGGTGTCAGGAAGAGCGCGGTCCCGGGGTCGTAGCGGCCGTCGGTGAGAAACTGGAGGGTCAGGAAGGGGTGCGTCGTCCCGCCCTTGCGGAGGTTGAGCTCGATGGCGTACGGCGTCCACTCCCCTGCACCTCCCCGGACCACGACGAAGTCCACGGCGAACCGTCCCAGCGCGCCCTTCTCCGCCAGCCGGACCCCGATCGCCTTCGCGTGCCGGGTGATCGCGGCGGCGTACTCGGGGGCGGCCGGGAAGCGGCACCCCAGGTAGCTCTGCCCGCTGGCTCCGCCCAGCAGCTGGTCGTGGGTGGACAGCAGCTCGACCTGGCCGCCGGGCAGGACGCGCAGCTGGACGCTCGGGCTCCGGATCTCCTTGCCGGTGATCCGCTCCTCGACGATGCCGCCGCCCTCCGCGAACCTCGCGAGGTAGACGTCCAACGGCGTGCGCTGCGACTCCAGCTCCATCGCCTGCAACCTGGCCGCCACCTGGCCACGCTCGTCCGGCGCCCCCGGCGCGGGCAACCCGGAGAGACGGACGAGGGCGTTCCCGGCGCCCGACACACCCTCGTTGGTCTTGACGATCACGCTGTCCATCACCGGGCGCTCGGCTCGCATCCCGACGACGGCGTCGACGAGTTCGTCGACGCCGTGGAGGTCCTCGACCCCCAGCGGGTGCGGGACCCCGACGTCGGCGAAGAGCTGGCGACACCCGCTCTTGGATCCGAGCGGCGCCAGCCGCGGGTCGGCGCCGTACATCGGGATCCCGAGGGTCAGGGCGACGTCGCGTTCCAGCTCCGTGGTGTTGTAGGGCACCAGGTGTGACCGGTCCCGGTTGGGAATCAGCTCGGCGATCCGGGAGAGCAGCCGCGGCCTCTCCAGCAGCTTCACGCTGAGGTTGCGGGGCGAGGAGTCGTGCACCGCCACGAGGGACAGCCGCGAGCGGGCGTGGCTGGGGATCACCCCGGTCAGGAGCGCGAGGTAGTACTCGACGATCTCGGGCTGGATCGGCATCGAGGTCACGTACACCATGCGCAGCCTCGGCTGGCGCAGCAGCACCAGCAGGAACAGGAACCGCTCCTCGTAGGCCTGCGCCATGCTGCCGCTGGTCATCGTGACGGAGGGTACGACGACCACCGACTCGTCCGGGTGGTTGAGCCGCATGGCGTCCCACACTCCCGGCATGCGCGCCTGCAGGCGGTCGAACCGCTGGTACCGCTCCTCCTCCGACAGGGCCGAGAGCAGGTCGCCGGTCATGACAGGATCCGTGCGTTGTCGACGCCCCGGACGCTGAACGCATGGACGCTGCGGGTGAACCCGCGGAGCTGTCGGAGACCGGCGTCCTCACCGACGACCACGTCGCCCGCCCCGGCGAAGACCCGCTCCGTCACCAGGAGCTGCCAGGGCTCCGCGTCCGCGCACAGGCGGGCAGCCAGGTTGGTCACGCTGCCGATCGCGGCGTAGTCGAACCGCCCCTCGAAGCCGATCTTGCCGAGGGTCGCATAGCCCTGCGCGATGCCGATGCCGAGCGCGAGGTCGTGCCCCTGGCGCGCCCACGACCCGGCGAGCGACTGCACACGCGTGCGCATCGCGACGCTCATGCGGATCGCCCGTAGCGGCCCGTCCTCGCAACGCACGGGGTCGTTGAAGAAGACCATCAGCCCGTCGCCGGCGAACCGCTCCAGCGTCCCCTCGAACCGGAAGATCAGGTCACCGAGCGCCTCGTGGTACTCCCGCAGCACGCCGATCACCTCCTCCGGCTCGCTGGACTCGGCGAACGCCGTGAAGCCGCGGAGGTCGCAGAAGACCACGACGATCTCTCGGCGATGGCTCTCGAGGAACGACTCGTCGCCGGTGTCCACGATCAGCTCGGCGAGCTGGGGCGACAGGAAGCGACGCAGCCGGCTCATCCGGTCGAGCTGCGACACCTGGGCCGCCACGCGCGACTCCAGCTCCCGGTTCCACGCCGCCAGCTCGCCGGACTGCCGGGTGATCGTGTCCTGGTACCGCTTGATCCGCGCGAGCGATGCCACCCTGGCGAGGAGCTCACTGGTGTTGATCGGCTTGGTGAGGAAGTCGTCGGCACCTGCCTCGAGCGCCTTGAGCTTCTGCTCGTCCCCGCTCGCGGTCACCATGACGACCGGCAGGTACGCCGTGTGGTCCTGCTCGCGGATCCGGCGGCACACCTCGTAGCCGTCGATGCCCGGCATGAGGATGTCGAGCAGGACGAGGTCGACGGGGGTCGAGGCGACCACCTCCAGCGCCTGCTCGCCGGACGTCGCCTGGTGGACGAGGTATCCGCGGGGGCTGAGGATCGCGTCGAGCAGCCGGATGTTGGCCGGCTGGTCGTCGACCACGAGGACGCGGGGAGCCTCGGTCGGTTCGTCGTTCATCGGGCACCCCCGAGCTCGAGGAAGTCGCGGACCTGGTCGTGGAGGTCGCGCACGCTGATCGGCTTCTCGACGTACCCGTCGAACCCGCCGTCGAACGCGCGCTGCCGGTCCTCGGTCATCGCGAAGGCGGTCACCGCGACCACGGGGACCTGCCGGCTGCGATCTCCCTCCCGGATCCGGCGGAGCGCCTCCATCCCGTCGATGCCGGGCAGCTGCAGGTCCATGAGGACGAGGTCGGGGGAAGCCTCCCCGGCGAGCCGCACGCCGTCCTCCCCGGTGGTGGCCTCGATGACGACGTACCCCCAGTGCGTCAGCACGTCCTTGACGAGCTTGAGGTTCTTGGGGTTGTCCTCGACGACCAGGATCCTGTTCTGGTTCATGGTGCCGTCACCTCGTCTCTCTCCGGGAACGCGAGTCCGGCCGCGGCGAGGGCGGACCACAGCTGGTCACGGCCGACCGGTTTGACGAGGTACGCCGAGGCACCCATCTCCCGTCCCCGGACGCGCTCGTCCAGCACCGAGATGATGACCACCGGGATCTCCCGCAGGGTCGGGTCCGACTTCAGCGCCCGCAGCACCGCCCAGCCGTCGATGCCGGGCAGCTTGATGTCGAGCAGCACCGCCGCCGGGCGCACGCGGCGTACCGCATCGAGCCCCGACTGCCCGTCCCGCGCCGTCGTGACGCGCACGGCGGACCCCGACAGGTAGGCCGCCAACAGGTCGAGCGACGGCCGGTCGTCCTCGATGACGACCACGTCGGCGAGCCCCTCGCCCGTCTTGTCCGGCTCGGCGCCTCCAGGCGCGCCCTGCGGGAGCACCACGCCGAACGTGCTGCCGACCCCGACCTCGCTCCGGAGCCACATCCGGCCACCGAGCAGCTCGACGAGGCGCCGGCAAAGGGTCAGCCCGAGCCCGGTGCCCTCCTCGCGGGAGCTTCCGCGACCGCCCTGCTGGAACGACTCGAAGATCCGCTCACGGTCCGACTCGGGGATGCCCACACCGGTGTCCTCGACGGTGATCTCGACGTCATCGCCGTGCCGGCTCGCGTTCACCCGCACGGACCCGCCGTCGCCGGTGAACTTCACGGCGTTCGTCATGAGGTTGAGGACGACCTGCTTGAGGCGTCGCTCGTCGGAGCGGAGCTCGCCCAGGTCGTCGGCCTGCCCGACCTGGAGGTCGATGTCGTGTGCGGCGGCCCGCTCGCGGAGCATCGCGGCCGCGCCTTCGAGCAGTGGGCGGAGCGCGAACACGGAGTACTCCAGGTCCATCCGACCTGCCTCGACCTTCGAGAGGTCGAGGATCTCGTTGAGGAGCTCGAGCAGGTGCTTGCCCGAGCTGTGGATGTCCTGGAGGTACTCCTCCTGGCGTTCGTTGATGTCGCCGAAGAGCCGCTCCAGGAGCACCTCGGAGAAGCCGAGGACCGCGTTGAGCGGCGTGCGGAGCTCGTGCGACATGCTGGCCAGGAACTCGGACTTGTGCCTGCTCGCCAGCTCGAGCTCGACGCTCTGCTCCTTCAGCTCCCGATAGAGCCGGGCGTTGATCAGCGCCAGCGCCGACTGGCTGGCGAAGGTCTCGAGCAGCTCGAGCGTCTCGTCGGAGAACCCTCCGGTCTGCTTCCGGCG
This sequence comes from Marmoricola sp., assembly GCA_035699145.1. Taxonomy (GTDB): domain Bacteria; phylum Actinomycetota; class Actinomycetes; order Propionibacteriales; family Nocardioidaceae; genus Marmoricola_A. Next base: position 42,009 of record DASSBB010000059.1, read on the forward strand.
TACGACGAGCGAGCCGACGATCTGCTCGTCACGGAGGAGGGGTACGGCGACCACGGAGCGCCAGCCGGCGTCGTACAGGATGCTGAGGTGCGGGTCGAGGTCGAGGGCACCGAGGTCCTCCACGGCGATGGGACGTCGTTCCCGGGCCGCCCGACCGACGACGGTCTCGTCCAGGTCGATGTGCGCTGCGCGCAGCCTCTCCACGACCTCAGGAGCCGTCTTGTAGACGCTGCGCACCAGGAAGCTGTGGTCCCGCGGTGAGTACTCCATGATCGAGCCGCCGCCGGTGCCGGAGAGCTCGACGGCGTGCATGGCGATCGTCGCGAGAACGGCCTCGACGTCGAGGCTGGAGCTGACCGCCTCACCGACGTGGCGCAGCGCCTCGAGCTGCTCCACCTTCCTGCCGAGCTCGGCACGACGAGCCTCGAGCTGCTGCACGAGCTTCACGCTCTTGACGGCCATGGCGGCCTGGACGGCGAACGCGGAGACGATGGCCATCTCCCGCTCGTCGAAGGGGCTGACGTCGTTCCGCCACAACGTCAGGGCACCGACGACCTCGTCGTCGATCAGCATCGGCGCGCCCATGGTGGTGCGGTAGCCCGCGACCCGTTGGAGGTCGTGCCGGCCGTAGTCGGGGTCCGCCAGCACGTCGGCGATCTGCTGCGTCCGGTGGGTCAGCCCGACCCGGCCGATCAGCGTGTCGCGGTCGACCGGCATCGGGTGATCGGCGATGAAGGCGAGCGACGCGTCGGACACGCCGACGGCCTTGATCAGCTCGTACACGCCGTCCTCGAGGATGTACACGTGTGCCGCGTCGGAGCGGCAGAGCCGGCGAGCGCTGTCGACGATGGTCGTCAGCACCGTGTCCGGGTCTCCGCCCGAGCGCCCCACGGCGGACAGCACCTCGTTGACCGCGTCGAACTGGTCGACCAGCGCCGCGTGGTTGCGCAGGAGTGCCTCATGCTCTCCGGCACTGACCGTCCCGCTGGTCGAGGTGCCCGACAGTTCGCCCACGGCGTACCACCACCTCGTCGCCGCGTCCACGGCGCCGTCTCGAGTCTTCCGCGGCCCCTCGGAGCAGGCAATCGCCCGTGCGACCCATCCTGTGTGACGAAGGCCCCGGCTTGCGGTGGTTTGGCACGGGGCATGGTGTGCCCATGACCGACTCGCGTGAGCACGCCACCCAGGAACGCCACTCGCTGGGGAACGAGGACGGGCCGATGGAGGACGCCCTCGAAGCCGCCTTCGACCGCCAGGTGGAGGAGGGCGTCCAGCGGCTGGGCCGCCCCTGGCGCGAGGTTCTCGTCACGGGGTTCTTCGGAGGCACGGAGGTGGCGGTCGGGGTGCTCGCGATGGTCGCCGTGGTTCACCGGACGGGCGACCCGCTCCTCGGTGGGCTGGCCTTCTCCGTCGGCTTCCTGGCGCTCCTGCTCGGCCGCAGTGAGCTCTTCACCGAGGGGTTCCTCATCCCCGTGGTGACGGTGGTGGCCAAGCGCGCCACGGTTCCCCAGCTGGGAAAGCTGTGGGTCGGCACGCTCGCCGCCAACCTCGTCGGCGGCTGGTTGATCATGTGGTTGGTCGTGCTGGCGTTCCCGGCGTTGCACGCGACGCTGGTGGAGTCGGGCACCCACTTCGCCACGGCGCCGTTGAGCGCCGAGACGTTCTCCCTCGCGGTGCTCGCCGGCATGGTCATCACGCTGATGACCCGGATGCAGCACGGCACGGACGACATGCTCGCCAAGATCGTCGCCGCCGTCGCCGGGGGGTTCCTGCTGGCGGGGCTCGAGATGTTCCACTCGATCCTCGACTCGCTGCTGATCTTCGGCGCTCTCCACACCGGAGATGCGTCGTTCGGCTACCTGGACTGGCTCACGTTCTTCTCGTACACGATCGTCGGCAACATGCTCGGCGGGTTGGGGCTCGTCACGCTGCTGCGACTGGTCCGGAGCAAGGACCGGATCGAGGACGAACGGGAGACCGACGACGCCTGAGCGGCACACGGTCCACCGCGTGGCGCCGTTGCGGGTCGGGTTGGACCGCTGACACCGGGGCAGGCTGGCGGCGTGCAGACCTTCCTGCCGTACGCCGACTTCGAACGCTCGGCGCGCAGCCTCGACGCCAAGCGGCTCGGCAAGCAGCGCGTCGAGACGATCCAGGTCGTCCGTGCGTTGACGGTGCCGGGCTACGGCTGGGCGAACCACCCTGCGGTGCTGATGTGGAAGGGATTCGAGGAGGCGCTCGGCCGCTACGGCTTCACGTGTTGCGAGGTGTGGACGGAGCTCGGCTTCGGGGACACCTGTGCGGCGACGATCGCGACGGACCTACGGACGGTCGGCGTCCCGAGCGTCCGCACACAGGCGGAGCTCACCACCGCGGACGCCCTGCCTCCTTGGCTCGGCGACGAGGCCGTCCACCGGAGCCACCAGTCGTCGCTCCTCCGCAAGGACCCTGCGTACTACCGGCCGCTGTTCCCGGACGTGCCCGACGACCTGCCGTACGTGTGGCCGGTGCGCTCGGCGGCGGTCATCGCGCGGGAACAGCGCGCGGCCGAGAACCAGGTACGCCGCCAGCAGCGGGCGCTCGAGAACGCACAGCTCGAGGCCGAGCGACTTCGTCGGAGGCGCAGCCGGGCTGCGAAGAAGGCGTGGGCGACGCGGCGGCAACGGGACTCGTGACGCGACGCGCGCGCGTCAGGCCGGCCGGAACGAGTCCGCCGACTCCCGAGCCGCGTGCTTGACCATGACGTGCTGGGTGGAGGTGTACTCCAGCACCGCCTCGTGGCTCATGTCCTTGCCGAAGCCGCTTCCCTTCACCCCGCCGTGCGGTGCCTCCGAGGCGATCGGTAGGTGGTCGTTGACCCAGGTGACGCCCGCCTCGAGCCGGTGGACGACCCGCAGGGCGCGGCCGATGTCGGAGGTCCACACCGAGGACGCGAGGCCGTACGCGCTGTCGTTGGCCAGCTGCACCGCCTCGTCCTCGTCGTCGAACCGGCAGAGCACCAGCACCGGCCCGAAGACCTCCTCCTGCACGATCTCCGCGTCCTGCTTCACCCCCGTCACGAGCGTCGGCGGGTAGTAGGCACCGGCGCCGTCAGGCACGCCGCCGCCGGTGACCACCTGGGCACCCGACCGCACCGCGCGCTCGACGAAGCCGTGCACCCGGTCCCGGTGGGCGGCGGAGACGAGCGGCCCGATGTCGGTGGCCGGGTCGCGCGGGTCTCCGACCCGGACGCGCTGCATCTGCTCGCCGATCAGCTCGGCCAGCCGGTCCGCGACCGACGCCTCGGCGTACACCCGGGTCGCGGCGGTGCAGTCCTGCCCCGAGTTGTACGTCGCTGCCAGCGTGAGCGCCGCGGCCGTGGCCGGGAGGTCGGCGTCGGCGAACACGACGGCCGGCGCCTTCCCGCCCAGCTCGAGGTGCACGCGCGTCGTCGTGGCCGCCGCGGTCGCCATGACCGCCCGGCCGGCCCCGGGTGAGCCGGTCACCGACACCATGGCGACGTGCGGGTGCCGGACCAGTGCCTGGCCGACGTCCGCGCCCCCAGAGACGACGTTCAGCACGCCCGCGGGCAGCCCCGCCTCGATGGCCAGCTCGGCAAGACGCAGCGACGTGCCGGCGGTCTCCGGTGACGGCTTGAGCACGACGGTGTTGCCCGCAGCCAGAGCCGGGCCGATCTTCCAGATCGCCATCACCAGCGGGAAGTTCCACGGCGCGATCCCGGCGACGACGCCGAGCGGGCGGCGGATGAGCATGGACGTGTACCCCTTGCTCAGCTCGCCGGCGCCCGATCCCTCGAGCGACCGGGCCGCGCCGGCGAAGAACCTCAGGTTGTCGACCGCGAACGGGAGCTCGCCGTCGCGGAAGACCGCGAGCGGCTTCCCCGTCTCGGCGACCTCGAGCTCGGTGAGCGTGTCGGCGTCGGCCTCCATGCGGTCCGCCAGCGCCAGCAGCGCCCGGGCCCGCTCGCCCGCGGTCCGGGCGGACCACTCGGCGAACGCGTCCCGCGCGGCGGCAACCGCGGCGTCGACGTCGTCCACCGACGACTGCCGGTAGGTGACGCCGGTCGCCCCGGTCGCCGGGTCCACGAGCGTGATCTCCGCACCCGACCCGTCACGACTGGACCCCGCGACGTGCATGCCGTGTCTCATCTGTTCCCTCTCAGCTGTTGAAGCCCACACCGAAGCGATCCATGGTCCGCAGCAGCGCACCGCGTCGGCCCCGCCGGTCCTCGCGGGCCAGCGCCGACCGCGTCACCTGCACCGCAGCCCAGCGGAGCGGCTCCGGCGGGAACTGCACCGGGCGGCGTCGTACCATCGCCAGCTCGGTGCGCTCGGTGTCCCGGCCGGCGAGGAGGTCGAGGCCGACCCGCGCCCCGAAGCGGGAGGCCGCCAGCCCGAGCCCGGTGTACCCCACCGCGTAGGCGACCCGCCCACCCAGGGCGGTCCCGAACACCGGCGTGAACCGCGACGTCGTGTCGATCATCCCGGCCCACCGGTGGGTCATCCGCACGTCGTCGAGCTGCGGGAACGTCTCGTAGAAGTGGCCGGCCAGCAGCCGGTGCGACGCGTCGCGCTGCTCACGGCCCGCGTCGGTGCGGTTGCCGAAGTAGTAGATCGCGTCGTAGCCACCCCACACGATCCGGTCGTCCCCCGTTCGCCGGTAGTAGTGGAACTGGTTCCCCGCGTCGGTCAGCCCCTGGTTGGCCGACCAGCCGATCCGGTCGAGCTGCTCGGTGGTCAGTGGCTCGGTGGCCAGCACGTGGTCCCACACCGGCAGCACGTAGGAGCGGATCCTGCGCAGCAGCGGCGGGAACGCATTGGTCGCCAGCAGGACCTGCCCTGCGCGCACCCGGCCGGCCCCGGTCGTGCAGACGACGTCGGCGCCGTCCCGGCGTACGTCGCGCACGGCGCTGTTCTCGTGCAGCACGACGCCGCGCTGCACCGCAAGGTCCCGCAGCCCGGTGGTCAGTGCGACCGGGTCCACCAGGCCGCCGCTCGGTGTGACGAGCCCCGCGAGGTATGTCGGCGAGCGCACGTCGGCGCGCACCTCGTCGCCGGTGAGGTACGTCGACGCCTCCCCGTGCCGCGTATGCAGCTCGTGGAGCGCCCGCAGCCCGGCGACCTCGTGCGGCCTGGTGGCCACCATCGTCTTGCCGCAGAGCCGGAGGTCGGCCTCGATCCGCTCCTTGGCCAGCAGCTCGTCGATCTCGACGACGTTCTGGTGACCCAGCCGCAGGAGCCGGGGCAGCTCGTCCGGCCACGTGGCCACGCCGTGCGCGAGGCCGTGCGTCAACGAGGCGGAGACGAACCCGCCGTTGCGGCCCGAGGCGCCGGCCGCGACGTGCCCGGCCTCGAGGAGCAGGACCCGCCGGCCCGGGCTCTCCTCGGCGGCGTGGACCGCGGCCCAGAGCCCGGTCAGCCCGCCGCCGACGACGACCAGGTCGGCGCGCGTCTCGCCGGTCACCGGCTCGCTGACCGGGCCGGCGACCCGGCTCTCCCACCAGACGGGGCGCGGGCAGGCGTCGGCGAGCGCCCGGACGAGGTCCGTCATACGAGCTCGTCCGCAACCACCACGGCGGTCGACCAGTCCAGGGAGACCGGCTGCCCGCGGCGTACCGTCGTCTCGCCGGAGACGGACACGAGGAAGGGGCGCGCCAGGCCGGCGACCCCGACCACCACGTGGCTGCTACCGCCCTTGAACTGCACGTCGACGACCTCGCCGCGCACAGCCCCGTCGGGCTCCGGCAGGAGCCGCACGTGCTCCGGTCGTACGACGAGGTGGGCGGGGCCGGCCGGACCGGTGGCGCCGGCGGTGGGGAGCGCTCCGAGCTCGTCGGAGTGGAAGGAGCCGCCCTCGAGCCGACCACCGAGCACGTTGCTGGTGCCGATGAAGTCGGCCACGAACAGGTTGGCCGGCCGCCGGTAGAGGTCGAGCGGCGTCGCGATCTGCTGCACCCGGCCCTGCGCCATCACCGCGATCCGGTCGGCCATCGAGATCGCCTCGTCCTGGTCGTGGGTGACCACGACGAAGGTGATGCCGACCTCGTGCTGGAGCCGCTTGAGCTCGAGCTGCATGTCGCCGCGCACCTTGCGGTCGAGCGCCGACAGGGGCTCGTCGAGCAGCAGCAGCCGCGGTCGCTTCACGATCGCCCTGGCCAGCGCGACCCGCTGGCGCTGGCCTCCGGAGAGCTGTTTGGGGCGGCGCTTCGCGAGCTCGGGAAGGCCGACGGTCTCGAGCACCTCGCCGACCCGCCGCCGTACCTGGACCCCGGGCAGCCCCTCCCGCTCGAGGCCGTAGGCGATGTTGCGCTCGACGGTCATGTGCGGGAACAGCGCGTAGGACTGGAACATCAGGTTGACCGGTCGCCGGTTGGGCGGCATCCCGAGCAGGTCCTCACCGCCCAGCAGGATGGCGCCGCTGTCCGGCTGCTCGAACCCGGCGATCGAGCGGAGCAGCGTGGTCTTGCCGCAGCCGGACGGGCCGAGCAGCGCGAAGAACTCGTTCTCCGCGATGGTCAGCGACACCGAGTCGAGTGCCGCCACGTCGCCGAAACGGCGGCTCACGTCGACGACGTCGAGCAGGGTGCGCGGCGGCGCCGCCACGTCGGGGAGCCAGGTGTCGGTCGTCATGAGTCCTCCGTGGTGCGAACCGTGCGGGCGGCGAAGACCACCACTGCGATGCTGACGACGACGAGAACCGTCGCCAGCGCGTTGATCTCCGGGGTGATGCCGGCGCGGACCATCGAGTAGATCGCGATCGGCAGCGTCTGCGTCGTCGGGCCGGCGGTGAAGTAGGCGATCACGAACTCGTCGAGCGAGAGCGTGAACACGAGCAGCGCGCCCGCGACGATCGCCGGCGCGATCGCGGGGACCGTGATGCGGAAGAACGTCGTCACGGCGCCGGCGCCGAGGTCGCGTGAGGCCTCCTCCTCGGAGAGGTCCATCCCCGCGAGGCGGGCGCGCACGACCGCCACCACGAAGGCCGTGCCGAAGGCGGCGTGCGCGACGAGAACGGTCAGCGCGCTCTTGGGGAAGTCGATCGCGTAGTAGAAGCCGAGCAACCCGATGGCCAGCAGGAGGTCCGGCAGGATCGCGGGTGCCATCGCCCCCGCCTCGAGCAGCTTGGACCGGTTGTGCCGGGCCAGGCCGACGGCGAGCAGGGTGCCGAGCACGGTCGCCACGACGGTGGCGCCGGCGGCGACGCCCAGCGAGGTGGCCAGGGCCGACCTCAGCCGTTCGTCACCGGCCAGCTCGCCATACCAACGGAGGCTGAACCCGTCCCAGCTGTACGCCGAGCCGCCGTCGTTGAACGACATGGCGACCAGCACGGCGATCGGGACGTAGAGGAACGCCCCGCACAGCAGCAGCGGCAGCCAGAGCCAGCCCGGGCCGCTTCTCGTCTCAGCCATGGGCGGTCTCCCCCTCGACCCGGCGGGTCACGAGCGCCTGGACCGCGAAGAGCGCGAGCAGCGCGAGGACGACGACGAAGGCGAGCACGGCGCCGAACGGCCAGTCCTGCGCCTTGAGGAACTGGTCGCGGATCAGGTTGCCCACCATGACGGTCTTGCCGCCGCCGAGCAGCTCGGGAACGACGAAGTTGCCCAGGCTGGGCACGAAGACCAGGATCGAGCCGGTGATCGCGCCGGGCAGCGTCAGTGGCAGCAGCACGCTCCAGAACGTGCGGAACCGGCTCGCTCCGAGGTTCGCCGAGGCCTCGAGCAGCTCAGGGTCGACCCGTTCGAGCGCGGCGTACAGCGGCAGGATCATCAGGGGCAGGTAGACGTACACGAGCCCGACCACCACCGCGCCCGGCGTGTAGAGCATGCTGGCCCGCTCGTCGGTGATGCCCAGCCCCACCAGGGCGTCGTTGAGGAGCCCCTGGGTGTTGAGCAGGACGATCCAGGCGTACATGCGGATCAGGAAGTTCGTCCAGAACGGCACCACGACAAGCACCAGCGCGACCGTGCGCCACTGCCTCGGCAGCTTGGTGATCGCGTACGCCGTCGGAAAGCCGATGGCGAACGAGACGGCCGTCGCCGCCAGTGCGATCCCGAGGGAGCTGACCAGCACGTCGAGGTAGAGCGGCTCGACCGCACGGGTGAAGTTGTCCAGGTTGAGCGTCCACTCGACCCCGCCGAACCGTCCGCGGGTGGCGAACATGTACGCCAGCACCAGCAGCAGCGGAGCCGCGACGAACACGGCGTAGAACGCGAGCCCGGGGCCCAGGAGGACGAGCCGGGCCGTCGCCGAACGGCGGCGGGTGCGCATCAGGATGCGGTCACCTCGGTGATGATGCGGTTGTAGAGCGAGGACGCCTCACCGATGTCGGTCATGTTCTCGCCCTGCAGCATCTCCTCCCGGCGCGCGCCGAGGGTCTCGTACTGCTCGGTGAGCTTGGCCGGCAGCTGGTCCATCGCCGCGTCGTTCGGGACGATGTAGAGGATGTTCTCCGCCGCCCACGCGTGGTTCTTCGCGTCGAGGATCGCGTCGATGAAGGCGTACGACGCCTCCTTGTTCTCCGAGGACTTCAGGATCGCCATCCCGTCGACCCAGAGGTCGGAGCCCTCCTCCGGCACGGCGAACTTGATGTTCGGGTCCTCGGCGGTGCCGTAGTTGCACCACCCGTCCCAGGCCTCGACCATCACGGCCTCGCCGCTGATCAGCCGCTCGTAGAAGGTGGTGTCGTCGTAGGCGAGCAGGTTCGGCTTCGCCTTGACCATGAGCTCCTTGACCTCGGCCATCTCGGCCTCGTCGGTCGTGTTCACCGAGTAACCGAGCGCCTTCTGCGCCGGCATGACGGCCCACCGCTCGGTGCCCATCATCGTGACCTTGCCCTTGTACTTGTCGTCGGGCTGGAGCAGGTCGTTCCAGCTCGTCGGCGCCTCGTCGACGAGGTCCTCGCGGTAGCAGATCCCGGTGGTGCCCCAGGTGTACGGCGCGAAGTAGCTCTGGCCGTCGACCTGGGCGAGCTCCTGCGCCTTGGGGTCGAGGTTGTCCCAGTTGTCGAGGTACTGCGGGTCGAGCGGCTCGAGCAGCCCCTCCTCGGCGAAGGCCTGGAGGTAGGGCTGCGACCCGAAGATGACGTCGAGCCCCTCGCCGCCCGAACCGGTCACCTTGGCGACCAGCTCCTCGTTCGTGGCGTGGTTGGTGACCTCGACCGTCGCACCGGTCTCGTCCTTGACGATCTCGGCGATGTCCTCCGGCATGTAGGAGTCCCAGTTCGAGACCACGATGGTCTGCTGGCTCAGGTCGGCGTCCGGGTCGATCGCGGTCGGCTCGGGCGTCTCGCTGTCGTCGCCGCCGCACGCGGCGAGGGTCAGCGCGAGGGCGGAGGCGAGCGCGACGAGCCGGGTGGTGCGACGCGGGGGGACGATCTTCATGGTGGTCTCCGCTTCTTGCTTTCGCAGGGGATGGCCGAGAGGACTACCGGGAAGATTTGCACTGTCGTTCAGGATTGGCAAGACCCCATCTCCCCGTGGTCTTGGGCCTTTGCGCCTGTTTCCTGAACAGGTCTTCAAAATTTTCGGCTTCTCTGCCAGGGTGTCCGTCGAGGCGTCCGACCGGTAGTGACGGACGCCGTGGACCGCCTCCGCGCACCCGAGGAGCCCCATGGCAAACGCACGACAGCAGCGTCGGGAGAAGCTGCTGAGGGCCGCCCAGCGGGCGGTCGTGATGCATGGCGCCGACGTGCGGCTCAAGGACATCGCGGACATGGCCGGACTGACGTCGGGCGCGATCCTCTACCACTTCCCCGACGTCCAGTCGCTGCTGCTCGAGGCGAACCGCGCGGTGATGGAGCGGTTCTACGACAACCGGCTCAAGGCCATCCAAGGGTTCTCCTCCCCGGCCGACCGGCTCGCGGTCACGATCGCCTCCGGGCTGCCGGTCGACTCCGACGACGAGGACGTGAAGCTTCTCTGCGCCCTCGGCGGCGCGGCGTCGCGCTACCCCGTCTACGCCGCGATGCTGACGACGCTGTTCGACCGGCAGGTGGGGATGTACCAGGTGATCCTCGAGTCGGGGGTCGTCGTCGGCGAGTTCCGGCTCAACAGCCTCTCCGAGACGATCGGCCGCAACATCGTGGCCCTCGAGGACGCGTACGGCTACCGGATGGCCGCCCGCCATCCCACCATCGACCGGGCCGTCGCGACCGAGCTGATCCTCGACTACGCCCGGGTCGCCACCGACCACCCGCTGCCCACCGACCGTCCGCTGCCGAGCCCTGCCCGAGAGTCCGTCTAGGAGACCACCATGCCCGAACGCCCCGAGCTCCCTCAGCTCACCGTGCTCTTCCTGCCCGAGTCGGCCTACGGCCCGACCAACCAGTGCATCGGCCTCGGGGACCTGCTCCTCCGACGCGGCCACCGGGTGGTGTTCGCCTCCGAGTCGTCGTGGGCCGGCAAGCTCGAAGCGCTCGGCTTCGAGGAGCGGCTGGTGGACCTCGCAGCCCCCGACCCGGACGCGGGCGAGGAGGACGCGGGCCAGTTCTGGACCGACTTCATCGCCGAGACCGCCCCTGAGTTCCGCAAGTCGACCACCGAGCAGCTCGAGACGTTCATCAAGCCGACGTACCAGGCGCTCATCGACGGCGCGGCGTACGCCGAACCCGCGCTGAGGCGGATCATCGCCGAGGTGCGCCCCGACGTCGTGGTCGAGGACAACGTGGTGCTCTTCCCCGCGCTCGCCACCAGCGGAGCGCCGTTCGTCCGCATCGTCTCCTGCAACCCGCTCGAGGTGCCGGGCGACGGCGTGGCACCCGGGCTCTCCGGGCTGGCCCAGGACGACCCGGCGTCGTGGGGGCCGTTCCGGGAGGAGCTCGAGCGCACCCACAAGGAGATGTGGGAGGCGTTCAACGCCTGGGTGGTCGAGCAGGGCGCCGCTCCGTTGCCCTACCTGGAGTTCATGCCGCGCGACAACGCCGCGAACATCTACGTCTATCCGGAGGAGGCCGACTACGTCGCCGACCGGCCGCTCGACGACTCATGGCAGCGGATCGACTCGAGCGTGCGGCGCACGGACGAGGAGTACGCCGTGCCCGCCGCCGTCGCGGAGCGGCCCGACGACTCGGCGCTGATCTACCTCTCGCTCGGCTCCCTCGGAGGTGCTGACGTCGGGCTCATGCAGCGGCTCGTCGACGCGCTCGCCGACAGCAGGCACCGCTTCATCGTGAGCAAGGGGCCCCAGGGCGACCGGATCACGTTGCCGGACAACATGGTGGGCGAACCGGTGCTGCCCCAGACCAAGGTGATCCCGCAGGTCGACCTGGTGATCACCCACGGCGGCAACAACACGACGACCGAGGCGCTGCACTTCGGCAAGCCGATGGTGCTGCTGCCGCTGTTCTGGGACCAGTACGACAACGCCCAGCGCATGCACGAGCTCGGCTTCGGCGTCCGGCTGGCCACCTACGACTGCTCGGCGCAGGAGCTCCACGACGCCATCGAGCGGCTGCTCGGCGACACCGACCTGCGGAAGCGGCTGGACGAGACGGGCGCGCGCATCCGGCAGCGGGACGGGCTGGCCAAGGGCGCCGACATCATCGAGCGGGTCGGTGCCGAGCACGTGCGCAGCAAGGCGTGACCGCACCGGACCAGCTGTTCGCGGCGGCCGTCGCGGCGACCGGGTGGCCGGCGCTCCTGCCCGCGCACCGGCGCGACGGGAGCGAGCAGCCGACCGGCCGCCCCTCGTGCGTCGACGCGCTGGCGCTCGACGACGGGCTCGTTCTCGCGGTCGTCGCGGACGGCCGGGAGCGCACCTACCCGGTGCCGCTGGTGGTGCGCCGTGACGGCACCGGCGGCGTCGAGGTCCGGCGCGCCGAGCCCGGCGACGGCGCCGCCGAGGCCCTGGTCGCCCGGCTCGCGGCCGACCGCCGGGACGAGGGCGCGTTCCAGGTGTCCCGGTGGCACCACCGGGAAGTGACCGGTGAGCGTGGCATCACCGTCGACCAGACCAACGAGTCGGTGGTCGTCGGCGAGCGGGCGATCGTCAAGTGGCTGGTGGTCGCCGACGAGGGCCCCCACCCGGCGCCGACGATGCTCACCGCGCTGGTGCAGGCGGGGTTCGGCGGCACCCCCCGACCGTGGGGCGCCGTCGAGTGGCGCTCCGCGCGAGGGTCGGCGCCGCGGCTGCTCGCGCTGGCCGTCGAGCACCTCCCCGGCGCCGTCGACGGCTGGACGTGGGCCGTCGCCGACCTGCGCGCCGCCGCGGCAGGGGGCGACCCGGGACGGGCGGCCGAGGTGGGGCGCCGCACCGGCGAGCTCGTCGCCTCGTTCCACGCCGCGCTCGCCGGCACCGCCCGGCCGGCGACCGCCGCGGAGGTCGCCGGGTGGCGCACCCGCGCGCACGTCGACCTCGACAGGGCGCTGGAGGTCACGAACGGCGCCGCGCGGGACGTGCTGGCTGCCATGGCCGCGTCGGTTCGCCGCGCCTTCGACTCCGTCCCGGTCGACGCCGGGACACCGGTCCTGCGCGTGCACGGCGACCTCCACGTCGGGCAGGTGCTGCGCATGGACACGGACCGCGGCACGTCGTACTCCTTGACCGACTTCGACGGCAACCCGGTGCTCCCCGCGGCCGAACGGCTGCGGGAGCAGCCGGCTGCGCTCGACGCGGCCGGGATGGCCCAGTCGCTGGTGCACGCCGCGCTCGTGGTCAGGCGGCACCACTCCGACCTCGACGGCGGTGCGGTCGAACGGGCTGGGGAGCTCGCGGCCGCCTCGTTCCTGGACGCGTTCCGCGTCGGGCTCGGCGAACATGCCGACCTGCTGGACGAGCGGCTGCTGAGGCCGTTCCGGCTCCAGCAGGTCTGTCGCGAGTTCATCTACGCGGCGACCCACCTGCCGCGCTGGTCGTACGTGCCCGAGGCGGCGCTGCCCATGCTGCTCCGGGAGGACCGCCCGTGAACCCCGACCTATTCCTGGCCGACCTGGAGCGGAAGCCTTCGGCGCTGCAGGCGCTCGCCGCCCGGTTGCGCTCGGAGGACCCGTGGGCGTTCCTCGGCCGGGCACCGGAGCGGGTCGTCCTGCTCGGCATGGGCTCCTCGGCGTACGCCGGCGGGGTTGCCGCCGCGCGGCTCCGCGCTCGCGGCATGACCGCCGTCTCCGAGCTGGCGAGCACCGACCTGCTGCCGGCCTGGGGGGCCGACACCCTGTACGTCGCGGTCTCTGCCTCCGGTCGTTCCCGCGAGACGCTCGCCGCGCTCGACCGGCTGCCGCGCGGGGCCCTCGTCGTCGGGCTGACGAACACCTCGTCGATCGGAGCGGTGGCTGCGCACACCGTGTCGATGGAGGCGGGGGCCGAGGAGGGTGGCGTTGCGTGCCGGAGCTTCCAGCACACGCTCGTGCTCCTCGCCGCGCTGGAGGCTCACCTGGCCGGTGAACCGCTGGGTCGGCTTGCCGACACCGTCGAGCAGGCGGCCGAGGCCAGCGCTCACATGCTGGAGACCGCGCCAGAATGGCTGCCGGTGGTCACCGATCTCGTCGCCGGACCCGACGGCACCCACCTGGCCGCACCGACGCGTCGGCTCTCCTCGGCCCAGCAGGGTGCGCTGATGCTTCGCGAGGGGCCGCGGCGGTTCGCGGTCGGCTGCGAGGCGGGCGACTGGGCGCACGTCGACGTCTACCTGACGAAGAACACCGACTACCGGCTGCTCGTCTTCGCCGGGTCGTCGTGGGATGACGGGATCGTCGAGTGGACCCGCCCCCGAGGAACCACGGTGGTCGCCGTCGGCGGGGAGTTCCCGGACGCGTCGGCCACCGTGCGTTATCCGTACGACGACCTCGACGACGTGCGACTGCTCACCGAGACACTGGTGCCGGAGCTGGTCGCTGCCAGGCTCTGGCTCGATCAGGCCGGGCCGGATCCCTCCGGGTAGACGACGTCGTCGTCGGGCTGGTCGACGCCGGCCAACGGAGTGCCGTCGTCGGTCCCCGACGTGTCCTCGGTGACCTCTCCGCTGATCCGGCCACTGGAGGGTGCGTCCTTCCCCATGGTCTCCGGGTCACCCGGCGACGTCACGTCCGCCTGGTCACCGGACACGTCACCGAACTCGAGGTCGTCGGGGGAGTTGGAAAGGGTCATGTCGTCCTCCAGGTGGGCTACGGCGTACTCCTTGCCACCTACCCGGTGGCCCCTCTCTCCAAGCCCCGCGTTCAGGCCGCGGCGTGCTGCTCGATGAGCCGGCGGAAGTGTGCCTCGGCCAGGGACAGGGCCTGTCGTTGCGCGCCGGGCGGATCCGGTGGTCGACCTCGGTAGGTGTGGCCGGTCGGCGTGGTGGTCTCAACTTGCTCCCCGGCTCCGCCGCCACTGGCTCTTGCCCGCCACCCGGCCGCCTGCTTGGCGTAGTTGCAGGCCTCGCAGAGCCCCTGCCCGTTGGCCGCCGAGGTCTCGCCACCGTCCGCAACAGCGACGACGTGGTCGCTGTGGCGGACCGGTGCGTCGCACCAGGGGGTCCGGCAGAACTGGTCGCGGGTGAGAAGGAACTCGGCGAGTCCGTCGGCGAAGAGGCGGCGCTGGGAGTCCATCGCCACGAGCTGCCCGTTGCTGGGGTCGGCGTACAGCCGGCGCAGCCAGAGCTTGGCGCCTTCGGCAGCCGATCGGGCGATGCGTCGAGCAAGATCGGCGGGGATCGGGCCGTACCCCTCCGCGTGCGCAGGCTCGGACGAGCCGTCACCGTGGTTGAACAGTGCCTGGTCGGTCATCACGATCTTCACCTCGACGGAGGTGTCCGGTGCGGCGACCTGGCCGGTGACCCGCTCGACCAACGTGTCGGCCATGATCTGGCCCTTCGACCGCTCGTCACCGCCGGCACGCAGGGAGTCGGCCTGCCTGGTCAGCGCGGCGAAGACCGCGACGCCCTGGGCGACCGGGAGGAGACCGGAGAGGATCGACATCGTGTCCGGCGCCGGCCGCAACGTCACCCTGCGGTCCTTCTCGGCCCTCGCGATCCGCTCCAGGTAGCCGTGCGGGTCCAGCTCGTAGGCGCGCTTCTTGACCGCGGCCTCCACCTGGCGGTCGCCGAGCGACTCCAGCCGCGGCGCGAGCTCCGCGTCGATGCGCAGCCGGTCCGCACGGTCGAGCCAGATGGTCTCCTTGGCCACGATCTTCGCTCGCCACTCGGTGATCCGTCCGGCCTGGAGCTCCTCGAGAGTGCCGGGCAGCTCGGTGGACAGGATGCCCGCCCAGCCGACGTACTGCTTGGCGCGCGCCGGCGACTCGCGCTTCGCCAGACCGACCTGCGCTGCGATTCCCTTGCCGACCTGGTTGGCCGGCACCCCGGCCTCGACCTGCGCCGCCTTCTGCGACGCCACGAAGGTGGTGGTGACGGTGGCCTGGGTGGCGGAGGCCGCGGACTTCAGCTCCTCGAGGAGTCGGACCTGGTCGATACGCTCGGGATCCGCGACGTCGGTGTCCAGCGTGCGCAGCGCGCCGACGAACCACGACAGCTGCTGCGTCGTGAGCTTCGGGGCTACGTCTTGATCGAACATGTGTTCGAGTATACGGGAGCTCTCCGTTGGAATCAACGTTTGCTCCCCAGTCTGCGAAACCTGTCCCCATGGTGACTCCATGAGCCGTGGCACCACCCCCGCCAGCGTCGCCAACGGGTTGTACCCCGTGCCGTTGGCGCGGGACCCGACCCGGCGGTTCGATCGCAGCTGGACTCCATGAGCCGAACGATCTGACGACGCCGTGGCTGAAGCATTAGGCTGGCCCGGTTTGGCGCCTTCGACGGCGGCCACGAGAAATTGCTCGGAGACGGCCACGAAACTGCCCGCTGGCGGACATGAGATCTGCCCGACACGTTGTTTGTCTGCCTCGCCGCGTCGCGCGGTTGAGGCCCCTCCTCAGGAGCGCTTGGCGGTGTCGAAGCCAGCCGCGCTCACTGAGGAGGGACTACTTGAAGTCTGCCGTGGAAATCATGGAAACTTTGGAAGCCTACAATCTGACCCGGTCGTTTCGTGAGGCCGCCGAGCTCGCGGGGGGTTCCCACCACACGGTCGCTGCGCATGTGGTGGCCCGGGATGCGGGGCCGCGGGAACCGGTGCGGCTCGGCCGCAGCTGATCGACGAGCACCTGCCGAAGGTCGAGGAGTCCGTGGAGGTCTCGGCCGGCAAGATCCGCGCCGACAAGGCCCACGACAAGCTCCTCGCCCTGGGGTTCGAGGGTTCGGAGCGGACCTTCCCCGCGGGCGGTCGCGATCGTCAAGCACGACTACCGGTCCAGGCGTCGGCGGGTGCACCGACCCTGGGTCACCGAGCCCCCCGCCGGGGGTCCTCTCCCGGCGGGGGCTCGATTGGTCAATCACTCCCACCCCATGGGAGACACGAGCCGCACCCACCCCCGTGCACCACGGGTGGTGCTCGTGAAAGCTGGGCGATCGACCCGACCCAACCCACAGGTCAAGGATCACCTGCGGCCAGGACGAGTCACAGGAAGTCGGACGGGTCTTTACCGACGCCCGGGCAAGTCAGGACCTTTGGTCCCGGGGGACCTTGGTCCGTTACGCACCCCGCGGATGGCCGTCGGGGCGGAGGGCGACGTAGGTCACGCTCTCTCAGCTCGGTTCTCTATGAGCTGGGCGGTAATGCCGTCGCGCCAGGTCGGAGAGCCGGCGGCGTGCACCGTCCAACTCGTCTGCTAGCTCAAGGGCGACCGGCATGAGTCTGAACGCTCTCTTGTAGCGCTCCTGCCAGAACTCGCCGGCCACGGATGCGGTCGCCTCGCCTATCTGCGTCACCAGTGCAGCCAGTCGGCGGGCGACCTCGACAACATCGTCCTCCTGGGCGAACGAACCCAGACGCTCGAGCTCGGGCTGAACCTTGTTGACCGCCGTATCGAACGCAAGACGGGCGTCTCGGAACTGTGACCCCAGTTCAGGCATGGTGTGCATGCGTTCGTCAACGAGAGGCCGGGCCTCCTTCGTGATAGTGATGCACTCGCCCAGGATCAAATGAACCGAGTTCCTCATATCGGTGCGGTACGTCTCTTCGCGCTCGACTCGCTTGTCGGCTTGATCGCTCTTCACTGAAAGCCTTGCAGTCAGCAGGTGGCTCGCGACGCCAGTGGCGGCGACCAGCAGTGGTGTCAGCCAGGGACTGTTCTCCTGGAACAACGTGAGCACAGACTGGACGATACCTGTGGGGCATACATGTGAGCGTAAGACGTCCGAGGGACCAAGGGCCCTGCCGTGCCGGTGTAGGTGGCGAGGAGGCTGCAGGTCGGGGAAAGCCGCTACTACGCCCGCCGCTCGCGCATGGGTTCAAGGATACACGGGGGATCTGATGCTTCAGTCGAGTCGACGGCTACGGGCCGTCACCGCTTCTGCGATCGCGGCCCTCGCCGCACTGGCGTTGGGAGGTGCCCAGCTCGGCAGCGCCTCGGCAGCAGCGGACACCACTCCGCCGACCCTCAACCTGCCCGTCCGGGCGTCCTTTGTGCCCCTCTCCACCATCAGTGCCACGGGGGTCGACCCGTGGGAGGGCTGGCCGACCGAGACGAGCGTCCAGATGCGCACCCAGTGGACAGGCCGCGATACGTCGGGGATCTGCGGTTACAGCACTGCGCGTCATCATGACGAGTACTACCCCGACGAGGTGCCGTGGTCACCGTGGAGCAACGCCGAGTCCATCACGCTGGGCGTCAGCGACTACGACGACCAGGAGGGCGGCGGGATGGACAAGCTTTGGGGCTTGGAGGTCCGCGCCCGGGACTGCGCCGGCAACGTGGCCCAGAAGTTCGTCGCGTTCGCGCCGATCGTGTTCCAGCAGGACGGTCGGTCCTATAGCTACGGCGACCTGGAGGTGTCAACCAACGGCACCTGGAGGACTTCGCGCTGTGCCTGTTGGGCAGCTGGGACGGCGCTGAGCACGTCGGCGAAGGGCGCTCGATACAACATCGACGTGCCGCTTCGCGGCGATGCGGTTGGTACGACGCCTGTGGCGTTGGTCATGGAGCGTGCCCCGGACCGGGGGAAGGCTCGGGTGCTGGTCGACGGGGTGCGGGTCGCGACGATCGATACCCGTGCGCCCAGGAAGGTGCACCGGAGCATCGTGTGGGTGGGCCGGCTGAACCCGGGGGCTCACACGCTGTCTGTGGTGAACGTGGGGACCAAGGGCCGGTCGCGTATCGACGTGGACGCCTTGGCCGTTTCGCCGGGGTTCAGCGTCGACGCGAGCTATCGGTGAGCTGAGACTGCGGTTCGACTGTGCGGGCCTTGCGGGTGGTGGCGACGTAGGTCACAGCTACGGGGACCTCTCAGGTCGCTCGTTGGCGAAGAAGCGTCGGGCTGCCTGCAGGGGTTCCAGGAACGGCTTGTGAGCGACGTATGTGTCGTACCAGGCGTCCCGCCCATGGGCGTGGCGGGTGGGCCGTGGCAGCCCTTCACGTGCCGGCCATGAGCGAGAGGCGACCAGAGTGGGCATCCATGTGCTCGGCTTCCAACCATCCTCCGTCAGCACGAGCGTGGGAGCGGGACGCCACTGCAGGGAGCCGAGTTCAAGGCCGTTGTGCTGGAGGAGTCCCCGAGCCCAGACCAGCGCGGCGGCACAACGCCCGGCATCGCTAGCGTTGCGGTGATCGTAGTACCCGGGGTCCTGGCCATTGCTCCACTCTTCGAAGGAGTACAGCCAGTACAACGCATGCCAGCCCAACCTCCAGATCTCGCTCTCGGCGTCCTGCTGTACCGCTTGGCCGAGGGAGGAGAGTTCAGTGTCGAGCGCGTTGTATAGCCCCTCGGACGTGGGCGCGTTCGCGGGCGGCCCACGCCCGACGAGGTGAGGGAAGCCGTAGGACAAGGGTAGACGCGACTAAGGCCCCCTCTCACCTTCGAGTGAGCTGCAAGCACGCCGCCAGCCGTTGCTCATCACCGCTGGTGGTGACGACCGAGACCGGCAAGCCGCTGCGCAACAGCAACTGGTCGCCTATCTGGCGTGATGCCGTCGAGCGGGCGCTGATCGGGCACGCGAGGCCCTACGACCTGCGCCACCCCTTCGCCTCGTGGATGCTCCAGGACGGCGTACCGTTGGCCGAGGTGGGCGCACTCCTGGGGCGCGTCTCGACGCAGACGACTCAGGTCTACGCCCACCTGGCTCAGGAGCCGAGTGAGCGCGTCCGATCGGCACTCGCTGCCCACGAAAGCCCCACGGGGCGTCGGGTGAACAAGCTTCCTGAGCGTTAGGGGCCTCTAGCTCAATCGGCAGAGCAGCGGACTTTTAATCCGCGGGTTCAGGGTTCGATCCCCTGGGGGCCCACAAGCGGGCCCGCGTACCCATCACCGACAGATCAGCGCGCCAACCCCTTGACCTGCCAGACCATCCCCGGCTGCGCAGTGACCAGCCGCATGCCACGCGAAACGACCACCTCGACCATCGCGGCGGGCGGGTGCACGAACGCCCGGAACTCCCGCCCCATCACGCGAAACGCGGTGTTCTGAGCGGCTAGGACGCCGCGGCTGACGAGGTTCCGGGGCGGGTGGCTGAAGGCCAACCGGCTCCGGCAGTGGTCCGCGGCCGCGCCCAGCAGCCGCTCGTAGTCGGGGTAGCAGCAGACCACCCGGTGCAGCACGACGAGGTCGGCCGGCCCGACGTCGTCGGGCGACGTCGCGACGTCGGTGACCTGGCGTTCGACCCGGGAAGCCACGCCGGCTTCCGAGGCCAGCCGCAGCGCCGCGTCGTCGTACGCCGACGACAGCTCGAGCGTGGTCGCCCGCGAAGCACCGCGCTTGAGGAGCTCCACACCGATTTCACCCAAGCCGCCGCCGATCTCGAGGACGGTAGCGCCGCTGAGCCCGTCGGCCGCCAGGAAGTCGACCATCCGGCCGGCCGCGGCGTCGAGGCCGCGCCGCCGGTACTTCCTCGCCACGTGCCGGGCGAACTTGGCGCCGAAGATCTGCTCGCACCCGCGAGGGTCGCAGCAACCAGCCATCGCTCCAGTCTGCACCGCAGCCTCGGAAGACACATGGGCAGTTCCACCCACATGGAGACCCGAGGAGATGCGAAAGACGCCCGACGCGGCGGGCGCCCTCCCGAACCTAGCGTCGCTGTCATGGAAACCACACAGATCGATACCGTCATCATCGGCGCCGGGCAGTCAGGCCTCGCGACCGGTTACCACCTCAAGCGTCGCGGCCGCCCGTTCGTGATCCTCGACGCCAGCTCCCGTGTCGGCGACAACTGGCGCCGACAGTGGGACACCCTCAAGCTCTAC
>DASSBB010000060.1:0-36148 GCA_035699145.1 Marmoricola sp.
TCGGCTCACTCGCCGGTGAGCTCGTGCAGGAAGGCGAGGCCGCGCTCGCTCGTCGGGTTCTCCAGCACCTGTTCCGGGCTCCCCTGCTCGGCGATGCCACCGTCCGCCATGAGCACCACCCGGTCGGCCGCGCGGCGGGCGAACCGCATCTCGTGGGTGACCACGACCATGGTCATCCCCTCGTCGGCCAGCGAGCGCATCACCTGGAGCACCTCTCCCACGAGCTCGGGGTCGAGCGCCGAGGTCGGTTCGTCGAACAGCATCACCTCGGGGTCCATGGCCAACGCCCGGGCGATGGCCACCCGCTGCTGCTGCCCGCCCGAGAGCTTCCCGGGGTAGGCCTCAGCCTTCTCGGCCAGTCCGACGCGCTCCAGCAGCTGGAGGGCCCGCCCCCGTGCGTCGGAGGCCGAGCGGTGCAGCACGTCGCGCTGTGCCATGGTGATGTTGTCGACCACCGTCACGTGCGGGAAGAGGTTGAACGACTGGAACACCATCCCGATCCGGCTGCGGATGTGGTTGAGGTGCTTCTCCTTGTAGACCAGCTCCTCACCGGCGACATGGATGGTGCCGCCCTGGATCCGCTCCAGGCCGTTGATGCAGCGCAGCAGCGTGCTCTTCCCTGCCCCCGACGGCCCGATCAGCACCACGACCTCGCCGCGGTTCACGTCGAGGTCGATGCCGTCGAGCACCACGTTGTCGCCGAACTTCTTGACGATGCCCCGCATCTGCACGAGCGCGGTCCCAGCTGACGTCATGTCGTCACCTCCGGTGGGCGGCGAGCCGGTGCTCGAGGCGGTTCACGATGAAGGTGAGCGCCAGCACGATCGCCAGGTAGTAGAGCGAGACGATGAGGTACATCGTCAGCGGCTGGTACGTCGACGCCGCCAGGTTCCGTGAGGTCTGGAAGAGCTCGGTCATCCCGATGAAGGAGACCAGCGAGGAGTCCTTCACCGCGATGATGAACTGGCTGCCCAGCACCGGCAGGATCGCCCGCAGCGCGAGCGGCGCGCGGACCCGTCGCAGCGTCTGCATCCTCGACATGCCGAGCGAGCGGCACGCCTCGTTGAGCCCGTCCGGCACCGACTGGAACCCTGACCGGATGATCTCGGCGATGTACGCCGAGTTGTGCACCGCCAGGGCGACGGCGCCTGCCCAGAACGCGGGCATGAGGATGATCTCGGAGATGCCGAAGTAGAGGACGAAGATCTGGGCGATCAGCGGCGTCCCCCGGATGATCCCGATGAAGCCGGCGGCCAGCCAGCGCAGCGGCCCCACCGAGCTCATCGCCATCGCCGCGACGCCGGCCCCCAGCACCATCGCCATCGCCAGCGCGGTGGCGGTCAGCCGCAGCGTGACCTGGGTCGCCTCCAGGAACAGGGGCGCGGTGTCGGCGAGGTAGTCGAAGAAGTCCACGGCGTCAGGAGATGTCCTGGCCGAACCACTTCTTGCTGATCTCGGCGTACGTGCCGTCCTCCTTGATGGCGGCGAGGGCCTCGTTCAGCTCCTTCACGAGACCGCTGTTCCCCTCCTTGACCGCGAAGGCCGGCTCCTCCTTGTAGAGCGGGTCCCCGCAGGGGCGCAGGTCACGGTCGGCCTTCTCGATCTGGTAGAGCCCCACGAGCCGGTCGGTCATGGCGCCGTCGAGCCGGCCGGAGTCCACGTCCTGCAGCGCGGTGACGTCGGAGGTGAACGTGCGGATGTCACCGACCCAGTCCTGCTCGGAGAGGAACGACTCGTACGTCGTGCCGGAGGCGACGCCGACGGTCGGCTGGTCCATCTCCGTCGGGTCCTCGCAGTCGGAGTCCGACCGGACGAACATCGTGGCCCCGGAGGTGTAGTAGCTGTCGGTGAAGTCGACGGACTGGTCGCGCTCCTCGGTGGGCGTCATCGAGGCGACCAGGACGTCGTAGCGGTTGCTGATCAGCCCCTGGATCAGGGTGTCGAACGCGCCCGTCTCCGCCTTCAGCTCCAGCCCCATCTCCTCCGCGATCGCGGCGGCGATGTCGTAGTCGAAGCCGGTGAGCTCGTTGTTCTCGAAGTGGCTGAACGGCCGGAACTCGCCACTCATCGCGGCCACGAGCTCGCCGTCGTTCAGCAGCTGCGCGTCGCCGCCACCGCCGCCGGCCGCGTCCTCGCTGTCCCCGCCACCACAGGCCGCCAGCGCGAGCAGCATGCATGCGGCCACGGAGGTGGAGAGGAGCCGTCGCGCCCCTCTGGTCGCCGTGGTCGGTGCGGTGTTCCGGCGGATGGTTCGCTTCACTGGTGCCTCCCGAGCGCGACCGTGGTCACGCTGCTGTTGCGCGGACAAGGTGCTCGACGCTATGACGGCGGGTACCCCGGAAGCAAAGTCTTCACTCACGGCGGCGTGTTCAAAGGCCGCAGCGCTCAGGCGCGGGTCGCGTTCAGCGGCAGCCGCACGCGGACGACGGTGTCCCCGGGGCGCGAGTCCACGGTGATCTCACCCGCGTGCCGCTCGACGACGATCCGCCGGGAGATGTCGAGCCCGAGCCCGGTGCCCTTCCCGACCTCCTTGGTGGTGAAGAACGGCTAGAAGGCATGCGCGGCGACCTCCTCGGTCATCCCCGGGCCGGTGTCGCCGATCGCGACCACGACCCCGTGCTCGTCGGCGTGCACCCCGACCCGGAGGGTGCCGGCGCCTCCCATCGCGTCGACGGCGTTGTCGATGAGGTTGGTCCACACCTGGTTCAGCTCGCCGGGCGAGGCCTCGATCGCGGGTACGCCGCCGTCGTACTCGCGCTCGACGGTGATCCCGTCCTTCAGCTTGTGGGCGAGCATCACCAGTGTGCTGTCGAGCCCGTCGGTCACCTGGATCCGCTGGACGGTCGCCCGGTCGAGCTGAGAGTAGGACTTCACCGCGGCGACGAGCTCGGAGATCCGGCGGGTGGAGTCCTGAGCCTCGGAGATGAGTGCGGTCGTCGTGACGGCGCCGGCCACCCACTCCAGCCCCGCCTGCAGCGCCTCGCCCTCCAGCACACCCGACGTCCGTTCGCACCAGGCGACGTCGAAGCCGGCAGCCGCCAAGGCGGGCGCGAGGACCCAGTCGCGGTCGACCTCGTGGTCCGCCAGCCACGTCGACAGGTCGTCCTCGCGCTCGGCCAGTGCCACGCCCGTCGGCACCGGTGCGCCCTCGACGGCACGCCGCAGCTCGTCCAGCGCGACGAACTGCTCCGCGGTGATGGAGTGGGACGCGAGTCGCTGGAGCGAGTCGAGGAGCTCGTCGGTGCTGGTCCGGAGCGCGCCGACCGCCCGGACCGCGGCCGACGCGGGGTTGTTGATCTCGTGGGCGAGCCCCGCAGCGAGGGTGCCGAGGGCGACCAGCGCCTCGCGCTGGCGGGCGTTGGACTCGATCCGTCGCGCCGTCCCGATCAACCCCTTGAGGAGGTGGACCGCGAAGGGGAACCACGTGTCGGCGTGGACCCCCAGCTGCTCGGCGGAGAGCCGGAAGATCCGGCTCGTCCGGGTGACTCGGCCGCCCGCCATGTACACACCGTGCTCGTCCCAGGCACGGAAGCCGCCCGCCCACTGACCAGGGGTCTCCATCGTGGCCAGGACCGACTCCTCGTGCCCGATCCGCCGGACGAGGTCGATGCTGCCGTCGAGCAGCAGCCACCAGTCGTCGGCCGGCCGGCCCTCGTCGAACGGGCGCTCGCCCTCCTCCAGCACCACCTCCTCGCCGTCGGCGGCCAGCTCGGCCACCTGCTGGTCCGTGAACCCGTCGAGGAGCGAGATGCTACGCAGCTCGTCGTACAGCATCAGACGGTTGCCAGGTAGCGGTGCACGAGGTAGACGGCCATGGCTCCCTCGCCGACGGCCGACGCCACCCGCTTCATGCTGTCGAGCCGGACGTCACCGGCAGCGAAGACGCCGGGGACGCTCGTCTCGAGGGCGAAGGGACCGCGGTCCAGCGGCCACGCGATCTCCGGTGCGGGCGGCAGCTCCGGGCCGGTGAGCACGAACCCCCGGGTGTCGCGGGCGACGGCGTCCCCGAGCCAGTCCGTCCGCGGGGCAGCACCGATGAAGACGAACAGCCAGTTGGTGGCCACGTCCTCCTCGGTGCCCGCTGCCCGGTCGGCCAACGTGACGGCCTCGAGGTGGCCGTCGCCGTGCACGCCGACCACCTCGGTCCGGAGCCGTACGTCGATGTTCGCGGTGGTGTGGATGCGGCTGACGAGGTACTGCGACATCGACGCCTCGAGCGTGGGTCCCCGGACCAGGAGGACCACGCGCTTGGCGTAGCGGGCGAAGTTGAGTGCCGCCTGCCCGGCCGAGTTGGCGGCGCCGACGATGTACACGTCCTCGCCCATCGCCTGGCTCGCCTCGCTCGCGGTCGCACCGTAGTAGACGCCGCGCCCGACGACCCCATCGCACCCCGGCGCCTGCAGCCGGCGGTAGGAGACACCGGTGGCCACGAGGACGGCACGGGCCTCGATGTCGGTCGAGCCGTCGAGCAGCACCGCCCGCACCGGCCCCCGCGTCTCGAAGCCGACGACGTCGCGGGCCAGCACCATCTCGGCCCCGAACCGAGATGCCTGCGCCACCGCGCGGTGCGTGAGGTCCGCACCGGTGAGCCCCTTGGGGAAGCCGAGGTAGTTCTCGATCGACGCGCTCTGACCCGCCTGGCCTCCGGGCGCGTCGCGCTCGACGACCACCGTCTGCAGCCCCTCGGAGGCGGCGTACACGGCGGCGGCGAGCCCGGCCGGCCCGGCGCCGACGATGCACAGGTCGTACAGCGGCTGCTGGGCCCGGGTGCGCAGCCCGAGCGCGTCGGCGAGCTCGATGGTGGTGGGCCCGCGGAGCGCGGCGCCGTCAGGAAGCGCCACGACCGGTAGGTCGTCCGGGCCGGCGCCGGCCAGGTCGAGCAGCCGCTGGGCCTCCTCGCCCTGGTCGACCTCGAGCCAGCGGTAGGGGACGTGGTTGTGGGCGAGAAAGGACTTCACCTCGTGCGTGCGTTCCGACCACCGGTGCCCCACGACGCGGACCTCGGCGTCCCGGTCCGGGTGCGCGTGGAGCCAGTCCCCGAGCAGCTCGTCGAGGACCGGGTAGAGCCGTTCCTCGGGGGGGTCC
This sequence comes from Marmoricola sp., assembly GCA_035699145.1. Lineage (GTDB taxonomy): Bacteria > Actinomycetota > Actinomycetes > Propionibacteriales > Nocardioidaceae > Marmoricola_A. Next base: position 5,086 of record DASSBB010000060.1, read on the forward strand.
CACGGCTTCATCAGGTAGTAGTCGAGTGCGATGTCGTTGATGGCCTGGATCGCCACGTCGGTGTCGGCGTACGCCGTGAGGAGGACCAGCTTGGACTCCGGCGACTGCTCTCGCACCTCGTGCAGGACCTCGATGCCGGTCATGGTGGGCATCCGCTGGTCGGAGACGACCGCGGCGACCGGCCGGTCCTTGAGGACCAGGTCGGCCATGATCTCCAGGGCTTCGTGGCCCGAGGTCGCGCGGATCACCCGGTAGTCGGCGCCGTAGTGCGCTCGCAGGTCCCGGACCACAGCCGCGGCCACCGCGGCGTCGTCGTCGACCGCGAGGATCGCCGGCTTCGCCATCCGCTCCTCCTGACCGGTCCGTCGGACGGACACGTGGACAGTACCGCCGCCGCCGCGTCCCAGCCAGGGCTGCCGTCGGCCGGTGCGCTCAGCGCCAGCCGAGACCGGGCGCGAGGTGACGCAGGACGGCGTCGAGGACGTGGCCGTTGTAGTCCACGCCGAGCTGGTTGGGGACCGTGAGGAGCAGCGTGTCAGCCGCCGCCACCGCCTCGTCCTCGGCGAGCTCCTTCACCAGCCGGTCCGGATCTCCGGCGTACGTCTTGCCGAAGCGCGCGGGACCGCCGTCCAGGAACCCGACCTGGTCCTGGCTGCCGGCGTCCTGACCGAAGTACGCGCGGTCCTGGTCGCTGACCACCGGGAAGATGCTGCGGCTGACCGAGACCCGGGGCTCGTGGGCGTGGCCGGCGGCCTTCCACGCCTCGCGGAACCGCTGGATCTGCTCGGCCTGGAGCTGGTGGAAGGGCACCCCGGTGTCCTCGGTGAGGAGGGTGGAGCTCATCAGGTTCATCCCCTGCTCTGCCGCCCACTCGGCCGTGCGCCGGGACCCGGCGCCCCACCAGATCCGGTCGCGGAGCCCGGGGGAGTGCGGCTCGATCCTCAGCAGCCCGGGCGGGTTGGGGAACATCGGCCGAGGGCTCGGCTCGGCGAACCCCTCGCCCCGCAGCACCTCCAGCAGGATCCGCGTGTGCTCGCGGGCCATGTCGGCGTGGTCCGCACCCTCGGCGGGCACGTGACCGAAGTAGCGGTACCCGTCGACGACCTGCTCCGGTGATCCCCGGCTGATCCCCAGCTGCAGCCTGCCTCCGGAGATGAGGTCGGCGGCACCGGCGTCCTCGGCCATGTAGAGCGGGTTCTCGTAGCGCATGTCGATCACGCCGGTGCCGATCTCGATCCGGCTGGTGCGTGCGCCGACCGCCGCGAGCAGCGGGAAGGGCGACGCCAGCTGGCGGGCGAAGTGGTGCACCCGGAAGTAGGCGCCGTCGACCCCGAGCTCCTCGGCCGCGACCGCCAGCTCGATCGACTGGGTCAGCGCGTCGGCGGCCGAGCGCGTCTGCGAGTGCGGGGACGGCGTCCAGTGGCCGAAGGACAGGAATCCGATCTTCTTCACGGTCGCTTCAACACCGCGGGCCCGCAGATGTTCCCGGTGGCTCAGCCCTGCGCGTACATCAGTGAGCCGGGGGTGGTCAGCAGCTCGCCGGTCTCCAGCAGCGTCTTGAGCCCCGACAGGATCATCGGCCAGCCGCCGTACAGCTCCGCGTTCGCGCTCTCCGGGAGGCGGTCGTGCACGACCGTGAGCCGGCAGGAGTCGCCGACCTGCTCGATCTCCCAGGTGACCCGGGTCGTGCCCTGGGCCTTCACGTCGTCGCTCCACAGCGCGTCGAACGACTGCACGAGCAGGTGCGGCGGCTCGACGACGAGGTTCTCGCCCTCGGCGATCTCGACGACCCCGGGCACGCCGGCGCGGTACGACGACCCGGCCGTCCACTCCGAGTGCGTCTGGACGCCGAAGCTGTACTTGGCGCGCTGCGCCGGGTCGGTGATGGCTTCCCAGATCCGCTCCGGGGTGGCCTTGATGTAGATCTCGAACACCGCGGTGTCGCCGATGGGGGCGGTCCCCTGCGCGAACGACACGGTGGTCAGGTCGGTGGTCATGAGTCCTCCAGCTGTGTCTTGAGCTCGGCGAGCCCGGCGGCCCACGGCTCGGCGTACTTGCTCACCCACCGGTCGTGGACGAGCCGGATGGGGACCGGGTTGAGGAAGTGCAGCTTCTCGCGCCCGCGCTTGCGGGTCACGACGAGGCCGGCGTCCTCCAGGACCTTGAGGTGCTTCATCACTCCGAAGCGCGTCATCGGCACCCGCTCCTCGAGGGCGGTCAGGGTCTGGCCGTCCTCCGCGAACAAGGCGTCGAGGAGGTCTCGCCGGGTCGAGTCGGCCAGGGCCTTGAACACCGCGTCCACACCGCCAAGTTAGGTGACCATTTGGTCACATGTCAAGGGTGGGCGGCGTGGAGACCGGCGGCCGGTCAGACCGGCTCGGCGAGGAAGACCGGGATCACGCGATCCGTCTTCCTCTGGTACTCCGCATAGGGCGGGAACGCCGCGACGGCACGCTCCCACCACGCGGCCTTCTCGTCGCCCTCGAGCTGCCGCACGGTCATGTCCTTGGGGGCCGACCCGTCCTGGAGCTCGATGTGAGGGTGGTCCACGAGGTTGAAGTACCAGGTCGGGTGGTTCGGCGCGCCGCCCTGCGAGGCGACGAGGGCGTAGCACCCGTCGTGCTCCACCCGCATCACCGGTGTCTTCCGCAGCTTGCCGCTGCGGGCGCCCACCGACGTGACGATCACGACCGGCAGCCCGGTGTCGCGCAGCGTGTTCGCCCGGGTGCCGCCGGAGGACTCGTAGGCCTCCACCTGGTCGCGGACCCACTGCTCGGGGCTCGGTTCGTACTCTCCGGTCAGCGGCATGGCTCAGCTCCTTCTCAGTTCGGCGCGGATCGCCTCGTCGTGCTCCCCGAGCAGCGGCGGTGCCAGGTGCGTGCTCCGGCCGCCCGAGAACGGGTTCTCGTCGAACCGCAGCGGCGAGCCCGGGAGCTGCAGCTTCCCGAGCGCGGGGTGCTCGACGTCGAGGAGCAACCCCTGGGAGCGGGTCTGCTCCCACGCGTAGACGTCGTCGATCGTGCGGACCTTCCCGGCAGGGACCCCGGCACCGGAGAGCAGCTCCAGCCAGTGCTCGGCGTCGGCGCCGGCGAACGCGCCCTCGATCTCGGCGGTGAGCGCGTCGCGGTGCGCCACCCGGTCGCTGTTGGTCGCGAACCGCGGGTCGGCGGCGTCGAGGCCGATCGCCGCGGCGAAGCTCCGCCACAGCCCCTCGGACCCGCAGGCGACCTGGACCGGCGCGGTGGCAGTGGCGTACATCCCGTACGGCGCGATCGCCGCGTGGTGCGCCCCGGAGCGCCCCGGCACCTCGTGGCCGACGGTCCACCTCGTCCCCTGGAACGCGTGCACGCCGACGACGCTGGCCAGCAGCGAGGTCCGCACCACCCGGCCGCGGCCGGTCCGCTCCCTCTCGAAGAGGGCGGCCACGACGCCGTACGCGCCGTTCATCCCGGCCAGGAGGTCGGCGATCGGGACGCCGACCTTCGTCGGCTCCTCGCTGCCGGTGATGCTCATCAGCCCGCCCTCGCCCTGGGCGATCTGGTCGTAGCCCGCCCGCTTCGCCTCGGGGCCGTCGTGGCCGAACCCGGTGATGGAGAGGACCACCAGCCGGGGGTTGAGCCCGTGGAGCCGCTCGACGGAGAAGCCGAGCCGGTCGAGGACGCCGACCCGGAAGTTCTCCATGAGGACGTCGGCGCGACCCACCAGCTCGGCGAGGAGCTCCTTGTCGGCGTCGTCCTTGAGGTCCAGGGTGAGCGACTCCTTGTTCCGGTTCGCCGACATGAAGTACGTCGACTGCCGCTGGTCGCCCTCGCCGACGAACGGCGGCCCCCAGCCACGCGAGTCGTCACCGCCGTTCGGCGTCTCGACCTTGATGACGCGGGCGCCGAGGTCGCCGAGCATCATCGCGGCGTGCGGCCCCGCGAGGGCCCGGGTGAGGTCGAGGACGAGGACGCCCGAGAGCGGGCCCTGGTCGGTGCCGGCATCGGCAGGAGAGCTCATGGAGGAACCGTAACCGGGTCCCGCGGGGAACTGTCGGCGGTGCGTGCTCTCATGGTCCGCGATGACGACCTACACCCTCCGCCGCACCCCGGCCGCTCCCGCGACCGCGCCCTCGCTCGACACCTCCCAGCAGGCCGTGCTCGCCCACGAGAGCGGGCCGCTGCTCGTGCTCGCCGGCCCGGGGACCGGCAAGACGACGACGATGGTCGAGGCCGTCGTCGACCTCGTCGACCGGCGTGGGGTGGCTCCGGAGCAGGTGCTCGCGCTCACCTTCAGCCGCAAGGCGGCCGAGCAGCTCCGGGACCGGGTCACCGCCCGGCTCGGCCGCGCCCTGGGGACGCCGCTCAGCTCGACGTTCCACTCGTTCGCCTACTCCCTGGTGAGGCAGTACGCCGACGACGACGCCTACTCGGCCCCGCTGCGACTGCTGAGCGCCCCGCAGCAGGACGCGGTCCTGCGAGACCTGCTCCGGCCGACCCCCGAGGCGGTCCGCTGGCCGGACGCGTTCTCGGAGGCGGTCCGGACCCGCGGGTTCTCCCGCGAGGTGCAGCAGCTGCTCGCCCGAGCCCGGGAGCATGGGCTGGGCGGCAAGGAGCTCGTGGCCATCGGCCACGAGAGCGACCGGCCCGAGTGGGTGGCGGCCGGAGAGTTCCTCGAGCAGTACCTCACCGTCCTCGACGCGCAGAGCGCCCTCGACTATGCCGACCTGGTGGTCCGCGCGGTGGCCCTCGCCGAGGAGCCGGGGATCCGGAGAGAGCTGAGGCAGCGCTACTCCTGGGTCTTCGTCGACGAGTACCAGGACACCGACCCGGGCCAGGTCGCGCTGCTTCGGGCGCTCGCGGGTGACGGTCGCAACCTGGTGGTCGTCGGGGACCCGGACCAGTCGATCTACGGGTTCCGCGGCGCGGACGTCCGCGGCATCCTCGACTTCCCGGGCACCTTCCGCACCGCGACCGGGGCGCCGGCGCCGGTCGTCGCCCTCCGGACGACCCGGCGGTTCGGGCGGGCGCTGCTCGCCGCGTCCCGGAAGGTCGCCACCGCGATCCCGTCGACCGGGGCGGTGCCTGCCGAGGCGATGCGGGCGTTCCGCGCGCCGCGGTCCGTCGAGGGAAGCCACGGACCCGGCGCGGTGGAGGTCCTCCACCTCGACAGCGCGCGGGCCGAGGTGGAGCACGTCGCGGACCGGCTCCGCCGGGCGCACCTCGAGGACGGGCTGCCGTGGTCGGAGATGGCGGTGCTGGTCCGCAGCGGGCGCACCTCGATCCCAGGGCTGAGACGGGCACTGGTCGCGGCAGCGGTGCCGGTCGAGGTCGCCGCCGACGACACCCCGCTGATGGCCGAACCGGCGGTGCAGCCGCTGCTCGGGGCGCTCCGGGCCGCGCTCGACCTGCGCCACGACCCCTCGCACCCGCACCACGTCGACACCGACCGGGCAGAGGCGCTCCTGGCGTCGCCGCTCGGCGGGATGGACGCCGCCGAGCTACGCGGGCTGGCCCGGCTCCTGCACCGGCGCGAGAGGGCCGCGGCGGTCGAGGAGGACCGGCCCGCTCGGCCCAGCCGCGAGCTGGTCCGCGACGCGCTGGTGAACCCGACGCTCCTCGACGGGCTCGGGACCGAGCGGAGTGACGGCCGGGCGGTCGACAAGGCGCGTCGGCTGGCGACGCTGCTCGCCGAGGCCCGGCGCCTTCTCGACGACCAGGTGAGTGCCGAGGAGGTGCTCTGGCTCCTCTGGTCGGGGACCCGGTGGCCGGTCCGGCTGCGGGCCGCGGCGCTGGGCGGCGGCCCCGGCGCCGGTGCGGCGCACCGCGACCTCGACGCGCTCTGCGCTCTTTTCGAGGAGGCCGCCCGCACCGAGGAGCAGCGTGCCAACACGAGCGCCGAGAACTTCCTCGAGACCCTCCTCGCCCAGCAGATCCCGGCCGACACGCTGGCCGACCGGGGGGTCCGCGGTGACTCGGTCCGGCTGGTCACCGCACACCGGGCCAAGGGGCTCGAGTGGACCTTCGTCGTCGTCGCACAGGTCCAGGAGGGCAGCTGGCCGGATCTCCGTCGGCGCTCGACGCTGCTGCGTGCCGACGAGCTCGGCCCCGACGGCGTGCTGCCGCCGCTGGAGCCGCGAGCGCTCCTGGCGGAGGAGCGCCGGCTCTTCTACGTCGCCTGCACGCGCGCCCGGAGCCGGCTGCTCGTGACCGCGGTCGCCTCACCCGACGAGGACGGCGACCAGCCGTCCCGGTTCACCGGCGAGCTCGGCGTCGAGCCGCGCGCCGTCCAGGGTCGTCCGAGTCGGCCGCTCTCGCTCGACGGCCTGGTCGCCGAGCTGCGCCGGACCGCGGCCGATCCCGACACCGCTCCTGCACTGCGGGACGCCGCCGTACGCCGCCTCGCCCGGCTCGCCCGGGAACGGCACGGGGACGGCATGCTGGTTCCTGCCGCCGACCCGGGGACGTGGTGGGGCACCCGGGCGCGCTCGTGGTCGACGCGTCCGGTCCGGCCCGCGGACCAGCCGATCACGTTGAGCGCCAGCGCGCTCGACGCGCTCCTCACCTGCCCGGCCAAGTGGTTCCTCGAGCGCGAGGCCGGCGGCCGCTCGGAGTCGAGCGCCTCCCAGGGGTTCGGCAACGTCGTCCACGGCCTCGCCGACCGGCTCGTCAAGGGCGACTTCGACGACGCGGTGACGACCGAGCAGCTCATGGCGCACGTCGACAAGGTGTGGGAGGAGCTGCCCTTCCGGACTCCGTGGTCGTCGGCGAAGGACCGCAAGGAGATCGAGGCGGCGCTGACCTGGCTGCTCGACTGGCACCGGCGCCCCGCCGCCCGCGAGGTGCTCGGCACCGAGGTGAGCTTCGAGACCGAGGTGAGCGTCGCCGGCGAGGTGGTCCGGCTCAAGGGGTTCGCCGACCGGCTCGAGGTCGACGCCGACGGCCGGGTCGTCGTCGTCGACCTCAAGACCACCAAGCAGCACCCGACCGCGGCGGAGCTCGCGGAGCACCCGCAGCTCGGGCTCTACCAGCTCGCGGTCGACCACGGAGCCGTCGACCACCTCCTCGGGCGCCCCGGCGAGGCCGGTGGCGCCGAGCTCGTCCAGCTCCGAGGCGACCTCAGGGCGGCCAAGGTGCAGCGACAGGACCCCCAGCGGCCGGGCGACGACGGCCACCGGCCCGTCGAGCTCCAGCTCGCCGAGGCGGTCCGCCGGCTCCGCGACGAGGAGTTCCCCGCCCGGGCCGGCAAGCACTGCGACCACTGCGACTTCACCGCTCTCTGCCCCACCAAGCGCACCGGGACGGTGCTCTCATGACGACCGACGGCTCCAGCGGGTTCACCCCGCGACCCCTCCTCACGGCTGCCGCGCTCCAGGCGTTCATGCGGGCGGAGTTCCCGCTCAGCGACCAGCAGTTCGCCGCGGTGAGCGCGCCGCTGGAGCCGGCGGTCGTCATCGCCGGCGCCGGCTCCGGCAAGACCACGCTGATGGCGGCCCGCGTGGTCTGGCTCGTCGGCACCGGCCAGGTCCAGCCGCACGAGGTCCTCGGGCTGACCTTCACGACGAAGGCCGCCGGCGAGCTCGCGATCCGGATCCGCGGCGCGCTCCACGACGCCGGCATCCTCGGGGACAGCCGGTCGGCCTCGACCGACGACGAGGTGCTCGAGCCCACGGTCGCCACCTACAACGCCTACGCCTCCGGGCTCCTCGCCGAGCACGGGCTGCGGATCGGCCACGAGCCCGACACCCGGGTGGTCGCCGACGCCTCCCGCTACCAGCTCGCCGCCCGCGTCATCGACCGGCACACCCGTGACGTCACGCACCTGAGCGACCACCCCCCGACGGTGACCAACAACCTGCTGGCACTCGACGCCCAGCTGAGCGAGCACCTGCTGGCGCCCCGGGAGCTGCTTGCCTTCCAGGAGCGGCTCCGGCCGGCGGTCGCCGGGGCGATCCTCGCCGAGTGGCGGAAGAGCTACCGCGAGCCGCTGGAGAAGGTCCTCAACACGTTCGACCGCCGCGTCGAGCTGCTCCACCTGGTCGAGGAGTACCGCGCCCTCAAACGCTCCCTCGGACTCATGGAGTTCTCCGACCAGATCGAGCTCGGTGCCAGGCTGGCGGCCACCCGCCCCGAGGTCGGGGAGGAGGAGCGCACGAAGTTCAAGGTCGTCCTGCTCGACGAGTACCAGGACACCTCGGTCGCCCAGGCGCTGATGCTCTCCCACCTCTTCTCGGGTCCGACGTCGGAGCAGGGCCGCGGGCACCCGGTGACGGCCGTCGGCGACCCCAACCAGGCGATCTACGGGTGGCGGGGTGCGTCGGTGTCGAACATCCTCCGGTTCGGGGAGAGCTTCCCGGCCGTGGACGGCTCGGTCGACGTGGCGTCGTACCCCTTGACGGTGAACCGGCGCTCCGACCGGCGGATCCTCGCGCTGGCCAACCGGCTCGCCGACCCGCTGTACGCCCAGTTCCCCATGGTGGAGCGGCTGGAGGCGCCCGAGGGGGCCGCCTGCGGCGACGTCGTCGCGGTCCCTCACGAGACGTACGACGACGAGCTGGCCGGCCTCGTCGAGCGCGTCGTCGCCGCACATGAGCGGCACGGGTCCTGGCGCGAGATCGGGGTCCTGACCCGCGACAACGCGCACGCCGCCGACGTCTTCACCGCCCTGTCGGGGGCCGAGGTCCCGGTGGAGATCGTCGGGCTCAAGGGGCTGCTGGCGCTCCCCGAGGTGAGCGAGGTCGTCGCGACGCTGAACCTGCTCCAGGACCTCACCGCCAACGCCGCCCTGCTGACGCTGCTCACCGGTCCCCGCTGGGCGATCGGACCGCGCGACCTCGCGCTGCTCGGCGACCGTGCCGAGCACCTTGCCGACGGTCGGGGCGCCGCAGACCGGGACCGGACGCGGACGGTCGACGAGGAGCTCGCAGACGCGGTCGCAGGCACCGACCCGACCGAGGTCGCCTCGCTGGCCGACGCCCTCGACGACCCGGGCGACGGTCCCTACTCCGCCCAGGCGAGAGAGCGGTTCGCGCTGCTGTCCGACGAGCTGCGCCGGCTGCGCCACCACGTCGGCGAGCCGCTGCTCGACCTGGTCCGCCGGATCATCGACACCACCGGCGTCGACGTCGAGCTCGCCTCGTCGGTGAGCCCGGCGGCCCGCGCCCGCCGCGACAACCTCGACCTCTTCGTCAAGGGGGTCGCCGAGTTCCAGGCGGTCGACGGCGAGGTGAGCCTGACCGCACTGGTCAGCTACCTGGAGGCGGAGGACGAGCAGGGGACCGGGCTCGACGTCGCCACCCCGACCGGCGCCGACACCGTCAAGCTGCTCACCGTCCACCGGGCCAAGGGGCTGGAGTGGGACGCGGTCTTCGTCGTCGGCGTGAGCCGAGGCAAGTTCCCCACCGGCCAGACCCGCACGAAGTGGACCGCCGGGCCCGCCGTCCTCCCGACCCCGTTGCGCGGCGACGCCCGCGACCTGCCGGCGGTGCGCGAGTGGACGGGGGCGGGGCTCAAGAAGTACGCCGAGGAGTGCAAGGCCCACGAGCTGCAGGAGGAGCTGCGGCTGGGGTACGTCGCGTTCACCCGGGCCCGTCACGAGCTGACCGTCTCGTCGTACCTCTGGCACGGCGGGCGCAAGACCCCGTGCGGCCCGTCGCCCTACCAGGAGACGACCCGACAGCTCCTCGAGGAGCTCTCGGCGGCCGGCGAGCTCGAAGGTGAGCTGCCACCCTGGCCGCCCGGCCCCGAGAAGGGCGCGGCCAACCCCTTGCTGGCCACGGCGCGGACGGTGCCGTGGCCGGTCGAGGACGACGGCCCCGAGGTGCACCGCCGACGCGAGCTGGCGGCTGCGGTCGACGCCGAGATCGAGCGGCAGGAGGCCGGCTCGCACGACGACCCGGAGGTGCTCGACCCGGCGGTGGCGGCGGTCGTCGCGATCTGGGACGCCGAGGCCGAGCGGCTCCTGGACGAGGCGCGGAGCCGGCTCGTCGACGAGGTCGAGGTGGCACTGCCCTCCAGCCTGTCGGCGACGTCGCTGGCGACGCTGAGGAGCGACCCCGACACGTTCGCGGAGCAGCTGGTCCGGCCGATGCCGCGACCGCCCTCGCCGGCGGCGAGGTTCGGCACCCGGTTCCACGCCTGGGTGGAGGCGCACTACGAGCAGCACCGCCAGGAGCTGCTGGTCGACCCCGACGAGCTGAGCGGCCGCGCGGACCTCGGCGTGGACGACGACGCGGACCTGCACGAGCTGATCGAGCGGTTCGAGGCCGGCCCGTTCGGCCACCGGTCACCGGTCGCCGTCGAGCCGCCCTTCGCGCTGGTGCTGGGCGGACAGGTGGTGCGGGGTCGGATCGACGCGGTCTTCGCCGAGGACGACGGCGGCTTCCTCCTCGTCGACTGGAAGACGAACCGCGCGCACAGCGCCGACCCGGCGCAGCTCGCGGTCTACCGGCTCGCCTGGGCGGAGCTGCACGGGGTGCCGCTCGACAAGGTGCGGGCGGCGTTCTACTACGTGAGGGACGACGAGGTGGTCGTCCACGACGACCTGCCCGGCCGGGAGGAGCTGGAGGAGGTGCTGAGCGGTGGTCGCCAGGAGCTCAGTCGAGCATCGCGCTGAGCGCCACCTCCACCATGTGGCCGAAGGTCTCCTGCCGCTCCGCGGACGTGGTCTCCTCCCCGGTGAGGATGTGGTCGGAGACCGTGCAGATCGCCAGCGCCTGCCGGCGGAACTTCGCCGCCAGCGTGTAGAGCGCGCTCGCCTCCATCTCGACGGCGAGCACGCCGTACTCCGCCATCCGGGAGGTGAGCTCGGGGCGCGGGTGGTAGAACGAGTCGCTGCTCAGCAGCAGCCCGACCTTCGAGGTCACCGGCTGGTCCTGGGCGGCCGCGTGCGCCTTCCGGAGCAGCTCGAAGTCGGCGACCGGGGCGTAGTCGAACCCCTCGAACCGGATCCGGTTCATCGACGAGTCGGTGCAGGCGCCCGAGGCGATCACCATGTCGCGCAGCGCGAGCTCCTCGGTCAGCGCCCCGCAGGAGCCGACCCGCGTGACCGCCTGGACGTCGTACTCGCCGAAGAGCTCACTGAGGTAGATCGAGATCGACGGCAGCCCCATCCCCGATCCCTGCACGGAGACCGGCCGGCCCTGCCAGGTCCCGGTGAAGCCGTACATCCCGCGCACCTCGGAGTAGCAGGTCGCGTCCTCCAGGAAGGTCTCCGCGATCCAGCGGGCCCGCAGCGGGTCCCCGGGCATCAGGACGTGGGGCGCTACCTGACCGGCGGCGGCCGCGATGTGCGTGCTCATGGGGTGCACCCTAGGGCTCCACCCGCCGTCTAGGGTTTCGGCGTGAGCAGCTTCCCCGCGCCGTACTCCGTGGACATCGCCCTCTCCGCCCGCAGCCACGAGCGGATCGGGGGGCGGCGCACCGACGCCGCCTGGCTCGAGGAGAAGTGGGCGGACCCCGCCACGCGTGTGCTGGTGCTCGCCGGCGGACGGTTCCCGGTCGGGGACGACGGCGGCTCGGTGCGGTGGCTGGCCCCCGCCGACGCACCCGAGGGCGAGCGGCTGCTGCTGGGGGAGCGGGACGGCGTCGTCCACTTCGCGGTGCTGGCGCGAGGGCTGAGGGCGCCCGACGACTGGGGGATGCTCCGCACCGTCGGCCCGAGGCTCTCGCCGGAGGATGCGGGGCTGGTCGTGCAGGCTCAGGCGCTCGCGGAGTGGCACCGGGCGCACCGGTTCTGCGCCCGCTGCGGCGGCGGGCTGGTCGTGGGCGGCGGTGGGTACGTCCTGCGCTGCGAGTCGTGCGACCGGCAGCACTTCCCGCGGACCGACCCGGCCGTGATCATGCTGGTCGTCGACGACGACGACCGGGCGCTGCTGGGCCGCCAGCCGTCGTGGCCGCAGGGGCGGTTCTCGACCCTCGCCGGGTTCGTCGACCCCGGCGAGAGCCTCGAGCAGGCCGTGGCCCGCGAGGTGATGGAGGAGGCGGCGGTCGAGGTCACCGACGTGACCTACTTCGGCAACCAGCCGTGGCCGTTCCCCGCCAGCCTCATGGTGGGGTTCTTCGCGCGCGCGGCGACCACGGAGATCACCGTCGACGCCGACGAGATCGAGGAGGCGCGGTGGTTCACGCGCGAGGAGGTGCTCGCCGGCGCGGCGGCGGGCGAGCTGGTGCTGCCGGGCGGCATCTCGATCAGCCGGTCACTGGTCGAGGCGTGGTACGGCGGCCCGCTGCCCGGCCACTGGTGACCGTCAGTTGAGGGCGGCGATCTTCGCCTTCACCTCTTTGAGGCTCGGGTTGGTCTGCGCCGAGCCGTCGGGGTAGACGAGCGTCGGGACCGTGTGGTTCCCCCCGTTGTGGGTGGCGACGATCTCGGCGCCGGACGGGTGGTGCTCGATGTCGATCACCTCGTAGGTGATCCCCTCCCGGTCCATCTGGGAGCGCAGCCGGTGGCAGTAGCCGCACCACTGCGTCGAGTACATCGTCACGGTCGCATCGGCCGCCATGAATTGTCCTTCCCACGACATAGGGTCTGTCTGTCCAACAGATACCCCGAGGAGCCTGTTCCCCATGCCGCTGTTGTCCGGATCACGTCCGTCGGTCGAGCACTCGGGTCAGCACGGCGCCGAGAGCCTCCTCGACGGGCTGGACCCGGAGCAGCGCGAGGTCGCGACGACGCTGCGGGGGCCGGTCCGGGTCCTCGCCGGGGCCGGCACCGGGAAGACGCGGGCGATCACGCACCGGATGGCCTACGGGGTGGCCACCGGCGTCTACAACCCCCAGCAGGTCCTCGCCGTCACCTTCACCACCCGCGCGGCGGGCGAGATGCGGAGCCGGCTGCGGCAGCTCGGCGCGTCCGGGGTCCAGGCGCGGACCTTCCACTCCGCCGCGCTCCGGCAGGCCCGCTACTTCTGGCCGAAGGTGTACGGCGGCGAGCTTCCCCAGCTGATGGACTCCAAGCTGCCGATCGTGGGCGCGGCCGCCCGTCGGAACCGGGTCGACACCCAGCCGGCCACGCTGCGTGACCTCGCCTCGGAGATCGAGTGGTGCAAGGTCAGCAACGTCCGACCCGACGACTACGTCCGGGTGGCGGCCGCCAAGGGGCGGGAGACCACCATCGACCCGGCGACGGTGGCGCGGGTCTTCGCCTCCTACGAGGAGGCGAAGCGGCAGGCCGGCCGGATGGACATGGAGGACGTGCTCCTCTCGGCGGCCGCCGTGATCGTCGAGGACGAGCGGGTCGCCGCCGAGATCCGCCGCCAGTACCACCACTTCGTCGTCGACGAGTTCCAGGACGTCAGCCCGATCCAGGCCGCGCTCCTCGACCTGTGGCTCGGTGGCCGCCACGACCTGTGCGTCGTCGGCGACCCCGCTCAGACGATCTACTCCTTCGCCGGCGCCAACGCCCGCTACCTCCTCGAGTTCCCGCGCCACCACCCGGAGACGGCGAGCATCGAGCTCGTCCGCAACTACCGCTCGACGCCGCAGGTCATCGGGACCGCGAACACCCTGCTTGCCGGGACGAGCACCGGGGCGGTGCGGCTCCGCTCCCAGCAGGAGCCCGGTCCCGAGGTCCGCTACTCCGAGCACCCGGACGAGGTGGCCGAGGCGGACGCCGTGGCGGCCGAGGTCAGACGGCTCCTCGACGGCGGGACACCGGCGTCGGAGGTGGCGGTGCTGTTCCGGATCAACGCCCAGTCCGAGGCGTTCGAGGAGGCGCTGGCGGCGGCGGGCGTCCCGTTCGTCGTCCGCGGCGCCGAGCGGTTCTTCCAGCGCGCCGAGGTGAGGCAGGCGGTGACCCTGCTGCGCGGCACCGCGCGCGGGGCCGACGGCGGAGGCGGCCGCGGCGACGAGCTCGCCGAGCAGGCGCGCGCGGTCGTCGCCGGGATGGGGTGGACCCCCACCGCGCCGACCGCCCGCGGCAGCGTCCGCGACAGGTGGGAGTCGATGCAGGCGATCGCCGACCTGGCCGCGAGCTACGCCGCCGCCGACCCGGAGCGGACGCTGGGCGACTTCGTCGACGACCTCGACCGGCGGGCCGCCGAGCAGCACGCCCCGGTGGCCGAGGGCGTCACGATCGCCACCCTGCACACCGCCAAGGGGCTGGAGTGGGATGCGGTCTTCCTCTGCGGGGTCGTCGAGGGAACGCTGCCGATCACCTACGCGATGGACTCACCCGAGGCGGTCGAGGAGGAGCGACGGCTCCTCTACGTCGGGATGACCCGCGCCCGGCGCCACCTCTCGGTCTCGTGGGCCCAGGCCCGGAACCCCGGTGGCCGGGCGACCCGCCGGGCCTCCCGCTTCCTCGACACCCTCCGCCCCCAGACGGCTTCTGACCGGGCCCGGGAGGCCGCCCCGCGACGCAAGAAGGGCCGGGCGACGTCGGCGTGCCGGGTCTGCGGAGCGACGCTCAGCACCGTGCCGGAGCGGAAGGTCGGGCGTTGCGAGGGGTGCCCTTCGAGCTACGACGAGGCGCTCTTCGAGCAGCTCCGGGAGTGGCGGGTGGAGACCGCGAAGGCCGAGTCGGTGCCGGCGTACGTCGTCTTCACCGACCTGACCCTCCAGGCGATCGCCGAGGTCCTGCCGCAGGACACCGCTCAGCTGCTGGCGATCAACGGCATCGGCCGCGCCAAGCAGGAGAAGTACGGCGACGCCGTGCTGGGACTTGTTGCCCAGCACGCCGCTCGGTGAGGACTACCTCGAAATAGTTCGAACAGACCGCGTTAATTCGTTTGCGGTCCGGAAGATCGCGCGAGTAGCGTGACCTTCACCCGCGCAACAGCCGGGTCCGCACGATGATCGCAAGGAGGTGCACACCATGATCACTTTCGCTTCTTCCAACCCGAGCCGGCAGGCCGACCTCGCCATGCCCATCTCTCGTTGTGACGACGCCGCGTGGCTTCGTGCACTTCCCGTGTTCATGGGTGAGGTGTCGGTTCAGGGGACCGCTGTCAAGGGCGGCATCCGCATCCGCACGGCCACGACCGATGTGCACTACCTCCCGGGCAACCCTGCCTGGAGACCACCGACGTAGGAGTCCATCTCCTGCTCGGCAGCCTCCAGGCCGCGGAACCCGAAACCCGGGATCCGCGGCCTTTTCGTTTGGTCACCACCAGAAGAACCAGCAACAGGAGGAATCGACATGAGTACCACCGTCCTCGACGCGCCGAGCGGCGTGGGCGTCGACGAGGAGCAGCTGCCTTGCCACCGGGAGAGCCCGGAGCTGTTCTTCGCCGAGTCGCCGAGTGACGTGGAGCTCGCCAAGGCGCTCTGCGGACCGTGCCCGGTTCGTGAGGAGTGCCTGGCGGGAGCCCTCGAGCGGCGCGAGCCGTGGGGGGTCTGGGGTGGCCAGCTCCTGCTCCAGGGAGTGGTCATCCCGCGCAAGCGCCCTCGCGGCCGGCCCCGGAAGTCCGAGGTGGCTGCCTGAGCTCCACCAGCAATGACTCGCACGACCCGTACGTGCCCCGGTCCGCCGGGTGCTCCCCGCCGCGCCACGCGGCACGACTGAGAAGGACCACCACCCCAGATGAACACCGAGACGAACCGGAGCAGTGAGATGAACTTGATGTACGAAGAGCTGGCCCGAGCGCAGATGTCCGAGCGCCTGGGAGAGGCGCAGGCTCAGCGTCGCGGCCGTCAGGTCGTCGTCGCCCGTCGACTGTCGCGTCGCGCCGAGCGCGCCGCGCTGCAGGCCCGGCTGGCGCTGGCCCGCGGCTGACCACCACACCATCGTGAACACCGAGACCAACCGGAGCAGTGAGATGAACTTGATGCATGAAGACCTGGCGCGCATCCAGATGTCCGCGCGCCTGGGAGAGGCGCAGTCCGAGCGGCTCGGGCGGCGGCTCGTCGCCGCCCGCCGGATGTCCCGTCGGGCCGAGCGCGCCGCCCTCCAGGCTCGCCTCGTCCTGGCGCGGTCGATCTGACCGAGCACCCGACAAGACCCGGCCCCCGAAGCAACCCTTCGGGGGCCGGGTCGCGTCTGCCGTCCCGCGCGCCAGCGGCGTCGTACGCTGGGCCGATGAGCGTGACCTGCGACCTCTGCGGCACCGTCGCCTCCGGCGGCGAGCCCCCGCTGACCTGGTCCCTCTCCCTGGACCGGGGACGGGTGCGGAGGTACTGCGAGCAGTGCACCCGCCAGAACCTCCGCGCGATGGAGGGCAAGCTCGACCAGGAGCACTGGTAACCCACCGTCGAACCGCCCTTCGCGCAGCGTTGAGCCGCCCCTCGCGCTGGTCAGAGGGTGTCGGCGAACCCTGGCATCGACTCCTCCAGGATCCGCCGGAACGGCACCTCGGCCTCGAGCTGGCAGAGCACGCCGACCGCGCCGACGAAGGTCCGGTGGATGAGGAGGTACTCCGTCGGCAGGTTGAGCCGGAAGGCCAGCTGGGTCTCGGGCTGGGAGGGATCCTGGAGCCGCTGGAGCTGGAAGCGCATGTAGTCGCGGGAGAACCGGAACGTCGCGGAGCGGGCCGGATCGACGAACGGACCGAGGTACGCCTTCAGCTCACCGGCGCGCACCTTGATGTTCGGCTTGATGAACCCCTCGTCGCGGAGGTACCTCACCACCTGCTCGTAGTCGTCGAGCAACGAGATCTGCATGAGCCGCCCCAACGACCTGGGCAGCTGCCCCTCGGGCAGCCGCGCCACCGCGCCGTAGTCGAGCACGCCGAGCCGGTCGGGGCCGTCTCCGGGCACGACGCGGTAGTTGCCGGGGTGCGGGTCGGCGTGGAGCAGCCCGGTGCGCGCCGGCCCCTCGAAGATGAACCGCGCGTAGAGCGTTCCCCAGCGGTCCCGCTCGTCCTGGGTGCCGCTCTCGATGACGCGGGCGAGCGACGCGGTCCCCGGCATCCACTCGGTGACCAGGGCCCGCCTGGAGTGGGCCACCGGGCGCGGCACGGTGAAGTCGGGGTCGTCCGCGAACGCGGTCGCGAACGCCTCCTGGGCCTCGGCCTCGAGGCTGTAGTCGAGCTCCTCGGCGACCCGCTCCCGCAGCTCCTCGGCGAGCGCCTTGGCGTCGATCCCCGGCAGCAGGTTGCCGAAGGTCTTCGCCAGGCGGGTGATCTGCCGGAGGTCGGCGAGGAGCGCCTCCTCGGCTCCGGGGTACTGGATCTTGATCGCCACGTCGGTGCCGTCGACCCAGCGGCCGCGGTGGACCTGGCCGATGGAGGCGGCCGCAGCGGGGACCTCCTCGAATGCGACGATCCTCCGCTTCCAGCCGGCGCCGAACTCACGGACCAGCTGCTGGTGGACGACCGCGCTCGACATCGGCGGGGCGGAGTCCTGCAGCTTCGTCAGGTGCTGGCGGTACGGCGCCGCAAGCTCCTCGGGCAGCGCACCCTCGAGGATCGAGAGCGCCTGGCCGAACTTCATCGCCCCGCCCTTGAGCTCGCCGAGGGTCTTGAAGAGCTGCTCGGCGGTCCGTTGCTGCACCTCCACCATCACCGACTCGGCCGGGGCTCCGCCAAGCCGCTTGCCCATCCCGACCGCGGTGCGTCCGGCGTACCCGAGCGGCAGCGATGCGAGCTTCGCTGTGCGCGTGACTGCCTTGCGCGGGAGGTCGGGCATGCCTCCATTCTGCCCTCCCGGGCCAGCGAGAACCGGGAGGCTCAGCCCCAGCAGCAGCCGCAGTGCGGGTGTGCCGGCCACCGGAGGGGCTCCACGCCGCCGAGGTGGGGGCCGAGGGTGACCGTGCTCGACCACGTCGCGGGGGTGCCGCCCTCGACGTACCCGGCCAGGTCGCGGGCCGCCCACCCCAGGGCCACGGCGGCCAGCGCGGCGTCGAGCGGCTCGGGGATCCCGTCGGGTCGGTCCGCGGTCGACGCCCGCGCGTGCTGCTCCACGAGCAGCGGCCAGGCGGGGTCCCGCTCGGTCCGGTAGGCGTCGAGGCACCGCAGGCAGGCCGTGGAGCCGGGGACCACGAACGGGCCGACGACGGCGCGCCCCTCGACGAGGCGTACGACGAGGTGGGGCTCCTGCCGACGCACCCAGTCGTCGAGGAGCTCCCGGCGTGGCTCGCCGACCGCCACCAGCACGTGCACGACGGCCGGCCGGCGGGCGCCTCGCGGCATCGGCCCCGGCCGGAGGCGGGTGCGGAGGCGGAGGCCGCTCCGCCGGCAGAGCTCAGCGAGCTGCTGGCCGAGCGGCTCGGAAAGGTGGTGGCCGGTGTGGGTAATGGCGACGACGTGGTGCTCGCGGCTGTCGCAGGCGTCCGGGAGAGCCGCGCCGTGACGTCGGGCGAGCGCGGCCGCGGCGTGACGGGGCCACGGGTCGTCCGGGTCGTGCGGCGGCAGCGCCGTCCGAAGCTGCCGGTCGTCGGCGAGGGCCAGCCCGGCGCGGACCAGGCCGGGGAAGGCGTCGGGAAGCGCGGCGGCCGTGGGAAGGACGACGGCGGAGTCGGGGTCGAGCCCGACCTGGACCTCGTGCGGCCCGCGCCGCAGCACGTGCGTGCCGGGAGCGAGGAGCGGATGCATGGCAGGAGCCTGCCGCAACCAGCGGTGGCACGCGAACGGTCGTCCACAGCCCCGGGACGGACGGCACGAGGGGGTGGGACCGGTCGGTCCCACCCCCTCGCCGGGTCTGGTCGGGCGGCTCAGGCCTTCCCGAGGATGCGGTTCAGGTTGGTGCCGCAGACCGGGCAGACAGCCTTCGCCATCCGGGTGCCCTTGTCGTTCACCTTGACCTCGCCGTCGGCCTGGCGCTTCTCCTTGCACTTGACGCAGTAGAACTCGCCGCTCCAGGTCTCTGCCATGGGGACTCCTTGATTCCTTCGTCGCTGGTCCGATCCGGACCACTGGTCGTCTGCGGCGAGCAGTCTTGGGGTCGACCCGCCGGTGGCCGCGTGTCGCGGCCGAGTCGACCCTACGCCCCCGTGTGGCGAGAACCACGCAACCACCCCCGTCGCGGCTGGTTTTCGGCCACTAGTGTCCAGAGCATGACTGAACCCGCCCGCCACCTCAGGATCGACCGTCCGCGCGAGGGCGTCGTGCTCCTCACCCTCGACAACCCGGACCAGCGCAACGCGATGTCCGCCCCGATGACCGAGGCCTGGCAGGTCGCGATCGACGGGCTCGCCGGCGACCCGGGGGTGCGCGCGGTCGTCGTGACCGGCGCCGGGAGCGCGTTCTGCTCGGGCGGGGACCCGGCGTGGATCGCCGGCGAGCCGGATGCGCAGGTGGACCGGCTGCGCACCCGGATGATGGGGTTCTACCGCGCCTGGCTCTCGGTCCGCGACCTCGAGGTCCCGACGATCGCCGCCGTCAACGGCCCCGCCGTCGGCGCGGGGCTGTGTCTGGCGCTCGCCTGCGACCTCCGGTACGCCGCCGCGTCGGCCCGGATGTCGGTCCCGTTCGTGCGGCTCGGCATGCACGCCGGGATGGCCGCGACGTACACCCTGCCGAACGTCGTGGGCCAGGCCCGCGCCCGGGAGCTGCTGCTCACCGGCCGGATGGTCGACGCCGACGAGGCGCTGCGGATCGGCCTGGTGTCGCAGGTCAGCCCCGACGAGACGTTCCTCGACGACGTGCTCGACACCGCCGCCGGGATCGCCGGCACCGCCCCGGTCGCGAGCCGGCTCACCAAGGTCGCGCTCCGCGACGGCGGCCATGCCGACTTCGACAGCGCCCTGCAGTGGGAGGCGCTCGCGCAACCGGTGACGCTGGCCACCGAGGACCTCCAGGAGGGAGTGCGGGCGTCCCGGGAGCGCCGTGCGCCGAGGTTCACCGGCCGGTGACGACAGAGGGGCCCCTGACCGGTCGGTCCGTCACTTGCCTTCCCCTTGCGAGCGGCGGGCCGAGTCAGCCAGAGGCCTCATCTGCGGACGAACCTAGGGTGCCTGGCTTGCACGGTCAACGGCGAGATTTCCACCCCTGTGGATAACGCTGTGGAGACAGTGTGGAACGCGCCGTACCCCCTGTGGAACTCGCGGGAGGGACCGTGCAGACTGCTGTGCAGGACACGCCCGGGCCGCCTCGAGAAAGCTCCGCTGACCTGCAGGGACGTCCTGCCACAGGGTGTGGACCGAAAAAAGGAGACGGAGTGAGCCAGACCGGCCCTGACCCTGCCGGCGCGCTGCGCCGGATCGCGTTCCTGCTGGAGCGCACCCTCGCCGAGACCTACAAGGTCAAGGCGTTCCGGGGCGCCGCGGCCACCGTGCTGGCCACCGGGCCGGTCGAGCTCGACGAGCGGGCGAGGGCCGGCACGCTCCGCCAGCTCCCGGGGATCGGCAAGGCCACGGAGGCCGTGGTCCTCGACGTGCTCGCTGGCCGCGTGCCGGCGTACCTCGCGGACCTCGAGGCGAAGGCCGGACCGCTGGCGACCGGCGGCGAGGAGGTGCGGCAGGCGCTCCGCGGCGACCTGCACACGCACTCCGACTGGTCGGACGGCGGCTCGCCGATCGAGGAGATGGTGATGACCGCGGTCGAGGTCGGCCACGAGTACGTCGCGCTCACCGACCACTCCCCACGGCTCAAGGTCGCCAACGGGCTCACCGCCGCCCGGCTGACGAGGCAGCTCGAGGTGGTCGACGCGGTCAACGCCCACCTCGACGGCCGGATCCGCCTGCTCAAGGGGATCGAGGTCGACATCCTCGACGACGGCGCCCTCGACCAGACCGAGGAGCTGCTCGGCCGGCTCGACGTCGTCGTGGCGTCGGTCCACTCCAAGCTCCGGATGGAGCGGGAGCCGATGACGCGGCGGATGCTCGCGGCGGTCCGGAACCCACGCACCAACGTCCTGGGCCACTGCACCGGCCGGCTCGTCAAGGGCGGTCGCGGCATCCGGCCGCAGAGCGAGTTCGACGCCGAGAGGATCTTCGCGGAGTGCCGGGACCACGACGTCGCCGTCGAGATCAACAGCCGCCCGGAGCGGCAGGACCCGCCCGACGACCTGCTCGACCTCGCGGTCGAGACCGGGTGCCTCCTCTCGATCGACAGCGACGCCCACGCGCCCGGGCAGCTGGACTTCCTCGACTACGGCGCGACCCGCGCGCACGCGCTCGGCGTGCCGGTCGAACGGGTCGTCAATACGTGGCCGTTGGACGAGCTGCTTGCCTGGACCGGGCAGTAGCGTTCGACCATGGAGCAGGGAGGCACGCCGGCGGTCGAAGTACGGCGGAGCCGCCGCCGGCGGCGGACCGTCTCGGCCTACCGGGACGACGACGGCACGATCGTCGTCCTCATCCCCGCGCGGATGACCCGGGTCCAGGAGCGCGAGTGGGTCGAGACGATGGTCGCCAGGCTGACCCGCTCCGAGCAGCGGCGGGCTCCGTCCGACGCGGCGCTGGCGAAGCGGGCGTCACAGCTGTCGACGAAGCACCTCGAGGGGCTCGCCCGACCGAGCTCGGTGCGCTGGGTCGACAACCAGCAGCACCGGTGGGGCTCCTGCACCCCGGCCGACAAGGCGATCCGGCTCTCCAGCCGCCTGCAGGGGATGCCGACCTGGGTGGTCGACTACGTGCTCATGCACGAGCTGGCGCACCTGCTGGAGATCGGCCACACCGACTCGTTCTGGCGCATGGTCGACCGGTTGCCCAAGGCCGAGCGCGCGAGAGGGTTCCTCGAGGGGGTGGCCCACGCCGCCCGCCTCGACATCACCGAGGACGACGTGCCGTCAGAGGTGCCGTCGGAGACGGTCACGGCCGAGGTCGACGAGCTCACGCAGTGACGGTTCCTCGCTCGGGAGCGCCGCCACGGGCCACCAGCGGACGTCGAGCGACTCCTCGCTGACCGAGTGGCCCGCGCCTTCGGCGGCGACCGCGAGGAACCGTACGTCGAGGTGGCGGGTGCCCGGACGACCGCCGCAGAAGGGCACCTCGTGGCGGTCGAGCTGAACCGGGTCCGGGTCGAGCTCCAGGCCGTCGAGCCCCGACTCCTCGCGGGCCTCGCGGAGCGCAGCCCCGGCCAGGGTGGCGTCCGTCGCCTCGGTGTGGCCACCGAGCTGGAACCAGGCGCCGGCCTTGGCATGCAGGGTCAGCAGCACCTGCTCACCGTCGGAGGAGAGCACGACGGTGCTCGCGGTGACGTGGTCGGGCAGGCACGTCCGCTGGACCCCGTCGTCGTGGGCGTCCAGGTGCGCGACGTACTCCTGCCTCAGCCGCTCCTGACGCTCGCCCGGCGCGCGCCAGCCGGTGAGCAGCGCCAACGCGTCCTCGTGCAGCGTCACGCCTGGGTGGTGTCGTCCCCGTCCTCGTCCTTGCGGTCGAGAAGATCGGCGAGCGCGGCGTCGAACTCCGCATCGCCGATCGCCTCCACCTCCAGCTGCTCGCCGAAGCCGAGCGGGTCGTCGAGGTCGGCGGCCGTGGGGAGCAGGTCGGGGTGCGCCCACACCGCGTCGCGGCCATCGGCGCCCTTGCGGGAGCGGAGGCTGCCCCAGAGGGCGGCGGCGTCGCGGAGGCGGCGGGGCCGCATCTCGAGGCCGACCAGCGCGGCGAACGCCTGCTCGGCGGGACCGCCGGCGGCGCGGCGGCGACGCACGATCTCCTGCATCTTCGCGGCGGTGGGCATCCGTTCCTGAGCGGCCTGTGTGACGACCTCGTCGACCCATCCCTCGACGAGCGCCAGGATGGTCTCGAGGCGGACCAGCGCCGCCTCTTGCGTCGGGGTCTTCTGGGGCTCGAACAGCCCGCTCGTCATCGCCTCCTGCAGCGCGGCCGGGTTCGTCGGGTCGATCCCGCCGAGCTTCGACTCGATCCCCTCGACGTCGATCGTGGTGCCCCGGCCGAAGTCCTCGACCGCGGCGATAAGGTGCGCTCCGAGCCACGGGACGTGGGCGAACAGTCGCTGGTGGGCGGCCTCGCGGAGGGCGAGGTAGAGCCGGACGTCCTCGATCGGGACGTCCAGCCCCTCGGCGAACGCGCTGACGTTGGTCGGCAGCAGCGCCGCCTTGCCGGCCGGCGCGAGCGGCAGCCCGATGTCGGAGGCGCTCAGCACCTCGGCGGCCAGCCCGGCCAGCGCCTGGCCGACCTGGGTGCCGAACATGGCCCCGCCGGCCTGGCCGAGGATGGCGGCGAACGGGCCGGCCATCGCCCGGGCCTCTTCGGGGAGCGCCTTGGTCATCGCGGCGACGACGTGTTCGGCCACCGGCTCGACGAGCTTCTGCCAGACGGGGAGCGTCTGCTCGATCCAGTCCGCGCGGCTCCAGCCGACCGTAGTGCTGACGCCGCCGGGCAGCTCGGTGGCGGAGTCCAGCCAGTGGTCAGCGAGGCGCAGGGCGTCGCCGATCCGGGTGGACTCGGCCGACGAGATCGACGGGTCCGGCTCCTGGGCGGCGGACCGCCGGGCGATGTCCTTGGCGAGGTTCCAGTTCACCGCGCCTTCGTGAGGCTGCATCATCGCCTGCATCTGACCCATGAGCGCCGAGAGGTCGGGCATCCCCGCGCCCATGCCGGGGAGACCGCCGGTCCCGGCGCCGCCGGCGCCGCCTCCGAAGGCCGCGAAGAGCTGTTCGAAGGGCGTGCCCTTGAAGGGGTTGGGCTGGTCGCCGGGGTCGTTCGTCATGGAACCCAAACTACTCGGCGGACCCCAGCCGACTAGGGTCGGTGCAATGAACGCGAACGTGGTCCGGTTGGTGGCGATCCGGGAGACGCCGCTCGAGGTGGCCGAGGTGCTGGCGGCCGTCGAGGACGCCGCCGCCGGTGGCGTCACGCTCTTCGTCGGGAACGTGCGCGACCACGACGACGCCAAGGCGGTCTCGCGGCTCGGGTACAGCGCCCACCCGACCGCGCTGGACCGGCTGCGGTCCGTGGTGGACGCGGTGGCTGCCCGCCACCCGGTCCGCGCCCTCGCGGCGGTGCACCGGGTCGGCGACCTGGCGATCGGCGACGCCGCGGTCATCGTGGCGGCAGCGGCGGACCACCGCGGGGAGGCCTTCGACGCCGCCCGGGACCTCATCGACGACCTCAAGGCGACGGTGCCGATCTGGAAGCACCAGGCGTTCGCCGACGGCTCCGACGAGTGGGTCGGCCTGCCCTGACCCCACCTGCCGAGCCGCCCTTCGTGCGGGGTCGAGCCGCCCTTCGTGCGTGGTCGAGCCGCCCTTCGTGCGTGGTCGAGCCGCCCTTCGTGCGGGGTCGAGCCGCCCTTCGTGCGGGGCCCGACCAGCACGAAGGGCGGTTGAACCCAGCACGAGGAACGGTTCAACGCGGGGGTTCGGCGTGGGTCCGGGCGAGACGGCGCGGGCGCACCTACCGTGGCCCCGTGGAGATCCTCTGGTGGCTCGCGCCGGCCGGCGTGGCGACGGCGCTCGCGATGGTCTGGGCAACCTGGGCCGGCCGGCCACGCCGCGACGAGCGGGACCGGTCGGAGGCGGCGTACGAGCGGTTCGCGGCCGCCATGGCGAAGGAGCACCCGGCCGCCGGGCGTCCTCGACCCGTCGCTGTCCGGGACCGGAGCACCGGCATCGCCGTACGCCCGTCCCGGTCCTCCGCCTCGTCCGACTGACCGCGCGCTATACGACGCGGCCGACCGGACGAGGCGAGGTCCGCGGCACCGCGCCCGAGCGGCCGGGGAGTTGGGTCGTGATGAGAGGGTGACTCCCATGAGTCGCCGATCGGCCGCCGGCCTGCTGGCCGTGGGGCTCCTGCTGGTGCTCGTCGTCGTGGCGGGCATGACGTCGGTCCCCT
This sequence comes from Marmoricola sp., assembly GCA_035699145.1. Lineage (GTDB taxonomy): Bacteria > Actinomycetota > Actinomycetes > Propionibacteriales > Nocardioidaceae > Marmoricola_A. The sequence continues at coordinate 29,680 of DASSBB010000060.1, forward strand.
ATGTCACCGTTTCGCCGGGGCCGACCATCGACGTCCTCGGCGAGGAGGGCGACGAGCCGATCGTCGACATCGACGGCACCAAGACCTACCCGACGAAGGGGCAGATGCGGCTCACGACGGTCAGCGTGACCAACCCCGAGAACCAGCTCAACCTCGGCGAGGCGTTGCTCGCCTGGCTGGGGCAGGACGTCGCGGTCCTTCCCTACAAGGCGATGTACCCCGAGCCGACCAGCAACGAGTCCGAGCGTGCCGAGTCGGCCGCGAAGATGGTCAGCTCCCAGGACGCCGCGACCGCGGCGGCGCTGGGCGAGCTCGGCGAGGAGCTCCCGACGTACGCCGAGGTGCTCGGTGTCACGCCCGACGGACCCTCGGTCGGCAAGCTGGAGGCGCGCGACCGGCTGCTGAGCGTGGCCGGCGAGCCGACCGAGGACGTCGACGACGTGCTCGCCGCCCTCGACTCCGTGGAGCCGGGCGAAAAGGTCGAGGTCGAGGTGCGCCGCAAGGGCGAGGAGCGAACGGTGACGATCACGACGGCGCCGGGGCCCGACGACCCCGAGCAGGCCACGCTGGGGGTCCTGGTCGGCACCGGCTACGAGTTCCCCTTCGACGTCCGTGTCCACATCGACGAGTCGATCGGCGGGCCGAGCGCCGGACTGATGTTCGCGCTCTCGATCTACGACACGCTGACCCCCGGCGCGCTGAACGGCGGTGAGGTCATCGCCGGCACCGGCACGATCACGGCCGAGGGTGACGTGGGCCCGATCGGCGGCATCGCGCAGAAGATCGCGGGCGCCGAGGAGAGCGGCGCCTCGCTCTTCTTCGTCCCGCCGGACAACTGCGACACCGTCCTCGCGGCCGACCTCGACGAGGACGGCATGCGCCTGGTGCGTGCCGACACGCTGCACAGCGCGGTGGAGGCGCTGAAGAAGTACGTCGAAGACCCGTCCGTCGAGCTGCCGAGGTGTGCGTCGTGACCGAGCAGGACCAGCCCACGCCCCAGGGCGCCCCGGAGGAGCTCGCACCGGCGGCCGACCTCGCGCTGCGCGCGGCCGTTCTGGAGCTGGAGAAGCACGCCGCAGGGGAGGGGTGGGACCGGCCGGCCCGACTGTTCGCGCTCGTGCCCACCCAGCAGCTGCTCGCCGACGAGCCCGGCCTTGCCGAGATGCTCGAGATCGACCGCGACGCCGACCTGACCGGAAGCCTCACGCCGGTCGAGCAGGAGGCGCTGCCCCTCGACCGCTCGCTGGAGGAGCTGCTCGCCGAGATGATGTGGCCCGACGCAGTCCACGGCACCGCGGTCGTCGTCGAACGGCTCGTGTTGCCGCCGACGGTGACCGATCTTCCCGAGGACCCGGCGGCGGCCCAGGAAATCGCCGCCACGCATCCCCAGCGCGAAGAGGTCCGCATGGTCGTCGCCGCCACCCGCGCGAGCACGACGTGGTGTGCGCTGCGGCTGCGGTCCCACGACGACGACTTCGCGGTCATCGAAGGGCCCGACCTCGTGCCCGCCCTCCTAGAGTTGTTGTTAGCCACGCTGGCCCCGGTCGATCTCGACCCGGGTGACCCGGCGCACCGAGGGGAGCAGTGAACATCAGGTGAGCGGACTCTTCGACGACCCGACGCCACCGCGTCGTACCGCGACCGCGCCGCGGCCGCAACGGTCCCGCGCGCTGCTCGGGACGGCCGCCGTCGTCATCGCGGCGTTCTTCCTGCTGTCGATCTTCACCGGCGTCTGGACCGACAAGCTCTGGTTCAACAGCGTCGGCTTCCAGGACGTCTTCACCAAGGTCCTGGCCACCCGCTCCCTGCTCTTCATCGTCTTCGGGATCCTGATGGGCGGCTTCGTCGCCGCCAACATCGTCTGGGCCTTCCGAGCGCGTCCCGAGTTCCGGTCGCTGCCGGCCGAGGCGAGCCTCGACCGCTACCGCGAGGCCGTCGAGCCCATGCGCAAGTGGGCGGTCATCGCCGTCGCCGTGCTCCTCGGGCTGATCGCCGGCGGTTCGGCGTCCGGTCAGTGGCGCACCTTCCTCCTGTGGCGCAACGAGAAGCCGTTCGGCAAGACGGACCCCTACTTCGAGCGGGACATCGGGTTCTTCGTCTTCGAGCTGCCCTGGTTCCACTACGTCGTGAACTTCGCGATGATGACGGCGGTGCTCGGGCTGATCGCGGCGATCGTCGTGCACTACCTCTTCGGCGGCATCCGGCTGCAGGCGCGCGGCGACAAGGTGAGCGGCGCGGCGCAGGTGCAGCTCTCCGTGCTCCTCGGCCTCTTCGTGCTCTTCAAGGCGGTCGACTACTGGCTCGACCGGTTCGACCTGACCACCGACCAGGGGCGACGGTTCACCGGCATCAACTTCACCTCCGACAACGCGGTGCTGCCGGCGAAGAACATCCTCATGTTCATCGCGCTCATCTGCGCGCTGCTCTTCTTCGCCAACGTCTTCCGGCGGACCTGGCTGCTCCCCTCCATCGGGTTGGGGCTGCTCGTGCTCTCGGCGATCCTGCTCGGCGCGCTGTGGCCGGGAATCGTCTGGCAGTTCCAGGTCCGGCCCTCCGAGCCCCAGAAGGAGGAGCCGTACCTCGAGAACAACATCACGGCGACTCGTGAGGCGTTCGACGTCGCGGACGTGATCGAGCAGAACTACAACGCCACCGTCTCGGTCACCGAGGACCAGCTCCGGGAGAACGCTGCGTCGCTGCCCGGCATCCGGCTGATCGACCCGGCCCGGATGAGCCAGGCGTTCGAGCAGCTGCAGCAGGTCCGTGGCTACTACAGCGTGTCCGAGGTGCTCGACGTGGACCGCTACGAGATCGACGGGCAGACCCGCGACCTCGTGCTCGGTGTCCGCGAGCTCGACCAGGCGGGGCTCGTCGAGGAGCAGCGCAACTGGGCCAACGAGCACACCGTCTACACCCACGGGTTCGGCGTCATCGCGGCCTTCGGCAACAACCGCACCGCGGAGGGCGAGGCGCCGACCAACGACGAGCCCCCGTGGGCCGAGGAGGACCTGCCGCCCCGCGGAGAGCTCTCGGACCTCACCCCGGACGGCTACCAGCCGCGGATCTACTTCGGCGAGAAGAGCCCGACGTACTCCATCGTCGGCAAGCCCGAGGACGCCTCCGACATCGAGCTCGACATCCCCGAGGAGGCCGGGGGCGAGCGCGGCACCACGACGTACGACGGAAAGGACGGCGTCTCGGTCGGCGGGCTGTTCAACCAGCTGCTCTACGCGATCAAGTTCGGCGAGCCGAACATCATCCTGTCGAACCTCGTGACCGACAATTCGAAGATCCTCTACGAGCGGCACCCGCGTGACCGCGTGCAGAAGGTCGCCCCGTGGCTGACCGTGGACCGCGACCCCTATCCCGCCGTCGTCGACGGGCGGGTCGTGTGGATCCTCGACGGCTACACGGTGACCGACCGCTACCCGAACTCCGAGCGCGACTCCTTCCAGGAGATGACCAACGACGCGCTCGACACGACCACGTCGTACGTCACGCTCCCGACCGACCAGATCAACTACATGCGCAACTCCGTCAAGGCGGTGGTCGACGCGTACGACGGCACGGTGACCCTCTACGAGTGGCAGGACGACCCGATCCTCGAGGCGTGGAAGGACATCTTCCCCGGCGCTGTCGAGCCGCGGGAGTCGATCCCCGACGAGCTGCTGAGCCACCTGCGCTACCCCGAGGACCTGTTCAAGGTTCAGCGCCACATCCTGGCGCAGTACCACGTCACCGATGCCCAGATCTTCTATCGCGGCACCGACCGATGGGACGTCCCGGAGGACCCGGCTGACCCCGCGAACAAGCAGCCGCCGTACCGCCTCTCGGTGCAGATGCCGCAGCCGCCGGAGGACTCCGACGCCCCCGCGCCGAGCGGGTCACCGGCGTTCTCGTTGACCAGCGTCTACGTGCCGACGAACCGGTCGAACCTGGCGTCGTTCATCGCGGTCAACTCCGACGCGACGAGCGACGACTACGGCCGGATCCGGATCCTCAGGCTGCCGGACTCGACACAGGTCCAGGGTCCCTCGCAGATCGCGAACACCTTCGCGGCCGACGAGCGGATCCAGACCCGGCTGCTGCCGATCAAGCAGAACTCGGAGATCCGTTACGGCAACCTGCTGACGCTCCCCGTGGGCGGTGGGTTGCTCTACGTGCAGCCGGTCTACGCGCTGCGCGAGAGCGGCCAGGGTGCCTACCCGGTGCTGCAGTTCGTGCTCGCGTCGTTCGGCCGCAACGCCGGTTACGGGACCTCGCTGACCGCCGCGCTCAACGACGTCCTCGCCGAGGGGGCGATCACCGGGGAGGACGCCGGTGAGGAGGGCGACGGCGGCGAGCCGGGGCAGGGCGGCACGGGGGCCGGACCCGACGAGCCCGGTCCGGAGACGCCGCCGGACGTGCTGGACCTGCTCGTGCAGGCGGACGAGAAGTACGCCGAGGCGCAGGCTGCGCTCGAGGAGGGCGACACCGTCGAGTGGGCACGGGCGATGCGTGAGGCCGAGCAGCTGGTCCAGCAGGCCCTCGAGGCGGCCCAGTCCTCGGAGCCCGAGACAGGTTCCGGCTCCGGCTCCTGACCCTGGACGTTGAGCCGCCCCTGAAGCTGCGTTGACCCGCCCCTGACTCCGCGTCGAGCCGCCCCTCGCGCCGCGTCGAGCCGCCCCTCGCGCCGGGCGGGTCCGGCGCGAGGGGCGGTTCAACGCAACGCGAGGGGCGGTTCAACCGAGCGCGAGGGGCGGTTCAACCCAGCGTGAGGGGCGGTTCGACGGGTAAAGGTTCCGCCTCACGGGAGTCCGTTTCGTCCCGTTCGCGGTAGTCTTCGTGGCTGTCAAGCACCGGGGCGGCGGCGCACCGTACTTCCCCGCGCCCGGTGGTCAGTGGGTTTCAGGGGGACATGCGTGAGCTCGACATCGCTCAAGGCCGGCGCGACCACCGCGCGCGCAGGCGGCCCACCGGCGACACCCGGCCGCGGACGGCTTCCGGCCGCGTCGCGTGACCGGCGCCCGGCGCTCGCGGCGCTGGCCGCCCTGCTGATCCTGGTCGGCGCCCTCGGCAGCGCGCTCGTGGCGTTCCGCAGCGGCAGCCGGGTCGACGTGCTCGTCGCCCGCCAGGACCTCCGGATGGGCCAGCTCATCACCCGCGAAGACTTCTCGACAGCCCGGGTGGCGGCCGACGGCGGCTCGACGATCGACGCCGCCGCGGTCAGCAACTTCGTCGGCACCTACGCCCGAGGCCCGATCCCGCAAGGGACCCTGCTCAACAACCAGATGTTCCTCGCCGTCTCCGAGGTCGTTCCCGAGGGCGCCCAGGAGGTCGGGTTGGTCGTCGACGCCGGGCGCCGGACCACCGACCGCCCCGAGCCGGGCGACGTCGTCTCGCTCATCTTCGTCAGCGGCTCCGGCGGTCAGCCGGTCGGCAACCTGTCGCCGGGCGACGTGGTCGTCGAGGCCGCCCGGGTGACCGAGGTCGGCAGTGGCGGCGGCAGCGGGGCGACGAGCATCTCGGTGCTGGTCCGCGACTCCGATGCCGGCACGGTCGCCGACCTGGCGTCCGGCAACAGCCTCGCCGTGACGGTGCTCCCCTCGAGCACCGAGCCGCTCGTCGACCTGGTCACGGAGTAGCCATGGCCTTGGTCACCGTCCTCTCCGCCAAGGGCGCTCCGGGAGCGACGACGACGGCGATGCTCCTCGCCTCGTTGTGGCCCCGTCGCACCGTCCTCGTCGACGCCGACCCCGCCGGGGGTGACGTCGCCCTGCGGCTGTCCGCTCAGGACGGCCGCCCGCTCGACCCCCAGCGAGGGCTCCTCTCGCTGTTGCCGTCGGCCCGCCGCGGTGTGCCGCCCGAGCTCGTCCACGACCACACCCAGACGGCGCTCGGCGGGCAGCCCGTTCTCGCCGGTCTCTCGGGTCCCGAGCAGTCCCTGGCCGTCGGGCCGCTGTGGGGCGCGCTCGCCGACGCCTTCGCCCGGCTCCCGGGGGTCGATGTCGTCGTCGACGCGGGCCAGGTCCACGCGCACTCACCGCACCTCGCCCTGGTGGACCGCTCGCAGCTCGTCGTCTGGGTCCACCGGCCCACAGCCTGGAGCGCTCTCCACACCCGCCGGCGGCTCGAGGGGCTCGCCGACCACTTCGCGGACTCGCCGACCCGGGTCGTCGCGGTGCCGGTCGCGTCGGCCGACCGGCTCGGTGACGCCGCGGCGGCCGCGGCCACCATCGTCGGCGACTGGACGTGGGTCACCGCCTCCGAGCCGGTGGCGCTCGACCCGAAGGCGGTCGTGATGTTCGAGGGCGGTGAGGTCTTCCGCCCCGAGCGGACGCTGCTCGCCCGCAGCGGCCGCGTGCTCGCCGATGCGTTGTACGCCGAGCTGGCGCCGTCGAGGACGGGCCAGCCTGCCGGCGGGGCCGTCGTCGAAAGTCGAGGATCCGACGACTCGGTGGGGGTCCAGGCCCGAGGATCCGACGACTCG